>DAIDDL010000160.1 GCA_027309085.1 Sulfobacillus sp.
ACGGCCCTTGATTTATTCCTTCGCCAATACCTGTTGGCGCACCACATCCCGCCCAAGCCGCTTCAAAGTAGACATTGTTCAGAAGGTATTCGACTTGGGTCGCATCAAGACCTGGAGCACCATAATATAAGGCCGGGAAGTATTGGCTGTTAAAAACCGCTTCGCAAAATCCATAGACATTCGAAGAACTCGAATAATCTTCGATATCTAACCAGAGGTAGGCTCCACTGGGCACACCAATAGAATTAGCGTTATAGACTGCATTACTTCCCGCTGTAGAGCCCAGTGATGCCGTGAGAACCGTTCCTTCGCTATATGCGTGTTGCACAACACCAACTTTCCATCCTACAATGGTCAGGTTATTGAGTTCGGTTTTGCTCAAATCACCAGAACTTTCCCCCTTTCCGAGGGAAATGTACCGAAACATGAAATCGTAGGGTGTATCGGCAATTAGGCAATTAGCCTCTGATTGCGAAGTAATCGCCGTATCGGTGTCACACCTGTAAATGGCCGACTAAAAGGGGACCAGAAAAGGCCAAGTGGCCGAGATCGAGTAGGGGCGAGTGACTAACCCGCG
>DAIDDL010000161.1 GCA_027309085.1 Sulfobacillus sp.
TTTCAAAATACTTCGGTCGGCAACGCCTTTCCCGTACCACTTCTCCAGACCGGCAAAAAGGCCCTGAGGGGGATTTTCTGCCGAATGCAGAAGGACGTGGTAGATGTGCGGATGTTGCAGGCTGGCGATAGCCACCATCCATAGCCAGGTTTGTTCAGCTGGTTTCATGCCCTTGAACCACTCGGGAGTCGCCGCAACACAATGTGCTTTTTGGCCGACAATTGTAGTGAGGTAGGGCGTATGTGGAATATGCGCAACCCTCAACAGAGTCTGCGGAGCGTCAATGTAGAATCTGACTTGCTGCCGAGACCATTTTTCTGCGACATGGGCGGACGCACTCATCGCCGGTGACGATATGGCGTGATCTCTGAGATACCTACATGCAGCGGGTGCATTTACAATGACATGCCCGTACGCTGCATCTGTGGTGATTTGCCAAAAAAACAGCATGAACGATGCCAGCATAAAAGCAGATGTACCAGTAAAAACCCTTCTATCTGAGATGAATGGTAGAACACATGGGTTCATGGCTTTCCCTCCACAATGCGAAGCGTCATGTATGAACGCCCTCGCTT
>DAIDDL010000162.1 GCA_027309085.1 Sulfobacillus sp.
TTCAAATTGTTACATCGAAGATGTTTTTCACGTTTGGAATGAGTGTCATCGCGTGTTGAAGACAGGCGGTTTACTCATCGCGGGGATGGACAACGGCATAAACTATATATTTGATGAGGAGGAAACCACCCTCAAAACCCCACTCCCGTTTAATCCTTTACGCGATAACCGACTCTATCAGGAGTGCATGGAGAACGACCTGGGAATTCAATTCTCCCATACGCTCGAAGAACAGATCGGCGGACAATTAAAAGCGGGATTTATGTTGACGGACCTCTATGAGGATACCAATGGTAGCGGCAGATTACACGAGTATCATGTACCGACGTACATTGCGACGAGAGCCATTAAACGGTGATGCGTTTACACGCACGCTGTCCATGATACCTTGCTGAATTCAGTCATTGCCAGCCACAGTAAGGCGCCCGGACATCCGCCTCGCATCCGAGAATAGGGGTCCTCAACGCAACCGATTGGGGATTCCCTACGGTGCTATTGGGGGCGTTCGTTCCATAAGGAGGCGGGCTGAAGGCCGCAGGTCCGCGCTCTTCTTTGCGCCCCGC
>DAIDDL010000163.1 GCA_027309085.1 Sulfobacillus sp.
CGTATGAGGATCGACAAGGAGCGGCAAAGCCGCCGAGAAGCCATCGCCGCGTACTGCCGACGCTTCAGCTTCAGCCAAACCGCCGTCACGTTGTGCGAAGCCGCTCCGGCGGCCCAAGAACAGTTCTTGCTGACGGTGTTCGCCAGTGAAATGGCGAGCCGGGACCGGAATCGTCGGGCGCGCTTGGTGGCCCGGGCAGGATTTCCGGCCGTCAAAACGCTCACGGGCTTTGAACGACGCGATATCCAGCTGCCCTCGACGCTGTCCTGGGAGGATTTAGAAGCGGGTGCTTTTATCGAAGCGCGGCATAATCTCGTGCTGTACGGCCCCGTAGGCACGGGCAAAACTCACTTGGGAACGGCCTTGGGCTGGCAAGCCTGTGAACGCGGACGGATCGTCCGCTTCTTTACGGTGACCGATCTCGTGGTCCGCTTGAGTGAAGCGCAACGGGCGGGGACGTTAGAACGCTTGCTAAAAGACCTGCAACGCGCGGAATTGCTCATTTTAGATGAGTTTGGCTATGTGCCGTTGGACCGGACGGGAGCCCAGTTGCTCTTCCGTA
>DAIDDL010000164.1 GCA_027309085.1 Sulfobacillus sp.
CATCATGGGACCCAGAATAATTACACTCGAACACCTTGATATGCTTCACGTAGTATTTCGCGGCTATCGTAGCCAAGAAGGATTCGCGTTTTTATTCCGAGGCCAAGCGGATGATGCTTGGGATGTGCTTCCAAAAGCTGGAAGAAAGGATTTTTTGCTACCTGACAACCGTGACTTAGGCAGATTTTTGGCATGGTCTAGGCAAGCCGTAGCCTACACGACATTGCCATCTAATGATCTGGAAATGCTGGCCATCGCCCAACACCACCAGGGCTCCGGCAAAGTCTTCTGTAACCCGTTGATTTGGCATTATTCTAGATGCCCCCGACGCTCCATACCTTGTTGAATACGCGAAAGAATTATTGTGCCTCATTCCTCAAGGCTTAATATTCTGAGCTTTCCATCAACAAAACAAACGTGTAGGAGCGAACATGCCGCAGCCCTGGTACACTCCCGCAAGCAGTCAGCAACAACCCCTGCTGACTAGAGAGTTCGGCCTTGCCCAGCAAACCCTGCAAACGATCGAGAAAACTGGCCGCCATCTGCACCTCAGACCAGA
>DAIDDL010000165.1 GCA_027309085.1 Sulfobacillus sp.
TATTCCGGTGATGGCGCAGAAGTCGCTGTTTGGGCGGCAGTGGGCGGTCATCGGGCTGGTGTTCGTGATGATGCTGTCCGGGCTGGTGTGGGCGCACCACATGTTCACCAACCTGCGCAACAGCGAGATCCTGCCGTTCTCGTTCTTCACGGAGATGATTTCGATTCCGACGGGATTCGCCTACATGTCGGCGATCGGGACGCTGTGGAAATCGAAGGTGCGGCTGAATACGCCGATGCTGTGGATTCTGATGAGCATGTTCAACTTCCTCATCGGAGGGATGACCGGGGTGTTTCTGGCGGACCCGATCGTGAACTTGCAGCTGCACGACACGTTTTTCGTGGTAGGGCATTTCCACTACACGATTATCGGGTCGATGGTCTTCAGCGGGTTCGGGGCGATGTATTACTGGCTGCCGAAACTGTCGGGGCGGACGTTCAACGAGACCTGGGGGAAGACGCTGGCGATTATCACGTTCCTGGCCTTCAACCTGACGTTCAGCCAGTTCTTTCTGCTGGGGCTGCACGGGATGAACCGGTGGGTGCCG
>DAIDDL010000166.1 GCA_027309085.1 Sulfobacillus sp.
CAAGAGGACCACTAGCCCCGAAATCGAACGTGGTCGAAGTCGTCGATCTTATCCCTCTGTGGAGAAGACAGTATCCCACTTTCCGTGTTGGCGAGGGAAGTGCGGAGACTTCCGGGGTTCGTACCTACGGCATGCACCCAAGGGGCCCCTTGGGAACAAGGGAGAGCCGGTCGGCTTCCCGCCTACGGCGGGATAACGGGGAACAAGCCTCGCAAAGCAAGGACCTCGTGACGGCTGGCCGGAAGTCGGACTGGCTGATAGTACTCGGCGCGTGGGAAAGCCACGTACATGGGGAAGCGGCCAGCAGTTGTGGAATCGTTCTCAGGCAGCAGGGGCTCCATACAATGGGAGAACACCGGCCTTCATGCAATGGAAGGAGATACCGAGCCATGCCAACAGGATTGGAACGAATAGCAGAGAAAGCCCTTAAGCGTCCTCAGATGTTCATCTCCTATCAGGACTTGCAACACTACGCGATTCTGTGAATCCATGGCTGAAGAGCTCAGTGCGGGAAATCCGCACGCTGGGTTCCGTGGGG
>DAIDDL010000167.1 GCA_027309085.1 Sulfobacillus sp.
CCCGAGGCTCCCCTTTACCTACCGGGGACGCTCAAGGGAAACTCGCCACCACGGCCAAGCCCCGAGGCTCCCCTTTACCTACCACGGGGTTCGCAAGAACCCCTCCTACTCTACCGTAAACCCAAGCGGCGTCCAGGCCGTAATCCTTCGGGGTAAAGTGATTGAGCTTCGGCAGAGTATAGTCCGAGGGCCGACTGGGTCGAAAGTTCGGGAAGGCAACAAGTAGGGGGGCGTTACGGGCAAGTGCCCCGGAGACCTCGGCGGAGGCGCGAACGAATGCTGGGGGGCATTAAGCCGGGTGATGTTGTTCGCGTCCCATTTACTTTCACGGATTTGAGTGCTCAAAAGGCTCGGCCCGCGTTGAAGCGTTGGCGGTCATGGACGATGCGATCTTGGCCGCGATCACGAGCAATACTACACTACGGCCAATCTCAGGCGATTGGCGGAGAGTCCTCATCGACTTGGACGAGAATGACCGTGTCTCCGGGCACGATAATGTCCTGGGCGCGGGGCGCCATGTGCAGGTGTTTGTCG
>DAIDDL010000168.1 GCA_027309085.1 Sulfobacillus sp.
GGGGGACCACATTCAGATGGCCGAGTTGTTCAAGCGTTTTCAAACCCACTACGGGTTCGAAACGACATTTTGTAATCCCTATGCGGGGTATGAAAAGGGGAATGTCGAAAATAAAGTGGGGTATGTGCGACGGCACTTTTTTGTGCCCGTGTGGGAATTGGGCGACCTCGTGCAGCGGAATCAGGCGGCCTTCGGGCAGTGTGAAGCGGATTGGGATCGGCGCCATTACAAAAAAGGCGCCACGATTGCCGCCTTATGGCAAACCGAACGGCCCGCTTTGCGGGCCTTGCCGCGGCAACCCATGGCGGCCGTACGCTTTACGCGCGCTCTCGCGGATGGCTACGGCAAAGTACGGGTGGATGGTCTCCATTGGTATTCTACTGCGCCGGAATATGCGGGGCAAGAGCTCCGGATTCAAATCGGAGCCCATACGGTCACGCCGTTTGCTCCCGATGGCACCCCGATTACGCACCATCCCCGGGTGTTTGGGACGAGCCGCACGGATACGGTGGATTACCGGACAACGGT
>DAIDDL010000169.1 GCA_027309085.1 Sulfobacillus sp.
GTTGCGACCATCCATGGTTTCCGTTTCCAAAGCACCTAAAGCGGCAGAATAACACAACGCACACCAGACAGGTTTTGCATATTCAGGAGATGATAAAATGGCAAAAGTAATAGGAATCGATTTGGGAACCACCAACTCCTGCGTCGCCGTGATGGAAGGCGATAAGGTCAAGGTGATTGAGAACAGCGAAGGTAAGCGTACCACGCCGTCCATCGTCGCTATCACCGAAGAGGGCGAAGTGTTGGTGGGTGAAGCGGCCATGAAGAAGACAGCCGAAGATTATCTTGGCGAAAAGGTCAGCGAAGCGGTCATCACCGTGCCTGCCTACTTTAATGACGCGCAGCGTCAGGCGACCAAGGATGCGGGTCGTATCGCCGGTCTGGAGGTCAAGCGCATTATCAATGAGCCGACTGCGGCGGCGCTGGCTTTTGGTGAAGACAAGAAGCCCGGCGACAGCAAGATCTCGGTCTATGACCTGGGTGGCGGCACCTTCGATATCTCCATCATCGAGAT
>DAIDDL010000016.1:0-48342 GCA_027309085.1 Sulfobacillus sp.
TAGACTGCAATATCCATTCCTGAACGAAGGCAAAGCGGAAGAAACTCCGTAACGCCACGACCACATTATGGAATGAACCAGGCCGCAATGATGTCATCTGCACCTGAAGAAATTGATGGACTTGTTCAGTACGAACGATCAGGGCCAATGAGGACTTCTTACCCTGAATTTCGATGTCAACGAGAAATTTTTTCACTACGGCTTGATACCGGATAATGGTCGCATCCGCGAGCCCGCGTTGCTGGGATAAATACATGGTGAATGCCTGAACCACGTAATCCTGAAGGGTATAAGGGATGATCGGTTCCTCGGATGGAATGACACCAATTGCCCGCAGGTAAGCCACCAATACGCCAACCATTCCCTGAGTCGAGCGGCCCTTGGCATACCCCAGGCCTCGCCGTTCGGCGACGAAATCCTCAATACGAGGTGACGTTAAATCACACAGACGCCACTCATGTTGCACTAACCAACGGCTCAAATGGGCCATCAACCCTTGATACGATGTAGCAGACCAATCGGCGAACCCTTGATCCTTTAAGGCCGCCATGAACCCTGCTGTGTAGTTTGCGAGTGGTCCATCAACATGTGTTCCTAGTAATTTACCCATAGATACCAACACCCTCCTTAACCTTCAGAGATTGCGATCAACAAAGACCGCAATCTATAAAGTTATGCCGAAGGGTTTCGCTAAGTAATGGCGCTATCCCTTCCTTGCGCCGGGAAACTCGGCATAACTGTGGACGCGGCATAAGAGGACTTATGCCGCATGCGGCATAAGTCCTCACTATAGGGATGGATGCGCATATGGAGGGTTTGGCCGTGCATTGCGGCGCCCAAGACAACATCCCGAACTTTCTCTGCAAGCAAGAGAGTTCGGGATGGGCAATTTTACGTGATTATGGGATAACCGCATGGGACACCGCTTTAAGCGGACGGCTGCATGGCAGCGTGGTCGCGGGCAGGATTGTCTAAACGGCTGACGTACGAGCACTCCGGGTAGTTATCGCAGATCGCGTACACATCGCCAGTAAGTTTTAACGTCTGGTAGCGAACCGGATAGCGGCGGCAGACTGGGCAAAGCACTTCACTTGATGTATTCTTCATGAAAAACAGCCTCCTTGTGAACTAGTTCACATTTCTTTAAATACATTATAGCATGGATCACAGAAAAGCAACGCAAGATACAGGCCTTTTAGTAAATTATTTTGCTGATATTTTCTGAATTAGGCTGAACAAGGCAGGATTGCTTTACAGCCAGGAGATGAGGTGCTTTAACCGGTCGACCGTTTCCCGATTTTGCTGGGCTATAGCAAAGGACTGGGCAACGGGTGGAAACGCTGCAGGGTTGTCGACAAATTCCAGGGGCAGGGGAGGTGCAGAATAGGACTGCCACTGCGCGATCCACGACGGGGGGACCGCTGCGTCCTGTGCCAGCGGACGGTGGGCCATTTCCGCCCACAGCAAGGTCCAGGCGCGGGGAACCACGCGCCAAATCTCGTAGCCTCCGCCGCCCACGGCCAGCCAGCGGTCATGGGCGTAGGCATGGGCCCACTGGTGGATCAGGGAGGGCACCTTCCAGTAAAAATAGGTCGTCGCAAACAAGTCGGTGAGGGGGTCCCAGTAATGTCCGTCGCAGCCATGCTGGCTAATCAGGATGTCCGGCTGAAAACGCTGCAGGGCAGAGGGGACGATGCGCTCAATGCATTCGAGCCATGAGTGGTCGTCAGTGTACGGGCGCAGGGGAACATTGATGGCGTAGCCCTTGCCCAGTCCGGTTCCGGTCTCCTCAGCGCTGCCGGTGCCGGGGAACAGGTACTGCCCGGTTTCGTGAAACGAAATCGTCAGTACGTCAGGGTCATCATAGAAGGCCTGCTGCACCCCGTCCCCATGGTGGGCGTCGGTATCCACATAGGCGATGCGCCAGTCTGTATGGGCCCGCAGCCACTTGATGGCTACGGTGAGGTCGTTGTAAATGCAAAATCCTGAGGCCTGGGCCGCTTTGGCATGATGCAACCCGCCGGCCAGGTTGAGCGCGTGGGAAGCAGAACCTGAGGCGATTTCTTTCGCGGCCGCAAGGGTTCCCCCTACAGCGAGGCGGGCTGCGTCGTGCATGCCGGGAAATACCGGGTCATCCTCGGTTCCCAGACCGTAAAGCGCGGCCCTGCTGAGAAGGGTTGCATTGGTGATGTCGGCGGCGGTGAGAAACTGCTGGACCATAGCGATATAGGACGCTTGGTGCGCCCACCCAAGCTCTTCGGCACTGGCGGGACCAGGCGCCACCAGCTGGTCCGAATGGACAAGATCCAGACTGTCAATCAGGCTCTTGGTCGACCTCAGGCGGACAGGATTAAAAGGGTGCGTCGCCCCAAAATCATACTGGCTGTATTCTTCCGTGTAAATAAACTTTGCGAGCTCCGTCGTCACCGCATCCATTCATTTTTCCTCTTATTATAGGGTAGCACGGTCCCTGTTGAGAACCCCGGCGTAATATAATCATAAGCAACGGGGACGGGAAGGGGATGGGAGCTCTGGCCAGGATAATTCTTCGCGACGGCCGGGTGGCCGATCTGCGTGAAGCGGAGGACACCGCGCAGGACAGAGCTATGCTTCACGAGCTCTTTCGGCACGCGTCGGCAGATGATTTGTATTTCCGGTTTTTTCACATGATCAAGGAAGTCGGGGAACAGGACATTGACCGGATGATCCTCAGTGAGGGGAAGGGAAAATCTCTCATCTGTGTCAGTCAGGACCAGGTTTTGGGAATCGGGCACTACATTATGATTGGGGACGCGACGGCGGAAGTGGCTTTTTTTGTTGACGACCGGATCCAAGGGCGGGGCCTTGGGACCCTGCTTTTGGAGCATCTGGCGCAGATCGCGTGGCGGCGGGGGCTGAAGCAGTTTGAGGCCTACGTGTTAAGTGATAACCGGCGGATGCTGCGTGTTTTCCAGGACAGCGGGTATGAAGTCCACGAAAAGCAGGAGTCCGGGGTGATTCACCTCGTGTTGCCGCTTCAGCAGACGGAGAGAACCCATGCCCTGCAGGAGACCCGGGAAAAATTGGCGACCGCCGCCTCCCTGCGGCCCTTTTTTGAACCCGCGGTAGTTGCAGTGGTGGGGGCATCGCGCGACTCCCACCGCCTGGGCCACCTGCTGCTGAGCCATGTCCTCGCCGGCCCTTTCAACGGCGTCGTCTATCCCGTTAATTCCAGTGCCAAAGCTGTCCTGGGGGTGAGGGCGTACCCTTCAGTACAAGATGTGCCCGATGCCGTGGACCTGGCGGTTATTGTGGTGGCCCGGGACCAAGTTCAAAGCGTGGTGGATGACTGCATCGAAGCTGGGGTGAAGGCGGTTCTGATCACGTCGGCTGGTTTTTCCGACAAAGATGAGGAAGGCGCCACCCTGGAGCAGGAGATTACGGCCAAGCTGCGGCGGCACGGAATCCGGCTCGTGGGTCCGAATTCTCTGGGTTTGCTCAACACCCATCCAGAAAAACAGCTGAACGCCAGTTTTGCGCCAGCGCTGCCGCCATCCGGGAAGGTGGCCATTGCCAGCCAGTCAGGAGCGCTGGGCATCGCGATCCTGGATTATGCCTCCCGGATGGGAGTCGGCGTTTCCAGCTTTGCCAGCACGGGCAACAAAGCGGATGTATCTTCCAATGACCTGCTGCAATATTGGGAGGATGACCCAGCGACCGCGATGATTCTGCTCTACCTGGAATCCTTTGGCAACCCCCGCAAATTTTCCCGCATTGCCCGCCGCCTATCTCAACGCAAGCCGATCCTGGCAGTCAAGAGTGCGCGGACCATGGATTCCGCTTTTGGGGCGGAGTCCCGCCAGCAGAGCCTTGGCGATGAAATCGCGGTGCAGGCCCTATTTCACCAGACGGGGATCATCCGTGCCGACACTCTGCAGGAGTTGTTCGATATTGCCGCCCTGCTGGGCGCGGTGCCGCTCCCCCATGGCAACCGCGTCCGGGTCATTACCAATGCCGCGGGAGCTGCTGTGATTACGGTCGACGCCATCGAAGCGGTGGGCCTGCAACTGGCGGGGCCGCCTGTGGATCTTGGCTTTGATGCACTGGGCCAGCGCTATTATGATGACTTGAGCGCGGCACTGGTTGACCCGTCAGTGGATGCGGTCATTGTCCTGTTCATCCCCGTCGGAATTTCGGAAGCGCAAGGAGTCTCCGATGCGATCCGCCAGGCTGTGGAGAAGTGCGGGCTCCCAAAGCCGGTGCTGGCCAATTTCCTGATGATGGGGCACGGGCCGATCGACTACATCGCCGGCAGCAGTTTCCGCATCCCCGTCTACCCTTTCCCTGAACTGGCGGTACGGGCGCTTGGACAGCTGACGCGGTACGCTGAATACCAAAGACAGCCGCTGGGCAGGCTGCCGGATCTGGCTGATACCCATCTCGAAGAGGCGAGGGCCCTGGCGCAGAGCTGGCAGAGCGCCCGGGAATCCTCATGGATTGGGCCGGTCAGGGCCAGCCAGCTGCTGGACCTTGTGGGCCTGAGAAGCCAACTGGCCCTGACCGAGCAGGACCAGGGATTTTGCCGCCTGGGTGTGCGTTCCCATATGGACCCGCTGTTTGGCCCCATTTTAACCGCCACGGCGGCTTCTAAGGAGGCGTCCAGCCACAGCCGCCTTATTCCCCTGACCGACCGTGACGCGGCGGCTTTTGCCCAGTCTTTATTGAAAGGCCGGCAGACAGCGCCGTTTTGTGCGGAGGTTTTAACGGAGTTCTTCTTGCGGGTATCCCGCCTGGTGGATGAGGTGCCGGAAATCATGGAGCTGGAAATTGATGAGGCCTGGATCTGCCATGCCGATAGCAAGGTGGTCAGCGCCAATATTTTGCTGGAAGTGCGGCCCTCGTAGCACCGTGTGCGACGCGATTCAAAAAAATTCTGACCACGCAGCTGATAAGCAGGAATATTCTTCTTGAATGTCGAAAATTTGTATTCATTGAGTGGGGAGGTGTCGGCCTATGCTGGCAGCATGTGCGCAGGAGCCTTTACGGGTGGAGCGGGGTTATGTCTATTGGGATATGAGCGTGAAGACGTGCGAAGGCGCGGAGGTGATTGCGGTGGGCATTATTGGCCGCATGCCAGCGGGGTTGTTTATGCGGATGAAAAACCGCGGACAGTGTCCTAAAACGTACGCCGAGGTTTTTGTAGCCCACGCGCTGCAGTATGATGCAGATTCGACTGAATACCGCGTCTGGCGGGATGCGGGGACGTATCTCGTCACACTTCCTGACAGTCTGCGTACACTGGAGCGCGTGTTCGAGAGCGCCAAGATGTTTTCAGCGACCCGGGCATAAGAGAGGGGGAGCATGACCGCTTGGACTTGGGTGCGTGAAGCACTAGATCCATGGTGCCTCTGCAATGTGAGAAGGGAGGGCGGCTGTGTGAATCGACCAGAAAAGCCATTGACGCCGGCACGGATTGCGGAGATTCTCGAGGCGCTGTCACTGGATGGACAGCATTATGCGAACAATACATATGATAAGAAGCGGTACGCGCGTATTGAGGAAATGGCCAGAACTTTACGGGTTCTCCCGGCGGATGTTCCGCCGTTGAGCCGTATTACTCCGGTGACACCGAAGGTGGGGGTGGATGGCGCGGTATTTCGGGACTCCGATATTTTGCTGATCCGGCGCGGCGACACGGGACAATGGGCTCTGCCGGGTGGGGCGGTGGAGCTCGGAGAGGCTCCTAGTGAGGCGGTGCGGCGCGAGGTTTCGGAGGAAACTGGAATTGTGATGAGTGTCGACAATTTGGTGGGGGTTTTTGACAACTGGATGGACCGGCGCGTCACTGCGCACCACCTTTACCATGTGGTCGTCCGGGGACAATTCGCCGGAGGGACGCTGAACCCGCAGCCGGAGGAAGTGCTTGAAGTTGTCTGGTGCAAGCCTGGCGAGCTGCCACGGCCTGAGGAATTCCACCCCGGGCACTATGAACGAATTCTCAAAGCGCTGCAGGGCACCGTCGGCTATGTCGATTAATAATGGCCCTGCTGACCTGCGCAGCCTTCATTCTCCGGTTTATGGTTCCATTTCCTCGCTCAGGCGGTGAATATTTCCCTGCCCATCCATGACGATATGATAGTAGACGCGGTCTTCGCCTCGGGAGACCGTATAGACGACGTGCCATGCGTTCTCTTGCGGGTCCATGACGGCATGATGCAGGAGCAAATTTTCGTCCGGTTTCATCCAAGGAGTCAGTACCCCCTGGCCGATCAGGACGACCTGATTGAATTGCATAGATTGAGGTTCCCCCTTCTGGAGAAATAACGCCACGGCGGCCCCATGGGTGACAGCTTGCACAATAAAAGAGAGGACCTGTGTCCTCTCTTTTATTATGCCGGCCGTATTACTGACTGACTACTCCTGCTCCGTAATAGTGGCTCACATAAAAAGGATCGTCAAGATTGGCAATCATGACGGTCTGACCGGGTTCGGGGGCTTGAATAAAAGCTTGCGAGTAACCGAGCGATGGATCGGAGCCAATGTAAATTCCAACATGGGAAGCGCCTGCCCCGGCCGTGCTGAAAAAGACAAGATCTCCGGGCTGCAACTGTGACTCCGGAATTTTTGTTACATATGAATATTGTGCCCAGCTAGTGCGGGGCATGGGAATTCCGTTTTGCCGGAAGACATACTGCACCAGACCTGAACAATCAAACCCTGTAGCCGGGGACGTTCCGCCCCAGACGTAAGGGACGCCCAGGTTGTGTTCAGCGGTCTGGACAATAGCTTGTCCAAAACTCACGGAAGGGTTTTGCACGGGCAGGTCTGCCGTGGCGGTCGTTGACGCCTGCGAGCCGGAAGGAATAGCTAGCACCTGCCCGACCTCCAGCGCATTGGGGTTGCCTATGTGATTAAAAGAGGCAAGGGTTTGCCATGAAAGTCCGAATTGTTGCGCAATACCCGCCAATGTATTGCCGGGTTCTACGACATAGCGGCTGCCTGCTGCGGGAGCCGTGCTGACTGCCGCCGGCGCTGACTGCGAGCTTCCGCCGCCGATTACCAGCACCTGTCCGACGCTGATGAGGTTGGGGTTGGACAAGTGGTTCCATGACATCAGCTGAGAGACAGAAACATGGAACTGAGAGGCGATGCCGCCGAGTGTGTTGCCTGCCTGTACGGTGTAGGCGGAACGGGATGCGGTGAACGGCAGACCAACACTCGCTACCGCGGAGCCGCCGCTTGATCCGGCCGCTAAGGCCAGCACTTGGCCCACCCGTATTTGGTTGGGATTGGCGATGTGGTTTAAGCTGGCCAGGGCGGACACGGTAGTGTGAAATTGCGAGGCGATGCTGCTCAGCGTGTCACCGGGCTGGACCGTGATGGTGCGGGCGGACAGAAACCGGGGACTGGCGCTAGATTTAGCCGAAGCGAAGCCTAAGTGCGCGGATGATGAATGAGACGATGCGGACAGTCCAAAGACTATGGGCAAACTCAATAAGCCGGCAGCAATACCTGCAGCAATCTTCTTTGACGGTGATAGATTCAAGAAATAGGCTCCCTTCCTTCGGGTATTGCCTTCGAGGTTAGTTCGCTGGTTCGGGCTGAAGGAGCCCTACTGCCGATGTCACGGCAGATTCACCCTGGATTACATCCCAGTAATCCCCCGTACGTAATTGAATAATTACGATTCGGCGTCGTGGAGTCGCCGAAACTATACGAAAAACCGTTGATTTTGTCATTCGATGCCAGAGTGAATAATATGCCAATATTGGCAATGACAGGCAGTGGAACACAAATATGTCGCTTATGCTTAGAATTAGGCACATGTGGGAATAAAAGCCATTTTTAGGAGGGGATAGGATATGGCAGCGAGCGTATGATAACAGATCATAGCACTTGGTGCCAATAGCCTTATGGACACCGCCGGCAGTAACCGCAGACGCCGGCCGTGAGGTTTAGCGCCGGGTATGCCAAAAGCTGTGCCCCCACGGAATGGCGGAACGGGGGGTATCAAGGACTTTGTGCGGGGCGACAGTAAATTCAGCTCAGACCGAAATAAAATCAAGAGCTGAGCTTCTTGCGCCTGCCGCTATCTTTCCGGTGCTCTCCTGCCTTGCGTCACAGCGGAACCAGGTTTGGGGTAGCCAATAAAGGGGAGTATTGCCTGGAGCGCAATATGTTTAGCCACAAGACGCAGATTTTTTGGGTTGCGTTTCAAGTTGTTGAATGATCCGCATTGACACGGGAAAGGGGTCAGAACATGGGAAACGCCAGCGGTGCACTGAGAATCAAGAATGTCCGGGTGGGGTCTGACAGCGGCCTGGTGCAGGTCACGATCGAACAGGGGAAAATTATGCAGGTGGGGAGGGCGCAAGAGAGCTTTGTGGCGGACATTGATGCCGAGGGGGGGTTGATGGTTCCCGCTCTGGTTGACGCTCATGTACACTTGGATGCGGCGCTGACAGAAGGCTTCCCGTCTCCCAATCACAGCGGGACCCTCATCGAAGGCATTGAGCGGTGGGGGCAGCGCAAGCCCTATTTGACTGAGGAAGACGTCATAGCGCGTGCTGAGGAGGCGATCCGGTGGCATGTAGGACATGGCGTATTGAAAATCCGCTCTCATGTCGATATTTGTGATCCAGATCTTACGGCGTTGCGGGCACTGATCAAAGTGCGGGAGAAAGTACGCCCCTGGGTGACCCTGCAACTGGTGGCCTTCCCCCAGGACGGCATCTTCTGTTTTCCCGACGGTCCCCTCCTGATAGAGGAAGCCATGCGCCTCGGAGCGGACGCCGTCGGCGGCATTCCCCACTATGAATGGACCAGAGAGGATGGCATCCGTGACGTGGAGTATGCGTTTCAACTGGCCGCTCGGTATCATAAGCCTGTGGATATTCACTGCGATGAGACCGATGATGACCAGTCCCGATTTGTGGAGACTATGGCTAAACTGACGAGCCAGTACGGCATGGCCGGGCAGGTGACCGCCAGCCACACGACGGCCATGGGCTCTTATAATGACGCCTATGCGTTCAAGCTGATTCGCATTTTGGCACAGGCGGGCATGCTCGTAGTGGCCAACCCGCTCGACAATGTGGTGCTGCAGGGAAGATTCGACACCTATCCCAAACGGCGCGGAATGACTCGCGTGAAAGAGCTGATGGCAGCGGGAGTGCCTGTAGCGGCAGGTCATGACTCGATCATGGACCCCTGGTACCCTCTGGGATCGGGCAGTCAGCTGTTTGTGGCGTCGATGCTCGCTCACGTCGGGCAGTTGACTGGCACCGAGGAGCTGAAAGCCTGTTTCGACAGCATTACCTACGCCGGAGCGAAAGCCATGCAGCTGCGGGATTATGGAATAGAGGAAGGCATGCGTGCGGATCTTGCCATTTTCGATGTGCCGACCACCACTGATGCTCTCCGCCTTCTGCCGCGTCCGCGGTGGGTGGTCGCAGGCGGAAGCATCGTGGCTTCCACGCCCCCCTCTGCCACCAAGGTGCTGTGGGACGGCGAATACCGATCCGTTTCTTATCTGCGGGCGCCGCAGGGACCTCCGAATCTGCAGTAGCCCCGCGCCTGAAGACAGCCTGTCCGCCAAACATTGGCAGTCCGCAAACTCCTACCCAAAGTTTGCGGACTGTCGTGCAGTTTTTATAGGGACTTTGAGCAAGAGCTTGAGGATGGTGCAGCGGCGGGAAAGCACCGGCTGTGAGCGCATTTTTTGTCAAATAGGCGCGGGCGCGTAACCCAGAGACGGTTCTGGGCGTTTTTTCTTTGAGCGTTGTTATCGAGAGTGGTTAGAAAGGGGCTTGCGGTGTGGCGCGATGGGGTTATCTTGCAGGAATAGGGGCAGTGGTGGTGGTAGCGGCTGGGGTGCAGGTGGCGCGGCCGGTGGGGGCTGTCAGCGTCAAGACGGTGCTGAAGCCGCCGGCTGCGGCATCAGCACTCCACATGGCTTGGCCAAATGGGGCGGAATCATATCTGGCAGTCAGCCCGGGCGGAACGGTCGGGGAAGCGGGGCCGGACCAGGCGATTCCCGTCGGCAGTGTTACCAAAATGATGACAGCCTATCTCTTGCTGAAGAAGTATCCTCTGAGCGTTTACGGGTCTGGTCCGTCCGTGACGATTACGGCTAAGGATGTCCAGGAGTACCAGCAGGATGTTAAGAGCCAGCAGTCTGTGGCGATGGTGACTGAGGGCGAAAAGATCTCGGAGCGAAAGCTCCTGGAAGGTCTGCTGGTGGCGTCGGGAAACAATATTGCCCATATCGTGGCCCGGTGGGTTTCAGGATCATCGGCCTCCTTTACGCAGCAAATGAACCAGCAGGCGCAGGCCTTTGGGCTGACGAAGACGCACTTTGTCGGCCCCAGCGGGCTGAACCCGGGGAACGTAAGCACTCCGCGGGATGAAACCATCTTAGCTGAAAAAGCGATGGCCATTCCGGTATTTCGGGAAATTGTCGCCATGCCGCAAATTTCGTGGCCGGGCGGCAAGACCGCCATCGAAAACTTCAATTATCTGGTGGGCCATGACGGGATTACCGGGGTGAAAACCGGATCCACTCTGTATGCTGGCGGCTGTTTTGTATTCTCAGCGCCGCGTACGGTCGGTGGGCAACCGGTGACCATCTATGGAGCTGTGCTGGGGCAGCAAGGCACGCAAACGTTGTCGCAGCTCCTTATCTCGCTGCACGACGGGGAAAGCTTGATCAACCAGCTTTCCGCACAGCTGCACACTGTGCCTGTGGTCCAAAAGGGCGAGACAGTGGCGGACATTGAGGTGCCGTGGGGACAGTCTGTATCACTTGTGGCAGGCAAGTCTCTGGCGCCAATTCTATGGCCAGGGGTTAAAATTCATGAGACGCTCCACTGGGCGGGAGCCCAGACGGGCACCCTCGAGGTGACAGCCGGACCGCGGAGTTGGGAAATCCCCGTCTCGCTGTCCGCACCGGTGCCCAAGCCTAGTCTGACATGGCGCATTAAAAGGGGTCTCTAGAGGCTGGAAGTGGTGGAAGACAAGGCGGGGGAGGGAGGCTGGACCTGCCCCCGCCTTGCGCTATTCCGTGCTTGCCGCCGCAGTAGGGAACATCTAGACTGAGAATGGGTGATTGGGGTGGCATATCACGATGATATGATTCAGGTCCGGCGCAAACTGCTCGATCGCTACTGGCCTCAGGTCAAGCCGGCCGTGCAGCGGATCCTCAAAGAACAGAAGGCTCCCCTGACAGCAAACCAGTACGAAGCGGTGCTGTTGTGGCTGCAGCAGGACTTTCACATAGGACAGGTGGACCGCGTCTATCTCGATTTGCTGATAAAAAATACGGAGGCGTCGGTGCTGTACGGAAAGGCGCCGCATACGCCCGAAACCCGGTATATTACTGTCGCCGACTGTGAAGACATGACGGCTGCGCAGTTTTCCCGTGTTCTGGACCATTTGTTTGCCCATTTTGGATACCAGGTGACGCGGGCCGACGACAGGTGGCTGATGCTTAAAAGCGCGCGGCGTCCTCCTGTGCTGGTTTTTCTGGAAGTCCGCAATGTCATGGTTCACCAGACGGTTATTGATCAGGTGTTGGCTCGGCAGCGCCGGGAAAATTTTAAAAAGGCGATTATCGTCACGGTGGGGAGATTTGGCGACGAGTTGGCCCTTCCGCCCGGCAGTGAAGTCGAACTGTGGGACGGGGACAGAGTTGGCGCGCTGCTGGACCGGATCCAGCTGGATCCTGTGAACATCCTGGGATGACGGATGCGCGATCAGCGCTCAAGGCTTCTGGTGGGATGCTGGTGAAAAATATCGGGGACTGGCGCCGGCAAAAGGGGCGAGTGAAGGAAATCTCATGACCAAAAAGACTTTGGCTTGCAGGATTCTGGACAAGACGGGAACTCCGTACAGCCTTCATCCTTATGAATGGTCGGAAGAGGCCTTGGATGCGGTCTCGGTTGCCGACAAATTGCATCTGGACCCTTCGCAGGTATTCAAAACCCTGGTTCTGCGCGGGGATAAAACGGGGGTGCTGGTGGCGGTGATCCCAGGCTCTTCCCACATTGACCTGAAGCGCCTCGCCAAAGCCACCGGCAATAAAAGCGTTGACATGGTGCCTGTGAAGGATCTGCAGGCTTTAACCGGTTATGTCAGGGGTGGGGTGTCGCCTCTCGGAATGAAGAAATCCTATCCCTGCTATATCGACAGCGCGGTGCGCGGCCGGCCCACCATCAGTATCAGCGCCGGGCAGCGGGGTCTGCAGATCTTTCTGGCCGGGGATGATCTCATCATGGCTGTGCAGGGCTCTGTGGCAGACATCAGCTCGACCCCGGACAGTAATCAGGGCGGGTAAACTCCGGGCCATGGAGGATTAGCGCCAAGCTGGCTGTTGTTCTAAAACAGTTCTTAATGCAAGATGAAGCCCCTTTCCGGTGAAGGACGGCGGGGCAGAGACAATTGTCTCTGCCCCGCCGCCATTCTTTTTGTGACTTGGCAGATAAAAAACGAAGAGATGTCACGATGTTTTGGATTGGCGTGTAAGGATGTTGGTGAATATATTACGCATGGAGAGAAATATTTTTGATTTCTATGTCAGAAATCTTGATTTACTGTGAGAATCTATGTTACATTACTGTAAATCGTTTCTAAATATAAATGCGTAGAAACGCATAAGCTTCCAAAACTGAAATGGCGTCATATTCTGGTTATTAGTGAAAGGAGCAAGGCGATGTACATCCCCAACCCTGCTTATTTAAATACCGGTGACAATTCATGGCAATTAACAGCAGCCACTTTCGTGGGACTCCAAAGTGTTCCCGGACTCGCAATTTTATATGGCGGCATTGTCAAGAAGAAGTGGGCTATCAATTCCGCATTTATGGTGTTATACGCCTTTTCAGTCGTATTGATCACCTGGGTGCTGTTTGGGTACAGCATGGGGTTTGGGGAGCCTTTAAAACTGGGGCCGGGAATCTTGGGGGCCATCGTCGGGGTGCCCCATCCGGTGCTGAATAGCCTGTACCAGCAAGGGCAGGCTTCCATTCCGCTGGTGAATGGCTCGATGCCCACCTTCCGGTTCCCGGGTTCCACGCTGATATACTTCCAGTTCGTTTTTGCCGCCATCACGCCTGCCATTCTGGCAGGGGGTGTGCTGGGGCGCATGAACTTCAAAGCCTGGATGCTTTTCGTGCCGGTGTGGTCCACTCTGGTTTACAGTGTGAATGCTTTCATGCTCTGGGGAGGCGGCTGGCTGACGCAGCTAGGGGCGGTCGACTACAGTGGAGGATATGTGATTCATGTGGCGGCGGGCATTTCGGGATTTGTGGCGGCAGCTGTAGTGGGGCCGCGGGTTGTCAAAGACCGCAAGAATTTTAGTCCCAACAACCTCCTGATTGCCTTGGCTGGGGCGGGAATTCTGTGGCTGGGGTGGAACGGCTTCAATGGCGGCGACCCGTATTTCGCCAATGCCGATGCGGCGGCCGCTGTCCTCAATACCAATCTGGCTACGGCCCTGGCCCTTATCACGTGGACAGCGATGGATATGTGGTCGTCTGGCAAACCGTCGCTGGTCGGAGCTATCAACGGCATGATTTGCGGGCTGGTGGCCATTACCCCGGCAGCCGGGTACGTGAACGGCTATGGAGCGCTCGCCATTGGAGTCGCCGCTGGGGTTGTGCCCTGGCTGAGCATGAACAAGCTGGGCCGCACTAAACTGTTTCAGAAAGTGGATGACACGCTGGGCGTCTTCCACACCCACGCGGTGGCTGGGGCCTTGGGAGGGGTATTGACCGGAGTATTTGCGGACCCGCACATGTTTGAATACCTGGGGTCGAAGATTGGCCAGGGCGCGTCTGTGACCGGATGGATTTACGGCAACTTCCACCAGGTGGTTGTGCAGGTGGAGGCCCTCCTGGTGATTGTGGCCTATGACGCGGTGGCCACCTGGGCTATCTTGAAAGTGATAGGGCTGGTGGTGCCGCTGCGGGCGACAGACAAGGAACTGAAAGAGGGCGACATCGCCGTGCATGGCGAAGTGGCCCAGGAAGATGATGATGACGATTACGAATCGGATGGACACGGGAAGATACTCGCCGAAACATTTTAAGGGATTTGTGAAATGCCGTGCGTCCTTTGCCGAAAGACAAGGGGCGCGCGGCTTTGTGCTATAATGGGGCGATCATGCTGAGGGGGGACCGACAGTGGCGAGCACAAGCCGCTTTATTGAGGCGTGCTGGGGAAGACCCCACGACAGGGTGCCTGTCTGGTTTATGCGCCAGGCCGGACGGTACCAGGAAGGGTACCGCAATCTCCGGGAGCGCTATTCGTTTCTGGAAATGGCGCATAACCCGGAGATCTGTACGGAAGTCAGCTGCCGGCCCGTGGAAGAGCTTGGGGTCGATGCGGCTATTCTTTTTTCGGACATTATGATTCCTCTGGGGCCTATGGGAGTGGATTTCGATATCCGGGAACACTACGGGCCCGTGATTGCTCATCCTATCCGGGAAGCCGGAGACTTGGCGCGTCTTCACATGCTGCAGCCCGAAGATGATTTGCCGGAAGTGTTTCTAACCGTTGAACAGATTTGCCGCCGCCTGGGCTCAGTCCCGGTGATCGGGTTTGCCGGGGCGCCTTTTACCCTGGCCAGCTATCTTATTGAAGGGGGACCTTCCCGAACCTACCAGAACACCAAGCGGCTGATGTGGGAGCAGCCCTCTGTTTGGCAGGGTCTCTTGGACATGCTGGCGGAGGCGACGGTGCGCCACCTAACGGCTCAAGTCAGGCACGGCGCGCAGGCCATCCAGGTGTTTGACAGCTGGGTGGGCGCTTTGTCGGTGGAGGATTACCGGCAATTCGTGCTGCCCGTGATGAAGGGTGTGTTTAACAGATTGAACGCCTTGGGAGTGCCCACCATATACTTCGGGACGGCCACTGGGTCCCTGCTCCCGTTGATGAGGCAGGCTGGGCCCACGGTTTTGGGTGTGGACTGGAGAACTCCGATGTCCGAGGCGAGGTCCCGGGTGGGGACGCAAGTGGCCCTGCAGGGGAATCTCGACCCGGTGACCCTGGCGGGCAGCTGGCCCGCCGTGGAGGATCACAGCACACACATCCTCCGGGAAATGTCAGGGGATCCCGCTTTTGTGTTCAACTTGGGACATGGGGTCCCCCCCGAAGCCAAGCCGGATAACTTAAAGAGACTGGTTGAGTGGGTACACCAGTTTCCGGGACCGGCTTAGGAAATAGAGGTCGGGACAGGTCGCCGGGCTGGGGAGGCGCTGCCGACGCTCAGAGAAGGGCCAGGTGGGATTAGTTGACGGGAATTTTGCTCATGTCCTACGGCGCTGCGCAAAACCGGGATGATTTGCTGCGCTACTACACGCATATCCGCCACGGCAATCCTCCCACGGCCGAGCAGCTCCGTGACCTCACAAACCGCTACGACGCAATTGGCGGGCAGTCGCCCCTTACGGCGATTACGGAGAGGCAGGCGCAAGGCCTGCAGGCCTTGCTGGATGCCCAAGAACCGGGGAAGTTCCGGGTCTTTTTAGGGCTGAAACACTCCCCGCCCTTCATCGCCGATGGGGTGGCGGCCATGGCGCAGGAGCATATTGACCATTTTGTCGCCCTGGTGCTGGCGCCGCATTACTCTTCGATGAGTGTCGGCGACTATTTTGGCGACGTGGCCACCGCACTCCAGTCGCAGAACTCTTCAATGCGCTGGACGGGAATCAAGTCATGGCACTTGGAGCCGGGGCTGATAAAGCTTTTGGCCACCCGGGTGGCCAGTGCGCAGGCGCGGTTCAGCGGACTGGAAGCGCAAGATCTGGTGGTGGTGTTCACGGCCCACAGTCTGCCTCAGAGAATCCTCCGCGAAGGGGAGCCCTACCCGTCCCAGCTCCGTGAGACCGGGGAGATGGTGGCGGAGCAGGCGGGCATCACCCGCTACATCTATTCGTGGCAAAGTGCGGGGCGCACCCGCGAGCCTTGGATGGGCCCCGACATTCTGGAGACGGTGGCAGCCCTGCACGAAGAGGGGTTGAACCATGTCCTGATTTGCCCGGTGGGATTTGTCTCAGACCATCTCGAGGTGCTGTATGACTTGGATGTTCAATGCCAGAATCTCGCTGGGCGCCTACGCATGCACATGGAGCGGACCGCTTCGTTTAATGACGATCCGGCATTTTTGCAGGTCCTGTCTGCGCTGGTGCGCAGACCCCTTCAGCAGACGGGGTGGAAAATATGACACAGGTGGCAGTGGTAGGCGCAGGGCTGACTGGGTTGGCTGCGGCCTATTATCTCGAACAGCAGCACGCGGATGTGCACATCGATCTCTATGACGCGCAAGATCGCGCAGGCGGGTGGATCCGCACGGACACCACACACAACCTGGTCATCGAAGGCGGCCCCGACTCGTTTTTGGCAACCAAACCAGATTTAGTCGAGCTATGCGAGGCCGTGGGGCTGGGGACGCAGCTGATGGGGACGAACTCCCGCGTCAGGGGGGCTTATATTTACTGGCATAATCATTTCTACCCAATTCCCGATGGCATTCAGACGGGCGTCCCCACCAAGGCTAAGCCGGTCCTGGCCAGTCCTTTGCTGTCCGTGGCAGGCAAAGTGGCCCTCACCAAGGATTTTCTCCTGGCCCGGGGTCCGGCTGCTGACCAGTCGGTCGGGCACTTTCTCCGGCGCCGGTTTGGCAATGAGATTGTGGACCGGCTGGCAGCCCCCATGCTCTCCGGGATATTTGCCGGGGACATCGACCAGATGAGCCTTCAGGCGACTTTCCCGCACCTGCTGGCCGCGGAGCAGCAATCCCGTTCCGTCTACCTAGGGTCAAAACACCGGAAGGCCCCGCCTCCCAGCCCCTATGTGCAGCGGTACCA
The DNA here is from genome assembly GCA_027309085.1 of Sulfobacillus sp. Taxonomy (GTDB): domain Bacteria; phylum Bacillota; class Sulfobacillia; order Sulfobacillales; family Sulfobacillaceae; genus Sulfobacillus. Next base: position 16,845 of record DAIDDL010000016.1, read on the forward strand.
CAGTATTTTTCTCACATTGAACCGGGGGCTTGAAGGCGTCACCAAAGCGGTGGCGGGCAGCTTGCGCCAGACCGCGCTCCACCTGGGAGTTCCGGTCAAGGCGGTTGATCCTGCCCCCGGCCACCGCTGGACCGTGCAGTCCGCTGAAGGTTCGCGTGTGTATGATGCGGTGGTGATGACGACCCCGGCCGGGGTGACCGCATCGGTCCTGCCGTTCATCCCGCCGCAGGCCACAGAGATCCTGACGGGGATACCCTACGCCAACCTCGCGGTGATCGGGGCTGCCTACCGGTCAGAAGATGTGCCCATAAAGACGGACAAGACGGGGTTTTTGGTGCCCCAGCAGGCGGGGCTGCGCATGACGGCGGTGACGTGGGTGTCATCCAAGTGGCACTATCCGCATGTGGACCCGCTGTTTGTGCTACGGGCATTCTACGGCCGGGCGACGGAAGATATCTTAACGCTGGACGATGCAGAGATTCTGAGCCTCTACGACACAGAAATCCGCCGCACTATGGGAATCTCCAAACCTGCAGAGTACCGGACGGTGTTCCGCATTCCTCAGGGCATGCCGCAATATCTTGTGGGCCACCTTGAGCGGATGGAGCGGCTGCACCGCGAACTGGAGCCCTGGCCGAGTCTGTTTGTGTTGGGGGCCTTTGAGGGCGGAGTCGGAATGCCTGACCGCGTGCGCCAGGCAAAAGTGATGGCTGAGCAGTTTGGACAGCGTATGGGTCTTGCGTCGAGGGCAGCTGGGCCTTCCTGAGCCGCCCCGGTTTCTTTGTGGAATCTCCCGGAGAAAGGGTGTGCAGAGATGAGGGTTGTCCTGAATGGGCAGCGGTTGGCCACCAGCGCGCCGACGGTCAGAAGCCTGCTGCAGGCCGTGGGATTTGACCCCCGGACTGTGCTGGTCTTAGTGCAAGGAGAGATTCTGCCTCAAGCCGAGGTGGCCGGCACGGTTTTGGCAGACGGCGATGCGGTGGAAGTGGTGGGGTTTGACGGCCAGTGCCTGGCTCTCCCTTGACCGAAAAGCCCTGGGCGGCTAAGGCGAAGATCTGGGAGCATAAAAGAGAGTGCTCCCAGATCTTCCTGCCGCATCCGTCAGGGTGCAGGAGTCCAGGATTGGCGCAGGTCGCGCTTGAGAATTTTCCCGCTGGGATTTTTGGGCAATTCATCCCGGATCAAAATGTCTTTGGGGATTTTGTAAGGCGCCAGATGCTGCCGGCATAATGCGAGCCACTCGCCGGTATCGGGGACGGCACCCGCTTTGGGAACCACGACAGCGACCACACGCTCCACCCAGTAGGGGTCAGGCACCCCAAAGACTGCGACTTCGGCAATGTCTGGGGCGAGATAGAGCACTTCCTCGACTTCCCGGCTCGACACATTTTCCCCGCCCGTCTTGATCATGTCCTTTTTGCGGTCAATGACGGTCAAATACCCGTCCTCATCCAGCACCCCTAAATCTCCGCTATGGAACCAGCCGCCTGCAAAGGCTGCTGCAGTCTTCTCCGGGTCCCGGTAATATCCCTGCATGGCGTGAGGGGTTCTGTGGCAGATTTCCCCGATCTGACCGGGTCCCAGGCGTTCGTTGGCTTCATTCAGCACAACAGTTTCGACGTTCAGCCCGGCCTTGCCGCAAGACCCCAGTTTGGACAACTGCTCGGATGGGCCCAGCACCGTGGCTAGGGGAGCTACTTCAGTTTGCCCGTAAAAGTTCCAAAAACGCGTGTGCGGCAGCCGCCTCTGCAGTTCCTGCAAGACTTCCCGGGGCATAATGGCCGCGCCGTAGTGGCCCTTGGTCAGGGATGACAGGTCCGCAGCCTCAAATTGTGCGGAGCGCAGCAAGCTAATCCAGACCGTAGGCGGGGCAAAGAATTCTGTCACGCGCTCCGTCTCGATGAGATCCAGAATGCTGTTTGCCTTAGGCGCAGACAAGATGACATGGGTGGCGCCCAGGTACACGTATGGCCCCAGAAACACGTGCTGCTGGGCACTGTGGTAAAAAGGGAGGGCAATGCAGTACGGTGTCGTCGGGAGAAAACCCGCCATCTACGATGGCGCTGACATATTCGCTGATGAGACTTTCATGGGTCAGCAGAACCCCTTTAGGGCGCGACTCTGTGCCAGACGTATAGAGAATCTGGGCGACATCCTGTGAGCCGGCGTATTCCTCCTCTTCCTTTTCTGCGGGCATGGAAGTGTCTGGGGCACGATGGATGCTGCGCCACTCCCCCATATCTGAGGCACAATCCATGAGCAGCGTCAGGCGCGGCGCCTGTTCCGCTTGAGGGTCCGCGAGTAAGTGCAGAGCCTCGCTAACTGTCCCGAGAAATTCCGGGGTGCAGACAACGGCGCGGACGGTGGCGTGATCGAGAATATAGGCGGTTTCACCTGCTGACAGCATGAAGTTGATGGGGACCAGCACAAGGCCAAGACGGGCGGCTGCGAAAATGAGGGTGGCGTAGTCCTGGGAATTGCGCCCGTAAACTCCCACGTGGTCCCCGCGGCGCAAGCCGAGAGAATGCAGGCGGCGTGCCACTGCGAGCACTTCCGCTTCCCATTCTTGGTAGGTCAGGCGAGATTCTTGGTAAATGACGGCCAGTTTGTCAGGGAAGCGGGCGGCGGAGCGGTGCAGCAAATCGTACAGGGTTTGGCGGTGAATCGCGTCGGTCAATGAATCCACTTCCTTTCAACTGTTCGGGGCTGTCTTGAAACTTGGCCGGAGAAGAGGCTGAAGCCAGGTGGCCGCGGGACTCATCAAAATGTTGCGTCAACTTCGCGAATCGTGTGTCTTTCACTGCAGCAACCGGTGGGGGCGCAGGGAGCATCTATGCATTGCTCCCTGCTGCCATCAGAATTTAACTCTCGATCTCGACCGGCTCGACAGGGCTGGCCAGTTCGAATCCCAGAATGCGGCTATAGAAATACAGCTCGGCTTCTGTGGATCTCTGGATGTTCTTGGCCTGCCGAAACCCGTGCCCCTCCCCTTCGAAAGCGATATAAGCCACGGGGATATGGTTGTCTTTCATCTTTGCGACCATCATTTCCGCTTGATTGGGCAAGACAATTTTGTCCTCCAGTCCCTGAAAGAAGATGACGGGCGCCGTAATCTGTTCAGCATGAAATAAAGGGGAGCGCGCTTCGTAGACCGCTTGGGCCTCTGGCCAGGGACCCACCAGATTATCCATGTAGCGCGACTCGAACTTGTGGGTCTCGCGCGCCAGCGCCCCGATGTCACTGACTCCGAAATAGCTGGCGCCGGCCCGGAAGACATCGCGGAAGGTCAGGCACGCCAAGGTGGTGAATCCTCCTGCGCTGCCTCCCCGGATGACCATGCGCTCCGGGTCGACTAACCCGCGGTTGGCCAAAAATAGGGCGGCGTTGGTGCAGTCCTCCACATCCACTATGCCCCAGTGGTCTATCAGCCGCCGGCGGTAGTCGCGGCCGTAGCCAGTGCTGCCCCCATAGTCCACATCGGCGACGGCGATGCCCCGCGTTGTCCAGTACTGAATGCCCAATTTAAACAGCGGGGCGCTGGAACTGGTAGGACCCCCGTGGCTGATGACCATCAGGGGAGGCTTTTCGTCGGGCGGGCCGGTGACGGAATGGTTTTTAGGAGGATAGAAGGCGGCGTAGGCGGTCTGGCCGCCAGCGGTGGGGAACTCAACGAGCTCCGGCACGCTGATGTCGTCAGGATCCATGGCGGATATTCCCTGTGAGGATTTGATGATGGACGGCGCTCCCGCCGGCAGGGGGATTTCCACGAGGGCCTCCGGCTCTGTCCAGGAGCCAGCGATGGCGAACACGGAGTGAGAGGTCGCCACAGGGTTGGCAAGGTAGGTGTAGGGTTCGGGCAGCTCCTGGAGGGTTCGGGAGGACAGGGTGATGAGTCCCAAGCGCCAAGTGCCATGGAGAAAGTAGGTGGCCGCAATGGTGTCGCGGTCGGCATAGCTGTATGTGGAGAGTCCGAAAACCCATGCGGGCACGGCGAACTCTGCGGCCATGGGGTAAATGGGCTCGATGCGCCCGCCACTCAGGCGGTAGAGGTTCCAGTAGCCATCCCGGTCTGATACCCATGTCAAAATTCCGTCAGGGGACCACACGGGTTGGAGCACCGATTCTTCCACAGAACCGCAGATCTTTTGAGGATGTTCGAAGTGCCCGCGGTGGCCCACTGCCGCTGCCCATAATTCGGTGCCGTCCCACGGCATTTGGGGGTGGTTCCAGGTCAGCCAGGCGACTGAGGAGCCGTCGGCGCTCACCCGGGGATCGCTGTAAAAGTCATTGCCGCCAACCATCACCACGCCATAGTCGTCACCGTCGGGATTGATGCTGACAATGCTAGTTTCTGCTTGAATGTCAGAGAGGCGGTGATCTTCCCTTACAGCCAGCAGACGGTTGTGGTGGGAATCAAAAACCATGTCGGCGTACCGTACCGGACCTTCAGCGGTCACAGGCACGGGATCTTTCCCGGGATCCTGGCGGTACAGGCGCTGGTCGGAGAAGTTGGTGAAAAAGACTGTGCCGTTGTGGACCAGGTAGCAGCGGCCGCCATATTCATGAGCCCGCGTGCGGGCATTGAAGGGCGCGGGGGTTATGTCTTGGAAGCTGCCGTCCGGATTGCGGCGGACAATGATGTTGCGGCCCGCGTCAGAGGGGCGCGCTTCAATCCAGTACAGAGTGTCTTGGTCGAGCAGCGCCTGGTCGAAATGGATGCTGTCTTTGGTCAGCATAGGCGTGGATACTGGGGACGGCCAGGATCCGTAAGGCTTCTGTGTCACGCGAAATGCTCCTTTCAGGAAAGCGGGTCCCTGTCTTACAGGGCCGCGGGATACCACGTCCAATCTCCGTCTATCATAACCGAGTTTGATTGTCTGTGAGGAGGACGCTTCGGGGCGTGGCGTCAAAATTTCTCACTTGCGGTGTGAGAGGGGAAGGCCTCATCCTCATCTCTTTCACGCGGCTAGTTGCAATCGAGGTGCACCGCCCCGCGTCCGTCGTGAACAAAATTATTGCCGCGATTTGAGGGCCGACGCACCCGGGCCTCCGGCACTATGAGAAGGGGCAGAAGATTTGAGGAGCATATCCGTGCGCTTTCACGCATATAGATCAATTCCCGGTGGATTTCGTGGTATATTTCATTTTAAATTGAGCCAACGTTAGGAACAGGATCTGTGATGCCCTCATTGAAATGGACTAATGCCCAAGTGTTTCTGGTGACGGAATTTCCTTGGTCTGTCACCGTAGCCTGGATGGGATCGTATCTGTCGCTGTTCTTGTTGGACCAGGGGCTTTCCGCCAGGAATCTTGGATGGACTATTGGGGCGGGGGCTTTGATCCAGTTGCTGGGGCTGGGAATGTCCGGATCCATCACCCGCCGCCTGGGGCGCAAGGGAACCATTATGTCTGGGGACTTTGGCGGGTGGGTCGTGGTGCTCGGGATATGGGCTCTGTCCCATAATCCGTGGATTCTGGCGCTGGGCATGGTGATGAACCAGGCGTCAGGATACGTGGGCCCCGCATGGAACAGCTTGTTCAGCGAAGATGAGCATTCCGCCCGCCTGCCGCGTTATTTTCTCACCCTCCAGATTCTGACCATTATGGGAGGGCTCATTCTGCCCCTGACCCGGGGGTTCGTGGTGCAAGACGGCGTGGCGGCCTCAGGGCACAGCCTGCTGCTGGTGTTCTGGCCCTGTGTTTCGGCAGTGTGGGTCATAAGATGGCTGGCTCTGAGGGAATCTGCGGCGGGACGCATGTCGATGGGCCGGACAGAGCGTCTGGCCTGGCGGGAGAGGGCCGCGCATATCCACCAAGGTCTGTCTGGTCCCGGATTTTACCTGGCGGCATTGCGGGTGCTGAGTACGGTGCCCTTCCTCATTGTCGCGGCTTTTGTGCCCTTGGCGCTTGTCTCGCCGCACGGGCCTCATGTGGCTCCAGGAGACTTGGCGCTGCTCCCGTTAGGTGCAGTGTCCGGGGTTATTCTGCTGGGAGTAGGGCGGCGCATAGCCAGGCGCTGGACGGCCCTGCACTTTATGGGCATGGGCCTGGCGCTTGTGGCTGCGGGATTCGCGGTTCTGGCTTGGGCGCCTCAAGGACATGTGATATGGGTCCTGGCGGGCTGGGGATTGATGGTTGCGGGGCAGTCGCAGTTTGCGAGCAGCCACACGAGCATCTGGATGACATGGCTGCCGGACGTCATCCGTGTGGATGTGCAAGGCTGGATAGGGATGGTCACCGCCGCGGGAGTGGCGGTACTGTCGCCCTTGCTGGCAGACCAATTTGTGCGCAACCCGCGGGTGGTCTTCGTGATAATGGCGGTGGTGTTCACCGCAGCCCTTGGACTATGGCGTCCGCTGCGCAAACTTATGGCGCAAAATGCGCATAACGAACCGTGACCGGGAAGCCAAGAATCCGGACACAGCCGTTAGTGGTCTGGAGACGGTCCACAGAGACTCTGAGTGCCTGTCTAGGCAACCCTCGCTCCCATCCCCACACCGCTGTGGCGTGCAGTGCAAGACGTGGACCTTCCTCCCCCTCCTGCGGTTCAGAAACATCACAGGGCCGGGCCCGATAGGGCGTGAAACAAATCGACATGAATGATGAATTACGGTCATAGGTATACCCGAGGACAAAGCACAAGCCTTGAGGGAGGGGTCCCGGTGGACTGGAAAGTGTTGTTTTCAACTTTTGGCTTGATCTTCTTTGCCGAACTCGGGGACAAAACGCAGCTAAGTGTGATGACACTGTCGGCACAGTCGGATTCGGCAATGTCCGTATTCATCGGTGCGGCGCTGGCGCTGTCAGTCAGTGCTTTGCTGGGCGTCATCTTTGGCGAAGCCATCACCAAATTGATCCCTGTGCAGTATATCCATTTGGGCGCTGGGGCGGCTTTTGTAATTTTGGGGCTGTTGCTGATGACCGGAAAATTGTGATGGGACTTGAGTGGCACGCAGCGCCGTAAAGCAAACGCGGCCTCCCTGAGTAGGGGGAGGCCGCGGGAGTCTATGCCGACAAGGCGGGGGTATCCGCTTGCCGGGTCTGCCGGTGGCGGGTTGTGGCACTGGAGGAGGACCAGATCATTAAAAAGAGCAGGGGAGCGGCATTGAGGCTGGCTCCGTACGCGGGCCGCAACCCCAATCCCTGACCCAGCCACCAGAACGCGAGCAGGTTGATACCCACTACGGCCCAGAAAAGCCCCCCGGAGGGACGACGGATCAGCAGGACCTCGCCCACAGCCATCAAGAGGGAGAGCACGAGGTTCACCAGCAAAGTGTGGCCATGGAAGAGTGCTTGCTCCCCGTGTAGGAGAAGGAGCGTCAGGCCCGGCTGAGCTGGGTCAATATAGGGGACCCAGACCGGTGCCCACGCCGCATAAGCATTGAAATGGACGAATTGCCATACAGTGCCGATGCCCCAGAGGATGGCAAGCCCTCTGAACATGAATTGCGGAACCTTGCCGTTTTCCCATGATGTTACCGGCATCAACAGAGCTACCGAAGCTGCGAGAGCAAGAAATCCGGCCCCCGGGCTGCCTAGGTCCAAAGACGCGGACGCGTGGGTCAGGCCTCCCCAGTCTTCTCCTGCCGTCCACAAAAAGAGAGACCACGCCGCGGAAATTCCCAGCGCAATGCGGCCGGTTAAGTTTTCACGTTCGGTCAACAGCAGTATGCCTAAGATGAGCTGGATTACCACACTCCAAATCGTGTTGGCCATGGCGTGGGCAGACCAGTAGGAGGCTAAGCTCCATAACAGGGGATGCGGCCGTAACGATTGAGCGGAGACCACAGCCATGGTCGGCCATAACTGCAGAATGGCGCTGAGAGTCCAGAATATCCCCAAGCCATACCACAGCCGTGTGCGTCCCCGGGGCACCTGAGGCCTTTTAGACCGGCGGACAAAGAGAATAATGACTTTTGCTCCGATGCCAAAGAACAGGAATATGAGTACATCCTCTAGGCTTTGCTGGTATGTTGTGATGGCACTGAGCATGAAAGGCTTTCCCTCCTTATCTTGAGATGTCTGACGGGTCGGTGCAGTGCCTCCGGCCTTAAATTAAATCTTAAAAGGCCCGATGGAACATGAACGAATGAGCCTGAAAGCTTGGGTCGAGATCTGAATCCCCTCACGCACGGGGCGTTAGGCTGAGCACTTGGGTTCAGTGGAGTCCAGCGAAGAAGCGCAAAACCACGGCCAGCAAATGAAAAATTCCATGACATCCAGTCAAACTAGGCAATCATCACTATATCTTCGCACTCCTCCAGTATATTCTGGCAGCTGACAAATGCCAAGACCGCGGCCGCGGGTACTACGCGGGCTTTCCTTTCAAACGGCTGTGGCAGGTGCGAAGCGTGTCCGAACAAGGAGGTAAAAATTATATAGACAAAAACGATCGTTGGAGCGAAGATAAACGTGTGACAGGTTGTCACATGCCTTACTGGAGGTACTCAAGATAAACGTATCCCCGCAAGAACGCGGTGGATGACATAAAGCCTCTGACGGCACGCGCCGTATAACAACAGAGGTCTCAGGTTGAGCTAACCCCTTGAGGAGATGCTGGACTTGAGTGCCCGCGTGGTACGGGATGTTCTGAGCTTCGCCTCCTGAGATACGGGCGACCGCAGTGGGAGCGATGCACACGCCGAGAAGAGTCCCCGTTCTCAAGGACTCTCCCCTCTCCAGAGGGAGACAAAGGTCAGACGCACGGCGGATGTCCATATTTGATTAGGAAATGTGGCAACTGCTGATACCACCTGTAGAGTGGCTGGAATCGAGGGACTGTCGGATGTTCAGACGATGCTGATCGAAATTGTCCGCAGTAACCTGATGCCAAAAGCACGGATGCATCACAGATGAACGGGCTGAGCACAATATCGTCAGGCTGGAAAGGGTTTTACCTGATGTGGGACGCATATGACTATTTCTTGAGTTCATGTTTTCGACGTTTGAATGTCCCGATATCTGTCGGGTCGTTCTGCTGCAACTTTTGCGGAACAAAACGAGATTACGGTATAGCAGAGACACCGCGTGTCTGTGCGGCATTGGCCTTGCGAATATTCTATGAAGATGTTATCATAATAAAGCTGTTGCGCCCGTAGTGAAGAGGATATCACGCAGGCCTCCGAAGCCTGAAGCAGGGGTTCAAGTCCCTTCGGGCGCACCAAACCTTTAAAACCCGCCTCCCCCAAGGAATTGCGGGTTTTGTTTTTTGAAAAATACGCCCGCCATCCCCACTTTCATCCCCACCAACCAGCGAACAGGAAAATATCGCCTGTGCGAGAGGCGCTTGGTGGAGAGGTGGAGGAGCCTTTCGGGAGGACCGATGGACATAAAATCCGATGATTATGGAGGCTTTGTCATAGTCGTTTTCTCCGATATTCGGTGAGGAGGGTCTCCAATTTGATTACGGCAGAACCGATAGTCTATGGATGGATTTGGCGCACTGACTCTTAATCGGCGGGTGCGCGGTTTGAGTGAATGTGCGCTCACCACATTTAAACTCACAGCCCGCAATGGATTGCGGATTTTTTGTTTTGCTCGGATCGTCCCCAAAAATCGCTCCATCCACAAGAGCGTATGAACACAATGATGCGACATTCATTTTAGGGATATGGGCGATACGATCCAAAGGCAGCTCTGGGGCATAGAAAGATGCCATGATGGCGAGAGCAATATCCACGGATGGCTTTTTAGTCTTCGAAGATCCATTTTGGTTTTGCCGATGTCGAACGAACCGAAAAGCCATTCCTTCGTTCACACCTATCCACACGAATGGCTTAGCCAGGCACCCTTGTTAGCATCTCTCGATCCTGACGAAGAAGATGAGATCGGTTGCTGCCCCATGTGCCATGTATAATATATGGAGAAGACCTTCCACAAGCTCAGCCCGTGCATTGAAGAGCTGGTTTTAGAAGTTCCTGAAGAATACCGACGTCTTGTCACGGTAACAAACCAACAGGGACATGGAGACGATGCCCATAGCCTGCCGATGGATAATTGTGTCCTTGCACTAGAGCCAAAGTCCTTAAGTGGGGACAACCGAGTGGTATGTGAAGGCATTGGCAGCAAGTCAAAAAAACGCAGGGAGACTTTGACGAAGCGCACGCCTGTGGTTATTGAATCTTACCGTAATGAAGATGAGGCACGGTGCTTGGGTTTCCTGAAACAAGTCTTTGGTGATGATAGCGTCTCGCAAACCTATTTTCGCTTTGGGGAGAGCCACACGTTTCTCGTCATCTTGGATGGTGTCTTAGTCGGCCTGGTGAGCGCGTGGCAGAACTCCATACACCCGTTTAGCCTGCGGAGTGGTATTGCCGTATTGCCATTGTACCGGCACCGGGGCATTGGAGAGATGTTGTGGGAACGCTTATGGCAGAATAGTGGTGCGGCGCTACCATTAATTACCTCACTGTGGGAGACTCAAAGCGAGGGCTATCATTTCGCACTCCAACACGGCTTTGCCGAAATTCGCCGAACATATACAACCGAGCTTCAGGTTGAAACGGTTGACGTGTCGGTGTTGGATTCTGTGTATGGCGGGATGTTCAAGAATGGATACCGCATCGTGTCATATGCCGACGCAGACGACGGTGAACGCACTAAGATGGCCGTCGTATTGCAACAAGTCTACAGAGCCACGCATACTGTCAATCCTCCAGCCGCTTTTTCACCCCTTGACTGGCGGGCGTTAGCATTTCCGGCCGATTTGCTTCACTGGGGGAGCTTTGCGGTCATGCATGGCGACGAATGCGTCGCCATGGCTCTGTTGCACCACGGTACCCGAAACGGGTATGTTGAACGCGGTTGGCGTGGTGTGGCTGAGTCCCATCAGCATCTGGCCCGCGCCTTAATGGTTGTGACGGCCACACGACAAATCGCCGAGGCCGCTTCCCGGGGCATCCCGCACATCTCTTTGGAATGCGACTCGACAGATCCGTGGAGCGGTTATGTTCGGGAGACATTTCCGTTCATGCATCCTAAGATAAGTCAGGTTGGGGGTCCGAAGTAGAGGAAACCTGCTATAATTTAGATACAGTTGGATGCTTGGGGGCGTGGTGATGACCATTCTGGAGTGGGCCGATAAGTTTTCCACCGACGAAAAGTGCCGGGATTATCTTTTCCAACAGAGGTGGCCCGAGGGGTTTTTGTGCCCCAAATGTCAGGGACAACACTACTGGACAGTTCAGCGGTCCGAACGGACCGCTCCCGTCTATGAATGTACCCAGTGTCACCATCAAACCTCGGTGACCGCCGGGACGCTCTTTCATCGCACCAAAGTAGCTTTGCGGCTCTGGTTTATGGCGATCTTCATGGTGGGCGTCGATAAAGGGGGCAAGTTCGCTCTCGCCCTAAGCCGTGAATTAGGACTGCCCTATGTGACGGCCTGGCTGTTGCATCATAAAATTCAGCACGCCATGGCCGATCGCAACCGCCGCTATCAACTTGGAGGTTTATTGGAACTCGATGATGCGTAATTTGGCGGCATTAGCCACGGACTCGGGAAGCAAGGCCGGGGCACGGACCAAGATCCGGTCATCGTGGGCGTGAGTCTGAATGCGAAGAGCCATCCACGATATGTCTTTTTGGAAGCGGTTCCCGACCTCAAGAATGAGACCCGTCGTGCTCAACCGGCGTGTCGAGCCTTTGGGCGTCTGGCGCACGGATGGGGCGGCCGCCTATGCCGCCGCAGCCAAAACCCATCACGCCGATCATGAAGTGACCCTCAGTAACGATCCCGAGGCCGCACACGTATTCCGGTGGATCATTACCACCATCCGGAATGCTAAAGCCATGATTGATGGCACATTTCACGGGCGCGGACGCGCCCGTCGCCAACTCTATCTCGACGAGTTTGCGTACCGGTTCAATCGTCGCGGGTATGGCACCCTCATCGCCGACCGTCTCCTAATGGCGTGCCTCACGACCACTCCGCACCCCTACGGCACTTAACCCAGGCGAGGAGAGAGTCGATTTTAGCCGACAAATCTTCGGGATAAACTCAGGATGACACCGAGTGTCATCCCTTTAAGAAAAGTGGGCCAAAAAATCGCAGAATTGCCCACGGGGTTGATCGACCTGACAACTCAGCGAAAATCCCCACGATATTTTCGTGTGCCATTTTTATCCAGATAATGCTATCCCTACAACCTGACTTATCTTGGGATGCATGTTTCCGTTTCTTCCATCCCCAGCGTGGATTACGATGCGGCACGACAAGAGATGTCAGCTGTTTATATAACGCTTGAGGCCTGCTTGCGCTCGCACAAAAACCTCATGTCGTCCCCATTGGATCAAGTTCATAGTGTCTGCTTGGCTGACGAAATTGATACGCGTCCTGAACGGAATGTCCACGTAATGATGGGGGGGCGTTCTGTCGAAGCTTGCCAAAGCAGACGTAGAGATTTTGCGCTATCAGTGGGCGTTAGTACATTAGCACATGCTTCCCGATCAGCCAATTTTGAGCGATCATTTGTGCTTTGGGGAATGGCTTCGCTTCATACACAACGTGCTGCCTTTGCTCAGAATCAGTAGCTGTAGACCATCATAAAATTCGCATACCCGCTTTATCCTCAAATAGGCCAATACCGACACGAACTCATAGAAGAAGTCGTAGGCACCTTCCCATTCAGCGGAGGGGCCCCTATTTCATTTGTGGGAAAGTCCGACCCTTTACGAATAACAATTGGGGATAGGTTATATTCCCGGTACACCAGATCACTTAAGACCACGATTACGTTCCACGAATGCAGGGTAGGTTGTGATACGATCGCTATCCGGGGCCTCCTTTCGGGCAATTTGTTAAGGTTATTTTAATTCGACAAAACCTCGCGAGTTTTTTTGCGATCGACGTTCGCGTGGCGTCAATTTGTCCGAATCAACGGTTTCTCCATCCCCTGCGCCGCATGTGGATGATGTAGGAGTGATTCCTTTTTTGAGGTTCTCAAGACTGTGTCTCGCAATACTTAAACGACAACGGGAAATGTTATCAACCTTTTAGCCATGCAGTTTCTAGACACTTTGCCGAAGCCACGGCGATATAACTAAAGCTGTTTGGAAGGTCGAGGCGCTTTGCTGCAGTTTTTGCAAGGTTGTCGCGTCAAGTTGTCCAAACAGGTAAAACCAAAGAGACTTAGTATTTCTATGATTTATTCTGTATCGCTGAAGGAAATCCTTAATAAATGTAGAATGTCAAGGTATGAGGATGGCGTAATGTCGAAAGGCGGATTTATGGCGAAATCGGCGGATTTGGGTAGGGCAATGGACTTGATAGGCCAGATAAGATTACTGCCTCAAGCCATGGTGGTCATTGCGGGACCACATGGTAGTGGTAAAACGCGATTAGCCAAAGCTGTGGCAGAGAAGGACCTCGGTAGATATTTCAATTTGAGTCTGACAATGGCCAGTTACATGATGGCGGGTAACCTGGCTAACTGGACGGTCGATTTCGTAGTCAATCGCCTATCCCCTGTGGGGACTGAGAAACCATTGATTTTAGATAACATTGAGGCAGTTTTTCAACCGGAGCTCCAATTGAATCCATTAAGCTGGTTCTTGCAGATAGCTCGCACTGTGCCCTTGGTGGTGGTTTGGCCTGGGGGCGTGTTCCATGGAGAGTTCGTCTATTCGACGCCTAACCGACCGGATTATTATCATCAGCGAGACCTGTTGGTCGTTGTGCTCAACCTCGACGTATAATAAGCATGACAAGCGAAGGAGTCATAAATCGTGAAATATGGAGACCTGATTCAATTTAAGCCAATTGCTTCAGTCATTAAAGTACAAGAAGCGGACCAACAGCAAAAGGCCATGGAATTAATTGATACCTATGTGATGTCTGACCGCATGGCGCGAGAAATTCAAAACTACATCGTGCCGCATCTGCAGTTTGACAATATGCATGATAACCGCGGCCTACTCATTGTTGGGAACTATGGGACGGGCAAATCCCATTTAATGGCAGTGCTATCGGCTGTGGCTGAAAATGCTACGATGCGCGAGCGGTTGAACCATGCCGGTGCGGCCGATGCATTGACGCCGATTGCCGGCAAGTTTCATGTGGTGCGTATGGAGCTTGGCGGCACCCAAATTACCGTGCGGGATGCGGTATGTCGGGAAATTGAACATGGGCTAAAGGCATGGGGCATCGACTATCACTTCCCGGCGATTACGGAGATCACCAACAACAAAGAGAGCTTTCTCGAGATGATGGGGAGGTTCCATGATCTGTTTCCCGAACAAGGTCTCTTGGTGGTTATTGATGAGTTGTTGGACTTTCTTCGTACACGACACCAACAAGAACTCACCCTCGATTTGAATTTTTTGAGGGAACTGGGTGAATTGGCTACGGAAAGTCGGTTTCGTATTATGGCCGGTAGCCAGGAAGTGCTTTTCGGCAATGCCCAGTTTCAATTCGTGGCGGATTCGATGCAGAGGGTGGCTTCACGGTTTCAAGAAGTCCACATTATCAATGACGATGTCTCGTACGTTGTCGCGCACCGCATTCTGCACAAAACACCAGAACAAAAATCATGGATTCGGGGCTATTTAGAGCCTTTCAGCCCGCTGTTCGAGCCGATGGCCTTGCGCATGGACCAATACGTTGACCTGTTTCCAGTCAATCCAGACTTTTTCCGTACGTTTGAGAAAATTAACCTCGGCGAGAAACGGGAAATCTTAAGGACCGTTACCGACGAAATGCAGGACTTGCTCGGCCAGAACATCGCGAAAGATCGTTTGGAGCTCTTGTCCGTGGATCGGTATTGGGACTATCTTGCTCGAAATTCCGCGTTTAATTCCAATCCCAACTTTCAACAGTTGCGGCAGCGTGTGGAAACTGCCATAGACAAGATTCGGGCTGGTATGGCTCAATCCACCTATATTCCTATGGCCGTGCGCATCATAAAAGGGCTGGCAATTCACCGCTTAACAGTGGGCTTCGACGTACGTATTGGTCTTACCCCCAAAGAATTGAAAGAATCCTTGGCGCTCTATGTTCCGGTTGCCATGCCGGACCCCGAATTTTTGGAAAAGACCATCGAATCCATTCTTCGGGACATGACTCGCGTTTTGGGCCATCAACTGGTGATGGTGAATCTCGAGAATGGTCAATACTTTATCGATATGGGGGACTATGTAGACCTCGATGCCGTACTGCAGGAAAAGGCGGGAACGCTCGACGATGATAATCTGAACCAATACTACTTTGATGTGCTGGCCACCCTGCTGGAAAGAAAAGATCCCTACGTGCCAGGGAGCCGGATTTGGCGCTTGGACACGGCTTGGCTGTCTCATCATATCGAACGTCCTGGGTACCTGTTCTTCGGTACCCCGGCGGAACGTACGACAGCTCAGCCTCCCCGCGAATTCTATTGTTACGTGCTTCAGGCATTTTCGTCGCCTAAATATCAAGATGACTGTCGCGACGATGAGGTTTTCTTTCGCATGCATAAGATGGATGAAGAATTCGCCGACATGATTCGTTACTACGCAGCGGCGCGGGAATTAATGGCCAGTTATGCGAAGTCCAGTGCTGCGCGAAGTCACTTCGAGGACATCGCAGCACGTACCCTCAAAGGGCTCTCGCAGTGGCTCCAAGAAAACTTTCGCACTAAGTTTCAGGTCATTTATCAAGGACAGCCCGCTTCCATCCGGACAGGTCATCTGCCGAATGACGCGACCTTGTTGGAGGTGATTTCCGCGGTGCTCGCACAATGTCTTGAAGAATCATTTGAACGGCAGCTTCCGGAATATCCCGTCTTTCAAGGGTTTCAGAATCCCGTGACTCGTACCAATATGCGGGAGTATGTGCAGCATGCCTTGAACCGGATTGCTGGCACGTCTTCATCTAGTAGTGGAACCCGGGTGCTTGATGCTCTGGAACTGATGGAAAATGATAAGATGCGACCGCGCCGGTCGCCCTATGCACAGTGGCTACTCGGGTTAATGGAGGAGGCTCCAGCTCCTCATCATGTGGTCAATCGAAAAGACATTCTGGAAATACAGCAGACACGAGGCGGGGTCGAAGATATCGCCTATACCCGCGAGTTTCATCTGGAGCCCGCACTACTCATGGTGATTTTCTCCGCCCTCATTTGGAGTGGCGATGTGGTAGTGACGGTAGGCAAAGAAAAGTATGGCCCCGAACGCCTGGGAGACTTCAGTAAACTTACGGGCGGACAGTTGATGCACTTTAGTCATGTGGAGAAGCCCAAGGGGGTAGCGAGAAGCAGCATTCGAGCGCTCTTTGAGTTCTTTGATATGCCGGCTGCTTATGTAAATGATGAGAGCAAATGGGAGGACGTGCTTCCCACACTGCAAGGCAAAGTCGGTGATGCGATCAATGCGACCATTGCCCTGCAGCAATTCTGCAGGCAAGACATGGGATTTTTTGGTCAACCATTGCTGACTGAGGAGAGCCGGAAGGAATGGCTGAAACGCATTGAAGACGTCAAAGCGTTTCTCGAGCAGGTCCAAAATTACAACACTGTGGGCAAGCTCCGAGCTTTTAACCAGGATGCGGATGAGGTGAATGCGCGCTCAGACGACTACCGCGTGATCGCGCGCGAACTCGGTACGTTGAAGTCTGCTTATGAAACGTTGAGTCCGTTAGTCAGCTATCTGGAGACGGCAGCGCAAGTTATTCCGGCCGAGAGCCCGTGGCTTCAACAGTTGTCCCAGATACAGAAAGGGTTTATTGATCGAGTGGCCACTGAGGCGCCAACTGTCATAAAGGCCCAGTTGGAAGCACTGCGCACGTCCTATGGCCAAACATACCGCGCTTTGCACCAACGCTACCGATTGAACAAAGCCGAGGACGACCGGCGTGGAAAGCTCACGCAAAGTGCGGAATGGCAGGCGCTAGATACCCTGAGTACCGTGGGGATATGGCTTGACGGAAAAGGGTTCCATGAACTCCGTAGTGCGCTCGTGGACTTGAAGGTGTGTACACGCCTGACGGAGGCAGATCTCAAAAGTCAGCCAGAGTGTCCTCATTGTCATTTTAAGCCGTTGATAGAAGGACATGTAAATAAGGATCTGGACTGGTTCGAATCTCAAGTGGCCACGATCTCCAGCACATGGGCGCAGCGCTTGGAAGACGCGTTGTCAGACCCGGGCGTGACCGAGACCTTGCGCTTGTTTGATGGGGAAAACTGCGAGGCGATTCAGTCTTTAGCCGCCACCGGGAAGCTGCCGTTGCCGCTGCCACGAGGGTTTGCCGATGATTTGAAGATTGTGCTCCAGGGGATTCAGGCGACGGAAATTAGTGTTATGCATCTGCTCAAGCGATTGGGCGACGGAATTCCATTGAAGCCCGATGAGGCAAGGGCCCGTCTTGAGGAGATTCTTGAGGAATATCTGGTGGGCCATGATCCCAATCGCGTACGCATTATTTTTAGGAGCTAAATAAGAGGAGGTTCCCATGGACGAGTTAGACTTACGATACGTCGATAACAAGAAGACGGGTCCTGTGACCTGCTTGGATCGTGTGTTTGAGAGTGATGAGGAACGGCGTGAGTTCTTCCGTGAACGCCTACGGGAGCAACTGCCGGAGCTCAGGACCATGCCCGGCTTCTCGATTGGCGCGGATGAGGATATCTTGGCGCTCTCGGACCCACCATACTATACTGCATGTCCCAACCCGTTTATTCCAGAAATTGTGGCGGAATGGGAAAGGCAGCGTCCGGAGGTTGACGAGCCGTATCATCGCGAGCCCTATGCCGCCGACGTCTCCGAGGGAAAAAATGATCCAATTTATAATGCCCATTCGTATCACACCAAGGTGCCCCACAAGGCTATCATGCGCTATATTCTGCACTACACCAATCCCGGGGATATTGTCTTCGATGGGTTTGCCGGAACGGGCATGACGGGGGTGGCGGCTCAGTTTTGCGGAGATAAATCTGTAGTGGAATCGCTGGGCTATAAAGTCGAAGCGGATGGGACGATACTCCAAAACGAAGAGGGGCACTGGGTCCCCTTTTCCAAACTTGGTGCGCGTCGCGCTATTTTGAATGACCTGAGCCCCGCTGCCTCATTTATTGCATATAACTACAACACACCTGTCGACCCTGCCCAATTTAAGCGGGAAGCGGAACGGATTCTCAATGAGATCGAACAGGAATGCGGATGGATGTACCTTACGCTCCATAGCCCCACAGCTGGACAAATATCCCAAGCAGTCGAGCTATCCAAGACTGATCCCCACCATATTGCACAGCATAAGGAGCTGCATTGGGGCCGCATCAACTATACCGTGTGGTCTGATGTCTTTGTGTGCCCGCATTGTGCCGAAGAACTGGTCTTTTGGGAGGCCGCCGTGGACAAGGAAGCGGGTAAAGTCCGCGATGCTTTTCCCTGTCCGCATTGTGAAGTAGAAGTGACCAAACGGGTTCTAGAAAGAGCATGGACCACGTTTTACGATGATGCGATCCAAGAAACGGTGAAACAAGCCAAGCAGGTTCCGGTCCTCATCAATTACTCCGTGGGGAAAACCCGCAAGGAAAAGAGCCCGGATACGTTCGATTTGGCGTTGTTGCAAGCCATTAGTGAAGAACCCATTCCGTACTGGTTTCCGACGGA
This sequence comes from Sulfobacillus sp., assembly GCA_027309085.1. Lineage (GTDB taxonomy): Bacteria > Bacillota > Sulfobacillia > Sulfobacillales > Sulfobacillaceae > Sulfobacillus. The sequence goes on from DAIDDL010000016.1 coordinate 35,424, forward strand.
TAGGATGCCGAATGGAGACGAAAGCCGGCGAAACGATGCGATCGGGATAACGCATGTGCATCAGTTTTATTCTCGCCGCAATCTAAGAGGTCTTGCCGCCTTCGGCGAAACCTCCCGGCAGGAGCCACAGGTATTTTCATTGGTAGGAGATCTCCTTCCCCGAGCAAGCAAGATGCATAAGATTGCAGTGAGCAGACTAAACACCAACCTATCAAAAACAGCAGGTGTATTAGCGGGAACGCTTTATATCCCTTCGAATCAAATAGAATATTCAGCATTATCCATGCTTGAGTTTCGTATTCGAGACGTTTCTGGATATCAAGCATTGACGTTCAAAAGTGATGTCCACAAAAATTCCTCGGTCGAAGCTGGGAGTTTTCATCACTGGGCTGGGAAAAGCAATTCAATTAATTACGTTTTCGTTGATCCCCCCTTTGGGGCCAACATCATGTATTCCGAGCTAAACTTTCTCTGGGAAGCGTGGCTTAAAGTTTTTACTAACAATGAACAGGAAGCCATTGTCAATAGAGTTCAAGGCAAGGGGCTACCCCAGTACCAGGCGTTGATGGCAGATAACTTCCGGGAAGCCTTTCGCGTCTTGAAACCGGGCCGGTGGATGACGGTCGAGTTCAGTAACACACAAACCAGCATTTGGAGCGCGATCCAACAGGCGATACAGCAGGCAGGATTTGTCATAGCCAACGTGGCCGCATTAGATAAACGGCAGGGAAGTTTTAAAGCGGTGACGACAACGACAGCTGTGAAAAAGGACCTCGTCATTTCGGCGTATAAGCCGTCGGAATCCATGGTTCATCGCGTGGAGGAGGGGCAACGCAAGGATGCCGGGGTTTTGGCTTTCGTCGATGAGCACCTGCGTCAATTGCCCGTGTTCTTGGGCCGGAAGGGGCAGGCTGAACCGATTGAGGAGCGGACGCCACGCAGCATCTATGACCGGTTTGTCGGATACTATGTGGCGCACGGATGGCCTTTGCCGATTACCAATTCGGCAGACTTCCAACGCTTGTTAACGGAACGATATCCCGTTAGGGATGGCATGGTGTTTCTGGATGATCAGGTTTTAGAGTATGATCAGAAGCGGATTTTGGTCAAGGAATTTGTGCAGGCGGATTTGTTTGTCTCCAATGAGTCTTCGGCGATTGAATGGATCCGTCAGCGGCTTATGACGAAGCCACAAACGTACCAAGACTTGCAGCCAGCGTTCATGCAGACGATTCAGCACATTGACAAATATGAGCAGTTGCCCGAGCTTCGGAACGTATTGGAGGACAACTTTCTTCAATACGATGGGGGATCGGTGATGCCGGAGCGCCTTCTGAGTTATCTCCGCGCGAACTATCCCAAGTACCGGGGTGATACCATCACGGATGAGATGCGGCAGAAAATGAAGGAATGCTGGTATGTGCCGGATCCAAATCGGATGGCCGACATTGAGAAGATTCGTCAAAGGAAGCTTTGGAAGGAATTCGAAGGCTATATCGAAGAATCGCGGAAGAGCAGCAAACGGTTGAAAATGTTTCGATCCGAGGTGGTGAAGGCGGGATTCCAGAAGCTCTGGACGGATAAGGATTACGCCACCATTTTGCTGGTTGGTGATCATCTGCCACCAACGGCTGTCAACGAAGACATCTTCCTGACGCAATTTACTAGCAACGCTCGGGTGATGTTGGAGTGAGCCATTGGGTGTATCTCCGCGAATCGCGTCAGCGAGGGCGGGTGATCCAGCGCGAAAGGGTTTTTGGCGAAGAATTCGCCCACGTCTGGATACCTGAGACGGGGAATGTTCTTCGTGTGCCCATTGAGGCCATCGAGGACATTACCTCACCCAGTCTAGAGGAGATTCTGTACCGCGCTTATGCTTCGCGCATTATCCAAGCCCTCCCGGGAGATGTGCTGCTTGCGCCCTTAGACAGCCGGGTAGTGCCACTGCCCCATCAGATTGAGGTCTTAGACAGGGTGGTCCGGGAACACCACATGCGGCTGTTGTTAGCAGACGAAGTCGGGCTCGGAAAGACCATTGAGGCGGGATTGGTCATCCGGGAGCTTAAGTTACGTCGAAAGGTGAAGAGAATTCTCATCGTGGCCCCGAAGGGACTCCTTCATCAATGGGCGAATGAGTTGGCACTACACTTTGGAGAATCGTTTCGCGTGGTGGGTGGTGAGGATCTGCGGGGCGGCCATGATGTATGGTCTCAACATGACCAACTCATTGTGTCCCAAGACGGCATTAAACCGTTGGCGCGGCGCCGAGGATGGGAGACGGAGTGTATTGCTCAGTATAACCAGCAGCGATATGAAGCAGTGATGGCCGCGGGTTGGGACCTCATTGTGATCGATGAGGCGCACCGCTTGGGGGGGAACACCGAGACCGTGGCCCGCTATCGACTGGGCCAGGGACTAGCGGCAGCCGCACCCTATTTGCTCCTCCTCACGGCGACTCCACATCAAGGGAAATCCGATCAGTTTCGCCGGCTCCTCGGGTTGTTGGATGCGGAGCGATTTGCCGAGCAAGAAAACCTGAGTCCAGAGTTGGTGCGGCCCTACGTGGTGCGCACGGCAAAGCGTGCAGCCGTAAACGCTGATGGAGCCTCGTTGTTCCAACCGCGGCAGGTTGAGATGGTTGTGGTGGATTGGGAAAGCCCTCGATATGCCATTCAACGAGAACTCTACGAAGCGGTCACCTTATACGTTCAACAAGGATACAGGCGAGCGGTGGCAGCCAAGGCTTTCACGGAAACATTTCTGTTGATTCTTATGCAGCGTATGGTCACATCCAGTCCTGCTGCGGTTGAACGCGCGTTGCGGAGACGGATTAGCACCATGGAGACATCCGCTGAGGAAGAAGATTGGACCATCAGCGAGGAGGAAGAGGTGGAAGCGGCGCTCGATGATGCGGGGTCTTTGCGTGATCGAACCTCCATTGAGGCGCTCGTGCAACTGGCGAGTCAAGCGGTTCAAAGTCCGGATGCTCGGGTTGACCGGTTGATTGCCTTGATTGATGACATTCGTCATGGAGAATCGAGTGAGACCAAGTTTTTGATTTTTACCGAGTTTTTGCCGACGCAAGAGCTCTTGGCCCATGTCCTAATAAACTATGGCTATCAGGTTAGCATTTTGAACGGGCAGATGTCGATCGCTGAGCGTCTGCGCATGCAAGATGAATTCCGCCAGGCTAGTCAATTTCTCATTTCCACAGATGCTGGCGGTGAAGGATTGAACCTACAATTTGCACATGTTGTGGTGAACTACGATTTGCCATGGAACCCTATGCGAATTGAACAGCGGATCGGTCGCGTAGACCGCATCGGGCAGCGCCATTTGGTGCGCGCCTTTAACTTCTCCATTAAGGACACGGTGGAGTTTCGTGTGCAGGAAGTGCTGCTAGATAAGCTGCAGCGGATTTTAGCGGAACTTGGCATCGATAAATTGGGGGACGTGTTGGACTCGTCGGGACTCGACGTCGACTATCAAGGGCTCTTTGTCAATGCCATTATGAATCCAGACCAGACGGATACAGAACTTACATGCTTGGTTGATAGTGTGCGGGACACGGCGGAACAATCCCGCCAACTGAATCAATCGATTGAAGCAGGACCACCTGACCTCGACCGATTAAAGGCGATTTTACATCATCCACTCCCCGGTTGGATGGCGTCGATGGTACAGCATTATGTCATGGCGCGCGGGGGCGAAGTCCAGCGGACTACGTTGGGGTGGACGATTACCTTCCCTAACGGAACGGTATTGCCCCATGTGGTCTTTAGGCCCGATAGCGACGATGTAGAGCAAACCTATTTCGCCTTGGATCATCCCGAAATCCAGCGAATGCTGGAAGAGTTGCCGCATGAAGCACTGGGGGCACCGTTGGCGCGACTGGCCTCGACACAATTTACGAAAGGACTGCGCGGAATATGGAGTCTATGGGAACTCCGACTGTGGTACGGTCAAGAGAACGACCGACGTATTCTCCCGATGTTTTTATCTGATGATGGCCGCCTCTTTCAGGCGTCGGCTCTTCAGATCTGGGAGCGGATCACGCATCTGAGTTTTCAAGGCGAGGTGGACCTATCGAGTCACATGCTTGACGAGGAATCTTGGCACAAGCTCTTTCATCTCGCGGAGCAGCAAACAGAACCTCTCTATCGCGAGCTTCAGGGCATACATATCGTGCGCCTACAAGAGGAGCACGTGGCGATGGAGCAGGCGTTTCGTGTTCGGCGTGACATGATTGGGCGAGTGGGGTTGGCTAACGTGCGAGCGGTGCGTTTGCGACGCTTAGAGGACGAGTACGCGGTCCGATTGAGGAATCTTGAGGACGCGGCTACGGTTCATCCCGAACTCCGACCTATTCTGATACTCGAGGTGGATGCCTCGTGAACGCGAATTGGCGGAGCACGGTATTGAAGCACCTGACTTCGGGAGGGGTGAGGGTACGCGTTATCTCCGACCCCGATGGCTTGCTCTTGGATGAAGATTTGCTGCAGCAGTTGGAACGACTGAGATTTTCGGTAATGCTTTATGATGACCCGTGGGTTTTTCGGGTGCGCTATGAAGAGGACTTTCGTGAGTTGCGTGACTCCGGCCAAGCGACGCCGCGTTTATTGGTGCGCTCTGCCAGCACGAATCTTGATAGCGTACCGTTTGATGTGTTGGATCAAGCAGAGCCGATTTACCTCTCAGTCGGTCATCTTTTCTCCCATCTGGATCGCCATATCATGGCGGATTTGGATCGACGGTTATACGACCGTGCCTTTCGGGTAAACAGCTCAGTCGGTTCGGGGCGACTGAATCGCCTAGACACTGCGCTCCGTCTATTACGTGATATCTATTTCGTGGATCCTGAATTGGTCACTAGCCGTGAGGATGTCTGGGCGCTTATTTCACAAATTCACCGGTGGAGCTACCCGCTCCCCGGGGAGCTCGTAGAGATGCTAGCCGAAATGTTGCGTCGGTGGCAATCGGTAGTGCCTGTACCCATGCGCAGTGCCCTCACGTCCCGGCATACATGGGAAGCGGTTTTGCGCCAATCTCTCACAGGTGGCGAGATGATTTGGGGAGCTCGCTATTGGCTCGGGCTTCTCGGCTGGGATTCAGAAATCGGAGATCAAATCACCCACGTCTCTTCCGTGTTAACTCGGAAACTGCACGAATTTGCCGACCAGGAGCACTTCGTCGGACGAGATTGGCTTCAACGAGCGGAGGATATTGCGACCCTGCGACTGGCCGCCTATATGGGGCTCGAGGGCGGCGATGTGCCATTACTTCAGGCCTTGGATGAACGATTTGAAGAATGGGTTCATCGAGATTATGGGTTGTTGCAGAGTCTTCCGCCTTATCCCACTCCCGTGATGGTGCATCAAGTGGTGCACTACATGGAGCATCAGAACGATGTCGCAAAATGGGCCCTCCTGGTTGTTGATGGCATGAGCTATGCGGATTGGCTGTATATCAGGTCGTTGATAGACCTCACCGCATATCAGGTCACTGAACGGGCGGTGTTTGCCTGGGTACCTACCATTACGTCGGTGTCGCGGAAAGCCATTTTTTCCGGACGAGTTCCGCGTGATTTTGGCCAGTCCTTGGGGACGACCAGCGGGGAAGAGAACTTGTGGAGGCAATTTTGGAGTCAAAAGCACCGAGATCCGGCAACGATACGGTTTCAAAAGACGGCCGACCAGATGAATTTTGACGAGTTACTAGATTCTTTGGACGATGGGGCGTGTGACATCGTTGGATTGGTAGCAAATACCGTGGACGTGTCCGCGCATTCAACTACAATGGGTACAAAGCAACTTCTTCAAACCCTCAGATTTTGGATCGAAGAACGTCAATGGTTGCCGAAAATGATTGCTGGCATGGTTGACCAGGGTTTCCAAGTGGTGATTACCAGCGACCATGGGCATGTGCCTGTGGAAGGCATTGGTCGACCGCCGACGGGCGATATTCCCGAGTCCAAGGGTCAGCGTGTGCAGGTGTTCGGGTCCCAGACACTTCGCGAGCAGGTAGCCGCCGAGTGGGGCACGCCGTGGACGCACTTATCTGGGTTGCCGGCCGACTATGTTCCGTTGTTGGCGCCGTCGCGTCAGGCGTATGCGAGCCGAGGTCAGCGGCTTTTGTCTCATGGAGGGGTATCGATGGAGGAACTTATGGTACCGATGATAAGGATAGCGCCATGACGGGACCCAAGATTGGATTCGATTACCGCATTCATCACGGGGATATGGACATGGCAGCGGCCATTTGGCTTAAAGAAGGGAGCCTTAGTCCGGCGCGGTTGAAACCGGAAATGGGGCACATTTTAGGAAATGGATCTCGTAAGAAGGCGATTACGGTGCTCACTCGTTTATGGGCACGGCCTCAATGGCGGGACGGCCTCGGCCAAGAATTACTGCTTGAAGTGTTAAGACACGAGCGGGAAGTTGCATATTGGGGACTTCTCATGGTGGCTTATCCCTTCGCGGCGCAAGGTGCTTCAGATATCGGCAGGCTTCTAACGATTCGAGACGAATTGACCACGCGTCACGTTAACCAAGCGATCATTCGGAGGCTGGGAGAATCGGAGAAGGTTCGTGTCGCCACTCGGAAGCTTTTGAGTACGTTAACTGATTGGAATGCATTGATACATTCAGACCGGGGCGCCTACAGGGCCGCACCGCGCCTTGTAGTGAGAACTTCAGCGGCGATTGCATTTCTCACATATTGTGCGTTAATGGTAGAAGAAGCCGCGCGTCTGACGCTGAAAGATATTGAGCATCTCTCATGGCTCTTCCCTTTTAAGTTACACATCTCACCGCGGGACTTTGACCAGATCCGCGCGTTTTCCGTAGAACAAAATGGACCACATGATTTAAAAGTAGGCATTATTGGATGACGCAATTATGGGCTTAAATGGCTGGCTAAAAGGGAAACAGGTAAGGCGGAATGGCCGAGCAGAAGGAAGCCAGGGCCGTATGGCCCTAGCCTGACAAAAGGGGACCATTCTTAGCCCATTTCCGCTATACTCCTCGCGGAGACCGGAATGTTACCGGCTCGAAATGGCCAGCTTTTTGTTGGTGCACCTAAATACGAGGGGGACGCTCAAGGGAAACTCGCCAGCACGGCCAAGCCCCGAGGCTCCCCTTTACCTACCCCTCGGGGTGAAAATCCCCGGGGTTACTCGCTTCCTCGTCTTGTTCGCACGCAAAGAGGACGCACAGCGGTTCGCCGCGGCACTGCCGGCACGCTTGGCCAAGTTCGGTCTCGAACTGGCGGAAGAGAAAACCCGGCTCATGGCCTTTGGGTGGCGAGCGTGGCGTGACGCGGAAGACCGCGGCGTCCCCTCCGAGCGGTTCGACTTTCTCGGGTTCCGGTACTTCGGCGCCCGCACTCGCTCGGGATTGTGGCGCCTCCAACGACACCCGACCTCCAAGAGCCGTCACAAATTTCTCCTGCAGGTCAAATCCACCTTGCATCGGCTGATGCATGCGAGCGTGCTGACTCAGCAGCAATATCTGAGTCGCGCTCTGCGTGGCTACTACGGATATGTTGGGCTGTCGGGCTGCTCTGCGGGACTGGAAACGATTCGCCTTCAGGTGCAGTATGCGTGGATTCAGGTGTTGCGGCGACGTAGTCAACGCGGGCATCGGGGGAAAGGCTGGTATTTCAGCCAACGCTGGTTTTGGGTGCCCCCCGCCAAGCTGCGACCGCGCCGCATGATGGCAAGATAATCGGGGAGCCGGATGCGGTAATTTCGCACGTCCGGTTCTACAGGGAAGGGGACGCTCAAGGGAAACTCGCCATGACGGCCAAGCCCCGAGGCTCTCCTTTACCTACCCACCCTCGGCGATTGGACGTGGGTGGGTAGGACCTGTCTTCTATCCGGAGGGAATTTGCGTAAAGCGACGAGAATTCATCCCCAGCAGCAGCAACGCTTGGCGTTGCTTGAGGCTCAGCTCACTGCATTGGCGGTGAACCGCTCCCGCTGCGGATGATCTATATCGGTTGGATAATCTTGTTTAAGGCGGCGCAAGTGATGGCTGTAAGGCGCCATTCGGATAGGGTAAAGTGATGCCGAGCTTCTCGTGATTCTGGCCACCACGACCTGCATGCACATCCACAGCAGCAGGGCCATATAGGCACAGTATACATATGCTTCAATTTCTGTCTTTGAGAAAGGTTTATACGCTTCCAAGCGGATTTTCGCGGCGTACGCCGCGAGTTTGCCCGTCAAGGTTGTTGGGTGAGCTGAGCTACAGAAGCTTGTAAGACCACACGTTGTTGAGCACATTCCGCATACGCGGAATCAGCGAAATCAAAGGAGAGAACGATCTGCCTCCATAACAGCCACGTCATCAGATTCATAACCATAGATGATTACACGATCAATTGGGTGCTGTCGAGCCCTCTCAGAAAAATATTTTTAGGCCACATAGCGCACGAAACCTTCCTGATGAACAACGGGTTTACCGAATATATACTGCGGAAGTCTATCGACGGCCTCGCCGTCCGCGTCCAAGAAGCGTTTCACTGGGATCCATTTGCGCCGGCGTTGTTTGTTTTTGGCAACCGTCATCGCGATATTGGCAACCGTCATCGCGATAAGCTTAAAATCCTGGGGGTAGATAGAACTTGGCCTCGAGGCTGGGTTGTTCTTGGCGAGTTTCTCTTCGGTCGCGAGGTAGGTAAAGGAGAGCCGTGTCTTTGAGCACCCTTCCAGAAAGTTGTTTCTTAGCACATATCCAGATTATAATTGACATGAGGGAAGATTATATATGGCAAATGGTTGGGGCAATAAGACCTCGACTAAGTAAAGGTCGAAGTGGATGAATTCGGTGCTCTACCAACTGTAGTCTGGGGGGGTTCCCTAATGAAAACGATTTTCTTTGCCTATCCAGGGCAGCCAACAGATTTAATCGAAACAATTCGGAAGGCAGCAGATCTATTAAACAAAAATCCGGAATACTCGGTGTTTCGTTGGGAGCAATTGGACAGCGCCGGTGTAGTAATTTGGAATGACGTGAGAAAGCGCATCTTAGAATCTGACGTATTTGCTTGTGACCTCACATACCTAAACGACAACGTTCTATTCGAACTCGGGTACGCAATTGCTAGGAGGAAAGAAATCTGGATTAGCATGGATCCAGACGCGAACCCTAGATCACCACGTATCTACAAATCCTTAGGATTAGGCACGATCCACTACATAACACAAACAAATTTCCAAGACCTTGCGCGCGGCATAGAACGGGCCGCGAAGAACACCCACTACCTGTTGGATGACTTTCTTACTACTGAAACGGCAGGGCGACCTTCGATTCTGTACTTGACAGTGCAACCAGGCACTACGGCGAGTATTAACCTTGCGGAGTATCTTAGTGGGAATGCTCCACCAGTTCCTCTTGTTTTAGACGATCCTGCAGAAATGAAGCAACCGCTGGCATGGTATGTAAATAACCTGCGAAAAGGTCTAGGGACAGTCATTCACCTGAAGCGCAATGATATCGACGCTAATGCGGAATTCAATGCTAAGTATGCTCTAATTGCGGGTATGGCCGTTGGACTGGACGTTGCCACACTAATGCTAGCGCATAGCCCTTACCATACGCGCGTGGACTTCGACGAATTGCTGAAGGTACACGGTACAGCCGATGAGGCGATATTTCATGTTGCCCCTTGGTTGGACGAGATTAAAGGTCGCTACCATCAGCGCAGTGTACCAACACTCAAGTCCCGTACGGCCAACTTCCTGAGAACCATCGACATGGGAGAATACGTCGCCGAGTACGAAGAGGATCGGTTGGAGAACTACTTCGTTGAGACCGCTGAGTATCTGCAGGCGCTCATGGGAAACCAAACGTTGTTTGTGGGTCGAAAGGGCACCGGTAAGACGGCAAACCTCATTAGAATTGAAACTGAGTTGCTCAAGGATCGGCGAAACGAGGTAATTCCAATTCGGCCCGTAGCGTATGAGGTAGACGGCGTCTTGAAGGTGCTTTCGATGTTTTCTGCTCGGTCAGAACGCGGATTTTTTGTTGAGAGTATATGGAAGTTGCTGTTGATGACTGAAATGGCTCGAGTTCTGGATGACAGTATTGGTAAAAAATCTCCAGCCATCTGGACCGATGCTGAGATGCAACTGGTTCGGTTTGTTGAAGAAAATCAATCTTGGGTTACTCCGGACTTTGCAGTGCGTATTGGCACCGCGCTTCAAACAATTGCAAGGTCTCGCGCACAAGATGATTCACGGTTGCTGGTGTCAGAAGCGCTACACACCAACCTGTTCCCGAAACTGAGGGCTGTGCTGGGTCAATTGCTTACAGACAAGGCTCGCGTTGTAATCCTAATGGATAACTTGGACAAAAGCTGGGGCAGATCAGCGGATTTGCCCGCACTCAGCGAGTTTTTTATGGGCCTCTTAGAAGTGTCACAAAATCTTTCACGAGACCTAAGTCGTACAACCCCCCGGTACAATCGAATTAATATTTCGCTGGTCGTTTTCGTGCGAAACGATATATTCAAGTATATTCATGTGCACGCGCCCGAACGAGATAAATTAAGTTATGCACAAATTTCGTGGACCCCAAACCTCTTGTGGGATGTGGTCGAATCCCGTATCCAGAGCAGTTCCTCGTCCGATGTTTTGATAGATGGAATATTTCCAGCAACGGTCCGAGGACGGAATTTTCGAGATTATATCATTCAGCGCATTATACCGCGCCCCCGGGATATCCTTTACTTCTGCATATATTGTGTACGCGTAGCGGTAAATCAGCGACATGGAACGGTTAGCGAAGACGATGTGTTGGAAGCAGAGCGTCAGTATTCGTTGCATGTCCTCGACTCAGTTCTTGTAGACAACGGAATTCCGCGTACAGAGTTGGAAGCGCTCCTCTACGAATTCGCCGGTTCAAGACGTGTATGCACGTACGATGAGCTTCTTCCTCTTGTCGAAAGGACCAATCCTTCCGCGGATCCCGAAACGATAATAAATCATCTCATCGAAATCACGTTTCTTGGAATAGAGGTTTCGGAAGGGGATTTCCGATTTGGGCAGGTTGATGCTCCAGACGAAGTGACCATGAGATTAGCGGGCCGCTACGCTCGCGAAGCAGGCGTGCGCAGGTTCAAAATTAATGCCCCGTTTTGCGCATATTTGGAAATACGCGATGACGAATAGCTCCATTTTTTGGGCTCTCGAACACCTTCTCAGGAGGTTGGTTACGCTTTTCTGTGCAGCATGACTCTTTTTGGGGTACACCAAGACCACTCTCGTCGAGAGTTGGGAATAGGGGAGGATGGGACCAGCGAGGAGCTCGCCAGCGCCTAGGCGCTGCGGGACTATACACCCCCATTCGCTCGGGGTGTTGCTGACGGATGCGTCCGACCGCCATGGCGACCATCAAGATGAGTGCTAATCCGCAGCGCTTTTGTATCTTCTTGAGCCCGTGTAAATGGCCGACTAAAAGGGGACCAGAAAAGGCCGAGTGGCCGAGTAAAAGGGAGCCAGGGCCGTACGGTCGTGGCTTAGAGAAAGGGGACCATTTTTCGCCCATTTCCGCTACCATGGAGGTTGGCTTGCTGAGCCAATCTATCAGGGGCGGAGGTTAGAGGAGTGGTCACAGTGCCCGATATCTACTCGATTCGTCAACTTCATGAACGGCAGGGGTGGTCCGTGCGGCGGATTGCCCGAGAGCTGCATTATTCCCGCAAAACCGTGAAGAAATATTTGAATCGGACGGAGGAGGCCCCGGAGGCGCCCGCCTATGTGCGGACCCAGCCCGCCCCGGCGCCCCAACTCGGTCCCTACCACCCAGTGATTCGGCAGTGGTTAGAAGCGGATCAGACGGCGCCGCGGAAGCAGCGGCATACCAGCCGCCGAATCTGGCAGCGGCTCCGGGATGAATACGGCGCCACCGTGAGCGAATCGACGGTGCGTCATTATGTGGCGCGTTTGCGCCGGGAACTGCAGCCCGAGACCGTGCCGGTCTTTTTCGATTTGGTGTTTGATCCAGGCGAAGCGGCGCAAGTCGATTGGGGCGAGGCCCGCATCGTGCTGGACGGCCAGGAATATACCGCCCAGATCTTCTGCATGCGGCTAGCCTATAGTGGGGCGGCGTTCGTGCAGGTGTTTCCCCATCAGCGGCTGGAGGCGTTTCTGGCGGCGCATGTCGCCGCCTTTGACTTCTTTGGCGGCATTCCCCACCACATCATTTACGATAATCTGACGACCGCCGTCCACCGGATTTTGCATGGACGGGGTCGGGAATTGACGGCCCGCTTCGCCGAATTTGCCGCCCACTATGTGTATGAGCCGATCTTTGCGACCCCGGCGTCGGGGTGGGAAAAAGGCCTGGTGGAAGGGCTGGTGGGGTATGCGCGTCGCACCTTCTTGGTTCCTGTGCCGGAGGCGCTCGACTGGCCGGCCCTCAATGCGCGACTGCGCCACCAGTGCGAGCAAGATGTGTTTGGTCAATAGGAAATGGCTCTTCCGCATTTTTGGTGAAAGACTTTCAAGCGTTTGTCAAACCATGGCGCACTTTGTCACGAGGTGCCCGCCGCGTTACGGTGCTTGTCTGTTGTCACCCCGATGCCGCCGTATTCGGCGGCGGGCCCGAGGGGGACCGTAAAAAGGCCAGGCCATACCAGCCCTCCGACATTTGATCCGACGGAGGAGGGGGTGATACGCTATGACGCCGCGTTCGTGTGGAGGATGCGTTTTCGCAAGAGTTCCCCATGCCGCGCTACACCCGGCAACCTGCGCGCATGAAAATGGGCCTTTTCTGCCCGTTCACCGTGGCGTAAGCTGGGATTAGCACCCTGTCCCCCCACGGAATTCTCTCTGCCATTACGCATGCGCGCAAGAGTTTGTGGTGGGTGCCTCGGGGACCTGAGATTGTCGCCGCCTTCGGGTGAGCACGCGGGG
>DAIDDL010000016.1:48351-80450 GCA_027309085.1 Sulfobacillus sp.
GCTTAATTTTGTTGTTAAATCCTTCGACCATCCCCTGGCTCCAGGGGCCCCGGATCCCGGCGCGCACGGCCGCCTCATCCTCCCGGATCCCTTCGGCAAAGCTGACCAGTTCCGGAATGCCGCTGGTTTCGGCGGCATGCAGCCAGGCGGACAACGCCGTCTCCTGGTGGTGCATGACCATCGTGCGAAACTGATGGACCAGGGTATAGGCGTGACGGTGGACGGGGTGTTTCAAGACCTGCGTCAGGGAGGGCACAGCATAGCGGGGCAAGTAGGGCCAGCGGGCTAAAAACCAATGAGCCAACTTATGCGTAGTCGGGCGTGCCTGTTTCCGGCCGGGTGCGCCCGACCGATGCCGTGCCATCCAGCGGCCCAAGGTGGACCGCCCCCCGGTAAACCCCGCGTTTTTTAAGGCCTCCCACAGGACGGCGCGTCGGTGCTGACCGTTTTCCCATAGGCGCTGCAATAAAGGCTCAAAGGGGTCTAATAGATGGTGATACGGGTCACGCTGAGGGTGAGCGTCGGGCGGTGGAGCGAGTAAATCTTGACGCACGGTTTTCCGATCGCAGCTTAACTCCCGGGCAATCTGGGAAATTTTCCACCCGGCCTCGGCGAGTCGATGCACTGCGGCATAGCGGATTTGGCGAGGGGTCAGAGCCGGCGTGTCCGGGGCGGCGGGTTCGTCTTCTGGCGGTAAATTCGGGGGAGGAGCCTCCGCGTCGCCGTCCGGCGACGGCCTTTTCGCAAAAGGGGACAGCCGTCGCAAAAAATGCTCGATACTCTCTGCCCCGAAAATCCCCCATCGCAAACGGAACACGACGACTTACACCCCCCCAGAACACGCCAACGGCGGGTGGGCGGCTGTCTCCTGGAGACCCGCGGTTACCCGGTAGCCGGCAAGGAATCCGCGGGTTCGACGGTCACCCGAAAGCCTAACTTCTCCAGGCGGCGCACCGCCCGGTGCACGATCTGGCTCCGGTCCCGTGCGTCATGGTACGTCGGCCCCAAATCCTGATAGGGCTGGCCGTCGGTGAGGACGTGGACGACAATCACCAGCAAGCGATGGGCTAAGGCCACGATGGCCTTCTTCAGGGGCATGCGGCGGACCCAACGGCGATACAGCGCCCCCAGGAAGGTGTTCTTGGTGTGGCTGGCGGCCCATGCGGCCAGGGTCAAGGCTTGGCGCAGAGACTGATTGCCCCGGCGGGTGCCCGCCCGCTGGCGCTTCCCGGCACTTTCGTGTTGGCCGGGAGCCAACCCGGCCCAAGCGGCCGCGTGATCGGCATCGGGAAAGCGGGTCATGTCGGTGCCCAGTTCGGCCACGATGACCTCCGCCGTCCGCCGGCTAATGCCCGGAATCGTGCAAAGGAGGGAAATCGTGGCCTCCTGAGGGTCCACGCGGCGCACAATCTCCGCGTCGAGAGACGCGATCCGCGTGGTCAGCTCATCAATGTGTCCCAGTAGTTGCTCGAGCAGAAACCGCTGATGGGCGCCCATCAGGCCTTGCAAGGCAGGCACGAGGGCGTCATATTTCGCCCGGAGGCGGCCGACCGCGAGGTCGGCGAGGACCGCCGGATCGGTTTCTCCCGCGACCAAGCGATCCAACATGGCGCGCCCCGACACCCCGAGCACGTCGGTCGCGACCGACGCGAGTTTGATGTTGGCGCCTTCCAGCACCTTTTGCACCCGATTGATGTCCCGGGCGCGCTCCGCGAGCCACTGGGTCCGCTGGCGCGTGAGTTCCCGAAGTTCCCGTTGGGGCTTGTCGGGGATGAAGCTAGGCGTCAACAACCCATGCCGCAAGAGGTCGGCAATCCAGGTGGCATCTTTCACATCGGTCTTGCGTCCGGGCACATTCTTCATATGGGCTGGATTGACCACCCAGGTCGTAAAGCTCGCTTCCAAGAGGTTATAGACGGGCTTCCAGTAGGAGCCGGTCGCTTCCATGGCCACGTGGGTCACGTGCTCCGCCTGCAACCAGGTTTGGAGGTCCAAGAGCTCCGGCGTGGTGGTGCCAAAGGTCCGGAGCGTAAACGTGGCGTGACCCCGGCCATCCGTGTGACACAGACAGGCCACCACACTCCGCTTGTGGACGTCGAGCCCCGTGCAATGGGCATATAAGACTTCCATGATGAACAGTTCCTTTCCGCACCCGGTGCTCGGTCGCGGACGCGACCGGGTCCCAGCGGGCTCGGGGGACGGGCCGGATCTCGAATCTGCCCCACGTGCTCACCCGAAGGCGGCGACACTCTCAGGTCCCCGAGGCACCCACCACAAACTCCTAGTCGCATGCGTAATGGCAGAGAGAATTCCGTGGGGGGACAGGGTGCTAATCCTAGCTTACGCCACGGCGAACGGGCAGGAAAGGCCCATTTTCATGCGCGCAGGTTGCCGGGCGTAGCGCGGCATGGGGAACTCCTAAGTTTTTCAGGAGATGCCAACGGTCGGCCACTTGTTCCGCCTGGGGTGCTCCCTCGCGCGCCGCGTTCGCATACCCGACGGCCCGATCGCGGCTCACCGTCTCGACAGACGGGTTCTCCCGCAACCACGCGGCTACGGTGTCGGCCGTGCGATCCGGCAAGATATCGATGACACGATGGCGCTCTAAATCCACCACCACAGTGGCATAGCGATGCCCTTTCGCTAACGCCCAGTCATCAATGCCCACAATCCGCGGGGGCGGAAACGTGGGGTCCGGCTGCGCTCGCAAAATGCGCACCACCGTAAAGCCACTGAGCGTGACCCCACAAACGCGCCGACCGCCGGCCATAGGCCGACACCCAAGGAGTTAACCGCATGCAGAAAATGCTCTGAGGACAGTCGGGATTGTCACACCACAATTTCGGCACCACCAATTCCACCGAGACCGCCGCATCACTCCATGGCAGGTCATGCGCCTTCCGCGAATACGTGCTGTGAAAACGGGACGAGACCTGGCCACAGTGAGGACACGGAGCGGATGCGGCCTCGATCCATAACGTCAGAAAAAACTGGTGCCCATCATCCGTGATCGTGAGGTCTTGGGTCGGCACGGCGGGCAAAATTGAGAGCGACATAGCTGATCTCCTCTGGGAACATTTGGAAAATCTGTCCATATTATACCGCGGAATTTCGACATCGGATCACACTTACACCAAAAGTGCGGAAGAGCCGTTTCCTATTGACGAAACACACCTGGCGCCACTACGTGGCACGCCACGTCCAAACTCTGGAGCAAGTGGACGGTGCCCAATCCTGTCGGGCTCGCTTCGTTTAGAAAGGGTGGCGGTATTCCCTTGCCGCTGCACCCACCGCCGAATCGCGGACGTCTCCGCCAGTAACGTGCCTTCGAAGCGAGCCGGACGGCGTCCGGCGTCGGCAATGGTGGCCGCATGGACATCCCAGCCAATAAATCGAGTATACTCCACAGTGGGGTCCCGCCAACAAAACGCGGATTTACCCCGGTAGAAATACCTTTATTTGGTTAAGATGAACTTGCCGATACCGCATATCGAGGATTTTCTTGAGATAGCGTTCGTTTGAAAGATGCTTGGTGGGCTCCGATTCCAGAAATCTACGGGGGTTTCCCTTCCCTTGCGAATATCTTAGACCCCAGAGCACTAAAACCCCAGACGCATCGCCATTATTTTCCTTTTCTAGCGTGGTTGAGACGCGTTTTGTTGGCGGGACCCCAATCCATGTTCGCCGTATTACGATCCGTGATTGAGGCAAAGCCCTGGCAGCCTCTGACGTAATCGGCCTCCGGCCGATACGACAAGATGACGGAGATGGCCGCAGGCCATCTCCGTGAACCAACATGCTTTAAACCAGAATTCCGTCAAAGGGCTGAATCGCCTTCTCTGGAGGGTACCTGAATAGTTACAAATAGGTTGTGTGATCGTTGAAGCAAACGGGCTCCTCTTCTTACCCTCTTTTTGAGCCGCCTGTCCCGACACTAAAAGGGTTTCCCTGCTGCCACCCCTCCGTCGACAATCAGGCCACTGCCCATAACGTACTTGGCTTCATCTGATGCCAGATACAAAGCCGCAAAGGCAACATCTTCTGACGTTCCTAGTTCGTTACCAAGTTGGCGCTTTTTGAGTTGTTCGATCGCGGCGATGGGATCGTCGTATGACTTTTTCAAGTAGTCTTCCACAAATGGCGTATAAATCGTCCCGGGCAACAAAGCATTAACACGGATACCATAGGGCGCATAATCTACTTGCATGGATTTTGTCATCGCCATGATTGCCCCTTTCGTCGCCGCATACACCGCGCGTCGCAACAAGCCCGTGTGGACAATGCATGAGGACATATTGATGATTACCCCAGCCTGCTGTTTTATCATCAGGGGAATGATCGCCTGTGATACGAGGTAGACTCCGGTGACATTGACAGCCATAGCGTCATCCCAGAGCTTTCTCGGCACTTCGTGCAGTTCTCCCACGGCGCTGATGCCCGCATTGTTGAACAAGACGTCTACCCGGCCGTGCCGTTGTCTGACTACGTCTTTCCATGTCTGCACGCTCGATTCCCGTGTGACATCGAGGTGTTCCGCAAAAGCGCGACCACCGGTTCGCACAATGCGGTCTAAGGTTTCATGGCAAGCCACATCGTCGACATCTCCCATTTCAACAATAGCTCCCTCTTTCGCAAAGATTTCTGCTGTAGCCGCCCCGATGCCTTTACCTGCGCCTGTAATTAAACATACTTTGTCTTGCAATCTCATCAAAGTTTCCTCCTCATTATAGTCAGCCATGTCCCGTTTGATCGTACAATACGGGTCCTTAAAACAGTATGTGCTCCGTTCTTCAGTTCTTAACGATGTTGTCCTTTATTTGGGGCATGAGCTTAACCCAGTGCGTTCTACTATGCGTTGGATACCAGGATCGATCTCGGTCCCATTTCTGACTCCCACCGGTCGGCCATGGCCTCCACGGCAGCACGTTGACTGACGTCTGCCGGCACATACAGCGCCTGGATGCTGTAGGATCGCAATTCCTCTACGAATGCCATGCCTTGTTCCAGGGACCGAATGTCATTAATACAGAGATCAGCCCCCGCCTTCGGCTAATTCGAGCGCAACACCGCGGCCAATCCCCTCTCCTGCTCCCGTAATCACGGCAACCTTTCCGGCTAATACTCCGGCCATTTTTCATCCTCCCTGTTACAGGGTATTTCCCTGCTCATTTATTCTCTGGGCCGGGGTGCCACCCTCATACTACGGCAGGCCACAGACCACGGGCGGATCGTGGCAGGCATCTTGTGGAATACACGGTACCCGTGGCAAGCTCAATGATCTTGGCATACACCATAAGGTTGTCAGTATCACCGGGCAATCTCGAGACTCCAAGACACGTGAGGCTCTGGTAAGACGGTCGGATGGCGGGCAGTTCCTGTTGCCGGTTGACCCACCTGGCGTAAACGAAGCCACCAGCATCCCAATTCATGGCTAGACCGCCCGAATGGCAACTGTTTTTGTTTCCGTATAGAACTCTATGGCGGCGTGGCCCTGTTCACGCGAATGGGAGCTGGAGGCCTTCATGCCACCAAACGGTGCTTGAAGTTCCACGCCCGCGGTCTCCTCATTCACTCGTACCATTCCCGCCTGGAGGTCCGCGACAAATGTTAGTGCCGTAGACAGACTGCGCGTAAACACGGACGCACTCAGCCCATAGCGGACCCCATTGGCGACGTGAATCGCTTCGTCAATACTGGAAACCGGCAACAACGCGACCACAGGGCCAAAAATCTCTTCCTGCGCAATCGTTGCCGTCGGGACTACCTCGTCGAACACCGTGGGGGGAATGAAGTAGCCGGACTGTTCTCCAGCGAGCGGCCCGCCTAGGAGCACGCGGCCTCCTTCGGCTTGCCCTTGATTTATCAGTCCGAGCACTTTGGTGTGCTGAGCCTGGGAGACGACCGGACCGAGGTAGTTCTGGGGATCTAAGGGATCGCCCATTTTCAAGGTTCGCACCCGCTCGATCAACGCGTGGGAAAATGCCGCCCGCACTGCGTCCATGACGATGACTCGTGAGGTGGCCGTGCATTTTTGTCCCGCGGATCGCATCGCTCCCGATATGGTAAAGTCCACAGCTAAATCGATATCCGCGTCATCGGCCACCACAACGGGATTTTTGCCTCCCATTTCCAGCTGATATTTGATTCCCCGCGCAGTGGCAATCTGGGCAATATGCTGACCCACGGCCACCGATCCCGTAAAACTCAGCGCGTTAACATCGGGATGACGAATCAACGCTTCCCCCGCTTCTGTCCCATGCCCC
The DNA here is from genome assembly GCA_027309085.1 of Sulfobacillus sp. Taxonomy (GTDB): domain Bacteria; phylum Bacillota; class Sulfobacillia; order Sulfobacillales; family Sulfobacillaceae; genus Sulfobacillus. The sequence goes on from DAIDDL010000016.1 coordinate 54,615, forward strand.
AAGACAAGGTTGAACACCCCTGGGGGAAACAGCGGCGAAATTAAGGTGAGCATCCGATAGGCCGTCAGAGAGCTTAATTCCGCGGGCTTCAACACGACGGTGTTGCCGCACACTAACGCGGGCGCCGCCTTCCACATGGGAATCGCTAACGGGAAGTTCCACGGCGTAATCAATCCGACGACGCCGAGCGGTTCCCGTACCGTATATTGCAGGGTCTGGGGATTACTGGCAGGAATGACATCGCCCATGGTGCGAAAGCCTTCTCCGCCATAATAGCGCATGATCGCGACCGCCCGCTGAGCTTCTCCGCGCGCTTCCCCAATCGGTTTCCCCATTTCCGTCGCGGCCAGTTGTCCGAGTTCCTCCACATGGGCCTCGAGAACTTGAGCGGCATGGAACAAAATATTGCCGCGTGCCATGGATCCTAAGCGCCGCCAACTGTCCCTCGCCTCCTTAGCGACATGAACAGCTTGGTCGACATCGTTCGCACTAGAGCGGGGTGTTGTGCCAACCACAGTCTGAGTGTGGGCCGGATTATATACGTCCTCACGATTTTGCGCATCCATCTCTTCTCCTGCAATCACATTTTTAGCCGCGATCATTGAATCAAACACCTCCATTATCTTCATACATGCACAAGGCTTTATTCACCGCGCTGTGCGACTTGAAGCGCCCTAATACCGATCTTCCGAGACTTTCGCATTATAAATGAGCCGTTGACAGCCAATCCAACGCAAAAGCAATTGTTCTTGCGCTTTGGACGGATACAAGCGAAAGCGATACCCCGTCATCATGTGACACCTCCTTTCGCAAATATTTGTTTTGTGAAAATAACCCGATTACCATTGCAAATCCGCCTGAATACTCACGAAGAACACTTAAAAACCTGATCAGGCGAATCTTGACCTCAAGGTCTAAGAAGGGGAATGCGCGAGGATTACTTATAAAGGACCCCATTGTCAAGACAATATTTCTACGGATTTTTAGTTACAGTACCTCGGATGTCGATGGCAAAATCGGATCTGTTTTTGGGGGCATAGCGTGGTCGATGGTTCACCCATTTCCCCCTACACTCCGCGCGAGGTGAGCCGTGTTCTTGGCGGCGAAACCGAGACCCGGAGTCCCAGCCCGCAGGGCTGTTTCTGGGGTCCACTATAACTGTTCAACAATGTTCTTAAAATCCTATTAGTGAACCTCGAGATCAACACTTCATGAGAATCACACATTTTCATAAAGTGGCCTGAAGTAATCCCTGCGCCTGCGGAAGCAATAAACCCCCGTTAGCTATTTGACGAGTAATGCCTTTACCATTAATAAACACAATCGTAGGAAAATATTTGATAGGCCATCGTTCAAGGCCACCGGGGTCTACATAAATGTAAATTTGTGGTTCCTCAAGATGGAATTTTACTTGATATTGACGCATCACAGTAATCATGCCGCTTCGATTAATCAGTTTACCAAAATGGTCGGCCCCGTCGAATGGTGGCGAAAATGGCCCCGGATTACCAATCCCGCCATTGGTCGAGACATCAATAATATCCACGACCACGCCATGTGTCTTGATGAGGGTTGGCCACACGTATTTGTCGTCGTAGGCGCAAAATTTACACCATGATGCCATCATCACCACAATTGTTGCATGTTTCCCGCGCTTTAGAAACTGGTTCTGCCCGTCGAGTCCATATGCTTTATAGTTCCACGGAAACGAACGCCCTCTATTCAAGGCAAGTCGCGTTATTACGTGGTTAGGGTGTTTAGGAACATTTTTGGTGGTTACTTTAGGCGTCTGGCTTATAAAGATAACGACAATTGCAAGAACAAGGACAACACTCCCTCCCAAGACGTAAAGCCATCCTACCAAACCTCTTCTAACTGGCGAAGAGTGATGTGACATGTTCGGTCTCCTTCCCACTTAAAATTGAGGAATAATTATTATTCACTAGGTCTCTGGGTACTCCTAGGATAAATACCGACTGCCCAGCGAATGACCTCGGGTCACAACTTAGTAGTACACGAACAAAACCATGTTGATCGGTTAACGAGAAGGTTTTTTTCAAGCAACTTCCTACCAGTCCTTCAAGTTAAACTTGTTTTTATAGGAAATTATCCCGCCGACCATTGTATAAAAAATTGAAATTTGGATTCTGGCCATTTTTGAACTGTATCGAATCCTATTGCACGTAGACGGGCATCGATCATAAAGTAGGCCCAATCCGTTCGATAGCAAATGTTTCCGCATGCATGGTTTCGACCATGGTGGGAACTCCGCTCGCCACCTCGAGAATCCAATCCACCCATGCATCAGGATTTCGATCCTCAATCATGCCGTCCATATCATCCATCAACGCTTGGCGCCATTTCGGCTGGTACCCAATTCGAATCACGGGGACGACCGGATTTCCTCCCATGTGGTGCATATCCGCTTGGGCTATGATAATCTGCGCGCCGGCAGCGGCTAATCCTGTCACTAACGTGCTATCGCTATTGCCTATTGGCGCAGCCATCGCAGCATATTGGATTCCTGCCGGTATGTGCGATCCGTAGTGTAATATATAAGGACCTTCTGGCTTAGCCTCAATTACTCGGCCACCACGGCTCATAAACGCTTCCATCAGCTGGTGCCCTTGTGAACCCAAACCATCAATGGTGCCTACACCGAGAATCAGTTGGTCCACCGATACAGATTGCCGCACTTCAGGTCCACTCTTCTCATGGGCCAAATATGCAATGGCACTCTGTGCGGCTTGTTGGGTTCCTCCCACCGTTTGAATTGTCACCACATGGGCTGTATGCTGGTGTTGGCTAATGCCGTGATAGACCTCCTTGGCGGGAATACCTTCGCATCCAAGACCAATGACCACGGTATCCCGCACATTGGGATGAGAACCAATGCCGACTAATATTCGTAACGTCTGATCACGATCCTTGCCAATCTGGGCACAGCCAATAGGATGCTCGATAGAAACAGCATTCGGTATGAAAGTAGCCGCTTGACGCACAGCTTTCGTGGCACACACTACCGAAGGTAACGCCAAGAGGTGTTCGCGAACGCCGACCTGCCCGTTGGCGCGAACAAAACCCAAAAACTCAGTTCTCTGCTCCACTATTGCTCGACTCCTTTTTCTGTCATCAAATCCCCTCGTCCCCGGTAGCTTTCAACGTTGTGTGTGTGAACATGATCTCCGGGGGTAATAAGGCTGGTGGCTATGCCAATTCGCTCCCCATACTTGATGACCCAATCTCCAGGCGCCATAACTTGTAATGCCACTTTGTGACCAAATGGTATCCGCTGATTCACCCGGAGCACTTGCGTCCCCACTGTAATCTCCTGGCCTGGGGTTAACTCTCCTAGAGATACGGCCACGGTATCCCGTGGGTCGATACGCAACACACGGATCACAGCCGGAGGCACCTGTGCCCATGATGGGTCGATGCGCCGTGCTACATTGACCAACGTCCCGACTTCTGGGATAGTCATACGAATTTCATCGCCATCTTCTAGGAAAAATTCGTCGGGCGGAACGATACCGGTGCCGGTCATGATTCCAGTCCAAGGAGCTAATGGCCACTCGTGCTGAACATAGGTTACGAGGTCCTCAACGGATCGGCGCAACCGACCCGTCGAGGTGGTGTCGTGTAGCACGCGCTGATCATGTCGCCAGATCTCTAATTCGATGGTGAGTTGAGAGATGTCTACCGTTGACGCCAGGACGATGCTTGGACCAATAGCAGCACTATGATGAAACATCTTTGCTTGGGGCAAGTACAAGGGGTTCGCAGCCTCCAAGTCTCGCGCCGTCATGTCATTGCCAGCCGTTATTCCGAAGACGGCTCCCCGATCGTCCAGGATGATTGTCAATTCTGGTTCAGGCACATGCCACGTGGCATCCCGTCGCAGCCCCACCGGCTCATGTGGTCCCACCACACGAGAACCGGGCGCTTTGAAAAATACTTCGGGACGTTCTGCTTGGTAAATATGGGCATAGAAATCATTTCCCAGTTGGGTTTCCTCTTCACGCGCCTCCCGGCTTCGCTCATACGTGATGCCGCACGCCCACAATTCGCTCAAATCCACGGGGATCACCAAATCTTCGTCACGAACCGATACCCGAATCGCCCTCTTCGCCAACATGTCGTTCGCCCATGCCCCTACCTCGACATCACAGGACCGACAGTAATCTAGAAGATCTGCCGCACTATGAACATTGGACACGCCGTCGTCAACCGGCCACATGTCTCGATCGCCAGCATAGGAAAGGCCGAGCCGAATGCGCTGGTCTTCTCGCCATCGCGTCAATCGAATCGCTTTCATCGCGTTTCTTCCCCCCACCCCTGAAAAATTCCAAATTCGCGATGGCCAAAACGTTCCGCTGCGACCAACTCCCCGTTCGCCACCGCGATAATTTTCCGCAACAAGGCCCTCCCCACTTCTTCCACCGTTAAAAAACCCTCAATGACAGGGCCGGCGTCGAAGTCTATCAGGTCCGGCAACTCCTTCTTGAGTGCCGTTCGTGTAGAAACCTTAATCACGGGAACGATGGACGCCCCGGTCGGAGTGCCGCGGCCCGTAGTAAACACAATGACTTGGGCTCCCCCTGCTGCCATGCCCACAAACTGCATGACATCATGTCCCGGGGTGTCCATGACCACCAAACCATGGGTTCTGGGGCACTCGGCGTAGTCAATGACATCCATCACCGGACTGCTACCGCCCTTATGCACACATCCCAGTGATTTTTCTTCAATCGTGGTAATTCCGCCTTCAATATTGCCGGGCGCAGGTTGCCCTCCGCGAAAATCCACCCCCATTCGCATCGCGGCGCGCTCCGCGTGGGAGACCGTATGCCATATCGCCTGACCAATGGCCTCCGTAGTAGCCCGATCCGCCAAAATACGTTCGGCTCCAATTAATTCGGTCGTCTCCGCTAAAATAGATGTGCCACCCTCACGAATCACTAAATCGCTAGCATACCCCAGGCTCGGATTGGCGGAGAGTCCCGAACACGCATCCGAACCTCCACATTCCGTGGCAAGCAGCAAATACTCAAGTCCTGCAGGTTGCCGCGTCAGGAACTGCGTCGCCTCGATATAGCGCTGGGCCGCTGCCTGCGCCATCTGCTCCGCCTTTTTTCTCCCTCCCGCCTGGTCGAACGTCACGAGTTCATAGAGCACCGTATCAGGAAGATTTACGGTCAATGCTTTGACTACTGGATCGTCCTCACTTAGGGCCATTATCACAGTGGCATACACATTAGGATGGTCGACCCATCCCCTTAAGGCGCGAACCGCCAAAGCAAATCCTTCCACCGCGGGATCAATATCCTGGTGCAGTTCCACCCCCACGGTCCCCGGCACATGGGCGCACACTGCGGAAACGGTGGGACTTACCGCAGGGGATAACGGCAGAATAAGCACATGATTGCGCGTGCCCACGCGACCATCTTGCCGCCAATATCCATGAAACACGTGGTGCATTTCCATGATAGTTCCTCCTCATACGGACTCAACCAAGACCCATGGTATTGACCGTGTTATTCGCTCTGGATCTTTCCTGAGACTTATACCCTGCGCCGCCCATAAATTTTTCATGGCCTCCGCATCAAAACATGGGTCAGCGCCGAACAGGGCCTCCTTCGCTACACCGTCGCGGTAGTTAGGATGTCACGATCCCGTGCCTGCTCCGTACACCAACGAGCGCTCTGTCTCTGGGTCAAACGCGTTTAACTGGCGGCCATCCAATCCCATCGTCGTCGTGTCCCCCACGCCCCCCCGCCAGTCATTGGGAGCCCGTACCACAAAACTTGCCGGACCTGCATCCAAATACACGATGTTCTCATGCCCCATCGGCTCAATGAGTCGCACCGTAGCGGTCAACGGCAGTGATCCCTCTGGGATCCGCCCGTCCTGCACCAACGTGATGTCTTCTGGTCGAATGCCCAACGTCACTGCCGCGTCCATTAGGATCATGAACGCCGGAGTCAATGCTTCCGGGAGCTTCACAGCCTGGTCCGCTAGCTTTGCCATAACCGTGGTCCCATCCCGTGTTAACGTGGCATCAAACAAATTCATCGCTGGCGTTCCCACAAAGGTCGCTACAAATTCATTCGCCGGTCGATGATAAATCCCGTCGGGCGTATCCACTTGCTGCACTACCCCATCTTTCATGACCACGATCCGCGTCCCCATGGTCATCGCTTCGGTTTGGTCATGAGTCACATAAACTATCGTCGCCCCCAGCCGCTGATGGAGTCTCTTTAATTCCACTCGGGTCTGGGTCCGGAGTTTGGCGTCTAAGTTGGACAACGGCTCATCCATTAAAAATGCTTTAGGTTCCCGCACTATAGCCCGCCCCAACGCTACGCGTTGCCTCTGACCTCCCGATAGCTCTTTCGGGCGACGCATCAGCAGTGATTGCAACCCTAAAATTTCTGCAGCTTCCTTCACTCGCTGATCAATTTCGTTTTTGGGCACCTTGCGCAACTTCAGTCCAAACGCCATGTTTTCATACACTGTCATGTGCGGATACAACGCGTAATTTTGAAACACCATCGCGATGTCACGATCCTTTGGTGGCAATTGACTCACATCCCGATCATCAATATAAATGGCTCCATCCGTCAGATCTTCCAATCCCGCGACCATCCGCAAGGTCGTTGTCTTCCCACATCCTGAGGGCCCTAACAATACCAAAAATTCTTGATCACCAATCGCCAGATTGACATCCTCTACCGCCGACACTCCGCCAAACCGCTTGCTCACATGATTTAAAACCACACTCGCCATTACTCTGCTCCTTCCCCTCATGTGGGGACTTTTTTTGCCAGTGCAACCTTACCCAATGGTTGGGAGGCCAATCAGGCATTTCACACGTCATACACAATGGCGCCGACACGTCCCGGCCCATGCACTCCAATGATCAGCGTGCCTTCGATATCGGCGGTCATACTTGGCCCCGAAACTATTTTGAACAAAGGAGGCAGCGGTTGCCCCGTCATCTGCCGAAGGCCTTCGGCTACCGTTGAAACAATTCGATGCCGTTCAACAAGAACCAGATGAGCCGGTGGCAAAATACTGGGCCAGAGTCCGGTGATGTCTGAAGCGTAAAGTGCCACACTGCCCGTCGCCGCTGCTGCCCAAGCACAGCCGGTAATGCCCAGAATCGCCGTTGTCGCTACGTTACGCATGTCACCCTGTGAGCCCCATTCCCATGCCTTGACCGACCCATGCTGTTGGAGAACATGCCTCCAATCGATATGCTGAAGTTCGAGGTTCACCCAATAGATAACGGGCCCTGATGAAGCTTTCGGATTTGGGATGACTAAATAATCCCAGGCTTGCTCCACAGTCTTTATTATCGCTTCCCGACCACGGGCTTCCCAAACCATCCCCCCGGCATTAGTCCAACGCCAAGAAAACTCTCCCACGTTGGTATCGGTGGGCCACAATGTTGAGGTCATGATGATCCTCCCTTGCGGTTTTTGAGCCACCATTCATGAAATGTTTCGGAGGCTATCGGAGGCATATTGCGTGACAAAAACCATCCATGCGCGATCCCGGGGGCGTCATGCAACTTCCCCTGCCTAAGGTACAACCGCTGTCCCCAACGTGCTAACCGTAATGAACGCCGATATCCACCAGGCGTCGCCCAAAGTTTAGCCCACCAGCGATAACTGCGTGTCACCCCGGAAGTCACTAAGTGGCGACGCACTTTCTCTTGACGAAGCTGAATGATGTGGTGTGGCAGATCGATTTCCATGGGGCATGCTTCACCACACGCATGACACACGGTACACGCCACGGTGGGTAGCTCCGGCAATATAGTCCAATCGGTCAGCAACGGAGTTTCTACGATGCCAATCGGTCCCGTGTAGACGCTGCCGTACGCATGACCACCCACTTGCCTGAAAACCGGACACACATTTAAGCAGGCCCCACACCGAATACATGACAACACATCCTCAAATTCGGTGCCGCGCAGTGTGGTTCGTCCATTGTCGACCAAGACTAGGTGCCACTCGTCGGGGCCTTCGACCATCCCGTCCCGCCTAGGTCCCGAAAGAAACGTGGTGTACGACGATAACCGTTGTCCTATGCCATTCATGGCTGGTTGCTGAATAATGGTACCTAGTGCGTCCCATGTGTCTAAAATTTTTTCGATTCCCACCACCGATACCAAAATGCGAGGCAATGTCGTTACCATGTCGGCATTGCCTTCATTAGTTATCAGAACGACCGTGCCAGTCTCGGCCACCGCAAAATTGCCCCCGGTTATCCCCATATCCGCGTGCAGAAATTCATCGCGCAACCGCTGGCGAGCATATAGGGTTAAAGATTCAGCATTATCGGAAGTCGGTGGCGTAATCCCCCGCTCACAAGCATCGTCGCGAAATAATGTCTCAATTTGGACTCGACTTTTATGTGCCGCAGGAGCCAAAATATGGGACGGTGTTTCATGAGCTCGTTGAATGATATACTCACCTAGGTCAGTTTCCACAACTGACAATCCGACCGCCTGAAGTGCTTTATTTAACTCAATTTCCTCCGTCAACATGGACTTGGTTTTAATCACACGTTGTACCCCACGGGTTTGGGCAATGTTGACCACCACAGCGACGGCCTCTTTAGCATCACCTGCCAAATACGTCTGCCCCCCATGCGCTTGTACGGTTTCCCGCAACAGGGGAAGTAGGATATCTAGATCACGAATAGCGTGTCGCTTTGCCATTACGGCGGCTTCGCGGGCCAGGATTTCTTCTGCATAGCCAGTAAATACCTGACGTTGTCCCGTACTAAACCGCCTCGTCACATTCCCAATCGTCCGCCGCATAATTGAATCGCTTAGACCTGCATCGCGACGTTCACGCCAGGATTTAGAATCAGCGGGAAGTGTCCCGGCCATGGGATCCCCCCTTCACCGACCGTCCACGAATCTCCATTAGCGTCCCCTGATCAGCTCGGTCGATCAACTCGGCCAGATACATCACGGGAAACATCTCACCGAGGCGAGATTGCCGACCATCCAAATGTAAGAGACATCCAAGGTCGGCACTGGTGAGACAGGCGATCTGGTGATCTTGAGCCGATTGTTTCACGCTGTCCCACTTGGAGTCCGCTAAAGCGGTCGACACCTTCCATTCGGTTATGCTATAGGTTCCGCCAAACCCACAGCACTGATCCGCATCCTCCAAGGCGACAGGGTTGATGCCACACTGACGTAAAACCGCCTCAGGTTCAACATTGGCTTTCAGAAGGTGGCGCATGTGGCATCCTTGATGAAGAGCCGAAGAGATCACGGGGTTGGGAATTTCCGACGGCTCCTCAGTGAATCGCATGATCCACTGGCTTAATTCGACCACCCGATTACCCACTAGAACAGCGCGGTTCTTCCAATTAGCGGCCTCTAAAGTTGTACCCCCGGTCGACACCACATCATCCGCTATCAGCGATGGATACTCATGAATCACCATCGCGGCACAGGATCCGGATAATGCCACAATGGGCCCGTCCGAGCCTTCGAACACCTGAACAAAATGACGTGCCAACATGGCAGCTTCGTGATGATACCCCGCATTGAAACTGAACTGGCCGCAACAGGTTTGGTCTGCCGGAAAATCAACAGCCGCTCCACGGCGTTCTAACACACGGACAGCAGCGATTCCGCCTTCTGGGCGAAAGCTATCCACCATGCAGGTGACAAACAGGTAAACGGGTTGCATAATAGGCCTCCTTTTTCCGTTATTCCGACCACATCAGCCGTTACCTTCGGTTGTTCTGGGGAGATTTTGGACAGCTACGCAACAATGATCTTCATCGGCGTACGACAACCACACGTGCGATTAGTCGTCCGATGGTTCTCCAATATAGGTGACTAGTTCCCCGAGTCCCTCGACCATAACCCCGACCCGTTCCCCAGGTACCAGCCATTTTCGCACTTCGGGTTTCTGACCTAAAATCACACCCTCTGGTGTTCCGGTGAAAATGACATCGCCCGGTTCTAACGTCATATAGTGTGAAATGTAACTTATGAGGTACCGAGATGAAAAAATCATCTCACACGTATTCGAATGCTGAACTTCAACTCCGTTGCGAGTCCCGATAATTTCAAGTTGGTCGGGGTCTTCAATCTCATCCGCTGTCACCATGTAAGGTCCCATCGCTCCAAATCCGTCTCCGCTCTTGCCCAATAACCATTGGCTGGTACGGAACTGCAAATCACGGGCTGACAAGTCATTGCCATTACAATATCCGAATACGTAGCTCAGCGCGTCCGATTCAGAAACCTGAACGCAACGCCGGCCCATAACCATCACGAGTTCGGCCTTATAATCCAGCTGATGGGAATCGGGGGGCGCACTTACTGTAGCCTCTGTCCCCACCACCGCATTTTGAAATTTGCTAAACAAGACTGGAGACTGGGGAACGTCTAAGGCCGACTCTGCCGCATGCGGTCGATAGTTCAGGCCTACGCAAATAATTTTGCCGGGGTAAGGAATCGGTGCCATCCACGACGTCGGAGTGGTATCGGGTTCCAAGCTCTCCCGCTTAGCCCAATCAACCCAGCGTTGAATATTGTCAAACGCCTGATCACCTTCGCGGAACATCCGGTCAGCTGTCCACGCGCCTTCGTCAAATCCGTGGAGCTGAGCCATCTGACTAATCTTTATCGGTCCATTATCGGACACCCACACCAATTCTTCTGAGCCGTTGTAGTAAGCCGTAGCTACTTTCATGACGATAGCCTCCATTTCAACCAATGAAATTACCAAAAACCCACTACATGACTGCGAGCGTTGTTCTACTGATTAGTCAGCCGTGATCCGCTGGCCCAAACTCCTTAAAACCTTGTGTCCAAGAGGGCCTCCTCCGCGTTTTAATCGAACAAATTACCATGAAGTCGTGTGGCTTGTTAAAAAAGCCTAACCTATGTGACACGTTCGCAATTCTACTCAATTCGATGCAAGTACTACCCATCAATTGGTCCATTGCGAACGCGTCTTGCGGAAGTTTTGCGTATAATTGTCGCTAAATCATAACTGCCCGTAAATCTTATTGGGCCGGATCAATAGTGACGCATTTACAATGGAACGGGCGCGTCTTTTTGAATGAGCCCTATCATTTGTCCCTGTCGCCAGAATTCTGCCGGAATGGGATATTGCGCCATTGCCACATTCTCCTCAATTTCGTACACGGTTCGCGCTCCAATGAGGACTCCTGCTACAGCAGGATGTCCGAGGGGAAATTGTAATGCAGCTGCCTTCAACGGGATGCCCTCTTGTCGACACCACTGCCCCAATGCCCGAGAGCGGTTAACCCAGTAATCATTGGCAGGGCGATAATTAAAGGTAAGATTAGCCGCCCATGGGTCGGCCAGTATGCCACTGTTAAACACACCACCCACTAAGACAGCAACATGCCGGCGAACTGCCGTTGGCATCAAGTCTTTGAGTGCTGACTGGTCCAATAGTGTGTATCGACCTGCCATGAGCACACTATCAAACTCCCCGTCGTTCACAAATCTATCGAGTAGTGCCGACTGGTTCATACCAACACCAATGGCATGAACCACACCTTCCTCCCGCAATCGATACAAAGCACGATAGGCACCTTGCATAGCATCATCGTAGCAATTATCGGGATCATGAACCTGTAATAAATCAATATAGCCACAATCCAGACGCCGTAAGCTGCCTTCAAATGACCGAAGTACCCCGTCATAACTAAAATCTTGCGGTAGCGTATCAGAAGGTACCTTGCTCGGCAAATCCGGAACAACATACCCCGCTTTAGTGGCAATCGTAATTTTATCCCGCGGAATAGTTTTCAAAGCTAATCCCAATCTAATTTCCGCGGCCCCCTGTCCATATAGGGGTGCAGTATCAAACCATCGAATTCCTAGTTGATAAGCTCGCACCATTGTTGACACCGCAATATCGTCTTCAACGGGATCGTACAAGTAGCCAAGGGGAGCAGTTCCAAAACCCAATCGAGTAATATTTGTTCCATTGTTCCCAATTTGTACGGTGTCGCGAATATACATATCTCTCTCCCTTCTCGTCGGTCTTCCATTTAAACACATGAGGAACGGATGCCTTACGACAATCATCCAACCGGTTATGTGCGTGGTCGTTTAGGAATTCGATGCGATGATCACTCAAAAACCTTTGCCGTTGATACGCCACCGTCGATGATCAAAGCCGTGCCTAATGCAAACCGTGCCTCATCGGACGCAAGAAATAGCACCGACTGGGCTACGTCTTCCGCACTCATCAGCTCGTTGTTGAGCTGCCGTTTTTTAAGATTATCTTTGGCTTCGTCCATGTGGTCGGCAAAGTGACTTCGGAGATAGCCCTCGACAAAAGGTGTATAAACTGTGCCTGGTAGGACAGCCGCCACACGAATATTCTCTCGCGAGTGATCAGCCGCCATTGATCGGGTTAATCCTAACACAGCACCTTTACTGGCCGCATATGCCGCTCGGCTAACCAGACCGATTACGGCGATCGTCGAGGACATATTAATAATTATCCCTCCACCCTGGTTGCGCATCACGGGCACGACGTAATGACTCATGAGGTAGACTCCTCGGAGGTTGACCCGCATAACCCGATCCCAATCTTCGGGCGGACACTCGACGACATCTCCGATAGCACTAACCCCTGCGTTATTGAACAGGACGTCGATTCGGCCAAAATGCGAAAGAGTGTTGTCAACAGCATGGCGAGCAGACAATTCCTCCGATACGTCTCCCTCAAGGAACAGAGCAGGATAACCGTTGGCCGTTAACTCTTCGACAAGTCTGCGTCCTCCTACAACGTCGACATCCATTACGGCTATTTGACTGCCCTCCCGGGCGAAGAGACGCGCGGTTGCCTCTCCAATTCCCGAGGCCCCCCCCGTAATGAGACATACTTTATCCTTCATTCGCATATCGGTGTCCTCCTCCTATGAATATTCTCAATATGGTGTACTTTGCTAAACCCACTATCCAGTGGCAGGACGACTCCTGTAGTGACCCATTCGCATCGGCGAGCACCTCAGTTTTATACCTGTTAAGACACCGGATAGCGCCTAGACAATATTCCTAGTCTTGATAATAGACTTCTTCCATAGGTGCCCACCATTCCGTTGAACCGCAGGTTTCCAATGGCTCTTGACACGGCATGCAAAGAGCCCACCATCTTACCGTCGTCGGATCATTGGCCATTTTTCTCATGTCCTCCTCATAATTTTCGCCTACATATTCGAAATAACTAAACAGCCAGTAATCCCGATAAAAGATCGAGTAATTTCGAATATTGCAGCGGTTAATTACTGTTTGTACTTGAGGCCACACTGCTGCGTGAAGATTTTTGTACATATCCACTTTGTCAGGTTTTAACCGGATAACGCCACCATAGCGTGTCATTGGTCCAACTCACCTCCCTCCAGCAATTAGACCTCGTATTACTCGGCTTACTCAATAGATGACCTTTTGCTTAATAACCTCAAATGTCCCCAGCAGGTCTTCTTAATGACATAAGTCACAAAGTGAAGTTATCCCTTAACTGCGCCCATGATTGTTCCCCGCTGCAAATATCGTTGGGCTACTAGAAATACCAACAATATCGGTAATACAGTGACTACAGAAGCCAAGGCAAGCTCCGGCATGTACAGTTTGACATTAAGTCCAGCCTCTTCATTGAAAAGTTGACTCGTAGAAATCAACTGCATTAATCCGATCGGAAGTGGGGCCTTTTGCGTTTGAGGTAGTAACACGAATGGCAAAAAGAAATTAGTCCACCCTGCAACAAACGCAAAGAATCCGACTAACGCGACCGCTTGGCGAGAGAGCGGCAACGCTATGCGTAAAAAAATGCCTGACTCCCTCAAACCATCCATACGAGCCGCCTCAATGAGTTCTATGGGCAGCGTATTTCGAAAATGAATATACGCAAGGTAAACGCCAAAAGGAAAAAATCCGAAAATCAGTATTATCGGTCCATACGAATTAAGAAGATGAACGGTGCTTACTTCGAGAAAGATCGGTATGACCAACACAGTATTAGGCATCACCATCAGCAAAAGAGTCACAATAAGTAGAACACTGCGTCCAGGAAATTGGAGGCGTGCCATAGCATAGCCACTCGGGATTGATATCGCGATTGCTAAGATGGTGCCTCCTCCCACCATTATCACGGTGTTTTCGAACCATTGCAGAAAAATCCCATTGTCAAATCCCATGATTTGGCTCCACGCATAGTGGACATTAGCGAAGCTACCAATGGCAATGCCGCCCAAATCCATATTTGCTTGACTACGTGTGGGAGCCGCCAACAACGCGATGATCGGATACAGAAAACAAATCCCGAGGACAACCATCACAAAAATGCGAAGGACAGTTCCGGCGTGCAGATGCGGTAGCCGACTTTCACGATGTATTCGCGGATCGACCGCGCGGGTCTGAACAACATCTTGAACTTTATTAGATTCTGGTGACGATGGTTGTATCATACCTTCGTGGTTCATCCTAAACCTCCTAATTCTGTAAGGTTACGATCGTTCCAATATGGATGTTCGGGTCACAACAACAAACGCAATACCCAGTGTGATTAATAACATGATGATGGACAAGGCGGCCGCAGCCCCGATATTCCCAATTGAGTACGCAAATGTATAACTAAGCTGGTTTGGCGACCATTGCGGTGAGATCAACCCTTGCCCGATGATGCTGAGCAACTGTGGTTCTAGAACCAGCTGGAATCCATAAGCAAAATTCATTAATGCCATATAACCTATCCAAGGAGCAATAAGGGGCAACTTTACGTATCGAATCGTGTGCCATGTATTGCAACCATCGATTTTCGCAGCTTCCAGCACTTCTCCCGAAATGCTATTGAGCCCACCATATACAATCAGAAGCCATGACCCCGCGCCTTCGAAGAACAACATCAAGGCCAAGACCAAAGTCACGCTGGATTGCCTCGCCAAAATCCCGTCTAAAGTCTTTACGCCGATAGCCCGCAGTAGAAATTTAATAGGACTTACTGTCGGATCGATCAATAACATCCAAAGCATAAAATTAGCAATGCCCACGAGAGCACTAGGGATGTAATAGATAAACATCATTAGGTGTCCAAACCAATTACGAGTAGCATCGATCAACAACGCTAGTAGCACCACGCCGACAATGAGAATGGGTAACCACACCAGTAACAAGATCCCGACATCTTCGAAGGAAGACCAAAAACTAAAATTAGTTATTACCGTATGGTAATTGGCAAAACCAGCAAATCCACCACTCGTGGTGGATGTAAAACTTTCTACCACCGCATACACTGCAGGCACGACGCCAGCGAGAAACAACAGAATGACAAACGGCGCCACTAAAAGCCACGCATCCCATGACAACCTCCGACGCACCCTATGGCTTTTTTTCTGAGAGTGATGCACTTCCTTGCGCTGTTCCGAGAAGTGATGGCGGCGCACCGTGGCCATATTTTATCCTCCCTCATATCTGTGACGTGTGATTCCAACCAGACTATAGTCGATTCGCCGTCGACTAGTAGGGAAGAGACGAAGACATAACCATTATCCATCGTCACTAAAATTCCGTGACAACAAGTGCTGAACAGGTATTTGCCTCCGCTCTTTCCTAAAACTTGTGACAGTCTACTCACTAGTGAATAGGCTGCAGTTATTTCGTGACTACGGAATAGCCGTATTCTTGTGCATAGTTAACCAAGGCTTTTTGATAAGTAGGCCAAATCTGTTGAAGAGTTTCTCCCCGATCCAGTGCCGGAGTGACCGTCGTCTCCCAGATGTCCTCAGGGCTGAATTTCAGATAGGGATGGCCCGTCCACACCATTCCGGTTGATTTCTTAAACGCATTCACAAGAGATTCCGGATCCGCAAAGTAAGTGGAGCCCACTACATTCTTTTGTAGCCACGGCCCTTCGTCAGGTCCATAAGCTGGAAACGTCGGAGCAAAGTCGACTTGATTTTTCGGGCTAGTCGCCACAAATTGTGCAAATTTCACAGCCTCCTGCAAAAGCTTTCCCGAGACGTGGGATGAGACTGTCCATAGTCCGCCACCGTAATCTCCGGTAAGATTCTGGCCAGGCCATGTAATCGGTGCTGTAGCTGTGATTTCACCAGCGGGAGTGTGAAACGACTCCTCATACAAGTAAACTCCAAACCACGTTGGCCCCGGAGTCATAACCATCTTGGATCCAATTGCATCCATCTGAGAGCTAAACCAGGGACTTTTACTCAATACTCCCGCTTTAATCAACGGATCCAACACGTTGACCATTTTAGTACAATTCGGACTATTGAGGTCGATTTTTACAGTGTTTGATCCCACCAAAGTGTTGACCGGACATGCGCTTGCCCATAAGTACTGATAAGTGGCGCCGTTGCCAACGGAACCAACATAATAGCCTGGGTGCTGTTTGGCAATTTCCAGACCTAGAGCTTCGTACTGAGGCCATGTTTTTGGAGGGGTATAGCCCCATTCGTGAAATAACTTCGCATTGTACCAAAGCACGTTAGGAGCGTAGTCGTTTCGCAAACACCGGAGTTGTCCCCCGATTTCGCAAGCAGCGATAGCGTCATGATTGTAGCCATTGACGACAGATTTTGGCACCAAATTTGTTAGATTAGCCGCATAGTCAATGGAAGGACTGGCAGCCCAAGCAATATTCGACAATGCGGAAAACCACATGACATCGGGCCAACCACTGCCTGATTTATTAAAGAGTTGGATTTGAGCCTCCAACTGAGAATTAGAAACGGTGGTGCTAATGAGGTTCATCTTAATCGGTATATTGGGATAAGCTTTCTCAAACGCCTTTACAGCGGAAACTCGAGGTGCATCCACCCATACCGTTAGAGGGCCAGATGATTGTGTTGTAGTTGACGATGGCGAAGTGCCACATCCAGCTAACAACATCGCCATAATTGCAGTCATTCCCGCGGACGCCGCAAGCCCAAATTTTCGCATTTTTGCCTCTTCCCCTTCTTAATTTATTTCCTCTCTCTCTTTAAACACATAGTCATCCAGAACGTAATTGGCTTAATGGCTGAACAGCCAGTTTTCTTCGTCATGCATCGCAAACTCATTCGCAATGTTCTTCGACACCGTCACCAACAAGTCGACATATCGCGCTTGGTTGTCAGGAGTAAATCTTATCGTCGGACAAGACAAGCTAATAGCCGTCAGAGTTTCGCCGCCAATTACCAATGGTACCGCAATGCATGAAACTCCTTCCGACAATTCCTCAAGATCCACCGCATAGCCACGCTCGCGAACGACCTGAATCGCGCGTTCCAAGTCTCCAATATCCAAAAGAGTGTGCGGCGTATAAGCTATCAATGGCTGCCGTTTATAATAGTCCTCGCGTTCACGCAATGTCATAGCTGCAAGAAAGACTTTCCCGAGGGCCGACGCATATATCGGGGCACGTTGCCCCGTGCGAACATACACGCCAACATGCTGCGTAGTATCTTCCCACCGCCCAAGATAAAAGACTGCCTGCGACCGTAACAAGCCAAGATTAATAACCTCACCGGTAATCCGGTTTGCTTCTTGTAAATAGGGACTGGATTTACGAAGCAGTATGTTGTTCCGACTGCTTGACTGTCCTAATACAATGGCCATCGGACCAAGCACATATGCACCATCATCAACATCCAGGTAGTCTCTGGCCACTAGCGTTCTTGCCAAGCGATACGCTGTGTTTCGGTGGAGTTTCAAGTGTTCCGAAATTTCGTTGAGCCTCACAGGAACATTCTGTACAAAGACATACTCTAGAATGTCTAGGGCTCTTTCAACTGCCTGCGCCCCTTCTGGCCTACTACCATCTTTCATCAGCATCACCCACACTGCGAATTTGATAATTCATAATACAGGCATATCCTTCGAAAAGTCAATCTATATGCAAAATAATCTCACCCACTTTCGAAGCCCTAATTACACCGAAAACAACACTCCTCTGAAAAATAGTCTCAAGCACTAATTGTAGTACCTATGCGCGATCGCACCCCCCGTATTTAGACGGCGGGAGCTATGGGTTCTAGGGTCACCTTGTATCCCAGCGCCGCTAAGCGCCGGGTTTCGCGGCGGATCACCGCCTGCTGATCGCGTTGATCAAAGTAGTTGCTCCCCAGGTCTTGGTAGACGACATCCGGGCCCTTCAAGATCGCGTAAGCGGCGATGAGAATGTGGCGGCCCGTGGCCATCGCCGCGCGTTTCTTGCCGCGGCGGCCGGCGAGATGGTGGAAGACAGCGCCGAGGTAGGTCCGCGTCTTGCCGGCGGCCTGCCCCGCCTCCACCAGCGCCGTCCGCAAAGCCTTGCTGCCCTTGCGGGTACGGGCGGATTGGGCGGATTGGGCGTGGCCGGCACTCTCGTGCTGGCCCGGGCTGAAGCCGGCCCACGAGACGAGTTGGGGCGCCGAGGGAAACCGCTGCATGTCCCCACTTCGGCTAAGAGGATCTCGGCCGTGCGGCGCCCGACTCCGGGAATCGTGGCCAACCGTGTGAGGGCATCATCAAAATTGGCCAGACGGACGGTGATTTCATCACTGAGCGTGGCAATTTGCTGGTCGAGAAAGGTCATGTGTCCCAGCTGCACCTTGAGCATGAGCCGCTGGTGAGCCTGGACGATCCCGTGCAGCGCGGCCGTCAAGACTTGCGGATCGGATTCGCCCGCCGCCAAGGCGGCCAGAATCCGCTGGCCCGAGACGCCGAGCACATCACTGATCACGCTGCTGAGTTTGATATTGGCGCCCTCCAACACTTTCTGGAGGCGGTTCGCCTCCTGGGCCCGGGTTTGGACCAAACTGGTCCGGTAGCGGACCAGTTCCCGCAGTTCCCGTTGGGGTCGGGGCGGAATGTAGCTGCCCTTGAGCACGCCCACCCGGAGCAGCGAGGCAATCCACTGCGCATCCTGCACATCGGTCTTGCGGCCGGGCATCCCCCGAATCTGCTGAGGATTGACCACCAGCACCGCGGAAAAGTCATACGACTCCAGCACATTCACCACCGGCTTCCAATACACCCCGGTGGCTTCCATCGCCACATGCGTCACGCCACAGGCGATCAGCCAATCCGCCAGCGCCAGCAACTGATCCGTCAGCGTGCCAAACGACCGCGTCTCCGAGAGGGTAGGGGTAAACACGCTCGCCACAATGACCTTCTTATGAATATCCAGCCCCGTCCCATAGGACACGACCACCTTCAGCGTCTCCATGATGATCACCTCACGAGAGTAATCCTCCGACAGCCACGGAATGTCTCAGAAATCTCCTCTACGTGCTAGCCTGGGGCGGGCGTCCGCCCGCCCCAGGCTGCAACAGTCAAGTGTGCTCGACGTGGCCGGAATTCGTCTCCTCTACGAGCTCGAAGCATCAGAGTGAACACGATCTCGGTCGGAGGTTACGACAATCATAGCGCGGTCCGCCCCCTTTTTCATCCGCGTGTGTACCCCGCGAGGGGCATGGGAGGTCTCCATTGCGGATAACGTACATTTAGACCCCATCTGCATGATCGAAAATCAAGAAGTCAGCCGATAGACGAAAGCTTTCTAACTAATATGGTAAAATTTTCGTGCCGTTTCGCCGAAAATAGCCCGTTGCTGAGTATCGCTGTAGGCACTGAGAGCGTTACAAGTTTCTCTCCAGACTTTATGATAGCTTCCGGCCAATGTAGCAATAGGCCAGTCGCTACCAAACATCAGTCGTTCAGCCCCAAAGCAGTCGACCGCGACACTAATGTAGGGTTTGATATCATCGGCTGACCATGCGCTCCAGTCTGCAGCCGTATTGAGCCCAGAAATTTTAGCATACACCTGAGGTTGATCCGAAGCCCGTTCTAACTGAAATTTCCAGGGTTCCATCTGTTTATCTTTAATGGGGGGTTTTGCTAAATGGTCAATGACCATTTTTAAATTCGGCACTTTTTTCGCTAATGTAGGCACATGTTTCAAATGGTGTGGAAACACGGCGACTATGTCGAAGGTCATGTTGAACGAAGCTAATACTCTCAATCCCTCAATGACTATATCCTGAATAACCCAGTCAGGATTTGCTTCCTCGTGAATTAAATGCCGCACTCCCTTAAACTTCGGGTTTTTCGCCAACCCTTGGAGTTGATTGAGAGCCACATCCGGACGGTCCAAGGGCACCCAACCTACCACCCCTCCAATCCACTCGTGCTTTTCTGCCGTATCAAGCATGTAGGCAGTATCTTCCGAGGAATTCGCCGCTTGGATCACCACCGTTTTCTGAACTCCCGTTGTCAGTAATTGGGGTCGCAACTCGGGCGCCTCAAAATTGCGATAAATCGATCCATAATGCGACCCCATCCACGGGTAAGACACTACGTCTAAATTCCAAAAATGTTGGTGTGCATCAACAATCATGGAGTCATCCCCCTCCTTGTTAATTTTTACCGCGGCTTTGTCGATACCGTTCAACTGTTAATCGAATCGCCAAAGGCGACACAGTAATCGTGGTGCACTGTAGACATCTTCTCTTTGTATAGTTGGAACACTTCCCACGTCCACTTGTCCGTTCTATCACGAGGCCTGACAAACAATACCGTAACATACATCCTAAGATAAGTCAGGTAACGGGGATTGCGGATGGGATCATCGCGCAAATTGCACGGGATGGCCCCGCTTGGTGCGAAAATCTATCTAGCCGTAATATCGGTGCGCGCTCCACCTGAAAGTATGAACCTGACTCAACTAGGGATATATGTACGGTAATAATTTGACGCGCCCTGCTTATTCGCAAGTGTTCAATCGATGAACAAGAATGGCACCAAAAATCTACCCGTTTAAGTGATCCGTGAGGCGGTTAATACCCTCCCCCCCCACGGGACCACTCAGGTTTAGGACCAACACCATACCCCAATGTGGCTCCACCTTCAATCGGAATTGCCTGCCCAGTAATAAAGGATGCATCGTTACTGGCAAGAAAAAGCGCCAACTGAGCAATTTCGTCTGCTGTAGCAATACGTCCCATCATATGTGACAAATCACAATCAGAGCGTGCACGTTCGGGGTTAGGTTGTTGTTGGAACCATTCTTCTAATAAAGGAGTCATCACGCCTGCAGGACAGATTGCATTGACTCGCACTCCTAAAGGTGCTAAATCCACGGCCAAAGACTTAGTCAGTGCAATCACAGCACCTTTTGTGGCACTATAAGCCGGATTTCTCATTTGTCCTACGAGCCCATTCATCGATGCCATATTGACAATGCTACCGTGTCTACTTTTTAGATAGGGCAATGCATACTTTGTACAATAAAAGACGCCACTTAAATTAACCCCTAACACGCGTTGCCACTCATGGTTCTCAATCTGCTCAATAAACTTTGGTAGGATTACCGCCGCATTATTAAACAAGATGTCGATCTGGCCATAAATGTCTTTAACATTTTGCATCATCGATTCGACTGCTGGCTCCGACGATACATCTGTAGTGATCGAAACTGCCTCCTTGTTGCCCGCTACGAGTTCGCTAGCCACCGACATTGCTCTTGCGGCATTAATATCGCAGACGACCACTTTAGCTCCTTCGCGAGAAAACAAATGAGCTGTTGCGCGCCCAATCCCACTACCACCACCGGTAATCACGGCGACTTTGCCTTTCAATTTATCACTCGGACACCGCTCAATCTCGCCATTAACGCCGATCCCATACGCCATGCACATATCCTCCTCATGATCGAGAAGATCTCGATACGGTGAGGAAACCTCCCCGGCCTGAAGGCCGAGGCTTCCTCCCCCAAAAGCTTTGGGTTCGGTGGGTATTGAACCCATCGAACCCAAGAGCCGCTGTATCCTCCCCTTAAAAAGGGGGGTTTTAGCAAACGGGCTCCCTTGATAATAATCCTTCTAAAGTAAATACTACAATCCCCACATCTTCATAAGGCTAATAAAGCTAGTGCCTTGACTCTATTCGGACCGCAGGTTCGTGGACCTTCCCACATTGGTAGCGTTAGTGCGTGCGTAGACTACTAAGAAGATCTCCCCATAGTCTATTTCTTACATGGCATTTACACGGTGGCCACAGACATTTTGTCTAATGTATCAAGGTCCCACTGTACCCCCGTTCCCGGCGTCTGTGGAACATTAACCATGCCCTTCTCATCTACTAGTGGTTCACGCACTACTGGATTGGTTGTTACTAATGACTCGTAATAGGTAGTATTAGGGATAGCACAAGCCACATGAATGTTGGGCAATCCTCCACCGTGTACCTCTGCTCGTAGTTGATAGGCATCAGCCAGGTGAGCAATGCGAAGAGCTCCAGTAAATCCACCCTTCAGAGCCGTACTCGTGCGCACAATGTCGCCAGCACAAAAGTGAATGAAATCAGCAGTATTGTAGTGACAACCATCGGAAGTCTCGGCCACTAAAAGCGGAATTTTTAACTGGCTGCGCAGACGCTGATACGAACTAATACTAAACTCTCGCATCGGTTCCTCATACCACAGAAATCCTGCATCCTCCAGCGCCTGACCCAAGTACAGCGCATCTTGAAAATCAAATCCCGCAGAACCATCGTACATCAACGGCACTTCATCTCCGACATGTCGTCGCAACGCTTTGGCCAACGCCGCATCGCGATGGGTGTCTCCCCACGCGTGAAGTTTTATCGCAGGATACCCTAAGGCCAGACACTGGTCAGCCACAGATAGAAATTCATCGACGGTGGAAAATGTCACCGTGCTGGCATAAGCTGGGATACTCGTCCGAAACCCTCCAAAGAGTTGATACAGAGGCAATTTGGCGACCTTAGCGGTAATATCCCACAATGCTATGTCCACTGCGCCTAACATATAGATTGGGAATTCCTCAATGCGATCAACTTCCCACACTTTTTTCCATAGCAACTCTTTCAACAACGGATCTTCGCCTAGCAACAATTGTTTTAGCCGCCGAGCTACCAAGTCTAATGCAATCTGCCCCCGACGAATTTCACTGTAACCCGTCACGCCGTCGTCGGTCACAATACACAGTACGGCTGATTGGTCAAAAGGATCAGATCCTGGCAATCCCGCACGCCATCGATATAGTGCTACTGAAAGAGTTTTCGGTAACAAGTATGCCTTGACATCAATTATTTTCATCCAATCTCGACCTCCTAGTTGAAACTATTTGATACTCGGCCAATGTAAGGGTCATACAAGTTGGGCACTCCAAACGGAGCCATTAGGGTACTCGTATTTTTCATAGGCTTCGGCATTCAGATCAACGCCTAATCCCGCCGTCGTCGGAACAAGGTAATGACCTTCATGAATTTGCGCAGGGCTGATAAATGCCTCCTCGTAATTATTCGCAAATTCCAGCATTTGCCCGTCCAACGATCCGCTGACCGCAATGTAATCAAATATGGACAAATGTTGTTGCACTTCTCTTAACCCAAGCGCACCTGCATGGGGACAAACCGGAACGCCAAACTTGGCAGCCATGAGTAGTACCGCCAACGCTTCATTAATGCCTCCGAGGCGGCATGCGTCCAATTGACAATAGCGGATTGCCGTAAGCTGAAACAACTGTTTAAACATAATGCGATTGTGACAGTGCTCGCCGGTTGCTACGCCTATCGGGCTAATAGCTTGCGCTATTCTGGCATGGCCTAAAACGTCATCAGGACTAGTGGGTTCTTCAATCCATACTGGGTTAAACTGCGCAAGATGTCGCACATGAGCAATTGCCTCGTCAACGTTCCATACTTGATTGGCGTCAAACATCAGCGCCACATCATCGCCAGCAATTTCGCGAAACATACTCGCGCGGCGTACGTTGTCATCAAGATCTTGTCCCACTTTAATCTTGAATGCCCGCCAGCCCAACGATAACTTTTCCTCTAGAAGCGTCCGAAACTTCGCATCGGAATATCCGATCCAACCGGCGGATGTTGTATAAGCGGGATAGCCCGTGCCTCGCACACGATCTTCTCGCGCCATCTTGTCGGGCTCCGCTCTCGTCAGAATGTCTAATGCCTCATCTTCTTTTAAAACATCGTCGATGTACCGAAAATCAACCAACTGAACTAGCTGTGCCGGAGATAGATCTGAAAGAATTTTCCACACCGGTTTTTTTAATATTTTACCATACAGATCCCACAGTGCATTGGTTACGGCAGCGACCGCGAGATGCACCACGCCTTTTTCTGGCCCTAACCAACGCAGTGGACTAAAGCTCACAAGCTGTCTCCAAAAGCTCCCCATGTTCTCGAAGATACTATCAACCGACTGCCCGACCAGTAGAGGTGCGTAAGCGGAAATAGCTGCAGTGACCAACTCTGTTCCGGGCCCAATGGTGAAAGTAATACCGTGCCCTTCGAGCCGGGGTGTGTTCGTATAAAGAATAGCGTACGCTAACGAGTGATCCGGGTTAGGATTCATGGCATCGGACCCGTCGCCCGCCCGCGACGTGGGAAACCGAACATCCTTAACCCCTATACCAGTAATGATAGTGGCCATTAAAATCATCCCCTCCCGCGCAGACGCTTTGTTAACGTAATTCCCTTTGTTGTACTTTCAGCCCGATGGAGTCGTTAATCAGTGCTCATAGTCAATCACCGAAAATCTTTCCTCAATCTGATAAAGCCGCCTTCTTCGACCACATCGTGGATTACTAGAATCATATTACAGTTGAAATATAGAAGTCAACCTATTTGCAAGTATTTCCCCAATTTTAGAAATCGTCCGTGTAATTACTCAGTGGGTGCCCAAGGCCACACCAATTAAGGGGCAGATGCCCCCTAATTGGTGTGGCCTGAATGCGAAATTCTTGTGGAGCAGCGTTATGGAGCCGCTTGCGGGATAAACGCGTCCACCTGAAAGGCCTTCTGAATATATTCAAAGACCGGTAACCCTTGCTTCTAGAGGGTCGAAATGTCGCTGTGAATGCGGCAGAAGTTTTCGGCGCCATGCACACGGCGGAAGGTGCCGGAGATTTTCTGACGGACTCGCTTTAGCGCGATAGGCAATGTCGTCTAATTGGGGTGACATTGGAACTCCTCTCTGTAGTCGGACCATGGGTCCGTTAGACGACCGATAATCTCGACACCCTTCCCCATGTGCACGGCTTTCCCATGCGCGGAGTACTATGATGTTTGTAGTCAAATAGAATAGGCTCTTCCGCACTTTTGGTGTAAGTGGAGAATTGTTTGTGACCACATTTTCTGGCATCATGCATATTGACATTAAATTGTTAAGAGATACTACATATAGTGATTGCTTGGGGAAATTAGATGTGTTTCGTCAAGAGTTTTTCCCCCGCAAAATCATTAGAATATCCCCAATTTAGTGGGGAAATATTTTAAGTCTCTGAGTCCCTCTGTGATGGGGAATTGTTCCGCTCCGCATACGCATCGTTTGAGACAGCACGCGATTGAACATCCCATCGGCGCGACGATGCTTTGTAGCGGCGAGGACACGCCGAATATCCGTGTCGGACCTTTGGGGGCGGGCAAGATTTTACCCCCCCAGAGGATTTGGTCGACACAAAAGACCGCGGTGGAGGACGGTGTGTGTTGCATCATGCGTGCTCGTGCCCCCGCTCTATTGCGCACCCGTCTTGAATCTTTAACTACTCTAGTGAACGTCCTTAGGGCATCGGACACGGAATGTGTCGGGGTCGGTACCGGAACAGCAAAGGCCGCCTGATGATCTTGGCTACCCTCCGGGAGGCAGATTGAGGCCACTGGCAAGCCCTGGATTCCGCTGGGGACGTGAAGAGCTAGCGGAAGACAGCACCAGAAGGTCGTCACTAGTGACGACCTTCTCGCCATCCGGGGGACGTCTTGAGCGCACGGGCAGGCCCTGGATCCCA
>DAIDDL010000170.1 GCA_027309085.1 Sulfobacillus sp.
TTCCGGCGTATGGGAGGCGGCATGGATACCAAGGAGACGGTAGCAAAGCAGGGAAGGACTTGGGCCCAGCCCAGAGCACCCGCGTAGGGCAAGGCCGCGCGTATAAGCGCAAACGTGAAAGCGCGTGGAGGGCCCAAGTCCGGCGGATCGGGCATAGTACTGAGGACCCCGCGGACACTATAACCGTGGGCGAGGGAAGGTCCCGTGGACGACCCACGAGAGGCCGAAGGAAACGGCGAGGACTCAGAGCCTCGAACACCGTGACACCCGACGCCCTCTCCGTATGTCGGAACAAACTCGGCCGTGCCGGGAGAATAGGCGGGTGCCTTTAACCCCGGAGCACGTGAACCCGAACGCGGGCCCCACCGCCGGACTCAGAGCCGGCTATCGGTGGTCACCGAACGCGAACGGCGAGCCGAGGCAGGTTCCGGGAGGAGTGGTCGTTTGAAGCCGTACTGGGGAAATTGCGTCACGAAGTTATGTTCGAGATGAGGGCAGATCCCTCGGTG
>DAIDDL010000171.1 GCA_027309085.1 Sulfobacillus sp.
CACTTTGCGATTCAAACAATTTGAGCAGCGCCCGCCCGATCGCATCATCATTGAAGTCCGCGGCGTGGCGCTCCGCCTCAAACAGCACGGCACAATCCTGGTCGTGGTAAAACTCTTCCAAGCGGTACAACGCACGGGGATCCACCATGATGGCAATAATCAGTGCTAACAAACGGATCCCGGGTGACACCTTGCACTGTTTGGCGTCCCAGTCCAGATGGGTATTGAGATAAGCGACGAGGCCGATGCGTTCGGCCAGGGCGGAGGCCGCGACGGCAAAGCCCATCGGATACGCCAGGATTTTGGGAGGAGCCGCCCTGCGCTCCGATTGTCGATGGTCCATGGTATCCCTCCCAGGCAAGGATAGCTCAAGAACCCTCCGCCGAGGAAGTCGAAGGTCACCCGGGGCTCGTGACGCGCCTCCGTGGCTATCCATGCGCGATGGCCGAAGGGCAGGCGCCGCGTTTTCTCGGGCGCCAGTTCCAGACCAAATTGATGCATTCG
>DAIDDL010000172.1 GCA_027309085.1 Sulfobacillus sp.
CAAAAGGAGTTTCCCCATGTCTGTAGCCTGGCTTAACACCGGCGATAATGCGTGGCAGCTGACCGCAGCCACTATTGTCGGTCTGCAGAGTGTTCCCGGCCTGGTTGTCCTCTATGCCGGTATCGTCAAGAAGAAGTGGGCGATCAATTCGGCGTTCATGGCCTTTTATGCGTTTGCCGCCGTGCTCATTGCCTGGGTCCTGTGGGCCTATAACATGGGTTTTGGGAATCAATGGTTTCCGTTTCTCGGGCACCCCGGTCCCATCATCAGCATGCAGAACGAATTGACGCAGGCCCTGTTACCGACGTCCAAGACCACGGCCAACTTCCCCATGGCGACCATGGTCTACTTCCAGTTCGTTTTTGCAGCCATCACTCTGGTGCTCATCGCCGGTGGCGTGTTGGGACGGATGAACTTCAAGGCGTGGATGCTTTTTGTGCCGTTGTGGTTGACCTTTTCCTACACCGTCGGCGCCTTTAGCCTTTGGGGCGGTGGATTTT
>DAIDDL010000017.1 GCA_027309085.1 Sulfobacillus sp.
CGGGAGGCCGCGCAAACGGTGGGCGTGACTGATCCGGTGGGGACGCACACGTTGCGGAAGACCTTCGGATACCATGCCTATCAATCCGGGGTGGATCTGGCGGTGATTCAGCAGATTCTCAACCACAGCAGCCCCGGCACGACGCTGGCGTACATTGGGATTCGCCGGGAAGATCGGGATGCGGTGTATTTGGGGCTCAATTTGTAGCGGAGCTCCTGGTATTATATAAGGAAGACAACGGGACAAGGAGGAGAGCGCGTGGCGCGCAACGCGAGCGCACAGGATGCGCAAATCGGACGGACTCTGTGGCTGAAGGATCACGGAGGCTGGCGGGCCATCGTGGTGCAGGCGGTGGTGCCCAGCGTCAAGGGGCCAAAGGTGCATTTTCGGGATCAAGACGGGCAGGACGGCCAGTGTTTGCTGACCGCCTGCTACCGATCGACCCATTCCTAAGGGCCACCATCGCCTTGCGTGGGGAGGAGCCCCGAGGCGGGTGCTATCAGGAGAGGGATAAAGATTGGCGAGAAAACAGTGATCAGGAGGACACGATGGCAGCAAAAATCACGCTCACCGGGATGCCCACGGGGGATATTGTCGCGACGGCGAACTATTTTCGGTTCGAGATGGAGGAAGGGGGGTCACCCGCGCCGCCCAAAGGGCTGCCGGTGGCGAGCGTGATGACCTTTACGGTGTTGGTGTCTACCAAAGCGGGAAAAAAACTCGGCTTCCCCCGGAAGCCCGCTCACCGGCTGTTAGTCCAAGGCGAGTTAGTGGCGGACTTGCCCCTGTCGCAATGCCCGGGCGAGATCGGCGTCATTGCGTTTAAGGTCGAGGAGATCCTGCCCAAAGAGGCCGAGCCACAGTCGACTCCGGTTGCGTCTGTATCGCCCCCGCCTCTGCCCGATCTGTCGGCGTATCCGGTGGTGCCGTTGGAGCAGATTGCCATCCCGGACGCGTTTCAACGCACGCCGCCGAGCGCCCAACGGACGGCGGAATTGCAGGCCCAGATCAGGGAGCGGGGCCAATTGGATGAACCCCTCGTGGTGGAGCGCACGGTAGAGCCGTCTGGGTATCTGTTGAGGGATGGCTATCGTCGGTATCTGATCGCCAGGCAGTTCGGGTGGGATACCGTCCCCGTACGGATTGAACCCGACGCTAATGCCTCAGCTTGAGCCATCTGGTGGCAAGGTGTACCGTACCCGGTCCACGGTAAGCCGTACAACGGAGGCGGGGTAAGCTGCTGCTGGGTGGTGGTAGACGACTGTGATGGACAGCGACGACCAGATCTTGCGATAATAATGACACGAAAGGAGCGATGGCCGTGAGCTCGAAGGAAGAACTGCGACGTCTAATTGACCACATGGACGATCGGTGGGTCGACGCTGTGACGGATTATGTCCAGTGGCTTCAGCAAGACACTGACACGCTAACGCCCGACGAATGGCAACGAGTGCAACACGGTGAGCGGCAGCTTACACAGGGTAAGCGTGTCAACCTTACGGATTGGCGCCGCCAACACGATGTATGAAATCGTCCTCTCGCGGCAGGCGGCACGTTATTTGGGACGGCTCGATCGAACTTCCCAGCAGCGGGTTGTAGACCGTCTCGAACAACTGGCCGAAAAGCCCATGGGGCCGTTTACAAAACCACTCACAAATGCGGAAGGACTACGGTCGAGCCGGATAGGAACATGGCGTATCGTTTATCGAGTCGATGAGGCCTCGCATGAGGTTTTGGTCAGCGACATCGCGCCGCGTGGTGAGGTTTATCGCCGACTTTAATCCGGTGAAAATCTCGCTTGTTTCGTAGGCGGAGGTTGTGATGATTCCGTCGACGGCCTCGGGACGCGGCCAGCCGCCGCACGGTGCCCTGCGATAATGCGGTGGGGGATCAGTTGGTGGCATGGTGCCACGAGCAGAGCGTGAATCACTCAGCCACGCTTACGCAGGCGCTGGAGGACCGTACACAGTGGGTCAAATTTCGAATTCTCGTCCGACAGCGCAAGTTTTGGCCTTCAGACCGGAGTCGTTGACTCGCGATGCCACTCTGGTGACTACTGAATCCGCACGGCACCACCTTCTTGTTAAAAGTTAAAGCAAACATGCATCCTTTAATGGGGTGACCACGGTCGTGAGCCAGGAAAAGACCCCACGACGTCTTAAAATCTCCTGTCTTCCCGTGCATAGATACCCGTTCTGGTACGTGTGACGGCTTCGCACATCGGTGGGCGCCTCCTCCGTCCGATTCAAATATTTCCTCACGGTTTTGCGGGAATAATGCAACTCCCGGGCAATCCGCCGCACGGGCCACCCCTGCCGTTCATGGAGTTGACGAATCGAGTAGATATCGGGCACTGTGACCACTCCTCTAACCTCCGCCCCTGATAGATTGGCTCAGCGAGCCAGCCTCCATGGTAACGGAAATGGGCGAAAAATGGTCCCCGTTGTCTCAGCCAGAGCCGTACGGCTCTGGCTCCCTTTTGCTCGGCCACGCGGCCTTTTCTGGTCCCCTTTTAGTCGGCCATTTACACTGAACCCTAGTCTGGCCGACTAGGGCGGTTTTTCATTCCGTCATCTATTCACACTGTAGTAGAGTCCGAGTGTTCTGGCAATGGCGAGAGGCGGTTCGCGCATGCTGTGTGTAACGTGCGGGCTTGATGAGAAGAGAGGGGGGGTGCTTTCGGGACCGTGCTGAGGTATATCAAAAGGACGGGAAGAGTCAGAACATCACGAGGGGAGGGAGCCAGATGGCACGCAAGGCCAGCACAGGCGACGCGCAAATCGGCCACACGCTCTGGATCAAGGATCAAGGATCATGGCGGCTGGCGTGCAGTGGTGGTGCAGGGGGTCGTCGCCAGCACGAAAGGGCTGAAGGTGCGGTTTCGTGATCAAGACGGACAAGAAGGCAAGCGCCTGCTCGATGCCTTCTACCGATCGACGACATAGCGAACCGAATCCCCAACCCGTCTCTTCAGAGACAGGCGCTCATAGGTGGGCGTGATGTCTCTGGGGGAACCATAGACGGGGTCCGGCCAACAAAACGCAGATGTTTCCCGGGAGAATGAGCTAATTTTGGGTAAAGAGAGCGGGGATGGGGAGCGAGTCCGCGGCTCTGTCACCCGCGCAAATACTGATAGACCGTCTCGCGGCTAATGCCAAAGAGGCGTGCCATCTGCGTCTTTTTCTCCCCCGCAGGGGCCCGCCTCTGCAATTCGGCCACCCGGTCGGGCCGTAAGACTTTTTTGCGGCCGCAGTAGACCCCGCGCTGCAGGGCGAGGGCAATGCGTTCGCGAATCAAGGCCCGCTCACACTCCGCAAAAGTGCTGTAAATGGCCGACTAAAAGGGGAGTACGCCACGAAGCTGACAGTATCCAGTCGGTGCAATTCCGACCCGTCCAAGGATTAGCCATCCAGACGGAATCGCGTGTTGCGCCCACCTCCGCGAGGAGGCGGGTGAAGTGTACACAGAGCGACTGCCAGGCCGCAACCGCAAGGTGAAGGGATGGAGCCTTGTTATACTGTGATGCAGCGGCCGACACCGTTCCCCTTGGTGGAAGGCAACAAGTACCGGACCGTTTGGGCCAGGGCCGGGGAGACGCTGCCGGGGTCGTAGACCGGGGCATGGCAGGAAAAGGATGATGATCAGAACGTGGGAGATCTCTCGAGGTCGCGCACGGCGCGTACCCGCCACCCAATAGGAAAAACCGAAGGGCCGGGAATGTCTCGGGAGAAGTCGGAAAACGTCATAGTACTCCGCGCACGGGAAAGCCGTGTACATGGGGAAGGGCGTTGCGATTATCGGTTGTCTAGCGGACCCATGGTCCGACCACAGAGAGGAGTAACCCATGTCCACCCACCTAGACGACATTGCCTATCGAGCACAGCAGCAGCCTGCCGCGCGGTTTACCGCGTTGGCGCATCATTTGACGGAAGAGTTTCTGGAGGAAACGTGGCAAACCCTCAACGCCCATGGGGCGCCGGGATTGTCGGGGGAAACTATGGAGGCGTATGCCCGCGTCCGAGGGTTTCGCATTGCCCAACTGGTCGAGCGGCTGAAGGCACACGCGTACCGCGTGCCGCCCATCCGCCGCGTGTATATTCCGAAACCGGGGCAACCCCAAAAACAGCGGCCCCTCGGCATCCCCGAAGTGGAGGACCGCCTCTTGCAGGCGGCCGTCAGTCGGTTGCTGACGCCAATTTACGAAGCGGAGTTTCGGGACAGCTCCTACGGATTCCGTCCGGGGCGCAGTCCCCACGATGCCCTACGGGCCGTGGAGGAAATAGTCATGCGAAATCCCATCCGGGAGGTCTTTGAAGCGGACATTCGCGGTTTTTTCGACCATCTCCAACATGACTGGCTGGATGAAAATGCTGGCCCTGTGTGTCGGCGACCCGGGTATTCTGCAGCTGATACGGAAATGGCTCCGGGCTCCCATTGTGGAGCCAGACGGCCGACACGTGCGGCCCACAGAAGGCACTCCACAAGGCGGTTCGATTTCGCCACTGTTGGGAAACATCTATCTCCACTATGTGCTGGACTTGTGGTTTGAGAAGGTGGTGCAACCGGCCTGCGGCGGCAAAGCGTACCTTGTACGATTTGCCGATGATTTTCTCGTCTGCTTTGAGCAGCCGCAGGATGCGCAACGCTTTGCGGCGCAACTGCCCATGCGCATGCATCAATTTGGTCTGGAACTGGCGCCCGAGAAAACGCGGCGCCTGCCCTTCGGCCATCGCGCATGGATAGCGACCGAGGCGCGTCACGAGCCCCGGGTGACCTTCGACTTCCTCGGCATGACCCACTTCGGAGCCCGCACCCGGCAAGGCCGGTGGCAGCTCCAGCGGCGACCGACGAAGAAAAGCCGCCGGAAATTCCTCCAGAAAGTGAAACAGACGCTGAAAGCCCGCTGGCACGACGGCATTCTGGTGCACCAACGGTACCTGAAAGCAGCCCTCCAAGGCTTCTATCGGTACTTCGGGTACCCGGGCTGCCTGCCCGGACTCAACACGCTCCGCCAACAGGTGCTCTATGCTTGGTACCAAGTGCTCCGCCGTCGTAGTCAACGCAGCCCGCAAGGGATTGCATGGTACTCGGCACAAGGCTGGTTTATGGCGCCGACGCCCAAACTACGACCGCGCGACACCGCGGCAAGGTAAGCGGGGAGCCGGATGCGGTAATTCCGCACGTCCGGTTCTGCAGGGGCTCGCGGCCCAAGAGACACTCGCTAAAACAGCCAAGCCTCGAGGCCGCGTTCTACCTACCACGGGGTTCGCAAGAACCCCTCCTACTCTACCGTAAACCCAAGCGGCGTCCAGGCCGTAACCCCTTGGGGTGAAGCAATTGAGCTTCGTTAGGGTATAGTCGGAGGGCCGACCGGGTCGAAATAGCGGGAAGGCAGTTTTCTATCATCTCACCTTAACTCCATAGCGTAACATCCCCGGAAAGTGCTGTGAGGAAACGGGCGGATTTCGACAGGCCAACCGGGGTCACGTATCAGGGGAAATGAAAATGTAGCCCATTCCTATTCCTTCCCTCTAGGCATAAATTCCTATCTTGTGTTCTATACTACAACCAAACCACCCGGGCACTCAACGGCATGACGCGGATTCGAAGCAGTGAGACATGGTACCGTGAAGCATTGCGACAAGCCGAATAGGGAGTCGGAGATTTGCCCGCCTCGTCCGGCTAAATTCTGAAATGTTCGCAGTGTTGTTTTTCCGTCCGCAGGTTACGCAAGCGAAGGATCAATCCGTCCTCATCGTCGATGACATCAATAAGAGCTCTGGTTACGATGTTGACTGATTCGCGCACGGACATTTTCCACCAAGGCATTTGTAAAGGAACTTGCCGGCGATCGGGAAATACCCCGTTATGCCGCCTCCGGACCGGCGAGACCCGCGCTGTGGAGGGAGGCGGCGATACCTGCGGTGATGAGCGCTAGACTCACCCACACCGGCCAGCTCGGGACTTGGTGCAAGACCAGCCAGGCCAGCACAGCCGACCCCGGAATTTCACCGACCATGGTGAGGGAGACGCGGGGTGCAGGCACCCAGCGCAGCAGCCAATTGAACACGGTATGGCCACCCAACGTGGGAATGACCGCCATCAGCAGGTAAAGAACGAGCAAGTGGGGTGACAAGGGGCCCAGGTTATGCTGGCGCGCCATCTCAATAACGGCCAACAGCAGCCCGGCCGCGGTGTATGTTCCCCAGGAATATTGGGTAGCGGAGAGTGTTCTGCGGGCATGCGAGCCAGCCAGCAGGTAAAGTCCGGCAAAGACGGCTCCGGCCAGGGCATCTGCGACGCCTGTCCAGGACACGCTGTGAAGCCCCGCTAGAGGCAGTGCCATGAGGCCGGCCCCAAGCAGAGCTAGTCCCCATTTGGCCGAGCTTGCCAACGGGCGCCGGCGCCGTATGCGGCTAGACAGGGCCAGCATTAGGGGATGTGTCGAGACCAGCGCCGTCGACAGCGCCACGGGAAGCAAGCTCAAGGAGCGGATCCAGAAGATAAAGTGCAGAGCTAAAAATGTTCCGGAGAGGGCGACAGCCGCGAGTTGGCGCCGGGACACCGTGCGCGGCCCAGCCCGAAAGAGCACGGGAGACAGGATCAGGCTGGTCAGGAACAGGCGCCAGAAGGCAATGGCCGCAGGTGGAGCGGGGGTGAGACGAATGAGGATGGCCGCGCTCGAAACAGACAACACCCCCACTGCCAAAGCCCCGTAGAGCTGTATGGCAGCCGGGGTGTCAGGTGTCTCGGGACCCTCAGACTTTAGCATAGGACTGGGTAAGCATGTCGCGGAAGGCGCTGAGCGAGTCCGCGCGGTCGGGGTCCTGGGTGCTGTAAATCTGAATGAGATTTGTCAGCATGCGGACCAGCATAAACCGTGTGGGAGTCGGGCTCAGATAAGCTGGGTGGAAACCAAAACCGTTCGTCATCAAAAACTGCACACATTCGCCGCGGTTCAGCAACTGACCCTTCTCAAACGCGTCAATGAACAGGCTGTCGTTGTACTGCAAGAGAAAGTGACCAGGCATGCTGATGCCGACCACCGGAATGCGCAGGCGGCGGGCAATCAGAAGATAGATCAAGGACAGGCTGATAGGGATGCCCAGGCGGCGGTCCAGCACCTGATTCAAATAGCTGTTATCCGCATCGTAATAGCTCTCGCGATTGCCGATGAATCCCAGTTCTTCAAAGAAGTAATGGTTTAATGCCTCAATCAGCTCGCGCCCTTTGAGACCCTGTTCTTCCATCCGTGCTTTGAAGTCCTGCGCCATGGTGTCAAGCATGTCCCGGTAGTGCTGGCGGTTGATCGTAGGATAACCGGATTCCGCAATCAGAAAAGCGCCTTCTTCCAAGTCAATCCAGGCGGAGGGCATGGCCGCGAAATGCCGGAAGCGCTCACCCAGCTCGTCGAGGCGCAGACGTTCCAGAATGCTGTAGACGCGCGTGCGCACATGGGGGTCCAAAGACGTGCGGGCGTCTTCGAGAAATGGCTGGGCCTCCTGTCGGGATTCGATCAGGCGCTGCCGTGCAATTTGCGCCGTTTTAATATCGTCATCCCCCAGAAGATGAATCAATGCCTTGATTTCCCTTTCAGTCAGTGTTTTCATGGCCGCCGCTCCTTTCTTCTGTGCTCAAATGCGGCCGAGGTACCGTGGATACCTCCAGTATATGGAACAACTGCCGGCAATGTTCAGGCACGACCAGCCGTTATCATAGGTATTCGCGGTGCTTCGCGATTTTCCTGCCTATTCTGAAATCCCGTGGCATGCGGGACTGTAATTCCATTATACAGGGCATGGCAAGAGCATATGCCGCCAATATCCCAGATAACGGCCGAAGTGCCCTGGATTGCCATTAACAAACCTTGGGGCACGCGGAGGATCTTACCAGTATTGTTCCCAATTATGGCCAAGCTCAGCAGGTGCCATCAAAAGAACCCGGCGCGGAGCAGATCCGTGTCGGCGCCTCTTGGCTGTGCTATTCTAATCTGGATAGGAATCCCACCGACTGACAGGGCGATTTAACGGGCATGTTTTTAGTGTTGATTCATGCCGCAGAAGGAGGCGCGGTCCAGTGGTCGCAGACCAGCAGAAAATATTGGCTTATATTGGCCGGGTAGCACATCAGAGTCCTGTGATTCAGATGGTGGTGGGCTACTTAATGGCCGATCCCGGGCGCCTGAGCTTTGTCCGCCAGTGGCCTGAAGGTCAGACCTTGGCGATGGCTATGTCTCTTCACCGGCGGCTGGAACTGGCTGGGCCTGTCTGGCAGGGCTATGTGCGCGGAGTCCCCGTGCCGGATCCGCTGACATGGATTCAGGCAGCAGCGCCTTTTCGGACATCGGGGGTTGCGGTGCGGCTTTCCACGGACGACGCATGGCTCATGGAGGCCGTGCAGCCAATGATCTTGCGGGAACAGGCGGCAGAGTCCCGGGCCCACCTTGCGGAACGCATGCGCTCTGTCCGCCAGGAACTGGACCGGGCTCTGGATTTGTACAATGAAATGCGCCATATTATGGAAGTCGACCGCGAACGCCAGGCCCATCTCGAAAAGTTTCTGGCGATGGCCCAAACCCAGATGCAGGGGATGGGGCAGGAACTCAAAATGCTGAAGGATAATCTTGATGAGAGCTAGCACCCGAGCGGTCTGGAAGGAGGAGAGTCATCATCGATAAGGAACAGCAGGTGGTGTTACTGAATGCGGATATTCGCGGAGAACACGATGCCATTGTGCATTATCTGACACATTCGTGGACCGTGGCCGAGGTATACGGCTCGCGCATTGAGTCTATTGCCCGTGACGAGATGCGGCACTTGAAATGGCTGGCGCACACGGTAGTCTATCTGCAGGGCGTTCCGGATTTTTCACCCCGGGAAGCGGAGCCGGTGCTGTCGCTGAATGAGGCGCTCGACATCGATATCGCGGCGGAAAATCAGGCGATAGCGCAGTATGAGGATCACTTGGCGCGTCTCGGCGACCCCAAAGTCCAGGCACTGATTTCGCGCATTCTGATAGATGAAAGAGACCATCGCCGCCAGTTTCAGGAAATGGCCGCCGAGGCCCCCGAGACTCTGCGGGCAGAGGGGGGAAAGGACAAGCCCACGGCCGCCGTGGCGCAAGACCTCCAGCAGATTCTCAGCTTTGAATACCGCCAAATTTTGGAATATCTGTTCCGGTATTTTGTGGGCGTGCATGGCCGGGCGATGGGCATGACGGATGAAGACCGGGCCGTCGATGAGATGAAACATATGGGCTGGGTGGCGGAGTCCATGGCTTTTGTGGGACAGTTTCCCCGGTGGCAGAAGGCACCGGGAGACAGGCTGTCGCCGGCCAGACGAGACGAACAGCAGGTGTATGCGCGTGTGCTGGCGTGGTCCGAACAGGAAGCGCCCGACGTGGCTCCCCTCCTGCGCCGCATTATCGCCCATGAGGAATACCAGGTCCGCACGATGCAGACCGAGCCGTGGACAGTGGGATCCTTAAAAGATCAAGAAGGGTAGGGTACATCATGACAATCGACTACTTATCACGGGACCAAGCGCCGCTGAATGCCTCCGAATGGGCGGAACTGGATGAGGCCGTCCGCCGGGTTATCGCCAACCAAGTGACAGGCCGGCGGTTTCTGTCGCTATTTGGTCCAGTGGGCGCTGGGGTTCAGGTGATTCCAGTGGACCGCACCCCGGGCATTGACCAGGGTCAGGTGGACATGGTGGGGGAAGTCAACGACGCCGTCAGACTGTCCAGCAGAATCTACCAAAAAGTGCCTATGCTGCATATGGATTTCATGGTTTTCTGGCGGGATATTGAATCGTCAAGAACTCAAGGAGTGCCGCTGGACTGGTCAATGGCCGAAGCGGCGGCGGCGTTTGTCGCTCAGGCGGAGGACCGCCTCATTCTGGAGGGGGATGCGGACGACCAGGTGGATGGGCTGCTTACCGTTCCCGGACGCCAGATTCGGACGGCCGCGGCGCATGGGGAATCCGGGAGCGGTTTTCATGATGTGGTCAAAGCCGTCGACGACTTAAGTGCAGCCGGATTTTACCCTCCCTATACGGTGGTGGTAGGTCCCAGTCTCTATGCGGCATGGCACCGCCTATACGGAAACAGCGGAGTGTTGGAGATTGAACAGATACGCCGCTTGGCGGACCAAGGGGTATACGTAACGCCGCTCATGCCGGCGCATTCGGTGCTGGTGCTGGCGGCCGGGGCGCAGAATATGGATTTGGCGGTGGGCGCTGATGCCCAGGTGGCCTACGTGGAGTCGACCTCGATGAACCACCGCCTCCGCGTCATGGAGACCCTAACGCTGCGCATCAAGCGTCCGGGCGCCATCTGCCACATTGCTCCCGCCAAGTCCTGAACGGCGAAACGGGGTCCGCAATAAGATTTGCCGGGCTTGGGGACAGGCGGCACGAGTTGAGGCCGGGACTGCCAGGCAGGAGAACTGAGAGTCTGCCGGGGAATCTTAGACACATTGGTGTGGCCTCCCGGACGCGAACCGGCCACACCAGAAGCAGCACAATACTCTGAAGATGAGGAGCTCGCTTGCCGGGAATGAATTCCGAGCATGCTCGCGAGCATTTGGTGATGCGGATGCCAGATAACGGTGGAAACGACACAAACAATTTCGTGCAATGGAGGCATGCGCCTGCCCGGGAGTGGAAGTTTTGTCCGCTGTGCAGCCATGCTCTATGTTCGCGCGTCTGGGACGGGAAGGACCGCAGATACTGTGAGCATTGTGGTTTTGTCTACTGGGAGAGGGCGCTGCCGGCCGCGGCGGTGCTGGTTTATGAGCCGGCGCGCCAGGATGTCCTGCTGGTCACCCGCCGCTATCCCCCTGCGGCGGGCGGACTGACCTTTCCTGGAGGCGGGATTGAACTGGGGGAAAGCGTAGCGGCGGCGGCAGTCCGTGAAGTCCGGGAGGAGACCGGTGTCCACGTAGCAATTGACCGCCAATTCGGCACGTGGTCCACCCCGACGAACGAAACCATCATCAGCTTCTTCCTAGGCCATCCGGTCGGCGGGCAGTTGAGCGCGGGAACTGATGCGTTGGAGGCGCGGTATTTTCCCTTGGCTACCGCCCCGTCACTGGTCTTTGACTTGCATGATATGGTGTTGAGGCTCTTTCGGACTGAAATGCTGATGGCGTTTCACTCTTGGGATCATTCGTAGCGGCTCGCAAGAGGCAGGGAGCTGCACGGCTAGCGCATCTAATATTTCGTGCATGAGGGCTAACTGCTGGTACAGGTGGCGGGCACTGGTGTCCCGGTGATAGTCGTCAGCCATTGACTGAAGCGCGTCGTGAAGGCGCTGGATAAGAATATCGACATGCCAGGGGTCCGGTTTCACTGAAAATCCCTCCTTTGCCAAGAAGCCCGCTGGCAGCGGTGCCGCCCAACGAGTGGGGTTGCGGTGTAGTATACAGTTATGGTTGAGGGATCAAAAATGTGAGCCTGTGGCGGCTTGTCCACTGGCTCACATTTCGTTCGGGTGCTTGAATATCTGGGCTCTATGAAGAGACATGAGAGGATGGAGGCTGGCTGGGCTGGGAGCGCCTGCGGTCTTTCCAGAGGGAATAGCCGAATGCTAAACCAGAAACCCACCAGGGACGCGCCTTGGCACGGGGGGCTGTCTTGGCGCCGCGCCGCGATTGCAAAAAACCCGTAATGCCTGCCGCAACCAAGCCCACACGATAGGCCGATGTGCGGACTTCCTGCACGGTCTGTCCTAGCCGTGAAGTGGATTCTCTCGCTACATGCATGATTCCCGCCAACTGGCCTTTAATTTCTGAAATTTCTTTGGCAATTGTCTGTTCGAGACGGATAACCCGCAGGGCGATGATGAGGATCATAATCCCCGCTCCGAGCACGAGAAGCGTGAGAACGGCAAAACAAATCGCAATAACCGTCAGCGCGCCGGCACTAGTCATGCACCTTGGTCCTCGTGCGGGTCGGAGTCCGCCATGTCGGCGTCATCCAGCGGAATTTCGGTGACGGCCTTTTTAAAGAGAGTTTGACCTTTCTGCGTCAAGGAGTCCCGAATATCGCGGACACTGCTCTGAAACTGGTCAAGAGAGTCCTGCGTCTTCTGTTTCAGCGTGCCCCGCGTGTCTTCGCCTGTGCTGGGCGCCATCAGAATGCCAGCCACCACTCCCAAAGCCGCGCCGATAATCATCCCGCTTAGCCGATCCCATGATCTGTCGTTCATCATATCGCCTCCCTGAATTTCTTCTATTGTGACACATCTGCGGACCGGGGAAAAGTGCTAGGGCAGCGTCAGGATATTCTCCGGCGATGGCAAGGCACGATTTTTTGGATAAAATGACAGGACTGCCAGCAGAAAATCTCCGCTGGCGGAAAACATTCGGGTCCACGGGATCCATTGAGGAAACGACAGGATAGAACGGCTATGATATACTATGTGGGTTTCGAAGTCACAGTAAGGTTTAACTTGGACAACATGGTGGGATTTGGTGTGCGAATCAAGCGTTCTGGGACGGCAACTGGATGAAAATTGCAATCGTGACCGAAACCTGGTGGCCATCTACGGATGGTGTTGTCACGCGCGTGACGGCGACCGTGAGGGAACTGCGGCGTATGGGCCATGAATTGCTGATTGTGGCCCCGCAGGGGGGCGCCAGTGAGTTCGAAGGCATCCCCGTCAAATCGGTGCCGACGTTTTCTGTCGGGTTTGTCTATGGTGGCAAGCCTTGGGGATGGCCTTCCCCGCGTGTCAAGAGGTACCTGAGGGATTTTGAACCCGATGTGGTGCATGTTGTCAACCCTTTTGTTCTGGGGATTGCGGGAGTGATGGCAGCCCGCCAGCTTGAATGTCCGCTGGTGGCGTCTTACCATACCAATATCGCTCAATATGCGGACTTCTATCATTTGGGGGTTTTCAAACCAGCGGTGTGGGGACTGTTGCGAATGCTGCACAACCAAGCGGTGTACAATCTTGCCACGTCGGAAGCGATTAAGAAAGAAATCACCGCGCACGGGATTGAACGGGTCCAGGTATGGCGGCGCGGGGTGGATCTGGAATCTTTTCACCCCCGACACCGGGACAAGGCCATGAGGGAGCGCTTGACGTCGGGACACCCGGATCAGACGATTGCGCTGTATGTGGGCCGCATCGCCAAGGAAAAGGGGCTGGCGCGGCTGCTGTCGCTGTTTCAGAAAAATCCGGATGTCAATCTCGCTCTGGTCGGGGACGGCCCTGCGGTCGAGTATTTCCAGGACCGTTTCCAGAAGACGCCCACGACGTTTGCAGGAAAACTTTTAGGGCAGGATCTGGCTGCTGCCTACGCCTCGGCGGACTTTTTCGTATTTCCGAGCACGACGGAAACCCTGGGACTGGTTCTTCTGGAGGCTATGGCCTCGGGGCTGCCTATTGTGGCGGCCGAATCGGCGCCGTCCCATGAACTGATCGACCATTCGGGGGCCGGCCGCCTGTTTCCGAGCAATCAGCCGTACCTCCTCGGGGAGATTGCGCACGGGCTGATTCATGATGGCCCCGGACTGGGAGTGTTGTCGGTGAAAGCCCGGCAGGAAGCGGAGAAGTGGGGATGGCAGGAACCAACGAGAGAATTAGTCCACCTATACGAAAAAGCGATACGAGAGTTCCGGGCAGGGAGATGACCCGGCTCTATCAATTTGTTCAGTTTGTTTCGGTGGGCTTTGGCAATGCCGTCATCGATCTTCTTTTTTTTAATGGACTCTACTGGCTGTTTCCGACACGCAATGTGGACCAGCTGGTGGTTTACAATACGATCGCAGTGGTGGCCGCCATTCTTAACAGCTATATCTGGAACAGCCGCTGGACGTTTCGCCAGCAAGTGCGTTCCCGGGGCAAAGATGCTTTGCGCCAGCGTGTCCTGTTTGTTATCCAGTCTCTGATTAACATTGTCGTGAACGACCTGATCCTCTGGCTGATTGCTCCGATGGTGCTGGAGGTGCATGCGATTCCTCATGTCATGGCAAACAACATTGCCAAATTGGTGGCGATGTTCTTAGCATCACTAACCAGCTTTATCATGATGAAGCTGTTTGTGTTTGTGTGAAGTCGCCTTATCCAGTTTTATCCACACCCTCTCCCTTGATATTTCCAGTGCCAGATGTTTTGCTCCGCAATCCGCCTATTTTTGCGCTGTTCGTAGGGGTGTTCCCCGAGTTCCGTCCAAATTATGGAACATCCATGCAAAACTGGGCAGATTGTCCCGGAAGACCGCAAGGATGGGACCATAGGCGCTTAATGGGCGTCAGCGCTGCAGGCGGAGTCTGACAGGATCGGCAATCTTTTTTACACTGGCCCCAGCCAAATTGTTGGAAAATCAACAACCGGGGGATCCACACTTGGGGTGAATCTGGCACATTGTGCCGGAAGGGCCACTCTCCGCGTCCCAACCCGTCAGCTAACTCCGGAGGCAATATTCTAAAGGGGAGAATTGACTAATGCACTTTCGATTTTGGCAGGGAACCGCAATGGCTGGCATCACCGCAGCTGCAGGAATGATGGTCTCCAGTGCCGCCATGGCCGCGTCTGTAACGGCTACCACGGCGGCGCTGGCACAGGAACACCCAGCGATGACTCAAGTGCTGCAGCAAGGCAGTGTCTCTCACTGGGTGGCGACTTTGCAGGCAGATCTCTATCTTCTCGGCTATCACAGTGTCGGCGCAGATGACGGGATCTTCGGTCCCGAGACGCTGGGCGCTCTAAAAGCTTTTCAGTCCGCAAACGGCTTTCAGCCCACGGGGATCACCAGTGCGCCGGTTTGGCAGGATATACTGGCGGGATTCAATTTGGCGCCGCGCTACCAGGGGCCGATGACCTTGTCAGTCAGCGCTCCGGCAATTCCCGAGCAAATGCATCCCGCGTTCTACCAGCAACTGAGCAATGGCAGCCAGGGACCGTGGGTGGTGACGCTGCAAGATGACCTTAAGCTTCTCGGCTACCCGCAAGTCGGACCCAGTGACGGAATTTTTGGTCCGAAGACCCAACAGGCCCTGGAAGATTTCCAGACCAGCCAGAACCTGGCGCCATCAGGAGTGACGACCTTTCAGACGTGGCGGCAGATTCTTACCGGGCTGGGCATCCTCGGCAGCACGACCTCCATCGAGAAAGCTCCAGCACCGCCGGCGAGCACG
Source organism: Sulfobacillus sp. (assembly GCA_027309085.1). Lineage (GTDB taxonomy): Bacteria > Bacillota > Sulfobacillia > Sulfobacillales > Sulfobacillaceae > Sulfobacillus. The sequence goes on from DAIDDL010000017.1 coordinate 15,147, forward strand.
GCGACAGCACCGGCCGCCAGCGCAGGCTACGCGCGCACTGGCCCCGTGGCGCCTGCCGCCCAGTCAATCGATGGCCGCCCCATTCTTGCCGTCTACAAGGTGCGGGCGACAGCGTATGGGCCGAGTCTTCAAGACAACTACCCGTATGGGCCCGTCGATGCTTTTGGGCAGCCGCTGGAGCCGGGCATGGTGGCGGTTGACCCCTCTCTCATTCCGCTCAAGTCCTACCTGTATGTCACAGGTTACAGCGATGGAAATCTGCCTTCGGGAGGATTTCTGGGACGAGCGATGGATACAGGGGGAGCGATTGTGGGGCATCACATTGACATTTACCTGAACGCCAATTCCCAGACAGTGTCCAATTTCGGTATCGAGCCTGTCACGGTCTATGTCTTAGGACAGTAGAGACCGGTTATGCAAGAGCCCCGTGCCGCAACTTGGCCGCGGGGCTCTTGCATAACCGGTCATCTTGTTCCGGGCCATCCCGCAATTTTTGGCCAGGTCACGGTCAGGCAGGATTTTCCTGCCTGACCCGCGAAATACTATAACGAGGTGAAACAGAGATGAGAATTCACTCATTTAACGAGTTCTGGCCACTTTATCTACACCAGCACCAACAGCCGGGCACACGCCTGCTGCATTTTATTGGGACTGGCGGCGGGGTCATCCTGGTCCTTTTAGCGCTGCTGATGATGAATGTCTGGGACTTGTTCATGGGTGTCGTGGTGGGCTACGGTCTGGCCTGGTACGGACACTTCTTTGTGGAAAAAAATCGTCCGTCGACTTGGCGGCATCCGCTATATTCCTTGCGGGCAGACGTTGTGCTCTTCTGGATGATGCTGACCAGAGGATTTGCCTTTGACGACGCGACTCTCCAGCGGAATTCGTTAAAGGGCAAGCGGGGCGTTTAGCCGCCATCCTTTTGGCATACCGCGCTCCTCCTTTCTATATAGATGAGAAAAGAGGAGGCGAACTCCGTGAGACGACGTTTATTCCGCCGCGCCCTGGCGTTGGCCGCAATTATGGGTGCCGGCGCGATATTAGCCGGATGCGGCAGCCAGACGAGCATGGGCAATATGCCGGGACCTGTCAGGAGGGTGGTCAACACACCAACGCTGACGGGGCGGAATATTGCCGTCAACATGCTGAACGCCACAGGTAACCAGTCCTATATCGGCACAGGCCGGATTCCTGGCTATTACAGCTACGGCCCGTCTTATGACGACGGCAGCAACACCTATTATGTAACCTTTGAGGTGCCGGTCAACACGCGGGGGATTGAGAAGCAGCTGAGTTACATCCCACGCCCCGTCGAGTCCACTACGATTCTGGATGATGTGTATATCAATATCCCGCAATTGCCAGGTTTGGCGTATGATCGTTTGTATTACGACCCGAGCACCCGCTTGGCGCCATTTTCGTTTAAACTGCTGCCGACAGGCGCTGTGCTTGATGAGTCGTGGGATGCGGTGCTGGTCAATAGTTGAGACCGCACCGCAGGGGACAGTATGGGAAAGGCGGTGGGACACGCGGACCGTTACGAAGAAAACCGCTGGGGGTTCACAACCCGGGCCATCCATAAGGGACAAGCTCCTGACCCGGTGACAGGCGCCACAATCATGCCCATCTACCAAACCAGCACGTATACACAGAAGCTGGATGGGAACCCGGTCCCGTACGAATATGCCCGGGGGGACAGTCCCAACCGGGATGCTCTGGAAGAGGCGCTGGCCTCTTTGGAAGGCGGGGATTTCGCGGTGTCTTTTGCCTCCGGAATGGCGGCAGACGACGCCGTGCTCCGGCGTTTGGCGCCCGGCGACCATATCATCGCGGGAGCAGATTTGTACGGCGGGGTGTACCGCCTGTTGGAGAGCATCTACCGCCCGCAAGGTATTCGCACCGATTACTGCGACCTGTCCCGGCCCGGTTGGGTGGACCGCATCCAGCCCGCCACGCGCTTGGTGTGGCTGGAGACGCCCACCAACCCCCTCTTGCAGATAGCTCCCATGGAGTTCATCACGGAGGCGGCGCACCGCCATAATCTGGAGGTGGTTGTCGACAATACCTTTGCGTCGCCGTATTTGCAAAATCCGCTGCAGTGGGGCGCGGACCTAGTCATGCATTCCATGACTAAATACATTGCGGGCCACTCAGATGTGATCGGGGGGATTGTCGCCGGACGCAGCACGTCATGGCGTGAGCACCTGACGTTTGTGCGCAACGCTGCGGGCGCTGTGATCAGTCCCTTCGACGCATGGCTGACACTCCGGGGCCTCAAGACGCTGGCCTTGCGCATGGAGCGGCACAGCGAGAACGCTGGGCGCATCGCCGAATGGCTGGCGGCTCAGCCGGCCGTGGGGACAGTGTATTATCCCGGCCGTCAAAGAGGGTGGCAGCAGCAGATGCGGCTCCCGGGCGGCATGGTCTCTTTTGTGCTGAAGGATGCGGGAGCCGAAGAGGCATTTCGTGTGCTGCGCCGGCTCAGGGTGTTCAGTGTGGCGGAAAGCCTGGGCGGGGTCGAGTCGCTGGCCAGCCACCCCGCCACGATGACCCACGCGGCGCTGCCCCCAGAAGAGCGGGAACGCCGGGGGATCGTCGCGGGTCTTATCCGGCTGTCTGTCGGGATTGAAGATCTGGGCGACTTGCTGGCAGACCTGGAGCAGGCGCTGGCCCCCTCCTGAAAGGGGGAGCGGTTAGCCGCCCGCCAATATTTCGCTGAGGCGGGTGACGCCTTGCGCCAGATCGTTGTCCGACGAGGCCAGGGAGATGCGCACGTAAGACTCCGTGGCCGACCCGAAAGCTGACCCGGGGGCTACGGCAATATGTTCTTGGGCCAGAAGGTTCAAGGCGAAAGTGCGGGAGTCGGCGTGGGTCCGGGAAATATCCACCAAGAGGTAAAAGGCGCCGGCCGGAGCCTGGACTGGAATATTTCGCGAACGCAAGATGTCGAGGCACAGGTCCCGGCGCTCCCGGTAGTGGCCCAGCCGGGTCTGAATTCCCGGCCCGCCCGCTGCCAAGGCAGCCATCCCCGCGTACTGCAGAGGCTCGGACACGGAGGACCACAGTCCCATCGCAATCCGGTTGAGAGATTCCATGGCCCGCTCTGGTCCCGCCAGATATCCCAGGCGCCAGCCTGTCATCGCGTACGTCTTTGAAAAGGAATACACCGATAATGTCCTTTGCGGGGCGAGCACGGCCGGAGAGAGGGGAGGCCGTCCGTAGACAATCTGGTCATACACCTCATCAGAGATAATCCATAAATCGTGCTGCTCAGCGAAGGCGACAAGTTTTTCGGTGAGTTCCGGGCCGGGGATGCTGCCGGCGGGATTTCCCGGAAAGTTGACAACGAGGGCCCGGGTCTTAGGAGACACCAGATTCTGGAGGGCGCTCAGGTCGGGCCAAAAATCGGGAGCCGCCAGCGGGTACAGCACGGGTTCCAAGTGCAGGGCTTGCACCCCGCCCAGGTAGTCAGGCCATCCCGGATTGGGCACCAGCACTTGCTCGCCGGGCCGCAAAGAGCCCATGAATGAGACGAACAGCGCCGGGATGCCGCCGGGGGTCACGAGGATTTCTTGCGGGGAGCGGACCACGTGGTTGACGCGCTGGATTTTTTCGGCAAGGGCCTCCCGCAGGGGGGCAATTCCCCATGATGACGTGTAGTGGTTGTGTCCATCATGGGCCGCCCGGCAATAGGCGTCGATGACGGCCGGATCCGGGGGAAAATCTGGTTCGCCTGTTTCCAGACGGATGACATCCGGCATTTGCAGGGCCAGATCCAATATTTCTCTAATGCCTGAAGTTGGCAAATCTTCGCTTTGAGCCCAATGCACGGTACCGTTGTCCCCTTTCGCAGATGGCTGGACCATCACGTCACTAGTGTACGGCTTCCGCCGCCAGGCCAGCAACAACACCGAGCACAATTAAGAACCAGATCGCGAAAAGATGGAAATTTAGAGGAATGCGCGCGGCCGATAGCGAATGTTACGATATGGACTATAAAGGGATCGCACCAGAACTTCACAGACAAATTGCCCAGACACTGCATGACATCTTCCAGCTGGATCACTTCCGGCCAATGCAGCAAGAAATCATCACTAGTGTTTTTCTGCATCGCAGCCAGTTGGCGATTTTGCCAACGGGAGCCGGAAAATCTTTGTGCTATCAGCTTCCGGCTGCCCTTTTGCCGTCCGTGACCGTGGTCATTTCACCGCTGCTGGCACTGATGAAAGATCAGGTCGACCGGCTGCAGGCCCTGGGAATCCCCGCTTACCAGTTGAGCCATTGGGACTCGGCGCAAGAGCAGCGGCGGGTGATGCAGTTGTGGGAAAAGGGTCAGCTTAAAATTGTGTTTATGGCTCCGGAACGATTGCGGCATCCGGAAATTGCGCGCCGGCTGCCCGCTTTGGGCTGCGGACTTCTTGTCGTGGATGAAGCCCATTCGATTTCAGAGTGGGGGCACGATTTCCGCCCGGACTACCGGAGGATCCGGCGCTTTCACGAACAGATCGGCCAGCCCCCGATTCTGGCCCTGACCGCGACCGCTACCCCGGCGGTGGAGGAAGACATCTTACGGCAGTTGGGGCTCGACCGCGCATCGTGCCGGGTGATCCGGCGGCCCATTGACCGACCTAATATTTATTTAGGGGTGGACGTTGTGAAAAGCCGCACGGCCCAACGCGCCCAGGTGCTGGAACGCATTCGGGCTGAGGCTGGCGCGGTGATTTTATACACAGACACCCGGCGTCAGGCGGAGGATTGGGGAGCGTGGCTGGCACGGGCGGTGGCGGAACCCGTGGCCGTATACCATGCGGGCTTGGCGCGGGACGTGCGCCTGACGGTGCAGGACGGATTTGCCTCGCGCCGCATCCGCCTGGTCGTGGCCACCACGGCCTTCGGCATGGGAATAGACCGGTCCGACGTGAAAGGTGTCATCAATGTGGGCATGCCCGAATCCATTGATGCTTACAGTCAGGAGTGGGGCCGCGCCGGGCGCGATGGGGAGCCGGCCTGGTCGTCCATGGTGATTACGGCGTCCGATATTCAGGGCCGGCGCCGGATGATTGAGCGGGACCGGCCACAGCGGGCCGAGATTCAAGAGTTCGCTGCGCGCCTCCAGCAATTGCCCGTGGGACGGCCGTTTTGGTGGACGCCCCCGCTCCGGGACGGCGACAGCAGCGGTGACCTGGCCGAAAATCACCTGGCCGCTCTGGAAGAGATGGGTCAAATCACTGTGGCCTCAAAGCGGGCGCACGAAATGCTGCTGACGATTGCCCAGCCGATTGAGGACTGGACAGTGTCCGCGCTTTATGACCGCATGCAGCATCAATTCACCCGCCGCATGGAGCGCTATGAGGCCATGAAGGCTTACGTAGTGTCCACGACGTGCCGCCGGCAAGCCGTTAGCGGGTATTTTCAACAGGTGCTCGAGCAGCGTCCTGAGGTGTGTTGCGACTGCTGTGACCGGCAGCAGCACCCGGAGCCGCCCGCACCCAAGGCGGAAGCCGGCGGATTGGAAGACCGCGTGCGCCAGTGGCGGAAAGCCCGTGCGGCGCAAGACCAGGTTCCCTCCTATATCGTGTTCAGCGACAAGGTGCTGCGCGAATTGTGCGAGAGGCGTCCCCAAGACGAGGCCCAGTTGGCCCAGTGCCCAGGGATGGGCCCCGTGCGCACGGCCCGTTACGGGGACGACTTGCTGGCTATGTTCCAGGGAGAGGGACCCCGCGCCCGCAAGGCCGCCCCATCTGCTAAAGAAGAGGCCTGGCTGCTGTTTGCGGAAGGCATGCCCCTGGCCGGGGTGGCGCTGCGGGTGCGGCGGCAACCGTCTACGGTGGTGGGGTATCTGGAGGACTGGATTGCGGCGAATGAGACGGAGTCCTGGCAGTGGTACTGCGGCAGCGTGCTGCCCGCGGATGTCCGGCGCCATCTTGCCGAAGCCTGCGAGCAGATGCCGGAGGCGTCTCTTCGCGAACTCTATGACTATTTCCATGGAGAATACAGTTTTGACGCCCTGCGCATCGGGCGCGCGGTGCATGCCAAGCTAGGGAGCGCGGCCCACGCGGGCCGCTAGCCAGATACCGATGCTGATGCTGCCCCCTGTCGCCAGGAGCTGGCAGGCCGGTTTGTTCAGGTGGTGCCGGACCTTGCGGTCCGACAGGTAAAAACCCAGCAGGCCCCGCGCGACGTAGCGGTGAAATGGCGCATCAGGCAGGCCTTTGGCCTGGACCAGCACATGGCGGTAAATCATCTGAATCCGCCCGGTGGCGTGGCTTGGCGTGTCATAGTACGTCACAAAATTGAGATCGCCGCCTTGAAGGTCTTCTTCTTGGTCAATGAGGTAATCCAGCAAAATGTGGAGAGCGCCCAGCCACGGAAAATAGAGCGCAAATACCCGCTGCACCGTCGCGGAATCTGGATGGGCATCTTGGGCCATGGTCAGCAGGGCAAAGAGTCCGAGGGTCGATCCGGCGGCTGCGGAGAATTCCCACCAGAACAGCCCGTCGTGAGGATTCGCTTCCCGCCGGAACCACGCATCCAGGTTCGCCACGCGCGTGTCTGCCGGCCCGTGTTTGTACACCTGCAAATCGATGTACAGCTCAACCAGCTTGCGCATGGGCGCGGCAATGGCTGCGTATCCCGGAAAGAACTGCAGAGCTGTCTGCGAGCTTTTGACGAGAGATGCCATGTAGCCGCCGTCTTCTCCCTGGGGATGGTCCCGGTAATAATCCCGAACGGGAGCGGAGGGCGTGACGGCATCCAGCAGCGACTGGTGAAGCCACCGCAAATTCCCAGGATCCTGGGACGGTCCGCGGTCAGTGACAGTATCCAGGTAGTCGCACAGTGTCTGGTACGGTACCAGAAATTCCAGAAGATAGCCTTGGGGATCCCGGGACGGTCCCCCAAAGACGCCTCCGCCCTCGCAGTGAAACTGTTTGTCGCGCAGAGAAATCAGGGCCTGCTGGCGCAGCATCGGGTCGGGAATATGTTCGGCGGTTTCTTTCAGTTGGGTGATCGCATGGATGACGCGGGGGCGGACGGACCGGAAATATTCTGTCCCCCAGCGCCATGATCTCACGAAATCCACCGAGTTTACGCTCATTGTGTTCTGGTCCTTTCTTGCTGACGATTGCCTGTGATGCCGCCCAAGGTCTGTACGCAGTCCCCGGGGCCTGTACTCTTAGGCTATGCCGGGTTCTGCGGTGGTTAGACCGCCTTCCGGGGAAGGCGGAGGCCAAGGAAGTCCCGGACGGGCGAACCTCCTTGGCCTCCCGCTGGGCAGACACTGTGAGAGCGCGGGACGGAAATGCTCTGCATACTCCATTTATGGAGAAAGTTTCCTCATTGTATCACGTTGTCTCCGCCCGCCGGTCCCATCCGCCGCCCGCTATTGCCCGGTCCCCGGCCGTTTGGGCAGCGGGGGCGGGGCAAGATGGGGCTTCACAGAAAAGTCCGGCCAGGACGGCGGGGCGTCCTTCAGCCGGTCCATGGCCTCTTGAATGGACCGGCGCAGCTGCTCGTCGTGGTGGCGGGCATAATCCTCCGGGGTGTTCTCGACGGGAATGGTCGGGTCCGTGCCGTAGTTTTCCACGCCCCAGCCGACATCATTGAACCAGAAAGAAAATTCCGGCTGGGTGGTAATGCTGCCGTCCACGAGACGGTGCCGGGCCCAGATGCCGATGACTCCCCCCCAAGTGCGCTGCCCCACCAAGGGGCCGATGCCCATCAGTTTGAACGAGTGGGAGAAAATGTCGCCGTCCGAGCCGGCATATTCGTTGGTCAGTGCCACGATTGGGCCCACCACACTATCTCCGGGGTAAGGTTCAGGCTGGCCGTGGCGGGGGACGTCGTATCCCAGGCGTTTTCGCTGCAAATTTTCCAAAATAAGTTGAGACACATGGCCGCCGCCATTGAAGCGCACGTCAACGATAACTCCCTCCCGCTCCGATTCGGCGAGATATGCGCGGTAAAATTCGGCGAAGCCGCGGGGCCCCATGTCCGGGATGTGCACATAGCCAATTCGGCCGCCAGAGGCTTGGTGGACGGTTTCGCGATTCTTGTTGACCCACTCGCGGTAGCGTGCCGGCATTTCCTGTTCGAGCGGCACGACGGTGGTGTGGAATTTCTCACGGGTGGTTGCTTTCAGAACTTCGAGCCCTACTTCTTTTCCCGCTTGGCTGACCAGGTGCGCCAGAGGCGGGAGATCTGGGCCGAGGGGCTTATTGTCAATCATGACGATGATGTCGCCTTCCTCGATGCCGGTGCCCGGGGCGGCTAGCGGCGAGGTCTCTCCGGGCTGGGTGCTGTCCCCGCGCACTATATGCACGAGGCGGTAGCCATTGGCTGATGCATCCCATTCCCAGTCTGCTGCCAGGAGCCCTGCCTGGTTTCTCGGTTCCGGGCGGTAGTCCCCTCCCATTTCATAGGCGTGCGAGGTGCCGAGTTCTCCTTGCATCTCCCATACGACATCGGAAAACTCAGATCGGGTGGCAACGCGGGGCAAGAGCCGCTGGTAGCGTAGGAACATGCTGTCCCAGTCGAGTCCTGACATCGCCTGCGACCAGAAATTGTCCCGCATCAGACGCCACGCTTCGCGCAGCATCTGGTTCCACTCGGCGGGCTGGTTGACAGCGACGACAATGCGGTGAAAATCGACGTAGCCGCTCGCGCGTCCCGGCTTTTTGGGCGTTTTGTCATCCGTTTTCTCTCCGGCTTTGACGACTCTGAGGTGTTTGCCCGCCCGCAGCGCCAGTGTGGAGCGGTCAGCGCTCAGGGTGAAACTGGTCATGTGCGTTGCCAGCGTCTCGGTTTTGAGATCTTTAAGAGAAAATTGATGGAGCACTGCGCGGGCGCCACCCTCTGCATAAAAGGAAGAATGCACGCTGCCGTGGGGTTCCGTCGTGGTCCAATACACATTGTCGGCGTCACAGGCGAGCTGCAGGTACAGCCCTTCACCGACAGGAAAGGGCACGGCGCGGTCAGCAATGCGGTCGAAGTCAATCTCTACGGCCGCCACAGACTCCTTGCCTTGCGGGGCGGCATCCGTATCCTTCTCTTTTAGCGGCCGTGGTTCGGGCCAGAATGGGGACTTCCCGTCCTTTTGCAAGGGGATGGCATAGGGATGCATCCCATTAGGGAAACTCAGGTCAAACCGCAGATTGTCATAGACTGGGTCAAACACCCGGTGAGACAAAAAGTACAGGTAGCGGCCTTTCGGGTCGAATACCGGGCTCTGGTCCACCAGCACCGGACGGGTGACCCAGTGGGACTCCTGGCTGGGAATGTGGTAAATTTTGATGGCACTGGTCTTGGCCCCTTGGTGCAGGCCGTAAGCAAGCCACTGGCTGTCCGCAGAAAAATCCACGCCGCGGACAGGACCGTAGGCGGACGAGTCGATTTGCCTGAGGCTGAGAGTCTTCAGATCGGCCAGCCACAGTTCGTGGCGGTGATTCGCGAATGCTGCCAAAGTTCCGTCTGCGGACACTTCCAGTGCGGTGATTTCTCCCGTGTCCCCAGGAATTCGCACCGTGCTCTGCGCCTCGAGGTCGATGAGCTCCAGCCCTTCCTCGCCGCCGTCGTCGGAGACGGTGAGGACGCACGAGCTCCCGGGGACAAATCGGCTGAGCCGGTAGCGGACGCCTGCCAGCGCGCCCAGTGGCGTGCACGGCCCCTCCCAGTTGCCCATGTGAAACAGCTTGCCCCGAGAGGTCATGAGCAGGCTCTCGCCGTGTCCGGAAAGCTCATACTCCGTCCAGTAGTCTTGTGAGGGCACATAGCGGGTTTCAGACTGTGTGCGCTGGCTGTAGTAGCTGATGGCCAAACGGTGGTCTTCGCCGGTGCCAGGATTCAGCACGTACAGATCTCCGCCGGAATGGTACACAATCACGTCACCGTCGGTGGCGGCGTTGCGTACGAAATATGTTTCATGATCGGTATGCCGCTTGAGGTCTGAACCGTGGGCATCAGTGGAGTATATGTTGGCGTAGCCCTCATGGTCGGAGATGAAGTACAGGCGCGGGCCCACCCACATGGGAGAGGCCAGATTCCCATCGATGCCTTCGAGACGGTCAAAATGCGAGGAATCCTGGCGGCCGACCCAGATTTGCCCGCGAGTGCCGCCGCGGTACCGCTTCCAGCGGGCCGGATCAGCCGTGTTGCGCCCGAGCGCCAGCGCGCCCCCTGGCCCAAAGGCGAGATTGTTGGCCGGCCCCAGATTCAAAGGCTCTGGATCGCCGCCAGTCAGGGACACGCGGTAGAGCATAAACTGGGGGCGAAATGCCTGCTTGGCGTTCGAGGAAATGATCAGGTGCCCCTCAGGGGAAAAGGCAACGGGCTGGGTGTTGGCGGCCAGATAAGTCAGGCGGGTGATGGGCCCGCCCTCGGAGGCCATCAGGTAGACTTCGCTGTCTCCTTCCTCCCGGCCGACGAAGGCTACCTGGCTCCCATCCAGGGAGAGGACGGGCCGTGTCGCGGAACCCCATCCAGCTGTGAGGCGCCGGGCTGTCCCGCCGCTTTGGGGCACAGTCCACAGTTCATCTTCTGAGACAAAAACAATACGGTTTTGCGCAATGGTTGGATACCGGTAGTAGCCAGACTGCGGCATAGTCATCCTCCTCGTGTCATATCCATATCTTTAATGGGCTGTCAGTGTTTTGCATGCTGACTCACGCCGGGTAGTATGGGAGAAACCCATCCGTTCCATGTTGTCAGCGCGGGGCGGCTGCCCATTGCCACAGCGCATCCAACAAGGCGTTCAATACGGCAAGCTGGTCGTGCAGGCCCATGGTCGGCACTTTGGGCTGGGTGACAGCCTGGGAAGGCAGCAGGGGCAAGTGCAGAAATCCTGCCGGGATTTCTGGCGCTGTGTGCCGGCTCAGGTACAAGGCCTGATTGCACATGAAGGTGCCGGCCGACAGAGACAGCTCTAGGGGATATCCCCTGGCGTGGACTGCGTCTTGCAGCTTCTTGAGCGGAAGGGTGCTGAAATACGCATCGGGCCCACTCGCGGCTACAGGGTGATCGTGGTAAATTTCTCCACGGTTGTCCGCTATGCGGCTTTCCAGAAGATTGATCCCCACCCGCTCCAAAGTGGGCACAGGACGTCCCTGAGCTTGGCCCAAGGACAGTATTGCCTGCGGGTGGACTTGGCGGATCAGAGCCGGGAGTTGGCGCTCGACATCCTGTTTGCTCGTGGCCAGCTCTCGGGTGAGGACATACTCCCGCGGAAGCAGGCGGGTGGCCACCTCCCGCGACACATTGACCGGGTCTTCTCCGAACGGGTCAAAATACGTCACCAAAATCACTGATGATTTCCCACCTCTCCGGTGCCATTCCATACGGGAAGACGCGCCGCAAACAAACTGCAACGGCAGGTCTATGGGTGCCCTGCCGCTGTTTATGACACTGCAGATTTCATCGACAAAAACCCTTTTCTAGTATATGGAAGTCCGGGGAATCCGGCAACTTATGCGCTGTGGCTGATGGGGGATGGATAATCGGCTACGATTAAATCTAGGGGAATCCATGCCTCGAGATCTTCGACATACGAGCAAATGGGGTAATTGTCGCAAATTTTGTAAACGTCTCCAGACAAGTGGTTGGTGACTGTGCGCACGGCATGGCGGCGGCATTTTGGACAAATCATAATAGTGAGCATCGTGGACCTCCTTTTTTGATCTTCTAATGCTATTAAACAAATCACATGTTTCCAATGTGTTACCAATGCCTGAAGATCCGCTGGTTGCGAAAGTTTCCCCAAGGAGCTGGCGGCGCCACCCTCGGGATACCATCACGGGTATATAATAAAATGGTGAATAGCATCGTTTATCAGGCGCGGGGACATCCTACGTCATGGACAAAGGGCGGTGAAGAGGAATGGACTCGGCAAAACGCCCTGTCATCGCGAAGTACTGGGACCGGGACGACCTCATCCGGCGCATGCGCCGGATTGAGGGACAGGCCCGCGGCGTGCAGGCGATGCTGGACCGCGACGAGGACTGCAAAGCGATCCTCACCCAGTTGGCAGCCATATCCGGCGCGCTCAGCCAGGTGGCCCGGGTGGTCAGCGCCTGTGGGGTGGTTGACGGGATTGAACAGGCCGCAGGCCCTTTAGACCCCCAGCAGATCCGGGCCATTTTATCTGAACTCAATGCGAAAGGGCGGCTCTAATTCCTCCTGCGGGTGGGAGTGCGAGAAAAACTTCAGGAACGGGGAGGTCTGGGTGGCGAGGCTGACACGGACAGGGAAAATAGTGTTGGTGGTCCTTCTGGCATGGGCGGGAACCCAACTCGACCCGGGCACGGCGCAGGTGACGGTGTCGGGTCCCGCGGACGGTGTCCTGCCGGTGCCATTTGCGGTGTTTGGGCCCTACTCGACCCGGGCCAATGATGGGTATGAGGGGCCTAATGCCATGAGTCCTGTTGTGCCGTCCTCGTATACAGCATTTTTCCCTCCCCGGACCATCGGCATCCAGTTTATCAGCGATTCACCCCGGCACCTGGCGGGTGATGGACTGTCCATTGCCCTGTCGTCACCCCATGGTCCGGTCACGACGGGGCCCATGGAGTATCAGTCTGATGGATTTGCGGGGGTTCTGACCCATTCGCCTCTGGCACCCGGGCGTTACCGGGTGCTTTTCAGAAGTCCCGGCTTCCAGACGGCGCAGAGCGCCTGGAATTTGACTGTGCGTCCCCTGCCCGCCCGGCAGCAGGCAGCGGAGCGAGCTTGTCTGGTGCCGGCGCGGGCGCCGGCGTACCTCGCGACGCTGAATGCGGAGCGCCAGACACTGGGGGAGGCTGCGGTGCAGTGGAATGCTTCACTGGCGTGGGCCGCGGCTGCCCACGCCCTGTATGTGCAGCGAAACGGATATGATGCGCCGTCTTTCCATCTCGAATCGGCCAAGGCTCCAGACTTCACCGGACTCAACCCGTGGGACCGGGACATGGCTTTTGGCTGGGCCAGTCCGCTGGACGGAGAGGTGGGAATTGAGTGGACGAAAGCCATGCCGGCTGCGGCTGTCATTCAGAATCTGGTGGACACGGTCTACCACAGGCTGTCCCTGCTGTCACCGAATGTGCTGGCCGTGGGTGCGGGCCAGAGCACGGGGGCCACGGGGGCTGTCGTGATGGATCTGGGCTACGGCTACCGCGCCCGCCTGCCCTTGGCCATTACCTACCCAGCGTCCGGACAGGCGGGGGTGCCAACCGGCTGGACCGACATGGAAAGCCCGGACCCAGTGCCTGGTGGATTTTCCCGTGAATTTGGGTACCCCGTCACGGTGGATTTCCCGACGGTGCAGCAGCTGGAGGGGGTGCATGCGGAGCTTTCCACGGCGGGCAAGGCAGTCGCCATCTACATTGACAGTCCGGGTGTCGGCGGGATGGCGGACAACCAGCTGGGCATCGTACCGCGCCGTGTGCTGTTTCCGGACACGACCTATGCCGTCAAAGTCTCGGCCCAAGCGCTGTTTAACTCGCAGGTGAAAAAGCCTGTAGCGCTGCACTGGTATTTTTCCACCGGAGCTACCGACCAGTCAGTGGCGGTGGACCCTGTCAAATCGGGAGAGGTGGCCGTGTCGGTGGTGCATGCGGGCAGTGGAAGGCCCGTTGCCGGAGATCCCGTCCGCATCTACCAGGTGGGTTCGGACTCCCGCCTGAGTTCCGTGGCCGAAGGCATCACCGATGCTGAGGGGATGGCCCGGTGCTCTGTAAAACGGCCGGCCCGGCGCAGTCTGTTTGAAGCCGTGGCCGGTGGCGGCACAAGTATGCAATTTTGGTGGTGACAAGGCTGATGCTGAAAGATCCGCGAAAATACACTGCGACCGTGAATCTGCGGGGTCAGGCCGTAAGGATGGCCTGGTCTTTTTGGGAAGGCACTGGAGGAAAGACGCCGTGGATCTTTCTTCACGGCATGGGATCGTCCAGGTGGGCTTATGCGGACCTGCTGTCGCGCTCTCCGCTGGATGGGCGCTATTATGCGCTGGACCTGCCGGGATTCGGAGATTCAGGACTCCCGCCTTTTACTCAGACGCTTGGCGATTTTCGCGAGGCTCTGCGCCAGTTTATCGATTTGCTGGGAGAGCGGGCGCCTGTTCTGGTGGGCCATTCCTTCGGGGGCATGGTGGCAGGCGACTTTGCGGGAGCCTGCCCGGACCGCGTGGGAGGATTGATCTTGGTTTCCAGCGCGGGCTACTTTCCGCCCCACAACGCCATGAGCCCGAGCCCCTGGCCCTGGGTCAACCGGATCGGACTGTGGGTTACAGGCATGGATCACTGGGGAAACCGCATGCTGGAGGCATTGGGGCTCGACTCCCAGCGCATCCCGCCAGAGTCCCGCCGGCGTATGCGGTACGGGTGGCGCCGGGCGAGGGAAATGGCCCGCATGGGCAAGTTCTATGAAGTCCCGGAGTTTGTCAGGAACATCGTCTCCTCCGGGGTTCCGGCGGCTGCCATCCACGGCGACCGCGACATCCTGTTTCCGCTGCCCGAAGTGCTGCAGGCCGTCGGCCGTGCGTTTCCCGTCTTGGTGGAACCAGGCGCGGGGCACCTGCCCTATGACTACGACATGGATGAGTTCGTGGCCTTGCTGAATCAGGCGGCCCGGACGGTGAACCCTGCACCGTGAGGCCCGCATGCATAAGAGAGCCGGCGGGGCCCCATCAGGAGCGCCGCCGGGCTGTCTGATATCAGTTTTAGAGAAGGAACTGGTCGAGCCATTCAGTAAAGCTGTTGAGGCGGAACACGCGGTGCCAAGGCTTGCCGTTGCGGCTCATGCCGTGGAATTCGCCCGGATAGCGGATAAACTTGGCAGGCGCCTTGTTGAGATATTTGACGGCAGTATAAAGAATTTCCCCCTGTTCAATCGGGCAGCGCAAGTCGCCTTCCTGGTGCTCGATCAAAAGGGGTGTGGTGATGTTCTCGACATAGGTGATCGGGCTTTGCTCCCGGTACCAGGCATCATCTGGATGCCAGGGAGCGGTGCCTTCAGCCCGGCGCATCCAGTGCCAGCCCCCGTCGCCAGTGCCGACCATGGCCTTCCAGTCCACCACTGAGCGCATGGTGATAGCGGCTTGAAAACGGTCGGTGTGCCCCACAATCCAATTGGTCATATAGCCGCCGTAGGAGCCGCCCGCCACCGCGAGGTGCGACGGGTCGATCCAGGGATAGGCGGCCAGAGCGGTGTCCAAACCCGCCATGATGTCGTCGTAATCTTTATGCCCCCACTCTTTTTGAATGGCCAGGCAGAATTCGCGGCCATAGCCCTGGGACCCCCGGGGATTGGTGTAGACCACGCCGTAACCATGAGCGGCCAGCCACTGGAACTCGAGAAAGAAGCTGTCGGCATACATCATCATCGGACCGCCGTGAATCTCCAGCACGGCTGGGTACTGCTGGCCTTCTTGGGCTCCCACCGGCTTCATGACCCAGCCGTCGATTTCCGGACCCCCCGCGGCATGAAACTGGAACCGTTCGGGCGCGGACAGCGCCAGCTGCTGCAGCAAGTCGTGGTTGGGGTCCGCCAAGAGGCTGACCAGATCCTGGTCCAAGTCGAGCCACTCCAACTGGCTGGGATTGGTGGGAGTGCTCTTGGCCATGATGGCCCGAAGCCCGTCCGGGCTCATGTCATAGCTGTAGTAGGCATGCGGCCCCTGGGTGAGGAGCTCGATGGTGTCCGCTCTCCAGTCCACCTGCGCCAGCTGCACCGTGCCGTTGCGGCTGGTCAACGTGACCACATAGCGGCCGTCATGGCGGAAATGCAGGGGATTGGTGGCGGTGCCCATCATATCCGAAAGCGATTCATCGGCCATTGGCCGGTCCCATGACGGGGCGATTTGACGTACCTGCTCGGGATGGTGAAAGCTGGCGACATACAGAGACGGATTGTCGTAGCCCAGGTCATCGGTGCGCGAACCCGTGAAAAAAATGTGCTCGCCGTCCGGATGGCAGGCTGCCTTGCCAGCGGAGATCCCCTCGGGGCTGATGCGCACCGGCTCGCTAGGTTCGCCAGCCGGGTTGGGCAGGGCGTATACGTGCTGCTCAAAGGATTCCCGGTCATAATCTTCCCCGTAACGCGAGGTGAATAACAGCAGCGAGCCATCTGCCGAAACGGCCAGCTCTTCATGCCTGTAGGGTCCGTGGGTCAATTGGTCGGAGGTGTCCCCGTTTAGGGACAAGCGGACGATCTGTGGACGCCGCGCGCCGTAATATCCGGTGCCGTCCATCTTGTGGGACAACTCAGTAATCACCTTGACGTCTTGGTTGAACCGGCGGTATTCGTCTTTTTCCTCAGAGCGGGTTTCGTTCTGGATGCCGTCGTCTGTGATGAGTGCCGTGGCATAGACCGTATGGGAGTCCGGCGCCCAGACGAAGGAGTCGATGCCGCCGTCGATGCGGCTCAGTTGGCGCGCTTCACCGCCGCCGGTGGCCATGACCCAGATTTGCTTCTGGCCGCTGCGCTTGGACAGAAATCCCAGCCACTGCCCGTCTGGAGAGAACCGGGGGGCAGAATCTTCGGGACCGTGGGTAAAGGGGACAGGGTCTTGCCCCGGCCACACTTTCATAATGCGCGTGTGGTAGCCGTTTTCGGTGTGGTCAGCCTGGCTTTCCACGTAAACGGCCAGACTTTTGCCTGGGCACAGGCGAACATCTCCTGCCAGCCGGAATGCAAACAAGTCTTCTGCAGCGAGAGAACGCATAGGGAACTCCTCCATTACGGTGTATTGGGGCGAATATGTAGACCATTCCAAACAAAAAGCCGAACAATCGGCGGCTCCTTGCTATAATGTCCATGAACCTTGTTATTCGCGTCCCGATAGGAAAATTCCTGCATGGCGCAGGAAAGGGGGCAGACGTTGGAGCAGGCAGCAGGAACCAAGCCGGCAGCCGTGTCGGTGTGCACCGTCGCCCGCGGCCATGAGTGGTGGGTGCTGGTAATCCGCCGTGCGGACGACTTGCGCGAGCATGCTGGCCAGTGCGGCTTTCCTGGGGGGCGGCCTGACGCTCAGGACCGTTCACTGTGGGAGACGGCGCAGCGGGAAACTTTTGAGGAAGTGGGAATCACGCTGCAAGATTCCCAGTGTGCCGGGCGCCTGGCGCAAGTGACGGCCAGGGGCAGCGGGTATGCGATCGTTCCCTGGCTGGTGGTGCTCGGAGACTTCCCCAGTCTGGTCCTGAACCGCTCTGAAGTGGCCAGCGCCGACTGGGTTTCCGGTCGCCGGCTGTCCCAGAGCCGGCAGATGACCCCGGCTGGGTGGGCGTATGCCTGCCCGGCGGGAACCATCTGGGGAGCGAGTGCGCGCATTGTGCGGCAACTGGAGGAACTGAAAGACAGGAAGGATTTTATCTGATGAGAGAAATCGGGCCAGTGACCATCCGGACGGTACACGCGGTAGAGGAATTTGGCGCGGTCAAGGCTATTGAGGATGCGGTCTGGCAAGACGGGGAAAGCACTCCCGCCTCTCTGCTCAAGGTCTTCGCCGACCACGGCGGGCTTGTGCTGGGGGCCTATGCCCCCGGGGGGATGGCGGTGGGAATGGCCGTTGCATTTCCGGGACGGCACGAAGGCGCCTGGTACCTGCATTCCCACATGATGGCGATTTTGCCCGCCTACCGCAGTGCGGGCATCGGCCGCCTCCTGAAAGAACGGCAGGTGGCGTGGGCCCGGGAGCACGGCTACGCGTACGTCGGGTGGACCTTTGACCCGATGCAGGCCAGAAACGCGGTGTTCAATCTGCGCACTCTGCACGCCCGGGTCATTGCATTTGAGCCCAACTATTACGGGGTGCTGGGGGATGTCCTGAACGGCAGTTTTCCCAGCCACCGATTTTTTGTGACGGCAGGGGATGGAAGCCCGGTCCGGGATTGGCGACGCGCCCGGCGTCTCCTGCCGATTCCTGCAGATATTGCGGAACTGAGGCGTGAGGACCCGGTGCGGGCACGTCAGTGGGCCGATGCTTATGCGCGGTTTTTTGCCCGGCGGAATCCTCAGGGCTGCGCGGTTTTAGGGCTCGCCCGCTCGCCTGCGGGGCATTTATGTTACGTTATTGGCGAAGCGCAGCCCTGACAGCGCCCGCCCGGGAAAAATAAAGGAGAGACCGCTGATGCATCTGGACCAAGTGGTATTGCAGTTTATTGCCCTGCCCCTGAAGTCGCCCTTCGAGACCTCGTTCGGACTCGAGCGCGACAAGCGCGCATGGCTGGTGACCGTACGCGGCGAGGGAGTCGAAGGGTATGCGGAGTCAGTGGCGTCGGACGCGCCGCTTTACAGCGAAGAGACTAGCGCCAGTGTCTATTACTGTATCCGGGACCACATTGTGCCCCGTCTCGGAGGCGATATTGGCAGGCCGGAAGAGATATGGGAGCGGCTGGCACCCTTGCGAGGAAACCGGATGGCCAAAGCCAGCGTGGAAATGGCTATCTGGGACTGGTTTGCCCGGGCCCGCCGCGTCCCGCTCCACCGCCTCCTGGGAGGGCGCGAGGAGGCCCGCCACATTCCGGTGGGGGTGTCGATTGGCATACAGCCGTCCGCGCAGGATCTGGTGCGGGTGGCCGCGGACTACTGGTCGCAGGGCTACCGGCGGCTCAAAATTAAAATACGGCCAGGGTGGGACGTGGAGCCTCTGCGGGCCGTGCGCGAGGCGCTGGGGCCGGACGTGCCGATGATGGCCGATGCCAACTCCGCCTACACGCTGGACGATCTGGCCGAGCTTCAGGCATTTGACCCCCTGCGCCTGATGATGATTGAGCAGCCCTTGGGGTATGATGACTATATTGACCATGCTGTGCTGGCCCGCAGCATTGAGACCCCCATATGCCTCGATGAGTCGGTGCATTCTCCCGCCGATGCCCGCAAGGCGATGGACCTGGGCGCCTGCCAGGTCATCAATCTCAAGGTAGGCCGGGTAGGCGGGTACACGGCGTCTCTGGGCATCCACCAGCTGGCCCTGGCGCGCCAAATTCCTCTGTGGTGCGGGGGCATGCTGGAAACGGGAATCGGGCGGGCCCACAATTTGCACCTGACCACTCTGGCCGGATTCACCCTGCCGGGAGATACGTCCGCCAGTGACCGCTACTTTGCCGAGGATATCATTGATCACCCGTTTGCGCTTAATCCAGACGGCACGCTCACGGTGCCAGCAGGGGACGGCATCGGGGTGAAGGTCGATCCCAAGCGTCTGCGGGCGGTCTCGGCGTATGAGGAGGTGCTGCCGGTAGACAGGCAGGACAAAGGCAGCCGCAGCAGCAAAGGAGGATTTCCGGATCATGACTTGGGATGATGGCCGGCTGAAACGCCTTGTGAAGGATTTGGTGTGCATGGAATCGCCCTCATTCGATGCGGAGGGAGTGGAGCAGGTGGAGCTCCGGCTGGCTGAAGAAATGGACGCTCAGGGAGCGGAGTGCCTCTTTTACCCGACAGACCGCGGGCCGGTGCTGGAGGTGCGGCGCGGGCAGGGCGGCGCCCTGCTCCTGGGCCACGCGGACACAGTGTGGCCCAGGAGCACCCTGCAAAAGATGCCGTTTGGGGATGCGGGAGGGGTGCTGTCCGGCCCGGGTGTCCTGGATATGAAGGCGGGGCTCGTGTATACCCTGGCCGCCGTATCGCAACTCGACACGGAGGTGCCGTTCGACTGGCTTGTCACTCCGGACGAGGAGGTGGGCAGCGAAGCCAGCCGGACTCTGATCGAGGACCGCGCGCATGGCGCTCCGGTGGTGCTGGTGGCGGAGCCGGGGGCGGCAGGAGGAGCTCTCAAGATCGGGCGCGCCGGGGTCGGCAACTTTCTTCTGGAAATAGTGGGGATCCAAAGCCACGCCGGGCTGGACCCGGAAGCGGGGGCCAGCGCCATCCGGGAACTGGCCCAGCAGATTTTGTGGCTGGGCAGTCTGGAGAATCACCTGCTGGGGACCACGGTCAATGTCGGAGTCGTGGAAGGAGGCAGCAGGCCCAATGTGATAGCGGGCCAGGCCAAGGCGCAGATTGACATCCGTGTGCGCACTTCCAAAGAGATGGAGCGCATGCAGGAGACATTGAATCACCCGCCCCATTTTGATGCGCGGACGTCCATCCACTATGTCGGAGGATTCAGCCGTCCGCCTATGGACCTCCGGCCGGAAGCGGCCCGGTGGTTCGATGTGGCGGCAGACATCTGGCAGGGTCTGACGGGCGCCCGGCTGGATGGGCTGAATGTGGGAGGGGCGAGCGACGGCAACTTTACGGCAGCTTTGGCGCCCACGCTGGACGGCCTGGGAGCGGTGGGCCAAGGGGCGCACGCTGTGCACGAGCAGGTGCAGTGGGACTATACCCAGCCGCGCATTCAGCTGATCCGCTCGCTGGTCGAGCAGGCTTTCCGCAATGGCCAGGAGGGAACCCTGTGAAGGTGTATGCGCTGGTTGGCCCCAGCGGAACAGGCAAAAGCCACCGTGCTTCCATGGTGGCAATCGAGAAAAATGCTGAGGCGATTATCGATGACGGCCTGCTCATCACCGATGGGCGCATTGTGGCCGGATATTCCGCCAAGCGGGAAGCCACCATGGTGGCTGCGGTTAAGCGGGCGATTCTTGCCGACCCGGAGCACGCCCGGCTAATCAAAGAAGCCATTGCCCGGCTCCACCTGTCCTCGATTTTGATTCTGGGGACCTCCACCCACATGATCCAGCGGATTATGCATGCCATGGACATGGACGAGGTGCCAGTGCACTGGATTCTCATCGAATCCGTCGCCAGCCTGGAAGAACGCACTCTGGCCCAGCGGGTCCGGCGCGAACAGGGCAAGCATGTGATTCCAGCCCCGACTATGGAGGTGCGCAAGTCTTTTTCCGGCTATCTGATTGACCCGTTGCGCTTTATGTTCCGCCGTAAGGGCCGGGCTGTGATGGTGGAGAAGTCTATTGTTCGCCCGACCTATTCCGGGCTGGGACGGTTTTACATTTCCGACACCGTCATCACCAATCTGACCACACATGTGGCCCGCCACTGTTCAGGCTTGGTTCAGGTGCACCGGGTCATGATTCAAAGCGCGTCCGCGGGGCTCAGCATTTCCCTCGAAGTGAGTGTGGCCACGGCAGGAAATTTGTTTACGGTGCTGAAAGAGGTTCAGGTGCAGGTGAAGCAGCAGATCGAAATGATGACCGCCTTGAATGTGCTGGTGTTGAACGTCGTGGCCAAACACTGGGTGCACAAAGACTGGGCGCCGCAGCTGTCTCTTGAGCCGGCCGCCGCTGGGTCCACAATCCCGGTGAGCCAGGGATCTTTGCGGCCACAGGGCCGGGCAGGAGCTCTGCAGGGCAAGGGACAATAGTCGGAAAGGCAGGCTACTATGCCGCAGCGAGTGCTTGTGGTGGATGATGAAGCCGCAATTGTCGAATTGGTGGCTTACAATCTAAACCGGGAAGGATTTGACGTCCTGACCGAGAGTGACGGCGAACGCGGGTTGAGGCGGGCGCTGATGGAAAAACCGGATTTGATTGTCCTCGACGTGATGCTGCCGGGGCTGTCCGGCATGGATGTGTGCCGGGCCATCCGCAAGGAGACAGACATCCCCGTGATTATGCTGACCGCTCGCAAGGATGAACTGGACCGGGTTCTGGGTCTGGAACTGGGAGCGGATGACTACGTGACCAAGCCATTTTCTCCCCGGGAACTGGTGGCGCGGGTCAAGGCCATCTTGCGGCGCACCCAGCGCATTCGTGACAAGGATGCGGCCGAAACCGGAGATGTGGAGCGCCACGGATTGCGGCTGGAATTGGACAAGCGGGAAGCTGCCGTAGACGGGATTCCACTGCATCTCACCTTTACCGAATTTGAGCTTCTAGCCATTCTAGCCAGAAATCCGGGACGGGCGTTTACCCGGGATGACCTGCTGGTCCGGGTTTGGGGACAGGATTTTTTTGGCGATGCCCGAACGGTTGACGTCCATATCCGCCACCTGCGCGAGAAGCTGCAGGAAGACCCGCAGTCCCCGCGGTTTATTGAAACCGTCCGCGGAGTGGGATACCGGCTGAAAGAGCTATGAAGAAATGCAACCGGTGCTTCTTGCTGCCGCTAGGGATTATGGTGCTGGCTACTGTGGCGGGGCTGGTGGTTCCGACGCCCCACGGGCCGGTGGAAGCGGTCATTTTGTACCTGGTGGCGTGGTTTTGGGCCCTGCGCTTTGCTGACTGGCTGCGCCAGCGTGACCGCCTGCTGGATGAGACCGTGGTCCAGCTGACAGAGACGGTGGACCGCTGGGCGTCAGGCGACTTGCAGGCCCGCGTTTACCTTGACCAGGCAGACCCGCTCGACTCTCTGGCTCACGGCATGAACCGTGTGGCGGAAGTGCTGGCGGAGCGGACGGAGGATTTGCAGCAAGACAAGGAGCGTCTGGAAGCGATCCTCAGCAGCATGGCCAACGGCATTATCATTTTAGGCCACGGGCTGACCATTACCCTTATCAACCAGGCTGCCTATGAACTGTTTGGCATTGCGCCTGTCCCGGTGGTAGGCCAGCACCTGCTCGAGGTCATCCGGGACATGACGCTGGATGACGCCGTGGCGAAGGTTACCCAGGAGGGGGGGACAGAAACGGTGTTGTGGAGCCCCCCCGACAACGACAGCTTTGTGGTGGAGGTGACGGCGGGAGCCCTCAACCAGCCGATTGGGGGACTGGGCGCGGTGCTGGTGGCCCGCAATATCTCCGCGCAAAAACAGGTGGAGCGCATGCGCCAGGACTTTGTGGCGAATGTTAGCCATGAGCTGCAAACGCCGCTGACGGTGATCCGGGGGTTTACGGAAACACTGTTGGACAATCCCGACGACCCTTCATCCCGGCGCTTTCTGGAACTGATTCACGAAGAGGCCGGACGCATGAGCCGGCTGGTCGACGACTTGCTGACGCTGTCGCGCATGGAGCACCACTCGATGCCAATGACCCGCCAGCCCGTTGATGTCCCCGTGCTGATTGAGTCGATGGCGGTGAAACTGGCCCCCCGGATCCAAGCGGCGGACCTGACGCTCGACAACCGCATTCCCCAGCATATGCCCCTGGTGTCTGGAGATCCGGACCTGCTAGCGGAAGTCTTCATCAACTTGGTCGCGAATGCCGTTCAGTACACTCCTGCAGGGGGACTGATTACCTTGGGCGTGGCGCTCGATGTGTCGAGCCGCATGGTCGGGATCTCAGTCAGAGATACCGGGATTGGGATTCCCGCGCACGACGTGTCCCGCATATTTGAGCGGTTTTACCGGGTGGACCGCGCGCGTTCCAGGGCCTCTGGGGGCACGGGGTTGGGACTGGCCATTGTCAAACATATCATGGAACTGCATGGTGGGCGCATAGAAGTAAAGAGCACGGTAGGGGCAGGGACAGAGTTCCTGATCTGGCTTCCGGAATATGAGAGTGAGCGCGATTGATCATGAGTTCTCGCCGACAGTTTCTCCATGCCATGGGAGTGGCCGGCAGCGGGGTTCTTTTAGGACGCTGGCCAGCCTGGGCGGGCGGGCCGGAGGCCCGCTATATCACAATTATGGGGGCAACATCCTGTATCAGCTACGTGAAGGCCGTCCTCCCCGAATGGGAGCGCACCCACCACGGGGTAAAAGTCGCGGTCACCGGGGGTGGGTCGTATGCAGGGCTGCACGCGCTGGCCTTGGCCCAGGCAGATATAGCAATGGCAGACCTGGCCCCGCCAGGGTCTATGGCGGTGCCCGTGCGCCGCTACCTGTTGGGACGTCTTCCCATTGTGCTGGCAGCCTGGCCGCATATCGGGGTGGACCGGCTGTCTTGGGGCCAGGCGGGGGCGCTCTTAGCTGGAGACATTGTGAACTGGCGCCAGGTGGGCGGCGCCGACGTGCCGGTGGTGACGGTCTCCCGGCCTGAGAGTTCAGGAGCCCGGGAGGTCGTTCAGCAGCGTGTTTTGGGCACGCGCCGCTTTTCCCCAGACAGCATCATCCAACTATCCAATGGCGCCGTGCTCCGCACCGTTATGGAGACGCCGGGGGCCGTCGGCTACCTGGAGGCGACGGCCCCCATGCACCGGGTGCGGATTCTCAGCATGGGCTCGCGGTCATTCAGCCCCCATGCGTGGAGGCTGTGGCCGCTCTACGCTGAACCGTCTCTCTATGTCCGAGTTCAGGCGCCCAAGGAGGTGCGGAATCTGGCGGTGTTTCTGCAAGGCCGCCCGAAGCGGCAAGACTTCGGCATCTATTTTGAACAGCGTCCGGGACAAGCCGATGCGCGCTGACCGGATTGCCGCCCTTGTGATGAAAGGGGCTCTGGCACTGTTTATTGCGGTGTGGGTGATGGTGGCCGTGATTGTCGGCGCAGGAGCCTGGCGGTTTGTGTCTGCCAACGGGTTGGTGGGGCCCCTAGTGTCTTCGCGGTGGAGTCCTTTGGCTGCGCATTACGGAATTCTGGCCTTTGTCGTGGGGAGTATGGCCGTCACCGGACTGGCCCTGGTGCTGGCAGCGCCCGGGGTCCTGGCCCTGAGTGTGACGGGCGCTAGGATTTTGCGCGGAGCTCCCCAGAGAGCATTCATCCAGATTCTGACTCTCTTTGTAGCCGTGCCCTCGGTGGTGTACGGGTGGTGGGGACTGAGCGTGGCGGTCCCATTGATCCGCCGGCTGACCGGCACGGCGGGCTTTGGCCCCTTGAGTGCGGGCATTGTGCTGGCCGTGATGATTGTGCCAACGTTCAGCATTATGGCTCTGCAAACGCTGCGCCAGGTGCCTTCTTCCCTGGTGGAAGGGTCTCTGGGCCTGGGGGCCAGCGAGGATCAGACCCTGTGGCATGTCATTCTGCCTGCATCCCGGGCAGGACTGTCGCAGGGATTTCTGGTGGCAGTGGGACGGGCGCTGGGGGAGACGATTGCGGTGCAGATGGTTATCGGCGGGCAGAGCCGGGTGCTGTCCCTGCTGAAGCCGGGTGCGACACTGACCACCCAGTTGCTGACGGATCTGGCCCTGATGCCTGCGAGGACGCCGGGCCACGATGCGCTGGACTTCATGGCCCTGTGGCTGATGATTCTGATGGCCGTGCTGGTCTGGCTCCAGAGCCGGGTGAGGGGGATGTCCCGTGGCTGACAGGCAGTGGAGAGGAGCGCGGCCGCTCAAACCCCCAGGTCAGGGACGGGCCGCGCACAAAATCTTGGCGGGAATGGCCGTGCTGGCTGTGCTGCTCTTGCTGTCCGTCATTATCCCCTTAGTAGCCCAGGCTGTGCCCGCATTGAATGCCGCCTTTCTGTTCGGGCGAGCGCCCGGGTCCATCGCCCCCGAGGCGGTAAACACCGTGACGATGGTGGCCATCAGCGCGGCGGTGTCCTTTCCCCTGGCCCTGCTGGCCGGGCTCTACCTGGTCGAGTTCGCCAGACCTTCCCGCTGGACGCGGGCCTTTGACCAGTTTACGGGCACCGTGCTGAGCGTGCCGAGCATTGTGGTGGGGCTGGTGGTTGTGGATGTGGCGGTGGTGCGCTGGCACTGGCCGGTGTCCACACTCACGGGAATTTTGGCGCTGACGCTCATGAACTGGCCGCTGACTGTAGCCTTGGTCGTGGAAGCGCTCCAAAGCGTGCCAGGTCTCTACCGGGACGGCTCATGGGCATTGGGCGCCTCGCGCTGGCAGACGGTGACCAGGCTTATTCTGCCGTTGGCTCTGCCCCAGATGATTGAGCAGGGGGGGATGGCCGTGGCGAGGTTGATGGGCGAGACCGCGGTGCTGATCTACACGGCTGGGGTGAATGTGGGCCCTGGCTGGGCCCTGGGGGGCCCCGGTGAATCTCTGGCGGTGCACCTGTGGCTGCTGCGCACGGAGGGGGTCACGGATCTGGCGTCATCCCAGGCGGCGGCCACCGGCGTGGTGCTGCTGGGATTGGTGTTTCTGGTCCTGTGGGGCAGCCGCCGACTCGCGGAATGGCTCCAGGACACGGCATGAGAAGGTAGGGGCGGAAGGAGGCGGACAGTGGCGCCGGATATCGAAGTGGACAGCCTGGACGTGTGGTACGGACAGGCGCGGGCCCTGAAAGAGGTCACGCTGCATCTCGGCCCGGGCAAAGTGCTGGCGCTGATTGGACCCTCGGGATGCGGCAAGTCTACGTTTTTACGGGTGCTCAACC
Organism: Sulfobacillus sp.; assembly: GCA_027309085.1. Lineage (GTDB taxonomy): Bacteria > Bacillota > Sulfobacillia > Sulfobacillales > Sulfobacillaceae > Sulfobacillus. Next base: position 41,219 of record DAIDDL010000017.1, read on the forward strand.
GCATGATTGACCGCGCCCCGCAGGTGCGGGTGAAGGGGGCGGTGCGGGTGGGAGCCTTTGAGGTGCTGGCGGGAGATGTGGACGTGACGGCGCTCAGGCGGACGGTCGGCATGGTGTTTCAGCAGCCCAACCCCTTTCCCATGACAATTTTTGACAACGTCGCCTATGGTCCCCGGATTGCCGGGCTGCGCCAGATGGCCAAACTGCGGCAGACGGTGGAGGACAGTCTCAAGAAGGCGGCGCTGTGGGATGAGGTGCGGGGGAAACTGCGGCGGAGCGCCATGTCGCTGTCCGGAGGGCAGCAGCAGCGGCTGTGCATCGCGCGGGCGCTGGCGGTGAACCCGCAGGTCTTGCTGCTGGATGAGCCCACCGCCAGTCTGGATCCTGTGTCCACCGCTAAAATCGAGGAGCTGATTGTACAGTTTAAAACGCATTACACGATGGTCATTGTGACCCACAACTTGCAGCAGGCCGCCCGGGTGTCCGATGCCGTGGCCTTTTTCGAGCATGGCAGATTGGTGGAAATGGGCCCGACCCATGATATTTTCACGGCGCCGCGCGAGCGCCGTACCGAAGAGTTTCTTACTGGGCGGGTTTGACTGAGCGGTGCCTGGCAGTCCGATGCACCGAAGGCAGGAGGGAAGACACATGATCCGGCAGTCCTTTCACCAGGAACTGGCCCAGCTGGAACAGGAACTGATCCGCATGGGGGCCTTGGTCGAAGACCAGCTAAGACGTGCGGTCCGCTCGCTCACGGACCGCAATATCACTCTGGCCCGCCAGGTGATTGAGGAGGATGACCGTGTGGATGCGATGGAGATGGATATTGAGAGGCGCTGCCTGACGCTGCTGGCTTTGCAGCAGCCGCTGGCGAGTGATTTGCGGGTGGTGTCCACCGCCTTGAAGATCATCACGGACTTGGAGCGCATGGCGGACCATGCTTCAGACATCGCCAAAGTGACGGTGCGGCTCAATCAGGAGCCGTTGATCAAACCGCTGGTGGATATTCCGGAGATGGCGCGAATTGCGAGTTCCATGGTCCGTCTGGCGCTGAATGCATACATCCACCGGAGCATAGAGGAAGCCATGACGATGATCCGGCTTGATGATGATGTGGACCACCTTTATGCCAGAGTTTTTCGGGAACTGCTGGATATTATGCGGACGCGCCCGGACACGGTGGCGCAGGGCACCTATCTGCTCTTCGTGGCGAACTATATCGAACGGGTGGCGGACCATGCCACCAATCTTGGCGAATGGGTCATCTATATGGTGACCGGCCAGCGCAAGGAACTGAATGACTGACCGTTCACCCCCTCCAGTCCACAAAATTGGCAAAACTCTGCTCAGTTCACGCCGTAACGGATGCAGTTCGCCTCGGTTTTCGTTAAAATATTCACGAGCGTAGTTTTATCACAGTTTACGGGAGGGTACACCATGGTAAAAGTGGGCATCAACGGATTTGGAAGCATTGGCCGGAGGTTTTTCCGAATTGCGCAAAAACAGGATGTTTTTGAGATTGTCGCGATCAACGACTTAACAGATGCGGCCACCATAGCCCATCTACTGAAATACGACTCCAACTACGGCATCTTTGACGCCGACGTCCGCGCCGAAGGGTCGAACCTGGTAGTCAATGGGCGCGAGATCAAAGTATTTGCCCAAAGAGACCCCGCGTCCATTCCCTGGCGCACTGAAGGGGTGGACATTGTAATCGAGTCGACCGGCCTGTTCACCGATGCCGACAAAGCCCGGGCCCATATTGCCGGCGGGGGCGCCAAGAAAGTGATTATCTCGGCTCCCGCCTCCCATGAAGACGCGACAATTGTTCTCGGGGTCAACGAGAAAACCTATGATCCTTCCCGCCACCAGATTATTTCCAATGCTTCATGCACCACCAACTGCCTAGCGCCCGTGGCCAAGGTGTTGGATGAAGTGTTTGGCATTGAGAGTGGACTTATGACGACGGTCCATTCCTATACCAATGACCAGAGGCTGCTGGACCTGCCGCATCCGGATCTGCGCCGGGCGCGCGCGGCAGCTATGAACATTATTCCGACCGGCACGGGAGCGGCCAGAGCCCTGCACCTGGTGCTCCCGCAGCTGAAGGGCAAACTCAATGGGATGTCCTTGCGGGTGCCGACCCCCGTGGTGTCCATTGTGGACCTGACCGTGAACACGGCCCGGACGCTGACGAAAGACGCAGTCAACGCCGCGTTCCAAGAGGCCGCCGCCACCAGCCTGCAAGGAATTCTGGAATACTGCGACCAGCCTTTGGTGTCCTCCGATTTCAAGGGCAACCCACATTCCAGCATTTTTGACAGTCGGGAAACTATGGCCATGGGCGATCATATGGTCAAGGTGCTGGCATGGTACGACAATGAGTGGGGCTACGCCAACCGCCTGGCCGATGTCTGCCGGATGGTGGCTGAACAGGGCGTGTCGGTATGAGCTTGCCATTTCACCGCCTCGCCGACATCGGGCCGGTTTACGGGCAGCGGGTGCTCGTGCGCGTAGACTTTAATGTGCCCATTGACCCAGCCACTGGGGAGATTTCGGACGACAGCCGAATTCAGGGATCGCTGCCGACATTGGACAAGCTTTTAGCGCAAGGCGCCCGCGTCATCGCCATGAGCCACCGCGGCCGCCCCAAAGGGCCAGGGCCGGAAAATAGTCTGGCCCCGGTCGTGGCGTACCTGCGGGCTCACCGGCCCTACCCCGTGTACTTTGCTGGAGAAGCCCGCAGCGAGGAAGCGGCTAGGGCTGTCTCAAGCCTGCAGCCGGGCGAACTGCTGGTGCTGGAGAATTTGCGCTTTGACCCGGGCGAGAGCGCCAACGATCCGGAATTGGCCAAGCGTCTGGCCTCTTTTGCTGATCTGTACGTCAATGACGCATTCGGCACCTCGCACCGCCAGCACGCTTCGATTGTGGGCGTTCCTCAATATTTGCCGGCGTTCGCCGGGGAGCTGATGGCGGAGGAGCTGGACCATCTGGACCAGGTGCTGGCGCGCCCGGCCCGTCCCTATTGGGCCATCATCGGCGGGGCCAAAGTTTCCGACAAAGTCAAGCTGCTGAGCCGTTTGCTGGAACTGGTTGATGGCATTATCATTGGCGGGGGGATGGCCAACACGTTTCTGGCCGCGCAGGGACATTTTATGGGCGCGTCACTGGTTGAAGAGCCCGTGATGCCAGTAGCGCGGGCTCTGCTTGCACAGGCCCGGGAGAGAGGCATTGCCATGGTTCTGCCGACCGATGTGCTGGTTGCCAGAGAATTTCGGGCGGATGCGCCGTACCGCGTGGCGCCCGCAACAGACATTCATGCGGGGGAAATGGCGCTGGATATCGGGCCGGCTACCATTGACGCGATCATCGAAGCGCTCGAACCGGCGCAGACGGTTTTGTGGAACGGTCCTATGGGGGTTTTTGAATTCGATGCCTTTGCTCAGGGCACCATCAAGGTGGCTCAAGCGCTCGCCGCTCTGAACGTATCAGTGGTGGTCGGAGGCGGAGACTCAGTGGCTGCTGTCGGCAAAGCCGGAGTGAAAGACCGGATGACGCATATTTCCACCGGGGGCGGGGCGACACTCCGCTACTTGGAGGGGGAGGAACTGCCCGGAATCCGCGCCCTGAGGCAGCGGGTAGTGGGATGAGGAAGAGGAGGGGACATCCACGCGGGAAAAGCTGCTGGTAGCCAATTGGAAAATGCATAAGACGGTGGAAGAAGGGCGGGCTTTTGGCAGAAATCTTGTCCGCCGCCTACAGGAAGCCGGGGATGGCCACCCTGCTCTGGTGATTTGCCCGACATCACCCGGACTGTGGCCCTTGGCGAGGGAACTCGCGGGCACTCCTGTCAGTGTCGGGGCCCAAAACCTGGACCTGGGCCGGGAAGGAGCCTTGACGGGAGCGGTGTCCGGATATCTGCTGCGGGAAGCCGGTGCACGGTTTGTCCTGGTTGGACATTCGGAGAGGCGCACGATTTTCCACGAAGGCGACGAACTGGTCGCTCAGAAGGTGGCCCAGGCCTACCAAGCGCACCTGCGCCCCATCCTGTGCGTGGGGGAGTCGGCCCAGGACTACCGGGAAGGCAGCACCATGGCAGTGATTGACCGGCAGCTGGCGGCCCTGTCGGCATATGCCGACGGGGGCATGATGCAGCAGCTGATAGTCGCCTACGAACCCGTGTGGGCGATCGGAACCGGTGAGGTGCCGGAGCCGGGGCAGGCCAATCAGGCCGCATCCCATATCCGGGCGGTGCTGGCAGAGATGTCGCCCGGGCAGGGGAATTTTGTTCCGGTGCTGTATGGCGGGAGTGTCAGCGCCCAGAATATTGGACTATTTATGGGGGAGAAGGATATTGACGGCGCTCTTGTGGGCGGGGCATCATTGCAAGTGGAAGAATTTCTTGCAATGGCCAAGAATGGCCGCTGACGAGGGAAAGAAGGGATGCCCTGGTGCACTTGGCCATCGGGGTGAGCGTGTTCAAGAGGGACGGGCGCAGATATCTGCGCCCGTCCCGTGCATGCTGCGGACTGTGAAGCAGCAGCTGGACACAGCCCCGGAATGTTTTTGCCGGCAGCTGCCCCGTATTTTTTGTTCATCCCGGGCAATAGTGATATGGTGGAGCAGACAGGAGAATTCTCCAGACCCAGTCCTGACTGGGATGGGCGCCGGAAGGGGAAGGGGTATTGCTATTTTGGCTGCTGCAGGGCATTCTAACGTGCCGGGGTCCGGTGGGAGTTCGTCCGCAGTGCATTCAGGCGTGCCCCGCGAATTGTGACGAGTTGGCGAGCCGCCCATTGTTGGTTAAAATGTAAGCAAAGGGGTCGGAATAGATGATGGATGATACCATCCGTGATATGCATGCGATGGAAATTTTGGACTCGCGCGGCAATCCTACGGTAGCTGTGAGGTTGGAACTGGCCGACGGATCGTCTGTGGTGTCGCGTGTGCCGGCCGGTGCATCGACTGGAGCCCATGAGGCGGTGGAGCTGCGTGACCGCGACATGTCCCGCTACCGCGGCTTGGGGGTCTCGCAGGCTATTCACAACGTCAACACCATTATCGGACCAGCACTGAAGGATCTTCCCGTCACAGAGCAGCTGGCCGTGGACCAGCGGATGATCGAGATTGATGGGGATCCCCAAAAGGCGCGCTTAGGCGCCAATGCCATTTTAGCGGTCTCTCTGGCGGTGATGGCCGCTGCCGCCAAGTGCCGCCGCCAGCCTCTATACCGGTACATTGGAGGATTGAATGCGGCCCTCCTGCCCGTGCCCCTGCTCAATGTGCTGAACGGCGGCGCTCATGCGGACAACAATGTCGACATTCAGGAATTCATGCTGGTGCCGGTCGGGGCCGCGACATTCCGGGAGGGGCTGCAAATGGCCCAGGAAACCTATCAGGCCCTCAAAGCGCTCCTGCAATCCCAGTCCCTGCGCACAGCGGTCGGGGACGAAGGCGGGTTCGCGCCTGACCTGCAGTCCAATCGGCACGCGCTGGATCTGCTGGTCGAAGCCATGGAGCGCGCGCATCTGAAACCGGGACAGGACATGGTGCTGGCGCTGGATGTGGCAGCCAATGAACTGAAGCAGGGCGATGGCTACCGGCTGGAAGGCGATGTTCTGACAGGGATGCAGTTGATTGACTATTATCAGCATCTGGTGCGGGATTATCCCGTCATCTCCATCGAAGATGGCCTGGCTGAAGATGACTGGGACCACTGGCAGCTGCTGAACGACCGGCTGGGCGACCGCATACAGCTCGTCGGGGACGATCTGTTTGTCACCAATCCCGCCCGCATTGCCCGGGGCATTGACGAAGCCAGCGCGAATGCGGTGCTGATCAAGCCGAATCAGATTGGCACGGTCAGTGAAACTTTGGAGGCCATCCGCCTGACCCAAAGTGCAGGCTGGAATGCCGTGGTGTCGCACCGTTCGGGGGAGACTGAGGATACGACCATCGCCGATTTAGCCGTGGCCATCAATGGCGGCCAGATCAAGACGGGAGCGCCAGCCCGGGGAGAGCGGATTGCGAAATATAACCGGCTGCTGGCGATTGAACAGGCTGATTCCAGTCTCAGCTATGCCGGATGGGAGGCCTTTCGCCGATGAATCTGGAACTATCGCAGGTTGGGGACGGAGTCTTTGCCACCAACCGGGCTGCGATGCAGGCCGAAGTGGCGGACGTGATTGTATTCGATATGGACGGGGTGCTGATTAATGTGCACGGCAGCTATCCGGTCGTGATCTGCCAAACGGTGACCGCATTTTTGCATGAATTAGGATTTTCCGGCCAGGAGTTGGCGGTGACGCCGGAAGAAACTGCCTATTTTAAGGCCGCGGGGGGATTTAACAGCGATTGGGCGCTGTCGCAAGGCTTGGCCCTGGTGTTTTTGGTGAAGTCCGTGATGGCAGGCAGCCGCGAACTGGCGGGACTGCGCCACCTGGCGCCCAGTTTTCTCAGCTTGTCCCGCGCCGTGGCGCAGCAGGGCGGGGGGCTCGACGGACTCTGCCGCACACTGCAGGGGCTTGTGGACGAGAACGATTTTCGGGAAATCCGCGGCTGGTGGGACCGCCATCGCATTTCCCAGCTTGCCATGGAATATTACGCTGGGGATGAGATGCTGGACGTCTTTGGGGTGCCCAACGAGACCGTGAAAGGGCTAGGACTGATGCACCAAGAACACGCCCTCATCTCGCGGGAAGAGCTTCTGAAGGCGCCTTTTCGCTACGGGCTCTATACTGGGCGCAATTACGGCGAAGCTCAAATGGCGATGCGCGCGTCCGGTCTGGAGGGGATCTGGACCCGTGAGGCGATGATGACCGAGGACCGGGGCGTGCACAAGCCGGACCCGGCCGGCCTGGTCAATATCGCCCAGGCGCTGTCGCCACGGCTGATGATCTATGTGGGGGACAATCTGGACGACTGGCAGGCGGCAGCCCGCTACGAGGCGGAACGCTCCCTGGACGATCCCCCGTGCCTTTTCTGCGGGATGCTGGGCGGCTCTCCTGGCCCGCTGGCGTACGCTCTGTTTCAAGAGCGGGGGGTTGACTTAATGGCGCACAGCGTCAGCCAATTGCTGAACTGGCTGACGCGCCGGCGGGAACGGACTGCCTGACATTCTGGCAGGCCAGAGGCTGGCCGCTTGTCCCCGGGCTTGGTGCCCGGGATTTTTTTGTGACACCCCCCACCATTCGCCTGATGAACATTCCTGACGCCACTCCGTATCATGGAGTATCGCCGAAGGAGGGCTAAAAGTCATGCAGGCAGAAGAAAGCTTTGAAGAATCCAAAATGACCCACTTTCACTACCGGCTGATTACCGTTGCCGGCCTGGGCACCTTGTTTGACTCGATGGATGTGGGGATTATCTCATTTGTGCTGGCGGCCCTGATTGGCGCCTGGCGGCTCGATAGCCTGATGGTGGGCGTGGTCGGGTCGATAAGTCTGGTGGGCATGGCCATTGGCGCGGCCCTGGCGGGTACCGTCGCCGACCACATAGGCCGCCGGAAAATTTTTATGCTGACGCTGGCGGTTTACAGCTTGGCGACTGGACTGTCGGCTGCTTCCCTGGCCGTGTGGATGCTGATTTTGTTCCGCTTTATTGTGGGCCTGGGACTGGGGGGTGAATTGCCTGTCACGAGCACCATGGTTACCGAGTTCTTGCCGAAAAAGACCCGGGGCCGGGGCATCGTGCTGCTGGAAAGCTTCTGGGCGGTGGGATGGCTGGTCGCGGCCCTCGTGGCGTATCTCCTCATTCCCCGCTTCGGCTGGCGTATTGCATTTCTGGTCGGCATGCTGCCGGCTTTATACATCTTGTACCTGCGCCGCAACATTCCCGAAAGTCCGCGCTACCTGCTGCGCACCGGCCACGTGACAGAAGCCGCCCGCGTAATGACGATGGCGGCCGGCCATGAAGTGGCGGCGGCCAGCCTGGCGGCCCCCGTCCAGGCTCCGCGGCCCCGGGTGTCTGACCTCTTCCGGCACGGCCAGAGCCCCAAGACAGTGATGCTCTGGATACTCTGGACCGGCATGAATTTTGCTTATTACGGGATGTTCTTGTGGCTGCCGTCGGTGCTGGTGACGCATGGATATTCTTTGATAAATTCTCTGAAATACACACTGATTGTAACGGTCGTGCAGCTGCCGGGATACTTTTCGGCAGGGCTGCTGGTGGACCGTGTGGGACGAAAGCCAGTGCTCGTCCTCTATATTCTGCTGTCGGCCATCTCGGCCTACCTGTTTGGCCACGCTCACGGCACGGAGCAGATCTTGCTCTTTGGGTCCATGCTCTCCTTCTTTAATCTTGGAGCGTGGGGCGTGACTTACGCCTATACCGTGGAACAGTACCCGACGATGATTCGCGGCACCGGTTCAGGCTGGGCGATGGGGATCGGGAGGATTGGCGGAATTGTCGGCCCGTTTGTCGTGGGAGTGCTGCTGGCGATGAAATTCGGGTTGGCATCGGTGTTCGGGCTGTTTGCCGTGGCCTTGGTGATCGCTGCCATGGCTGTGCTCGTTCTGGGCAAGGAAACGCGGGGCACTGCCCTGGATGAAGGAGAATCCTGAGGAGGCGGGCGTGGCGCCTAATGCCGAAATTCTGGCATTAGGCGTTTTTGTGGTATAATGGACTGACTTGTAAAGCGGGGACATCTTGTATAGAACGGGGTCGAGTGCCGGTGATTATCACATTGTTTGTGCTGGAAGTCGTGTTGGCGGTGGCAGTGGTTGCGGCGATTATTCTGCAGACAGGTTACAGCGCGGGTATTTCCGGCGCTTTTGGCGGCGGCGGCGGTGGCCCGTCCACCTATGGCGGCAAGAAGCAGGGTGTCGACCAGCTCCTGGAAAAGGTGTCGCTGTATCTGGCCATTGCGCTGGGAATTGTCACGCTGTTGCTAGCGCATTACTGGCGGTGAACAAGGCGGGCGGCTGAGGGGGAAAGAATACGGTGTGGTTCCGGATTTTCCTTCACAATACACCTCTAGGCCGGTCTCCAGCCGGGTGGAGGATTTGTGTCTACCCGGAACCTTTTCGCTCGGCCGAGCATCAATACAGGGGAAAGCCTTGTCTAAGGCTTTCCCCTGTTGTGGAATGCGGCGCCAGTCTCGGTGCCGCACTAGCTACGCTGTTCACACTGCTGGCTGGATAGGTATGGCGCAGGGGCAGCTGGCCCTCGGTGTCGCCAAGTTATGGGAATTCGCAGCCTGGGCAAAATTGTTAGGGGAGCAAGGTTTAAAGCCGGAACCCAGGAGTTGGGTTGGCAGGCTGCAGGGGAAAATGTAGGAATGAATGCCAGATGAGCGGTGCTTTCAAGCCGCAGAAGGAGGTCGAACTGTGGCAAGAAAAAGCAAAGCGCCAGCAGTGCGGAAAATCCCGGGCAAGGACTCGTCCTATCAGGACCGTTTGAAGCGTCTGCCTGAGAGGATGTTTGCGCTGTTGGCGGACCATCCGCCGCTTGTGGAAGACCAGCTGTTAAAAAAGCTGAACATCGGCCGGAGTCCGGAAAAAGGGTTGTTTAAGCTGTATGGGCAGTACCGCCGGGAAGGGTGGCTGGTGCGTGATGACGAGGGCAGAATTGGACTGCGCACGCGCAGCGGCCACCTGCGGATTAATCCCCGGGGATTTGGATTTGTGATGAATCCGCAATACGCCGGCGACGATATTTTCGTGCCGGAACGGTGGTTTGCGGGGGCCCGTCATGACGATGATGTGCTGGTGTGGTTTCGTGACACCCCCAATGGACTGGAAGGGCGGGTCATGAATGTGATCGGCAGGGCCACGCATGAGGTGACGGGACGTTTGGAGCGCAACCGCCTGGGCTGGCGGGTGATTCCGGATGATTCCCGCAAACCTGCGGTAGACGTTGCCCTCCCAGGGGCCCACAAAGCGAAACCTGGCGATATTGTGCAGGCGACTATTACGGAATGGCCACTGGACCCGCGCCGGCCCGTGAAAGGTGAAGTGACACGGACACTGGGCAATCCATTGCTGCCGGGTGTTGACGTGTCAGTCGTGGCTCTGGAGCACCACCTCCCCTTGGAATTTCCAAAGGCCGTGCTGCAGGCAGCGGACAAGCTGCCCGACACTGTCCAGCCGGAAGACTGGAAGGGGCGGCTGGATTTGAGAGATGAGCTGGTCGTCACCATTGATGGCAGCGACTCCAAAGATTTGGACGATGCGATATCCTTGCGGGCACTGGATGATGGGGGCTATGAGGTGGGCGTGCACATTGCCGACGTCAGCTATTATGTTCCAGAAAACTCTCCGCTGGATTTGGAAGCCATGGAGCGGGGGACCAGTGTGTATCTGGTGGACCGGGTGATCCCAATGCTTCCGGAGAGGCTTTCAAACGGTATCGCCAGTCTGAACCCCGGCGTGCCGCGGCTGTGCGTCTCCGCTTTAATCCGGCTGGACCGGGTGGGGAGGAGGGTGCAAGCCGAGTTCCGCCGGTCGGTGATTCGCTCACGGCACCGCCTCACTTATGAAGGGGTGAATGCTCTGCTGTCCGGGGAACAAGAGGACACGTCCGGGCTGTTGCCCTTCCTGGAAACGGCGGTGCGGGTGCGAAACCTCCTGCGCGACCTCCGGCTGGCCCGGGGCGCTGTGGACTTTGACCTTCCGGAGTCAAAAGTCATTCTTGACGTGAACGGCTTGCCCGTTGATGTGGTGCCCAGAGGTCGCGGCTTGGCGGAGACGCTGATTGAGGAGTTTATGCTGCTGGCCAACGAAACCGTGGCGCATGCTCTCCTGGAGCACAAACTGCCCGGCTTGTACCGCATTCATGAGGAGCCCGGGGAGCGCATGGAGCAGTTCCGCGAGATGATCGGCGCTCTGGGATATCACTTGCCTGAAAAAATTACGCCCAAGCACCTGCAAGAGCTGATCTTCCGGGTGAAGGGAAAGCCTGAGGAGAGGGTTGTGAACAGCGCACTCCTGCGAACTATGAAACAGGCGCGCTACCAGCCGGAAAACACGGGGCATTTTGGGTTGGCGGCCGAGGAGTACACGCATTTCACATCACCTATCCGGCGCTATCCAGACTTGTGGGTGCACCGGATCCTAACGGGGTGGATGGAAAAGCGGGCCACGGGGGAAGCGCTGTCACGCTGGCAGGCCAAAGTGTCGACGGTCGGAGAGGTATCGTCCTTGCGCGAGAGGGCAGCGATGGAAGCCGAACGGGATTCCGTCTCCTTGAAGGAGGCGCAGTTCATGGCGGACAAGCTGGGCGAACGCTATGAAGCGGTGATTTCCGGGGTCACAAATTTTGGGATCTTTGTCGAACTGCCCAATTTGATTGAGGGGCTGGTGCGGATGGAGGATTTGCCTCCGGACTACTGGGTGCATGACCCGGTTCATTACCGGCTCAAGGGTCAGCGCACTGGCCGCGAATACCAATTGGGGCAGACGGTCACGGCCGAGGTAGTCCGGGTGGACATCGCGATGAAACGGATTGATTTCCGCCTGGTGCAAGAAGGGGAAGCGAGAATTCCGGCCAGACGCCGGCAGAAGGGATAAAGCCTTTGGGGACTGGGACCCGTCTCGCGGACAGGACCGGGAGGACGGGTGGGGGATGTTGGCGGGGCCGGCCTCGAATGAGGCCGGTGGTTCCCTTTAGGGCTCGACCTAAGGTCGACTGCGCGCTCTACCCGTCTATTATGAATTTTTCATGAAAAACTCATCCTCTCCCCTCAAAGGGTGAAACCTTTTGCAGTGGACGGCGTTATTGCTGTTAGAGGTGAGAAATATGCGGTTGTGGAGCAACTGCTACATTGGCAATCCCAAACGCGCTATGGCTCCGTTTCAAGCGCATATTGCGCTGGCATTTGAAGGGACCCGCATTGTCTGGAGCTCATTCGGATCGGCTCCTTTGTGGGTGGAGGGACGCTACATCTGGCATCTTCAGAGCCCAGTATGGACCAGGTTGCAAGAAGGTTCGAGCGTGTGGTGGTGCGGTCAGAAGGGGGAGACTGTGGTGATTGTGGGCCGTGGGCCACGGCCTGCCCTGGTGATGAGTCAGGAGCCGTGGACGGGAATTTTGCCTGCGGGCCGCGGGTCAGCCGCTGCGATATTGCCCCAGGCCAGCAGCTGCCAGGTAAAGTTCTTGGCGGCTGGACCGCTCCATCATCAGCAGGTGGCGCGCTGACGTGACCAGAGTATGAATGAAGCGGTGCCTGGGCGCCGCTTCGCATTCCGCTGCAGACTGCAATTGAAATCGCGCGCAAATGATCATATAATTAAGAAGCAGGACGTGACGGGGGACGACAGGATGCCCAGGACAGAAAAGCCCATTGCGGAGAACCGTAAAGCGCGTCACGACTATTTTATTGACGAGGTCGTTGAGGCAGGCTTGGTGTTAGCCGGCACGGAAGTCAAGTCACTGCGGGCAGGACGCGTGAATTTGCGTGACAGTTTTGCCAGGTTTGAACAGGGAGAGCTTTTTCTCTTTAACTGTCATATTGCCCCATACGAATTTGGCAATCGGTACAATCATGATCCGTACCGCAGCCGGAAACTTCTGGTGCACCGCAAGCAGCTAAAAGAACTTGCTGCTCGGGTGAAGCAGGACGGAATGACACTAATTCCCCTGCGGATGTATTTTGATGTGCATGGGCGTGCCAAACTGGCTTTGGCTGTGGCGCGCGGCAAAAAAAGCTATGACAAGCGGCAGACAATTGCGGCCAAAGAGGCCAGCCGCCGCATTGAGCGGGCTATGAAGCAGCACGTCTAGTCTGACTCAGGCAACTCATTTGGGGGCGAACTAGATTCGACGGGGATGAACGGGGTGTTGGAACGCGAGCCGAGGACCTGAGCCTCGTTAAAAAGCAGGAACCTATTAAGTGCCAAAAACACTGAAGAAAACTACGCTTTAGCTGCCTAAAACCCAGCTAACGCCTGAGTCCCCAGTTCCTGCCCGGTGGCTTACGGCGTAAACAATGCAGGATACCTGGTATAGTGTCCGGGATACCGTGGGAAACTAAGGACTGGTTTGGCAGTGACCGCGCTGTGGCGATTCTGTCAAGCGACATTAATACCACAACTACGCTCGTAGGGGTCTAACATGACGTATCTTCGGACGGGACGGGCAGTACGTCCCCGCCTCCACCAAGTTTTCTCCCGCCTACCTGGTGGGAGTTTTTTTTCGAGAGGAGATGATGGTCATTCAGCGCCATGATGGACGGAGCAATGACGCGATTCGTCCGGTGGAATTGCAGATGGGGTTTAACGAATGGGCCGAAGGCTCGTGCCTGATTACAGCGGGGCACACCCGGGTGCTGGTGACAGCGACTGTGGAGGACCGGGTGCCGCCTTTTGTCCGCGGCAGCGGGCAGGGATGGATTTCTGCCGAATACGGCATGTTGCCGCGCGCCACTAACGACCGGACCTTCCGGGAAGCGGCACGGGGCAAGCAGCAGGGGCGTACAGTGGAAATTCAGCGTCTGATCGGTCGGTCCCTGCGGGCTGCGGTGAATCTCAAGGCGATGGGGGAAAAGAGCATTCTGCTGGACTGTGACGTCATTCAGGCAGACGGCGGGACCCGGACTGCTGCGATTACCGCAGGGTTCATGGCACTCACGCAGGCATTGCTTAAAATACATAGAACCACTCCTTTTGCGGCCAAGCCGTTGAAAGACTGGATGGCCGCTATCAGTGTCGGTCTCTTGATGGGTGAGGTCTATCTCGACCTCGACTACCACGAAGATGTCCAGATTGGCGTGGACATGAACGTGGTGATGACCGCGCAGCACCAGCTTATTGAAATTCAAGGCACAGCGGAGCACGGATTGTTCAGCCGGCCCCAGCTGGAACTGCTGCTGGATTTCGTGGAGCCGGGGATTGACGCACTAGTAGCGCTGGAACGGCAGGCGCTGCCGGAAGGAGCGCAGCTGATTGGCTGACATACACGATTACCCGATTATTCTGGCCAGCCACAATCCGGGGAAGCTGGAGGAGTTCCGGCGGCTGTTTGCGCAGGGAAACATTCCGTTGGTTCTCGATGACTACGGGGGCCAAGAGATCATAGAGGAGACCGGGGACAGTTACCGGGCCAACGCTGAGCTTAAGGCCAGAACCGTAGCGGAGCGCTCCGGTCACTGGGCGCTGGCGGATGATTCTGGGGTGGAAGTGGACGCATTGGGCGGTCTGCCGGGCATCCACTCGGCTCGCTTTGTCAGCCAGGACAGCTGGGAAAACAACCGGGAAATTCTGCTGCGCCTGCTGGAGGTGCCGTGGGATCACCGTACCGCCCGCATGCGGGCGGTATTGTGCCTGGCTTCGCCGGACGGTCTAGTATTTTTTTCCGAGGGGGTTGTCGAAGGCCGCATTCTGACCTGGCCGCGCGGGCAAGGGGGATTTGGCGTCGATCCCATTTTCAGCATTGATGGCGAGACATCGTTTGCTGAATGGCCCCAGGAATACAAAGACCGGGTGTCTCACCGCGGCATGGCGGTTCAGGGCATTATTCCGGTGATCCAGCAGGTCATGGCGCTGTAATGCGCTATCTAGTTATCAGCGATACCCATGGCCACCTCGGCCAAATGTCCATTCCTCCGCAGGAGGAGCGCCCGCGCGTGGACGGAATCATTTGTGCCGGCGACTTTTACCGGGACGGGCTGTGGCTGGCCCGCCGCATGGGGATCCCCTGCTTCGGCGCCCAAGGCAATAATGATCATGACGCGAAGGCGCCGTGGGCAACGTTCTGGCAAGTTCACGGCGTGCGGCTAGGGGTCATTCACGGGCACCAGTGGTCTTCTCACAAGCGTCTGGCTGGACTCGGCGGGCTGGCGGCCCGCCATCGCCTCCATGTGCTGGTGTTCGGACACAGCCACCAGCGGGAGCAGTACCGGACGCCCTCTGCTCTTTTGGTCAATCCGGGCGCAGGATTCCGCCCCGTGGATTCCCCGCCGAGCCTCGGGTGGCTGGAAATTGATACTGAAGGTTCCCTGAAATTTGCGTGGGACGTGTTTTATTGAGCGCTGCCGCAGATAAAATGAGGGCAGTGCCCGAGGCATCGATCCTATCAGGAACGCGGGAGGAGGAGCGCCGTGAATTTATATGTGCTGGTAGCATCTTTTTTGGCCTCATCGGTTGAATTTGTCGAGGCGCTGTCCATTGTGCTTGCGGCCGTGGCATTTGGCTTCCGCCCGGCTCTGCGGGGAGTGCTCTATGCCGTGCTGACGCTGGCGGTTCTGGTGCTCGTGCTGGGAGAAGGCATCTTGCGGTTCGTTCCCATGTCTGTTCTCCAAGGGATTGTGGGGGTCTTGTTGCTGCTGTTTGGTCTGAAATGGATCCGTAAGGCAATCTTGCGGTTTGCTGGCCTGAAAGCTCTGCACAATGAAGAGCAGGCTTATGCCCGCCAGGTCCAAAAAATGGAATCGAGTGGACAGGGTGCTTTTGAAGCGCAGGCGACGGCTTTTAATGGAGTGCTGCTTGAAGGCCTCGAAGTGGTCGTCATTATCCTGACGATGGGGTCCGGTGCACACGCTTTTGGCAGTGCTATTTTAGGATCGGCGATTGGTCTGGTGGCGGTGCTGGCGCTGGGATTTGCCCTCAGGTCCCCTTTGTCGAGAGTCCCGGAGAACACGTTGAAATTTGTTGTGGGGATTATGCTGACGAGTTTTGGCACGTTTTGGGCAGGCAAGGCGTTGGGTGTGCGCTGGCCGCTCTCTGAGGCGACACTCTTGGTGCTCATTGCAGGATATCTGGCCGTCGCCGCATGGTATGTCAAGATGCTGAAGGCAGGGGTGGCACGCCATGAAGTGGGTTAGAAAGGTTTACGGACTGTTTGTAGAAGACCCGCTGCTGGCGGGGTTAGGCCTGGTGTCGCTGCTGGCGGCATTTCTTCTATCCCGTGCAGGGTTGGCAGAGCTAGCTGGCCTGGTGCTCTTCTTGCTATTATCACTGTCTATTCTCATTAGCGTCCGCCGACACTGAAGGCAATTGGCCAATTGACGCAACCGGTGAATTATGTTATATTATACTTTGTGTCGGGGCGTAGCGCAGCTTGGTAGCGCACCTGCTTTGGGAGCAGGGGGTCGCAGGTTCAAATCCTGTCGCCCCGACCATGTTTTTTGGATTACGGAAACATGCAAGGCAGCGGGAGACATCACAAATCAAAGAGTCACTGGACACGGTTCTTTAGCGTCCCCGTAGCTCAGTGGATAGAGCGCGGGACTTCTAATCCCGGCGTCGCAGGTTCAAATCCTGCCGGGGACACCATCTCAAAGCCGCATCCCATCAGGGATTGCGGGTTTTTTATTTCGTGTAGATTGTCCACAAATGGCCCGTTACCCACACGAATACCCACACGAACCAGCGAACAGAACGATACGGAAACGGTCTACGCCATACGGGATGTACAAAATACCCGGGATTGGCGGTGGTGGCACCATTGCCACCACCGCCAGCAAGCCATAAATTCAGCAGGGAGTGACCCAGCCCGTGAATCGTTGTAAGCCTTCCCCCGCTGTGCGCAGAACACCGACACGTGGTCGACCTGCCGAGCCAGAACCATGCAGGGCCGCTGAATCGGTTTCTCAGGCATCGGACCCACTAAATTTTTTTCAGAGGATACTCCATAGAAAAGGCAAATATGATATCCTGTCCCTGGTCCACTTTTGTGTTGTCATGATGGCTCCCTTTTGCTCTGCCATTCATAATTCTTCACTCGGCACTGCAATACGGACGAGCTTGGTCAGACATGTGGACTTAATTTCCCATGCGGTTGGAGGCTCGGCCATGCTAATATTTCCATCGCCTTGCAGGTATACGGACAGTTGCTACCGAAGATGCAGGCGGAGGCGACACATAAAATGGATTATTTGTTGGCTTTCGAAAAATCCATTATGGACTCACCGCCATGCCAACATGCGGATGACTGCGGTCGGTAGGTCCATGTGGCGGGGAAATGAGGCTAAACAAGTTTAGATGTTATCTTTGGTGCTTTCAATGACGTTAGAATATGCAAGGATGTTGTCTTCACTATTATGGGTTTATTGTGCGAGGTGAAAAATGCGTCAAGTATTTGTAAGCCGTCCTACAACCTTGAATACGGAGCAACGCGGATTGCTCGATTCCATATCCGACTTGTTTAATGCCTATAATCTTGTTCCAAGGACGGTCGGGATTAGTAATTTCACAAATAAGAGTCCATTGGTAGCTGTTCGTGCAGTAATGAAAGAATGTTCGGGAGCCCTTGTGTTGGGATTGCGCCAGTTACGAATTGTCCGGGGAGTAGAGAAAGAAGGAACCTCGTTGGAATGTAATAGAGATGACTTCTATCTTCCTACAGCATGGAATCACATCGAAGCCAGCATGGCGTACTCAATGGGTATGCCAATTTTATTGGTAAAGGAGCGCGGTGTGGGGGGAGGAGTTTTTGACCTCGGAGCAACGGAGTACTTTATTCACTCCGTCATCTCCCCTGGGTCAAATTGGGTTTTGTCTGATGAATTTCGACTGTCATTTCAAGAATGGCACGAAGATATGGTGGCTTGGGACAGACGCCCCAAATAGGTCAGGTCTAAGCTCGCGTGATATTAAACCGATTAACCGCACCTTTCATGGTGGATGAGAGGCTCTTCCCAAAGAGGTTGCAGATAGAATTCGAAATAAGGATAGCATTTAGAAAGGATGGGACAAGTGGCCAAAACACCCGTGTTTATAAGTTTTGATTACGATCATGATGAGGACTTAAAAATTCTGTTGGTTGGTCAGGGCAAAAATGAGGATTCGCCATTTGACGTTGCAGACTGGTCTATTAAGGAAGCATCTCAAGATTGGCAGGAAAAGGCACGGAGTCGAATCAAACGTGCTAAACAGATTATAGTTATTTGCGGAGAACATACTGACAATGCAATGGGAGTTAACATTGAGCTGCGAATTGCTCGAGAAGAGGGGAAGCCATATTTTTTGTTAAATGGCCGGGCTGAACGGACCTGTAAAAAACCCAGTGGAGCACTTGACAATGATAAGCTATATAAATGGAAATGGGACAATCTAAAGCTTCTCATATCTGGGGCACGATGAATGGCTTTGAAGGACCCTAAGATTATGAAAGCGTAAGTAATCACTGGATTGATAGTGCTGATGTGTCGTACGGGGAAAGGTGAATAGGGATTGGCTAAGCGGCGTATCTTTGTTAGTTTTGCTATTGAAGACAGGAATTTAAGAGATTTGTTGGTCGGCCAAGCCAAAAACGTCCAATCGCCCTTTAAGTTTGTTGACTTGTCTGTCAAACGTCCATGGGATTCGGCATGGAAGAGTAGGTGTCGCACCAGAATTAAGGGGTGCGCTGGCGTTCTCGTAATTGTGACCCGGGACACCATGAAAGCTGACGGACAGCTATGGGAGATAAATTGTGCGCGAGAGGAAGAGATCCCTCGAAGGGCAATCTGGGGAAGGCAAGAAGACAGGCCGCGGCGACTTCCCTCGGAATTAAATGGAATGCGTATTGTCAATTGGACATGGGATAACATTTCCAACTGGATTAATTCCCTATAGACGGTAAGGAGGGTGTAGTAATTGAGAAAGGCGCTGGTAGTAGGAATAAACAAGTATCCTTCTTCGCCATTGTACGGTTGCACTAATGATGCGACTGAGTTCGCGAAAATTATTGAAACAAACGGGGACGGCTCTCCAAACTTTGACACAAGGTTAGTCTTGGATGTTCGCACAAAATCGGAACTTAAACGTTTAATACTTGACTTGTTTACCGGTGAGAGTGAAGCGGCACTTTTATATTTTTCTGGGCACGGACACATCGATGGAGTCGGGGGGTACATAGTAACCCCGGATTTCACTTCTGATGATTTTGGGGTGTCCATGGACGAGATCTTGATTATGGTGAACAGTTCCCATGCTAAGAACAGGATCGTCATACTTGATTGTTGTTTCAGCGGAGCGGTCGGCTCTCCGCAGATAACCGGAGGGCAGTCGTCTCACCTCAGAGAAGGCGTCTCGGTGCTTACCGCCAGTAGGGCCTCGGAGCCTTCGTTGGAGGTGAATGGCCATGGGGTTTTCACGAATCTACTCTTGAACGCGTTAAGGGGCGGAGCGTCTGATTTAACCGGGAATATCACACCAGGCAGTGTGTATGCCTATATTGATCAGGCGTTGGGGCCTTGGGAACAGAGGCCGATTTTCAAAACTAATATATCGCAATTCATTTCATTGCGCTCCGTCGCTCCGCAAGTTCCCTTGACTTCATTAAGAAAGTTGACTAATTATTTCCCGAATTCCCAAGAAGAGTTCCTTCTGGACCCTTCTTTTGAGGATACGAATTCCCCAAGCGTTGCCCATCAGGTTGTAACGCCTTATGCAATTCCTGAAAACGTGGCCAAATTTAAGGACCTCCAGCAGTTCGAGAGCGTTGGTTTGGTCGTGCCCAGTGGAGAGGAACATATGTATTTCGCCGCGATGAACTCAAAATCATGTAGACTTACTGCTTTAGGATATCATTATTGGCGCCTGGTCAGAGATAAAAGAATTTGACGGACTTGTTTCCTATCTACCTAATTACTGAAAACTCGGGTGAAGCTGTGACTGAATGGGCACATCAACGATTAACGCCACCAATGACAGCACGTGGAGTTAACCGAAGTGGACCAAACTTGGGCATAGAGAACCGCAGGGCCATCCCTTCACCTGATGCTTAGGGAGTGCGGGGGATGGCCTAGGAGTTTGTCCGTTTATTGGGATTAGGCCGACATCGTCCACTGTATATAGCGCTATAAACAAAGTATAAGCGTTGTTGTGGTTGGGCGAGTAGTGATTTCGATTAATGGACGAGCCCCTAGCATTAAGATGGCGCCACAAGCGCATCGGAACAGCCAGAATAGTTCCAAGCCGCCCTCGAGCGATGGGTACCGGAAACCTCCGCCGAAAAGCCCACGCCAGTCCCGTGGGAAAAAGGTCGGAGGCCAACTGGGTCATCCGGGGCACGCGTAAATACCTGTGCAGACGCCCAGGTACCATTCAAGTCCATGCAGTGAGCACTTGTGCTCACTGTGGCGTCTCGCTCATCGACCAACCGCCGAAGGCGGCCAGGCGCCGTCAGGTGTTTGATTTGCCTCCCCAACGTTTGCACGTGACGGAGCACCAGGCTGAGAGCAAAGAATGCCCCGCCTGCCACCAGCGCACCACCGCGGCCTTTCCTTCCGGGGTGGAGGCCCAGGCGCCGTACGGTCCCATCGTGATGGCGTTGGCCGTCTATTTCAACCACTTTCCACTCGTGCCTTATGCCCGCCTGCGGGAGGTCTTTCGGGATCTCTGGGATGTGGCGCTCAGTGCCGGCCCCCTCCTGCGCGCAAACCGCTTTGTTGCTCAGGAGCTGGCCCCCATCACCGAATCCATCCGGACGGCCATGCAAACGGAGCCCGTCGTCAACATAGGCGAAACCGGTATGCGAGTCATGTGCCATTTGTACTGGTTTCACACCGTCTCGACCCCCTTGTTAACGTTTTTGTTTGCCCATCCGAAGCGAGGACGAGACGCTATCAATGCGATGGACATCTGGCCCCACCCGGAAGGTACTACCGTCCATGATGGGCTGCCGACGTATGATGCCTATCCCGGGACCCAAGCCCGATGCAATGCCCATCACGGCCGGGAACTGACAGCGGTCACCGAGGCCACCCAGCAGAGTTGGGCCGCCGATCTCAAATCGTTGTTAGGGGAAATGAAGGAGGCCACGGATAGCGCCCGCGCCGCGGGTGAAGCTCAAGTGAATCCGGCCCTTCAGGCCGCTTGGGCGTACCCGTTATGACTGCTTAATTCGCATGGGTCTGGCGGAAAACCCTGCGGTCGAACCTCCTCCCGGCCGCCGACGGCGGCCCGCCCAAAGCTTTACCCGCAATGTGTTGGAGCGCCTCGACACGAAGCGGGACGAGGTGCTCTGCTTTCTCGGGGACCTCGAGGTGCCTTTCGACAACAACCTGGCGGAAAGAGATTTACGGATGGTCAAGATGAAGCAAAAGGTTTCCGGCACGTTCCGAACAGAGGACGGAGCCATTGGGTTCGCCATCATTCGTGGATATTTATCGACTGCACGCAAACAAGGCCAATCCATGCTCGCCGTATGGCAATCCCGTGATTGAGGGAACCCCCTGGCAGCCTCTGACGTAATCGGCCCTCGGCCGATAGAGCAAGATGAAAGATGGTCCGCGGCCATCTCCGGGTACCCACATGTCTTAAACGAGAATTCCGTCAAAGGGCTGAATCGCCTTCTCTAGGGGGTACCTGAATAGTTACGAAACAAGACTATTGAAATCGGGTCCTTGTCCGTGTTGATAGGAGGGAACAGGGCAAGCGTTTCGCGCCCAAACCCGTTGATAACCGCTTTGTTGCGGCCATAGCGGATGGTCGCCCGCGCGTTGGATTCTTCTGTCGACAAGGAGAAAGTGGCCGTCGCCAGCCGCTGAATCTGGGCTGTGAGAGTCGCGGCGGGAAGCACCACGACTCCGGGTTTTGGACGTCGCAAGGAATGTTCGCCACGATGTGGCTAGAGAGGTCTGTGGCCGAGAGACTCAAGCGTCCGTAGTCGGCCTGAAGTGCAATGTCGGTGAGGACCGCCATGGTGTTTTGGGGTTTCATCACCCGGATGACTTGCTGGAGGGCCCGGGCCATTTGATCTTGAGTGGCGGTAAATTGCATAGCAATACTCTCCTTCCTGAGATGAGGCGAATGGCCGTGGCTGTTAAGCCACAGACTCCGCTTGTTGAGATGCGGTAATGGGTGCCGAGGCCAGCACCTGGGTGATCGCGTCGAAACGGCGGCGGACCGTCTCAATCAGCTGATGGATGATTGCAGAATTCGCATTGGACCAGGAAGCCACATAAGCGCTGCTGTAGGCAATGTTGTCGAGGCCGATGCAGATACGCGGTGGATTCGGCCGCGCATTCTTCCCAACTCCGGGTCGTGAAGACCGGCTGATCATCTGCGGTGACGCCGTAGTGATGGGCCAGTTCATGCAGCAATGTTTTGAGCTGTTGGTCGACGGCCAAGTGGCGGCCGAGGTGAATGGTGTGTTCGAAAGTTTGATAAGAACCGTTAGCGCCGTGGTGAGTAGCAGGGGTTCAAGTCCCTTCGGGCGCACCAAACCTTTCAAACCCGCACCCCGCAAGGGACTGCGGGTTTTAGGAAAATATCGCATGCGCGGGAGGCGCTGGGTGGAGAGATGGTGGAGTCTCTCGGGGGGACATATGGACATAAGGTCCTATGATTAAGGGAGGCTTTGCCATAACTGCTAGCCCAGATATTTGACGATAGTGATGCATGGGTTATCCCTGCCTAGCCGGAATTTTGAGGATAGATTTGGCGCACTGACTCTTAATCAGCGGGTCCACAGTTCGAATCTGCGCGTGCCCACCACATCAAACCAAGACACCGCAAGGGATTGCGGGTTTTTTATTTTGCAGATATTTGCGCAAAAACCTTTCCATCCACACGACCATCCACACGAGCATGTGAACACGGTGATGCGAGAGGCTTTTCGGTGATATGAGATGTACTGTCAAAAGGTTGAATAGGGGCTAGAAGGATGCCATGCGAGCGAGAGTTAGATCCACTGAGGAATCTTTAGTCTTCGAGGATCCATTTGGTATTGAAGATATTGAGCTGAACCGACAAGCAATTTCCTCCATCCACGCCTATCCACACGAATGGCTGAGTGAGGCGCCGTAGTTTCGTACTTGAAACATTGGTCCCACTTGACAACCTCAGCGGCAGTGGCACTTCAAATAACCGGGTATCCGTATTTCGCTGTTTGGCGGACGTTCGGTTTGCCGATTTGGTACAATTACAAAAAGAGCATAGTGGTGTGTTTGCGGCGCGATGATGCGAGGTCAATATGGAGCAATGTGAGCCTTTCCATTAATGCGTTCTCATCAGTCCTCATGGGTAATCGCCAAAACGGTACGAAGTCCTACAACGAACACTTTGGAGTGTAAATGGTACTAAACGAGGAGCACGTCACGAAATTGGCATTATCTAGCTGGTGGAATTCCAACCCACCTACCCCCAGACGGTGGCGGGTGAAGTGTATACAGAGCGACTTCCGGTTTGAGGATGGAGTTTCCTTAGAATGTGATGTAGCGGCCGGCACCATTTTCCTTGGTGGAAGGCAATAAGTATTGGACTGAAATGGTCAGAGCTGGGGGGACGCTACCGGGTTTGTAGCTCGGAGCATGGCGGGAATACAGATGATGCTCTGAAAATGGGAGATTCCCGAGGCCGTGCAAATCGCGTGCCCGCTACCCGATGGGGAAAACTGAAGGGCCGGGAGCGCCTCGGACGACGTTGGAAGACCGGCATGACTCCGCGCCGGCGAAAGCCTTGTACATAAGGAAGAGTGTAGCGTTTATCGGTTCTAATGGGTTCGAACACGGAGAGGAGTTGCCCATGTCCACTATCGGTGACAGTGGCTATTCAGCACAGTAGCAGGCCCGCAGCACGGTTTGACGGCAAAATTTCTAGAAGAAACGTGGTAAGCTCTTAATGCGAACGGCACCCCGCAGCTTGTCGGGGTAACCCATAGTGGCCTACGCTCCCGGGCGCCGGTTTCGCATCGCCAAACTGGTCGAGCGGCTTAAGGCGCACGCGCATTGCGCGTAACCGCGTATATGTTTCGAAACCGGGACAACCGTAAAAACCGAGGCCCTCGGCAAATGTTGGCGCACCTCCTCTTTATCAACCACAAGGGATGAACATCATGAGCACGACCAAGCCGTATACAACGATCTCCAAAATGGTCGTGTATGAAGCGCTTCTGCCAGTGGGCATTCCCACTGGAGGCCGGTCACGTCGCCAGATGGTGGTGAAGTTAATGATTTTAGCCATTTGCAGCGGCTGACCACGATTTCCCGAAATAATTTTGAATGCTTGCCAAATGCCGTCAAAGCTGCCAAACTCTATGCAATGCCAACAGTTGTTAGCCTTACGGGACGGAGCTATAGCTGAAGGTTGGCGAGATTGATTAACGGGGTGAAGAATAGTGTATAAAGTGTTGGATTTATTTGCGGGGGCGGGTGGACTGAGCCTTGGGTTTTTGCAAACTAAGCAATGTGAGATTCCTGTTGCGGTGGAGAACAACCGTTACGCACGGGAAACATATAAGCGGAATCACGAAGGTGCTGAGATTCTTGGGGACATTCGCGACATTTCGGATTATGACGAATTTCAGCGAGACTACGGGAAATTTGATGTAGTTATCGGGGGGCCGCCCTGTCAAGGATTCTCCAATGCGAATCGCCAAAATAGTCATATTGTCAATCAAAACAATCGCCTTGTAAAAAAATATGTGGAATTCATTGTGAACCTGCAACCCAAGGCGTTTGTTATGGAAAATGTCCGTATGCTGAAGTCTGACATCCATCGGTTCTATCTTTCCAATGAAGATGGAGGTGAGATAGAAGAATTGGACATTGCGTTGCGTTCCGAAGTTTTGAATCTCTACACTGAACATTGCCCAATAGACGGGATTAGCGGATGGTTGCTGGATGACGCTATAATAAGTCGGTTGGTTCTTCCTAAAAAAATTTTCGACGCGTTGCGGCTAGCGTCAAAAAATTCGTGGGATGATGAGAGGCTCGGCAAGATTGTAAAAAAATTGGGGAACATGGGAATGAAGACAATGAGTGATATTTTGTCTAGAACTGATGAAGTGCCTGCAGGATATAAAGCGATAGAAAAAGATGCGTTGGCACATTTCATTGACTACGTAAGAGGCTTGATACCTTTTTCGGAAGTTGCGCGCAGTGTGTCGCTTTATGTAAAAGTTCAACAATCCTTGATATCGGCTAAGGAAATATTGAACAACCACATCATTGTCAAGGAGGGAGTCTTCGAGGACGAAGGTGGTGTTCATGCTAAAGCGCAGTCGTTTTCGGTGGTGGAGTATCTTGAAAAGAAACTGGGCACGTCCTATTTTCTCCAGGCTAAGGTTCTTAACGCTGCCGACTTTGGTGTGCCGCAACTCCGACATCGCTTTATTATAATAGGCATACGGAAGGATCTAAACATTCTAAACGACATAGAATCCTTAATGCCTTCGGTTCAATGTAATAAAGAAGAGTATCGTACCGTAAGCGATGCTATCAAAGACCTCGAGAATGTGCCGGTCGAATATGAAGTTAAATCTCCTGCAAAAGTCTTGACGAATACTTGTGAACATAAAACTATTCTGACTGATATTCTTCGCGATTCTTCGCAGTTGCATAATCATGTGGCAACTTCGACGAGGGACGTGGCCTTAAAGCGATTTGCAGCGTTGAAGGAGGGCCAAAATTTCCACGATCTTGAGCCGGAATTAGTCAGGGACACCTATACACGTACTGAGCGGACCCAAAATACCATCTATCTTCGACTGAATTATCAATGTCCCTCAGGGACCGTGCTGAATGTACGCAAATCGATGTGGGTGCATCCTACTTTGAATCGGGCCATCAGTATCCGGGAGGCAGCTCGATTGCAAACTTTTCCAGACAGTTTTGTGTTTATAGGAACAAAAGATTCGCAGTACCAACAGGTAGGCAATGCAGTTCCGCCAATGCTTGGGAAAGCTATTGCGCAAAAAGTGTTGGAGATGCTTTCGGTTTGTGAGAATTCAGACAATAAGGATGCAGGTGAATGCAATGGCGGACTCTCTAACTCCCGACCAACGTCATCGGACGATGTCGCATATTCGAGCGCAAAATACGGGTCCGGAAATGATTGTGAGAAAGTATCTATACGCGCAGGGATTTAGATATAGATTATACAGCCGGGCTCTTCCTGGGAAACCGGACATCGTATTAGGCAAATATAAAACGGTGATATTTATCCACGGTTGCTTTTGGCATGGGCACCATGGGTGCAAATATTATCGGCAACCCAAGTCCAACAAGGAATACTGGATAGCTAAGATTGCATCGAACATCACTCGAGATGCTATCAATCTAACTAATCTGAAAGAGCTTAGGTGGACCGTCATAACCGTTTGGGAATGCGAGCTAAAGAAGAATGCTGAGGAGCGATGCATAAGGCTTGTGAAAGAGATAAAAACCCATAAACGGAATATGGAGGAGGCAGAACTGTGGCGAGAATTTCCAAAGAAGCTCTTAAAAGGGTAAACAAAGAAAGAAACTCGATCCACGATGCAATACCTGGCGGATATACAGTATTTGTTGGTGATGACGGTAAAAAGTATTTCCAGTTAGACACCTATGGCAATCCGAATAGAATCACTCCCGAAAAGATCAGCCAATCTATACAGTTCGATGCAGATACGGCAAGAATGCTTATTGGCATCTTAATAAATGAAGTTTTAACGTAGTTTAATTTTGACGATTCCTATTTATTGGGAATCATAGAATACCACACGAATAGGGTATAAAGGACCCCATTGTCCACTTATCCTGACATCGGGATAAGTGGACTTATCCCGATCCCGGTATTATGCCGACAACGCCCGGAAGACCCAAGATTGGTAAGGATTCAACAGAAAGACGATCAAGATAATTACGGAGAAAAGGGACTTGCCATTTTGGTATTTACGTCGCTTGATGGCACCGTCACGCCACATTTTAATGGTTGGCACCGTAAGTCATGGACCCTGACTGGCTGGAATTATTCCGATACTGGAATCCGGAAATTCTTAGCGGCTGGGCATTGTAGCGGCCGGATCGGCATAATACCGGGATCGGGATAAGTCAAGACAATATTTCTACGGATTTTTAGTTACAGTACCTCGAATGTCGATGGCAAAATCGAATCTGTTTTTGGGGGCAGAGCGTGGTCGATAGTTCACCGATTTCCCCATACACTTCGTGCGAGGTGAGCCGTGTTCTTAACGACGAAACCGAGACCCCCAGTTCCAGCCCACAGGTATGGATGGCTATGAATGGCAGAGCAAAAGGGGAGTACGCCACGAAATTAGTATTGTCTAGCCGGTGGAATTACGACTCGCGTAAGAGCTAGCCGCCCAGACGGAATCGGGTGGCTAGCTCTTACGCGAGAAACTGGTGAAGTGTACACCTAAGCGACTTCCAGACCGCAACCGCAAGGTGAAGGGATGAAGCATCGTTAGAATATGATGCAACGGCCGACGCCGTTGCCCATTTTTTGCTGGGCTAATTACATAAGTGTGCTCCGATGTCGAAATCCCGCGATAATATGGACATGGTTTCCAAATATTAACTGATGAGGTTAGCTATGTTCAGATGCTCGCACTCACCGGATGTTCGGTTAAATCAAAGAGCCATTCACAAATCCTATCTGAAAGGCACGAGAGGGTTTCCGCGATTATGGCATCGGTGCTGTCGCGGATTTTGGTGTATAATAAATACATAAAAAGTTAAGCGGCTTCTTTGGATGATCAAGGAGTAATAGCGCATGAAGGTTGAAAATGTCAGTCCAAACATGGGGAATTTTGTCTCATCTCTGAGGGACATAGGTTATTCCACCCGTGTGGCGGTTGCCGACATATTGGACAATAGCATCGCGGCACACGCGAAGAATGTAAAAATACACCTTGTCGCAGTGGCCGAGGCCGTTTTTGGCGTTCTCGATGATGGTGTGGGAATGTCTAGTCTAGAATTAGTTGAGGCAATGCGCTTAGCGACTAAAGGGCCTAGTGCGGCACGAGAAAAAACCGATTTGGGACGGTTCGGGTTAGGACTCAAAACTGCATCTTTCTCTCAGTGCAAAAAACTCACGGTTATTTCAAAAAAGTCTGGCGAAATGTCTGCCAGAGCATGGGACCTGAACTTCGTGGCTGAGCAAGATCAATGGCTCTTGATTACACCGGAGACAACAGAAATTGAAGATCTTCCTTTCTATCCAGAATTGGTTCGGATGAATTCCGGGACTCTTGTGGTCTGGCAAGAAATAGATAGTTTTAAGCCTTCGGACATACCGGATATTGCTGATGACCTTATAAAACATCTGTCTCTGGTCTTTCATAGGTTCCTCGAGAGCCGCGCCGGCTGGAATCGAATTAACATTGAACTTAATGGAAATCGACTTAAGCCCTTTGACCCCTTTCATACGAAACACCCGGCTACGCAACAGCTTGCTGTCGAAAAGATAAATATTTACGATGGCACAGTGCAAGTACAGCCTTATATACTTCCCCATCATTCCAAGGTATCTCAATATGAGTACGAACAGTATGCAACTGACGAAGGCTACACTCAGTCACAAGGATTCTATCTATACAGGGCGAATAGATTACTTATTTATGGAACTTGGTGGGGATTGCACCG
The DNA here is from genome assembly GCA_027309085.1 of Sulfobacillus sp. Lineage (GTDB taxonomy): Bacteria > Bacillota > Sulfobacillia > Sulfobacillales > Sulfobacillaceae > Sulfobacillus. The sequence continues at coordinate 69,450 of DAIDDL010000017.1, forward strand.
AGCGATTGATGCGCATAAGTTGGTAAGGATAAGAGTCGAAGTCCCGAATAATCAAGACAAATATTGGCAGATTGATATCAAGAAATCTTCTGCCAACCCTAGCCCAGAGTTGAGAGCCGATCTGAAACGAATAATAAAGAAAACTACGGAGCTTGGGTCTCGTCCATACACCGGACGCGGACGAAAAATAGAAGACAAAAGAACGACAAGATTTTGGGGATTAGCATCCATTGATGGGGAAATCAGGTTTGCCTTGAACTACGATCATCCTCTGCTTGTGAAATTACAAAGCATGATGGCCATACAGCCGCAAAGTCTGGAATTATTGAATTTCTACCTCAAGGGCGTTCAGGCGTATCTCCCCTTGAATGCGATACAGGCTCAACTTCAACAAAATCCTCATAAGATCGATCAAGCTTCTTTTCTTAGTGTAGCCGAGATCAGGGATATGGTTGAAAAAATGAATACGACTGATTTTAATGAAGAATTTAACGCAGAGTTTATCGAAAGTTTGTTGGGCACGGAGTTATTCAAGGGAGACAAGGAGTTGTTGTAATTAATGAATGATAACAGTTATCAGATCATTAAACAGTTCGTTGGCGATAAGTTATCCAAGAAGGATGGAACCCTGCCGCAAACTAAAATACAAGACGAGGTAGAGGAAACTAGCAAGCTGATGGTTGAATTGGGACCAAGCACTTTTGCGCGCGTTCTTTCTGTTCCACAACTCAGCCCGTTAGCCGATGATGATTGGAAACGGATGATTCGTGAGCTTGAAACGCACTTCAATGTGGAAATGTCCAATGGCATACTAATTCAAGGGGTAGACCAACAACAACGGGACAACATATGGTGGACCAGCAAGGAGAAATTGACTAATGAGTGTTATTATTGGAACCGTTATAGGGAGTATTTAAAACCGGCATTGCCCCCGGATGTCTTGCGGTCGATGGATGAAGACACAGATGTGGTGATGGACAATATTGAGGATCCTGCGATTGAACAATTCGCCCGCTACGGAATGGCAGTGGGGCATGTGCAGTCTGGAAAGACGGCGAACTATTCGGCCTTGGTGTGCAAAGCTGCCGATGCAGGTTACAAATTTATCGTGATCATTGCGGGCGGCATCAACAACCTCAGAAACCAAACCCAGGAACGACTCAACGAAGCGTTTGTCGGAGTCGACAAAGGGAATCCTGTTGGGGTTGGAAAACTTGGCCGCTTGATGACGAACAGACTTCCCATAAGCTTAACAACCACGGAACAAGATTTTAATAAACAGGATGCCAATAAGAACGCGCAGGGCCTGAACTTTGACAATATCAGCACGCCGGTAATTTTGGTGATCAAAAAGAATACAAGCACCCTCAGAAACGTCATTTCCTGGTTGAAGTCGCAATACAAAAACCAAATATCCAGTCATGCTATGTTGATGATTGATGATGAATCGGATTATGCATCTATAAACACCAAGACCGAGGATGATCCTACAACCATTAACAAGAATCTTCGAAAATTAATAAGCCTCTTCAGGAAAAGCGCATATGTCGCGTATACGGCTACTCCCTATGCAAACATCTTCATAGACCATCTGGCGGGGACGGACGACTTGGGCAAAGATTTGTTTCCTGAAGACTTCATATACGCTTTGCAAGCCCCGTCCGATTATTTTGGGGCTCGGAAGATATTCTTGTCGTCGGACGCGCGCTATCTTGTTGCGATTGAGGATAATGACCAAATTTTGCCTCTAAGTCATAAAATTGACACGTTTGTGCACGAACTTCCTGAGAGCCTGTTGGAAGCCGTTCGCTTGTTTGTCATCAATGTCGCCATAAGAAAATTGAGAGGTCAAGGGAACAAACACAATAGCATGCTGGTTCATGCGACTCGTTTTACTTCTGTGCATAAGCAGCTGAGCGCTCACATCGAGGAGTATTTTAGTGCCTTAAAAAAGAATATTACGGCATACGGCAGATTGAGTTCTCCGGAGAACTACAGTCACGTGATTGAGCAGATAAGGATGACGTTCGTTGCCAGGCACCCAAATGTCGAGTTTTCTTGGGCAGATGTCCTAAACGGCGTGTGCGAAATTGTTAATACGATTGTCATCAGGCAGGTTCACTCCGAAACGAAGATCCCGCTCGAGTACCGTAAGGATGGCCCGACAAACGCGATTGTTGTGGGAGGCGCCAGCTTGTCGAGGGGATTTACGCTCGAGGGGTTGAGCGTAAGCTACTTCCTACGAAACACCGTGTTTTATGACACACTGATGCAAATGGGCAGGTGGTTTGGCTACCGAACCGATTACGAAGATATCTGCAGGATTTATATGTCCAACGACATGATACAGAACTTTCGGATTATCATCGAGGCGACTGAGGATTTGTTTGATGACTTTGGCAGAATGTCGAAAGCCAAGATGACCCCAAAGGACTTCGGCCTGGCAGTGACGCAGCACCCGGACAGTGGATTGCAGGTGACGGCTAGAAACAAACTCAAAAACAGCAAAGACCTCTACTTCGAAATGAAGCTTGATGGGCGAGCCAAGGAAACCAGTTGGATCTTGAAGGATAATGAGATTAACCAAGGGAACATTGAGGCAATAAGCAGGATCGTACGAGCTGCGGGATCGCGATATGAACGAGCGCACCACACTTACGTCTGGAAGCGGGCGGACAAGGATATCGTTCTTCAATTTCTGAACGATTTTAAAGTGTACTACCCTACGGATCCGTTCGGAATAACCGCGCGAATGCCGATCGAATTTGTCCTTAAGTATGTCCGCGAGATAGATACTAAGTGGGATATTGCATTATACAGTGGGCAAAGCAAGAGAACTTATGATCCAACCGATGATGTGAAGGTCTGGGCGGAAGAACGCAAGGTAGAGGACAAAGGGACGATTTATGAGGTCTTGAACAGGCAGGTATCCTCTGGTGCTTCCGAGGGGGTGGTTTTCGATGGGGACGAGCGACGGCTTCTAGGGAGCAATCGCAAAGACATTCGCGAAAGGATGAAGCGCCCGCTTTTAATGTTGCATCTGCTTGACGTGGAAGGCTCCCCGTCTTTGCTTGCGGCATTTGGTGTCAGCTTCCCAGGCGGAATAAAAAGCACCGACAGAACGGTCAAATTGAAAATCAACACCGTATACGCCTTATACATCGAAAAAATGCTGAAGGAGGAGGCGGACCACGATGACTAGCCCTGATAATCCGTGGGAAGACATGGGGCTTTCCGCTCGAAGGAGAGTGGTTGCTGACTCCCCCCACGACGTTTTTTGGATAACGGACGGGGCTGGCCGATATGGATTTTTAATCGCGACCAAAGAATCCGTGATGAATACAAGGACCACGCTCAGTCTAAAGGGAGTCACGGTCTTAAAAAGAGCAGTCGGCCAGGGTAATAATGAGTTTATTCTTGTGCTAAACAACAAAGAAGACTGGAATATTTTTAACGCGTTGTGTCGAGATTTGATCAGCGTCATCGTACAGCATGAAGATAACCGAACGATGGTCGACGGGATTGAAAATCATCTTAAACGATGGCAACGCCTATTGCAACATCGACCCAGCGCGTTTACGGCAGAGCAACAAATGGGATTATTTACCGAGTTGCTATGTCTTAGAGAAATCGTTTTGAAAGCGACAGGGAACATAGCAGACGCGATTTCCTCATGGGTAGGTCCGGATTTTGACAAACAGGACTTTCTAATGAGCAGCGCAGCAATTGAGGTTAAATCCCACCGTACGTCCGCTGGCGAAAACGTCAGCATTTCCTCCGGGAACCAACTATATTGCGACAAAGAGCACTTTTACCTAATTTCGTATGGCCTCACTACTACGAGCAATTCGGGACTAACAGTGGCAGACGCATCTGAGTCCATCATAGCCCATTGCTATTCCGAGCAACTGAAGGAATTGTTCGACTACAAGCTCTTGGATTACGGATACGCGCCTGAGTTTATAACCGAACCATTGCAACGATTCATTGTCGACAAAGTTAGGGTGTTCAAGATCACTAAGGAGTTTCCCAAAATCGTGCCATTGAACCTGATGAGCCAAATAACCTCTGTAAAATACACGATTGATTTGTCCCGATGTAAGGACTTTGAACTAAATTTTGATGAGTTCGTGAGAGGAGTGGCACTACCGTGATCGGTTTAAAGGAATTTCACCAGGATTTCATTCAATCAGTACTAGCTGATTCTGAAAACAGGGGGTTGCTAAAGTCCCAAGCGTTTTTCGAGAATGTGTGCGATGAACTGGTTAGTAGCGGTGACCTCACTGTAAACCATACCGCCGCAGAGTATATAAAGCAGGGCATCGAGGTTCAGGGCTTCGACTATGACGAAGAGCGCAGAATGCTCACTTTATTGGTTCACGAATTTTTCCAAGACGATGATATGCATACGTTAACGAAAAGCGTGATCGAAACAAAATTTAGGCGTCTTAAAGGATATTTCGCGAGTTGCATCGGCGAATTGTATCATCAGCTCGAAGAGACTTCTGATGCGTTTTCAATGTCTTATACCATCTATCATTTATTCGTTAATAATCAGATTGACAGGATGAGGTTTTTAATATTAACCGATGGAAAAGCCACGAAAAACCTTCGGGATACCCCTCGGGAAGTCTTGTCAGGAATTGTAACGGAGTTCCGCGTTATCGACATCGTGTATATCCACAATATTTTTCTTTCTGAGTTTAACGAATTGGCGTTCGAATTAGCGCTTGATCTTCCGTGTCTGGAGATACCGGTTGAATCTGACAAATACCAATCCTATCTAACCTTCCTGAACGGGAACACCATATTCGCGATCTATGAAGAATTCGGTCAAAAACTGTTTGAGCAAAATGTACGGACGTTTTTGCAATTCAAGGGCGGGGTCAATAAAGGCATCAGAAATACAATTGAGTACTCTCCTGAAATGTTCTTCGCTTATAATAACGGGATCACTGCAACCGCCGCAAGCGTCGAGTTCGGCGAAGACGGGCGAATTAAAAAAATCGTTGATTTCCAAATAGTAAATGGAGGACAGACCACATCGGCAATATACGCGGCAAAGAAAATATCGAAGCTTGATGTGTCGAATATCTGTGTTCAAATGAAGCTTTCTGTGGTGAGCGACAGAGAAAAAATGGGTGAATATGTTAGTAAAATTTCCGAGTATGCGAACACGCAAAACAAGGTCAACAAATCGGACTTCTTCTCCAATAGCCCTTTCCATCAAGAAATGAAAAGCTACTCCCGAAGAATATGGGCGCCAGCCGTCGGGGGCGGTCAACGTAGAGCCCATTGGTTTTATGAACGTGTCAGAGGCGAATACCTCAATGAACAAGTTTATCTTTCCAATTCCGAAAAGAGAAAGTTTCAATTAGAAAATCCCAAGCAACAACTCTTGGACAAAACGTTTTTGTCCAAGAGCGAGAACTCATGGTTGCAACGGCCGTACGTTGTTTCCAAAGGGGCACAATACAGTTTTTCGGCGTTCGCTGACTATATAACTGAATGGTTGGAAAAAGACCAAATGGCCATCACTGAAGCTTACTTTAGGGACGCAATTTCAAGAATTATTTTGTTTAGGACTGTCGAAAGAATTGTGTCCAACGCTGATTGGTATGACAATGGGTTTAGGGCCCAAACGGTGACATATGCCATTGCTTATCTTTCGCATCTCATCGAGAGCACCGGGAAACTTTTAAACTTCAACAAAATATGGGAAGATCAAGAAGTTCCTGTGGAATTAGTGGGAATCCTAAAGGTAATTTCCGAGTCTGTGTATCACGTTATAACCAATCCTCCCTCTGGATCTGCAAACGCGGCTCAATGGTGTAAAAAACCTGCTTGCTGGACTGCTGTGCAGCAAATACGGGTTAAAGCATTAAGCATTCCCGCATCGCTTTTGGTGGACTTGGCGGAGGAAAAGGATGCAAGGCGGGCTGATAGAAAAGACAAACAATTAGATAGCGGCATCGAGATACAAACATTCGTTGTCTCACAATCCACCACCGTATGGAGAGCGCTGAATGACTATTTCAGAAGACCAGAGAACAGATCTCATGTAACGCCAGCACAACTAGACATTCTCGATAAAATGACCAATGGACGGTTGGTGCCTCCCTCCGAGAAACAGAGCAAAATTCTTTACCAATTGTACGAACGGGCAAGTGAGGAAAACGTTACCGCTTAATGCGCCGCATCATTCGGAGGGCGTTGTTGAGTGGAAGTAGGGATGATTTATTCTCCTTGTCATTGCCGTACGTGTTTTTTTAGCCAATCTCAGGAGATTTTTAATCCGCCCTGCTTGGGAGTGTGCGCAATGAGATTGACCACGGCCTCGCCGATTGAGGCTGATTGCGGAAAACATGAGATGCTAGATCGCTTATGTGAAGCTGTGGGTTATGGTAAGTTAATGGCTACAGGCCAATCGCCAGGCGAAAAGTCGTTGCAAATGCTCTCCATAATCGCTGGCATCGGTTCGCAATTCATTTGCCTCTGTGGACAGGAATTCGGCCACTCATCGTCGGTTTGATACCCATTAATCGACCGCCTGTTTGGTATGGTGTAGTAAAACTATAAAGGACCCCATTGTCAAGACAATATTTCTACGGATTTTTAGTTACAGTACCTCGGATGTCGATGGCAAAATCGGATCTGTTTTTGGGGGCAGAGCGTCGTCGATGGTTCCCCCATTTCCCCCTACACTCCGCGCGAGGTGAGCCGTGTTCTTGGCGGCGAAACCAAGACCCGGAGTCCCATGCCGCAGGGTGTTTCCCCACTTGTTGTGATGCGGTCATTCCCTAAAATGCCCTCGCTTTACGCGCGACGCACTGCACTGTCCGAAAAAAAGGGGGGTGTAAATGGCCGGCTAAAAGGGGAGCAGATAAGGCCGAATGGCCGAGCAAAAGGAAGCCAGGGCCGTACGGCTCTGGCTTGACAAAAGGGGACCATTCTAAGCCCATTTCCGCTATACTCCTCGCGGAGACTGGGATGTTACCGGCTGGAAATGGCCAGATGTTTCTTGGCGCACCTAAATACGTGGTATATAATAAAAAGGCACTATATTTGAATTTATTGACGCAATTAACAGGAGGCGGGCTAAACGACAATAAATTGTGGCGGGCATACCGTTGAAGTCACTGACGACAAAGTGATAATTGATGGGATTTCTTACGATAAATCAGAAGTATGTGCGACCAATGATGCACCAGGTTTGTTTGGGGTAGACTTGAACCAAAGAGCGCCAACTAAGATAATTATCAAGCATGAGGGCGATATTGTTCTAGTCGTGCCTTATAACCAATGCATGAAACTAACAGACCTGTTAGGTATTTGCCCATGACAATAGACATCTAGCGGAGCATTTGCGCTGACACAAAAAGCTCTGAAAACCTCGTAATATAAGGCGTTTCAGAGCTTTTTTATTTCGTTTATCAATCTTCATACGATTGGATTTGATAAAGTGTCTTCACTTTTTACAGCGCTGCTTTTGGTATCTACTTATAAATTTTTCGACCTGTATAATTCATTACGATATCGAATTAAAGTTGTTGGGGAGGATTCTTCCCCATGCTGCTTGATTCATTGGGGCACAAGGATGCTCGGGGCGCTGCCAAGCGGCCATTTTGTCCTCGATGAGGCTACCCACTCAAATTTCAGGTGTTGCTCCTCGTACCCATGGAGTAATTCGTGGCTCTGGAGCAAGGCCGTCGCGGTTGCAGAACGAATCGCAATGAGGAATCGTATGGTAAAGTTTTTACGGGCCATTAGGAAGTGTCAACAGTTGTCTTCCCATTTTCGTGTGAGATGACTTGGCAACTTGTGTACTTCCCAAGTGTCGTCCGTTTTATCGGCCTATGCACTATTATAGCAATTCAGTCCTACCTCGTCGGTGTCTTGGTGCACTTTCGGGGGAGAATGTGTCGTAAGGAAAGGCACCGGCGCGTCTGTGCCGAAGTTACAGATCACGAACTCGGCGAGACACCGTTTCTCGGCCCATACTGTCCGTGCTGTATATCCGCGAAGAGCGTCATAGAGAGGGGGCAAGACGCGTGGGGAACAGATTTGTGGAGTTAGAGGAGGACATTCGTGCTGCTGCGGAGTCAGTAACGGGTGAATTCATGACGCTGGAAAGATTGAGCGGTGTAGGCGGACTGGGGGTGATTCTGATCTCGGGCGCCCGAGGCCACGCCATTGTGAAATACCCGGTACGACAGGAGGCGGCGTTTTACCGCAGTTGGGCGCCGGTGGTCCAACAGTCCGGACTTGGTGTGCCCGACGTGTATGCACAAGGCGAAATTCAAGGACAACCATGGATTTTGATGGAGGCACTGGATTCACTGCTGGGGCCTCCGTATCACGGCAGACTAACCGATATGACGTCCTACCTTGCGCAATTGCATATGATAGAATGGGATGAGATGTCGTTCATCACAGGCGAGCCGTTGCCTGTCCGTCCGGTGGACCTAAGCTCCCAGGACATCCAAGATGCTGCGATGCTCTGGCCCACTGAGGTCAAGGAGTATCTTGTTCATCTGCTCTACTTGCCATGGCCCACTCTACCGAATGAAAGGCGGCTGGTGTCGGGCGACCCCAATCCTACAAATTGGGGATTGCGGGCCTCGGGGCAACTGGTGCTGTTTGATTGGTCTGAGGTCGCATGGAGTCACCCGGCTTACGATTTGGCAGTCATCTGCGGGGGTATCCCTGAGGTCGCTTTGGTGGGGGAGGTCGTCGACGCCTATCTGAACAGGGCGGACGCGCCCAGAGCAACCCAGAGCCGTGATGAATGGGTGGCATGGGTTATCACCGCACGTCTGGTAGCATTTGTGTGGTTTGCGGCATGGTGGACAAGAGGTCAATTGACGGAAGCGGCACAACCGGGCTTGACGATGTTGCGGGACGGCTTGGTGGATTGGATCGGCGCGGTTCGTCCTGCGGTGACCGACTTCCTGACCTGATCGCGTGTCTGTCTGCCACTGGTCGCGGTACGATGGATTAACTCGCCAATGATGAGGGTGGCGTTGATGGCGGAGGGGCTATCGCTGGGGAGAGCCAATGCCGCTCGCAGATCCACCACATGGATCCCATTGTGGATCCTACGGTTACTGCCCGGTATGCTGTCCAGGTCGTCACTGGCTTTTCTTGGGTTGCGGACAGCGCCACCCTTGATTGATCGTTGCGGAACAAACGAGGATTGGTACACGCCTCCCGACTAAACGATTTTTATCGATTTATCCCTGTCTCACGGAATGAAGCCGCTCCACACACTACGTGCCGACTTTGCTCAGAATCAGAATCAGAAGCCGTGGATCCATCCTGAAATTCACAGACCCTATTTAATTAAACGGGGCTACCTGAGTGCTTCAGAAGCCATTGCGAAAATGGATCGAGGGAAACCGGAAGATCTGTCGAAATAGTATCCTGATGCACGCTCAGCCAGTGCAGAAGCTGTGCCATCTGCGGGTGCCCTATCCGCAAACCCCACGACATTCCGGGAATACGGTGTACCGCTTGGCCTGTTCGTTCGGTCCACACGCGCAGGACCTCTTCGGTGGGATCATTGCTTCCAGCAAGCGTGAGTGTTTGACCTAGATACGGATCCGGAGTCGTCCAGATGTCGGCCACGGTGTGGCCGACATCCTCAAGTGCCAGCAACGGCAATGGCTGGGTGGGTGGCATCACGGAGCGGATTACTTGCAGGAACATCCGCCCGACCCAACGCCGATGCGAGCGCAGTATGCGCTGCAGACTGGGAGCGAAGGGTAGCGATGCGCCCAGGAAGTCATCCATGAACAAGCCGGGCCGGAGAATCGTATAGGGCAATCCGGAGGACCGCAACGCCGACTCCAGCTCCGCCTTGCCGGCAATGGCGGGGACGCCCTCGGGCTGTTGCGCTCCCCATCCTGAGCTATAAATCACGTGGGGATGGCCCACGTCGAGAGCTGCCGTGATGACATTTCTTCCCCAGCGCACTTCCTTCTCGAGGCCACAGTCCCAGAAGTTCTGCAAACTGAAAATTCCGGTCACGCCTTGCGCCGCGGTCACCAATGAACCGATATCCTCCATATCCCCAGGCATTACGCTCGCCCCTTGGGCTGCCAACGCTTGTGCGGCAGCCCTGGCGGGATTGCGCGTGAACGCCCGTAC
>DAIDDL010000018.1 GCA_027309085.1 Sulfobacillus sp.
TTGATGCGCAAACTGGGCAATTCCAACATCCTCTGGGGTCGGATATGGTGGGATTAGATATCGGGCCGTCGACCATCGCGGTAGCGGGGGAAACCCAGGCATCCTTGCAACTATTTGCGGAGGAAATTGTTCGGGATCACGCGACCTTGCGACGGGAACAGCGGCATGCGGACCGCCAGCGCCGGGCCAACAATCCCGAATGTTATGAGGCGCAAGGGCGAGCGATCAAGGGCAACCATCCACGAAATAAGAGCCGTCGGCAACGCCACACAGAAGCAAGAATCCGTGACCTTCACCGTAAGGAAGCGGCCCACCGCAAAACATTGCATGGGCAATTAGCCCACCGCATCCTGGCGCAAGGGGCCATCATTCTCACCGAAAAGTTGAGCTACAAAGCCTTTCAAAAACGATGGGGCCGATCTATCAGTATTCGGGCGCCGCGTTTGTTTTTGACGATCTTGATCCGCAAGGCTGAAAGTGCTGGCGGGCAGGTCATCGAATTCAACACGCGCACGACGGCCTTATCGCAAACCTGTCTCTGTGGGCAGAAGCACAAGAAACGGCTCTCCGAGCGTATCCACACGTGTGAGTGTGGCGTGACCATGCAACGGGATCTGTTCAGTGCGTATCTGGCCCGTTTTGTCGAAGATGATGCCCTCCAAGTCGCCAAGGCCCACGAGTCTTGGCCAGGTGCGGAACCGCTCCTGCGGACGGCTTGGCAACAGGCAACCCAAAACCAACCTGCGAGTGGACGGCACCAGCCGTCCTCCTTTGGCCGTTTTGTCAGCGGCCCGAGTCAGAGTAGGTCGCCCGAGAAAGAAAACCTGCCCGAGCATAAGGCACCGGATGTTGTAACTCTTGCGCAAGTGGGAGCGAGAGCCGATGAGAGTGTGACGGTAGAGGTTTTTAGAACCCCCCGGCTTTAGCCGTGGGGAGGTTCAGGTGCTAAAGACTTGTTTAGTCAAGTGCGCGTAGAGGATGGTACGATTGTATGGCCTAACGGGGCGGATCTCGATCCGGAAGAGTTATATGAAGAATCGAGCCCACTCTTTCCTCTAGGCAACCTATAAGGTGGAGAGCAGTGTGGGGTAAACGTCGTGGGCGTCTCGGATTTGCGAAGCTCCGCGTCCGTCATCTCGTCGTCCATGTCATCCCATGGCGCCATGTGGTGCATGGCTTTAATATCGGGTAGCTGGCGCAACTGATTCAATGCGTGAGCCCTGATAGATCGGTATGCTCTGTTTTTCTTGAGTACCTTGTGATGTTTTTGCACTAAGGCGCCCCGGGGAGAAATGGCACCCAATCGTTTAGCCACGTCTTCGATGGTGTCGAATGACACGATGACCGCCCGGCGCTTATGCATTAGACTACGAGCATCCTCTGAATGCTTTCCACGGATTTTTTAGCGTGGCAGCCTTCCCTCTTAATCTTAAGTTCACGGGTGTCGGTTCGGGTTGACTTGAGCCGCTATGCTATAGATCAGTCCGCACGATGACCTCGGGGTCGGGGTGTGGCCGACCGGACTGTTGGCACGCGGTGGCTGAATCCGAACGATCTGCGTGACATCACAACCTTTAGTCAAGCGCTGTGGGGGATTTCGCGAGGGATCGCTACGAAGCCACGATCGTCTTAGGGCCCTCTTTGCTGAGCCAACTCAGGAACAACATTCCTACGGGCTCGTTTGGCGCGCTCTACCGTTTTGTGCGGAACATGGCTGGGCGCTGCTGGCCTCTTCCTATGTCGATAGCCCCAATCATTGCGGACAAGGCAGCCGACAATCGGTGGTACACTGGCTGGCATATGCTGGGTTGCGGCAAGCGTCTCCCGTCTGAGGCACTGGCCTCCATGGGCACCGAGCAGGCTCGCCGTACTCTCCCGCCGCCGCACCCATGCTGGCGCTCCATGACGGACCGCGCCCCGCAGCCAAAACCGCATGCCACCAGGGCAGTTCTTCGGTGAGCCTCAGATGAACTCTCCCGCCGCCTAACCCATACGGGTTGAGGCAGGGGTTTCTGGGATCACTCCCGGAAGTTCCTGGTTCTACGACCGCTGCGCCGAGCCGTTAGGCTGCGTGCGTCTTATGCTGGATCTCCCCAGGCGTCGAGTCGGACCGTTCCGGCCCTATGCCCTTATAGTAGAACAAAAATTTAGGGCTGTCTAGCCCTGCGGGCTGGCCCGCTTGACCCCCTCTTGGCTATCGCCTAAGAAGGGGAATGCGCGGGCGTTATGTTCAACCCCTATTGAGGTTACCAGGAACCTGGTGTTTTTTAGGGGACGGGGGCGGTCTGCTCGCGGCGTCGGGACACCGCTTCGAGGCCGTGAGCCGTCCGCTTCGCGCTCTGGACAGCCCACCCCCGGGCCCTAGGACGCCGACAAGACGGAGGCCTGTGACGTCTAGCCGTCTAACAGTGCACGACCGAAATCGGACTGGATCAGCTATTTCGCCTTGGTGGACGCGCCGATGCCGCTCCAGGACCTCGACAGTGGGATCCGCCATCGCGTGGAACAGGGTGCGGACGCGCTATCGAAACCTCCGTGCCGTGGGGTTTGAACTCGCCGGCAGTCGCAAGGGCCCGTGGCGCATGGCCGCCGGGCCCTTGACTAGCGTGCTGACGGTGGGCTACTGAGATCCCAAACCTTGTCAGGTCTTCTGAATCTGTAGGAAACCACCCGTTTTCGCTGGAAATGAACCGCCGTAGCGAACGATACGTACGGGTGGTGTGAGAGATGGTGCGGGTTATCCCCGCCCCTTCTCGATTGTCAGATGCCGGGGCCGTCCTCATCATTCAGCACGCTGTCGACCATCTCCTCCATATCCGTTTCCTTGTCCAGACGCTCATCGATGGTAATCGACGTCAGCACCCGGTCGGCCCCAAGTCCAAAGGGGGCGTGGTGCATCTGGTCCGCCAGGGCCAAAATTGCGCTGAGAGGTCCGTCGAGTACTGTAGAAGTGGGGGTCAGCACGGCCTCTACCTCCTGGCTCTCTTCCGCCAGCCGAAAGCATTCCCGGATATAGGGAGCGATGCTGGCATCGCTCGTGCCCACCGGCCAAATCTTGATTTCCGCAACCGCCATAGTGGTTTCCTCCTCGTGTGACTGGTTTGTCCACCTTTACGGTGCCCCGGCCAAGATGGCGCCACCCGGGCAGTTTTTGGAAAATCCGGGGGCGGGCGGTATGCCTTGGGGAGCAGCGGGAGACACTACATCTCATATCTCAGCGAAGGAGGAAATTTGTTGGAACACGACCACAAGAACAGTGAGGGCGGCGCGCAGCGTGATACGGAAAATATGCCGAGCAAGGATCAGCAGAAGTCAAGGAGCGGCGAAGAGCGTTCGGATGGAACACAGGACGGGGACCGGGGTCACGCGGAGAGCCGTCTGGTGGGAGACGTCAGTTCCCTTAATGAGGCGATCCGGCAGGAGTTAGGGTACCTTGACGCGGTTGTGGCGACGCCTTTCCGTGCAGTCAGGCGCACCACTGGCCACAGTTCCTCCCCGTGGGCCAAAGGCCTGGACGAGTTGCTCTGGGCCTTTGAGGGAATGGCCCGGGTGCCGGTGAAAATGCTGCAGGCAGCCTTTGGCGAGCCTCTGCCCCGCAACAAGCCCTAAGGGCCTGGTCTAGTCCCTTGTCCTGGTGCGTAGACGTAGAAGAAAGGATAGCGTCTGGGCACCGCGACAGGGGGATGACATGATAAAAAAACTGGGTATGACCCATGACCTGTGGTGGCTGACTCTGTCCATGGGACTGTGGGGCATGGGTTTTGGCCTTTACGGAATTTTATGGCCGCTGTACATCGAAAAGCTCGGGGGTAGCGCGGTTGCAGTCGGGATCATGTCGACCATCGCCGGCATCGCCACCGCGCTGGTCGTGTTTCCGGGAGGGTATCTGGCGGACCGGGTCAACCGCCGCACCCTTGTCCTGTGGGGCTGGATTTTAGGCGTGCCGGTGCCGTTTCTATTTGCCTGGGCGCCGACGTGGCAATGGCTGATTCCGGGGGTGCTGCTGTATTTTGGGTCGGCTTTCTCCACACCCGCCTTGCAAGCCGTGATTGTGGAGGAGGCATCAGGCGAGCATCTGTCCACCGCCTATAATGTGGTTATGAGCGTGTTTGGCGCGGGGATGGTGGTGGCTCCGCCCGTGGGAGCCTACATGGCCTCGCATTATTCCTACCAGACGGTTTTCGTGATCAGCGGGATCCTGTATGCGATTTCGACCTTGACGGTGCTTCCCGTCCGCTCTCACCCGCCGGTGCCGCGCAAGCCGACACCCCGTCCCCGGTGGACGCCGAAAGGGCGCCCGCGTCTCTTTCAGTGGATGATTTTTGCCGCGGCGGTGGCTGTGGTGCAGGGCATGGCCTTTCCATATGTGGTGCCCTTCTGGAAAACGGTGGGACACTTTTCCCTGCAGACGATTGGTTATCTGGGCAGTGTGGGCATATTGTGCGGGACCTTAGGCGGACCCATTTGGGGAAAAATTGGGGAAAAGCACGGCATCACCTCGTCGATCGGGTGGGGCCTGGGTTTGGTGACATTAGGGTGGATGGCGATTTTGTGGGCGCCCGGCAGCGTCACCTGGGCCCTTGTTTCCGGGGTTTTCCGTGGCAGCGGAGAATCGGCGCGGGGGCTTCAGGGTGTGGCGGTGGGCAGGGTCGTGCGCCGGGAAGAGGCGGGCACCGCCTACGGCCTGTTCAATCTGGTGACGGAAACGGCCGGGGCTCTGGCTCCCTTGCCGGGGGGGCTGCTTTACACTGTTTGGCCCTATGCGCCCCTCATTGCCGCGGCCTTTTTTACCGCCATTATCGCTTGGTGGCTGGTGAACGGATTGCCCGGCCGCCCGATCCCTCCCCCTCCTGTTTCTGAGCTCTGACGTGATACACTAGAAGACAGAAAAACGAGTGCGGAAAGGGGCGCAAGCGATGCTTAAAAGACTATTGGCTGTCTTCTTTATCGTCCCCCTGACGGAACTGGTCCTTCTCTTTCTCATTGCGCATTTTTTGGGCTGGGGCTGGACCATTGGCATTACTCTGGCATCGTCCCTGCTAGGAGCCTACCTAGCCCGCGTCAGCGGGAAACAGTGGTGGGAGACGGTGCAGAGGGAATGGGCCTCAGAGGGCTTCCCGGTGCACCGTCTGGGAGAAGGGGCGCTGCTCCTCATCTCTATGGCCTTTATGATCACCCCGGGGCCCCTGACCGGCATTATCGGCTTGCTGTTCATGATTCCCAAGGTGCGGACCGCAGCGGCCCGCATGATCGGGCGCTGGGCCTCCAAGAGGTTCATGGAGCGTTTTTGGCAGTGACTGCCGGGTCCCGGGAATGTTTGGCCACCGCAGGCCGGGAACCGCCCAGGAGGGTGACGGCCAGTAGGGCGAAAGGCCACAGCATGCCAGGATCGGTGCCGGTTCCCGTGAGCAGGGTGCCGAAGGCTTGGGGGATGGCCCACAAAAAGAGGAGCCAGCCAAATTCCAGCAGCCAGGTGAGGCGGGCTCGCGGAGCCCAGATGCTTAAACCGGCCAATAGCAGGAGGATGGCGCTGTAGAGGGCATTTTCTGGCACAGGGTGAGCCTGCGACGACATGACCACGGCATTGATGGCCATCTGCAGCCAGCGCGGCTCCTGTCCATTCATGGTCACGTCGCCAAATTGCGCCGCCAGCCCCTGACCGCTCCAAAATCCCGAACTGGGCAGCACCTGCCAGAAAAAGGCCACCAGCCAGAACCCGCCCAGGCCCCAGCGCGCCGCACGGCAGATGCGCTCCTCGGCCCACACGACTCGCGGCGCGAGCAGCAGTCCCGCTGCGAGCATGTAGAAAGGGGCGGATCCGGGCGACCCCTGAATAATGGTGGGGGACCCTGACACCAGTCCTCCCAGCCCTTCCGCAAAAATCCACAAGACAGCTCCCCAAAAGATGGACAGCCACAGCCCGGCGCGCCCGGCAGGCCGGTCCGGCCCCAATAGAATGAGCACCCCCAGCAGCAGTTCCACACTGAAATTGAGCACATTCGACCAGGTGCCCAGATGGACCCACAGTTTGGCGCCGGCCATCATGAGGCTGAACAGCCAGGCGGGCTGGGAGTCGGTGGCGGCGGGCGCCAGCACGTTGCTGATGAGAAAGGCGTGAAACATCGCGGGCTGCAGTTTGAGCAGCGCGTCAAAAATCCACAGGCTGCCCAGGCCATAGCGCAGGGCGCGGCGGCGGTCGAACGGCATCGTCACCATATCTTCTCCTTTCAACTCGCAATCTGGACCGTAGGCTTTTCTGTTAGGCATCTCCAGTATAGATGAATGCGGCCATCCCTGCCGGTGGGATGGCAGGCCCGGGCTAGCCACGCTCCAGCAGGGAGCGGACAATCTCGGCGGTCAGCACACTGTACGAGGAGGCAAGAGATTTGTCGGACGAACCGCCCAGCAGCCACCTTTCGCGCCCGTGGGGCCCGATGAAATACAGATAGCTGGCATGGTAGACGGCTCTCTTGGCCGGGAGGGGCTCCACCCAGATGTGGTAATGCTGCCACAAGGAGGCCAAAGACTTCGCCGAGCCGGTCACGAAGTACCAATTCGGGAGGGAGGTCAAGTGGTTTTCCCTGTCGAAGTTTCTGATGGCCGCGACCGAAGTCCAGTACGGATTGACGTTGAACCCGACGATAGCCACATGGCGGCTCTGGCCGCCCAGAATCCGGTCGGCCTGCCGCATTTCGCTGGTCACCACGGGGCAGACGCTGGTGCAGGCGGGGTCGACTGGCATGAAGATGACAGCCCGGCCGCGAAACTGGATCAGACTGACCATTGTGCCATTTTGTCCAAGCAAAGTCCATCCGGGCGCTGGCTCTCCCGCCAGGGCCGTTAATATCCCTGCCCGCGATGCTTTTTGGGCCGGACCATGCCCAAATGGCGTGGCGGATTCGACTTTGGGGGCATTGCGGCGCATTCCCCACCATATTCCAAAAAATATCGCCGCCAGCGCTAGAGCTGCGGCAGCTACAGACATTCCGGCAGTAGGGCGGCTGGCGGGCGCGTTCTTGTGCGGCATGCGTGCTCTCCTTTGGATTCTGTTTGCCCGGACCGGAGGTCCGGGGGGCTTTGAGTAAATTCTTTCCCATAAAAAGAGGAATTATGTCGAACTAGGAAGAATAAGGATCAATATGGCCTGGATTTATTTGGGGCAATACGGTTAAAGGACGACGAAAACTATGAGTGATGAGCCGCTCTCGCAAGAGGAAATTGACAAGCTGCTGCAGGCCGTGCTGTCCAAAGAAGCGCACGAGGAGCCCCAAGCCGAGGAGCTTGCCGGGGACGGGCGGCACTCTCCCGCCCCGGGGGCGCCCGCTGAGCTGCCAACTGGAACAGACCCGGGCCCGGACAGTAAAGGACACGGCCCCCAGATTTCCGATCTGGGGGTATGGGCTCCCCTGGCTGGATTGCAGCTGGCATTCACGGCGGAAATCGGCGGCGCCCGGCTGTCCGTAGGGGACGTCATGCAGTTTGGGGTCGGATCCCGGATCGCTCTGAAAAGCCGGTGGACGGAGCCATTGCTGCTCAAACTGAATGGCAAGGCTATTGGCCGGGGCCGGGTCGTGCTGGTCGGAAACAAATTCGGCGTGCAGGTGATGGACTGGGGTCAGCAGTAATGGCAGGGAAACGGGTGGGCTGGACGGTCTTGGTGAGCAGCTGGGCTGATGACCCCGACGACGTCTGGCGGGCCAGCGAGCCTTTGGCGGATTGGGCTCAGGAGATTGTGTGGATGGAACTGGGGCCGTGGCACCGCACCATGGAACTGCCCGGCCAGATCCGTCTGGGACCCGAGTGGCAGGGGAGTTTCGCCCAGCAGTACGACCGGGCATTCCGGGACAGGAGCGGTGAGGCCGTATTGCTGCTTGAAGGCAGTGAAACGGTGCGCCGGATGGACTTGCCCCAACTGCAGGAACTGGCGGAAAGAGGGCATGAAGAAGCCTTTACCCTGCCCGTGATGTCCCGCCAGCAGGAATTGGTCCGCCCGGAAATACGCATTGTCAAACACCCGGCGGTTATGGGGTTTCGCGGAGCTTTCAAAGCGAATCCCGGCCCTGAACTGCTGGCGTTCTGCGAGCCGGTGGGGCAGGGGATAGTGGAGATTTCCAGGGCCAGCGGAGCCCCGGAGCCGAGTGGGGCGCTGCAATCGGCGCTGGCCCCGGGACTCGCCCCGCTTGCGGTGCGGGCGCGGGCGGCAAAAGAGAGCCGGCAATACGGCCAGGCCCTCGAGCTGGCCCGCAGAGCACTGGCCCGGAAGTCGGGATGTTCTGGGGAGGAGAGGGACCAGGCCCTTCTCGTGCAGGCGCAGGCCCTTGCGGGCCAGGGGCGGGTCAAGGAGGCCTGGGCTGCCTCGGTCCGTCTGGTGGCCCGCGCGCCGTCTGCGGACGCCGTGTACACGGCAGCCCAGGCGCTGGCCGCTCTCGGGCGCTTTGAGGAAGCGGCGTCATATTTTGTCCAGCTGGGATCAGGCGCGTACGGCCGCCGCGAATTTCAAGAACCCGGAGCCGATTCATTCCGCGCACTGCTGGCGGCGTCCCGGGCTTTGCAGGAGGCGGGGCGGGACAAAGACGGGTTCGACATTCTCAGCCGCCTGCTGGCCGCCTACCCGTATTTTCGGGAAGCATGGCAGCAGATGATGGCGCTGTTTCCCGAGGCGCTTCCGGAGGACCTGTATGCGGTGCTGACCCATATTGTCCCGCCTTCCGCGGTCCGCGCTTTTTTCGGGCGGATTGCGCAGCCAACAGAATCCGAAAGAATTTTCCAGAAGTGGCTGGGCTTATGACATATTTCTGTCCTCAAAAGAAGGAATTCCCAAAAGGCTGTCGAAACACGGTAGCAATGCAAGAGGGGAGGGATGACGTTGGTTAACAAGTCGCTGGCATTTTTTGAGAACGGACAGGCGGTGCCCATGACCACACCAATTTTTCAGAGTCCCCGCTCGCGGCCCCGGGGCCGGCGCCGCGACAGTGACCGCTATTTTCCCAGCGGGGAGATGATTCCAAGCCGCGAGGAGCTCATCCAATACATTCTGAACCATGTTCTCTACCAAGTTGACCCTGTGCTGGGCGGCCCGGTTTTCTGCAAGCACATTATCAAACCCAACCGCGAGCGCAACCGGGAAAGCATGTACCATGTGGTGCTGGGGCCGGCGTCGTGGACTGGGGTGTGGGAAGTGATTGGCAACCGCCGCATGTTTGACATTCATGCGGAATATGTGCCGGATGACGGTGCCTGGCTGCCGCAGATTACGGTCTCACCGGGGAATTTCATCGGGGTGGGCAAGCTTAACGGCATTGAAATGGACCCGGCCCGCCTGCGCCGGGAGATTATCCGCCGGGGGTTTGCGACTCCGGAGGAGTATGAGTGGTTTGCGAGCCCTTACCTTGCCATGCGGCGTCTGGCCATTGCCCGCGCCCAGCGCGGGATTTGGATGTAGGGTCTGAAGTCCGGGGAAAAGCGGGGAGTGGGAGGAGGACTTATGCGCTTAGATGTCACGGCGATTGGCGGGATTATTTTCGGGGTGCTGGCCATTGTCACGGGATTTGTGCTGGAAGGCGGCCGGGCTGGAGCTCTGCTGCAGGGAACCGCGGCCCTGATTGTCATTGGGGGCACCATAGGCGCAACCGCCGTCTCCTTTTCCATTGACGACCTCAAGAAGGTGCCGATGCTGTTCCGGATGGGGATGACCCGGAGCAACTTTGACCCGATAGTGCTCATCGACCAGTTGGCGGGCTACACGGATATTGCCCGCAAACAGCAGCCTCTGGCGCTGGAGCCGGAAATTGCGCTGACGCACGATGAGTTTTTGAGCAAGGGACTCCAGCTGATTGTGGACAATGCCGACCCTGTGCTGATGCGCCAAATGCTGGAGTCAGATATTTACGCGCGCTACTCGCAGCAGAAAATTGGCGCCAGCATTTTCGAACAGGCCGGAGGCTACGCGCCGACGATGGGAATTGTCGGCACGGTGATGGGGCTGGTGCATGTGCTGGGCGAACTGACAGGCAATCCCAATGCGCTCGCGGCTGCGATCGGGCTGGCCTTTGTGGCGACGTTGTATGGCGTCTCCAGCGCCAACCTCTTGTGGCTGCCCCTGGCCAGCAATCTTAAGAACAAGGCCAAGCACGACCTGCTGATGCGGCAAATTGGGCTGGAGGGCCTGCTGGCCATCCAGCAGGGCATGGCTCCAAGTCTGTTGAAGGACAAGCTCATGACCATTATCCGGCCGTCTGGATCGCCGCAGACCGCTCCGAGTGTGGAGGAGGAGCCCGCGCCTGCCCGTAGCGGGGCCGCGCAAGCCTCATGAGTGAGCCGTGGGACACAGACCTGGATGAGGAATCAGGCGGTGAGGGCGGCGGTATGATGCGCTGGCTGCTCACCTATGCCGACCTCATTACTCTGTTGCTGGCGTTTTTCATCATATTGTACGCGATGAGCCGCAACCAAGAGGTGAAATTCGCCCTGGTGTCGCAGGCCCTGGCCTCCCAGTTCAATTCCAAGAGCGTGGTGGGAACCTCTCCCGGGCCATCGGTGATTGCGGGGCTGTCAGGCACCCACGCGGAGCTGGAGAGCATGAACCGCCTGCAGAATCAACTGCAGAGCGCTATTGACCAGAAGGGGCTGGCCCGCCAGGTTTCCGTCGGGAGCACGGGACGCGGGGTGGAAGTCAGCCTGAATGCATCTTTGCTTTTCCCATCGGGGTCGGCGCGCATTTCCCCGCCGGCGGATGCTCTCTTGGCCTCACTGGGGCAGGCGCTGAAATCCGTGCCCAATGATATTGAGGTGGCAGGCTACACGGACTCCACACCAATCCGCACGGCGCAGTATCCGAGCAACTGGCAGCTCTCCGCTGCCCGGTCTGCCAATGTGGTTTACGTGCTCGCGCATGTGCCGGGAATACTGCCCGGGCGGCTGTCGATTGCGGCCTTTGGCCGCTACCACCCAGTGGCCAGCAACACTACGTCCCAGGGCCGCCAGCAAAACCGGCGGGTCAATATTTTAGTGCTGTACTCCCAGGTGGCCCAGGTCGCCATCGGCAATGGCCCGTGACGCCGGCGGATGCGCTCCTTAGCCACGCAAGAACGATATGACTGCAGGAGGGATGGATCTAGTGGGACTCTTTGATACGGTTTCCAGCCAAGCCGTGGTGGCGGCGCTGAATCTCTCGCGCAAGGCGGAAGGCCTCATTGCCAATAACCTGGCGAACTACGACACTCCGGGCTACAAGACCGAGACCCTGTCGTTTCAGGGGCAGCTCAAGCAGGCATTGAGCCAGGGACCGGCCCAAATTGCGCAGGTCCAAGGGCAGGTGGCGGTGAACACGCTGTCTTTGCAGCCGGACCTGAACAGCGTCTCCCTGACCCAGCAGACGACGGACCTAGCGAAGACGCAGCTGCTGTATGAGACGGCCGTGCAGGCATTCAACTACAAGGTGACCGAAGTGAAAATAGTCAGTGAAGGGCAGGCCCAGTAATGTTCGATGCTATGCAGATTACCTCAACCGCTCTGAGTGCGGAAAGCGTCCGCCTGGACTTGGTGGCCAACAATCTGGCCAATGCCACCACCACCAAAACTTCTTCCGGATTCCCCTACCAAAGCGAGTCAGCGGTGCTGGCGAGCTTGCCGGCGCCAAACCGGGGAGCGGACGCGGGAGTCGGGCAGGGAGTGGTGGTCAGCGCTATTTTAAGCAGCCAGGCGCCTTTTCCCGAGACTTATGACCCATCGAGCCCCTTGGCCAACGCCCAGGGCTATGTGGCTGAGCCCAACGTCAGCCTGTCGGCTCAGATGGTGGATATGGCTGAGGCGTCGCAGGCCTACCAGGCCAATGCCAATGCTTTCACCGCGGACAAAAATATGGTCTTGAAAGCCTTGACCCTAGGAGCGTAAAACAATGAATCCCATTGGACTGACTCTGAACAATCCCATTCAGGTGGGAGCATCCTCATCCGGAAGCTTGGCGTCCAAATCCTCCGGCTCCAGTTTCGGCTCCCTGCTGCAAGGGGCGGTGCACTCCTTGGAATCCAGCCAGGCGCAGGCGAACCAGCAGATCACGGGAGCTATGACAGGACAGGTCTCGGTGACTCAGGCGATGGTGGCCGTCAGCGAGGCGCAGAGCACCCTCGACGTGGCCACCTCGGTGCGCAACAATGTCGTGCAGGCCTATCAGAGCATTATGAACATGTCCGTTTAGGGCGATTAGGGGTCGATGATGAACGAGCGGATCAAACAGTGGGGACAGCGCGCACTCGCCTGGTGGAAGGATTTATCCTCCACCAAGCGTTTGCGTCTGCTGGTTGTGGCGGCCATGGCCGCCAGCGTGCTGGCGGTAGCGGTGCACTGGCTCGGCAGTCCCGACTGGCAGCCTCTATACACCAACCTCAGCGCGCACACGGCGGGGCAGATCACCACGCAGCTGACCTCGATGAAGGTGCCTTATGAACTGGCGGACCAGGGGCGGACCGTGCTGGTGCCCAAGAAAGATGTCGACCAGGTGCGCGTGGACTTGGCGGACCAAAACATTCCTTCGGGGACGGTGGGGCTGCCGCAGCCTCTGACTTTCAGTCTCGGGGAAACCAATCAGGAAATCACGCTCAGCCAGCTGGCCAACCTGGAAGCGGAACTCGCGGTGACCATCAACTCCATCAACGGGGTGCACGATTCCCGGGTGATGATCAATGAGCCCTCTCCCGCACTCTTCGGGGAGACGACGGCTCAGCCGACCGCGTCCGTTTTCCTTGATTTGAACCCCGGAGCCAATTTAAGCGAGGCACAGGTCAAAGGCATTATGAATCTGGTGGCGCACTCGGAGTCGGGCCTGTCCCCCGCCCAGGTGACGGTGGTCGACCAGGCCGGAGCGCTGCTGTCGCAAAATGCCCTGAACAACCAGCCGTCCTCGCAGATCACAGGGACTAACCAGGCGGAACTGGCAGCGGAAAATCAGGTGGACAGCCAGGTGGGGCAAAATGTCACCTCGATGCTCGACCAGGTGCTGGGACCAGGCGCCGCTGTGGTGAGGGTCGATACGACCCTCAATTTCGACCAGTCCACCGTGAGCTCCACCAATTACGGAAAATCCGTGTTGTCATCGCAGGAGGTCAGCACGGGCACCAGTACGCAGTCTGCGGGGGCCCAGACCGTGACGACCGCCGGAACCGGGGGCAACACTCCAGCCTACCCCGTGACATCCGGAGGAACGGGCCCCAGCAAGTCCACCAACAACACCACGACCAGCCACTGGCTGGTGGATACCCAAAACACCCACCAGGTCATACCCGCCGGAAATATCAGCAGGATGACCGTGGCAGTGGCCGTCGACAAGCCGCTGACGGCGCAACAGAGCGCCTCATTGAAAAATCTGGTCTCGGCCGCCGCCGGCATTGACAGGGCGCGGGGAGATGTGGTCACGATTTTGGGACAGCCCTTCAACCGCAGCCAGGTGAATTTGGCCGAGAAGCAGATGGCCCAGGCAGCCCGCGCGGCCGCGATCCGGAAAGACATTGTGGACGGGGTGGCCGTGCTGGCGCTCCTGGCCTTGGGCCTGGTTCTCTGGCGGCTGGCGAAAAGGGGGCGGGAGCAGGCGGCCCGGGGCCCGCTCTTTGAGCCGAAACTGGCGGCGGGAGGCTCCCAGAGCCTCTCCGTGAGCGATCTGCTGAACGAGATGCGGCAGACCAAGGAACCGGGCTTGACCGAGGTGGCCAAAGGGCACCTGCAGGAGATGCTGCAAAAGGACCCGGAGAGCGCTGCCCGACTGCTCCGGGCCTGGATCCAGGAGGATGAGTAAATGAAACTGTCGGGCTCGAAAAAGGCTGCGATCCTCTTGATGAGTCTAGGCGCCGAACAGGCGGCGACGCTCCTGCGCTATCTCCGGAGGTCGGAGGTGGAGGCGATTACCATGGAGATCGCCAACATCAAGCGCGTCGACTCCCAGATCATGGACGATGTTCTGAGCGAATTCTACCAGATGTCGCGGGCGGACTCGCAACTGGCCGAAGGCGGCATGGATATGGCCCGGGATATGCTGGAGAAGGCCTTTGACGGGCCCCGTGCCCAGGAAATACTGACCCGCCTCACGGGATTTCTGCAGCGGCGGCCGTTCGAGGGGCTGCGCAAGGCCGATCCCAGCCAGGTGATGACGCTGATGATGAACGAACATCCCCAGACTATTGCCGTGGTGCTGGCTTACATGGACCCGACCCAGGCCTCGCAGGTGCTCTCGTCTCTGGAACCGGACCTGCAAAGCGATGTGGCCCGCCGCATTGCCATCATGGGACGGGCCGCTCCCGAAGTGATTAAGGAAATCGAGAACCTGATGGAGAAGAAGCTGACCAATCTGGCCGCCGAGGAAATTTCGGGAGCGGGCGGCATCAATGCCATCGTGCCTATTTTGAACAATACGGACCGAACTTCGGAACGGTTGATCCTGCAGCGGCTGGAGGAATTTGACCCGGAACTGGCGGATGAAATCCGCAACCGCATGTTTGTCTTCGAGAACATTGTGCAGATTGACGACCGCGCCATGCAAAAAGTGCTGCGCCGGGTGGACAACAAAACGCTGGCTTTGGCACTGAAGGGCACCCCGGCCGAAGTGTCCCACAAGGTCATGAAGAACTTGTCCCAGAAGGCTTCGGAACTGTTGAAGGAGGATATCGACGTGCTGGGCCCCGTCCGCATCCGGGATGTGGAGCAGGCTCAGCGGGAGATTGTCAATGCCATCCGCCAGCTGGAGGACCAGGGTGAACTCGTGATATCGAGGGGGGAGCGTGACGACTTTGTCGTCTAGCGTGGTGAAGGCGCTGCAGGTGCGCCCGGGGACTGAGCCCGTAAGACTGGGAGCGGTGCCGGAGGCTCTGTGGCCGGTTGCTGAGGGGCCGCCGCAAGCGGTGTTGGACGCGGCGGCTGAAATCATTTCCCGGGCCAAGGACGAGGCTCAGGCTATTTTGGAGGAGGCTGTGGAAAACCGCTCCCGGCTGGCCGGCGAGGCTCATGACGAGGGCTACCGGGAAGGGATAGCCCAAGGCGTGGAAGAAGGGCGCCAGAACATCCAGGCGCAGTGGACGCGGGTGCAGGAGCAGACGCGGGCGGTATTCGACCGGATTGCGCGCCTGAAGCAATATGCCGACTTATTGGAACCTGAACTGGTATTGGCGCAGGCGGCCGCTCTGAGCGCAAAACTTTTCGCGCGCCAGGCCCAAGACGACCCCGCGGCACTCCGGGAGTACCTCAGCGCCTTGATTGATGGCGTTGGCGAGGCCGACGTTACTTTGTTTCTCTCTCCGGCATTCGAGGCGACCCTATCCTCTCTGACGCAGGACTGGGGCGAGCCCTGGCAGCATGTGCAGCTGGCTGTGGACCGCCTGCTCCAAAACTTCGAGTGCCGGGCCCAAGGAGAGAGCGGACAGAGTCTTCTAGGTGGTCCGGTGGCAACTTTGACAGCTATTTTAGATGAGGTGCTGTATGGCGACCATCTTGCGGATTGAGGGGATTGCCCAGAGCCGCCGCTTTATCCCGGCCGGGCAGGTCGTGGCGGTGCGGGGCGGGAGCCTGGCGGCCTTTGGCGTCACCATGGCGGTGGGGGAGCTGGGGACGGTCGCCCTCACGGACGGGTCTTCTCTGGCGGTGGAGTGTGTTGGGTTCCTCCCGGGCAATCAGGTCCTCCTCACCCCCTATCACGATGTGGAGGGGATTCAGCAGGGGCTGTGGGTGCGGGCCAGCCGCCACCCGGCGCGGATAGTGACAGGCCCGTCGGTGCTCGGCCGGTTGCTGGACGGGCTCGGCCAGCCCCTGGATGGGGGCCCTGTGCCCCTAGGCCCCCAGCGCCCCCTGCGCTCCGCCCCCATCGCGCCTCTGAGCCGGGCCCGGGTCCACGAACCGTTCTGGACCGGAATCAAGGCGATTGATGCGTTTCTAACGCTGGGCAGGGGCCAGCGGGTGGGAATTTTTGCGGGAGCGGGATTCGGCAAGACGACACTTTTGCAGCTGATTTTGCAGGGCGCTGGGGCTGACGTCACCGTGGTGGGCCTGATAGGAGAGCGCGGGAAGGAAGTGGCGGAATTTTTCCGGGGCATGGACCCGGCTACCCGCCAGCGCACCGTGGTTATCGCGGCCACGTCGGACATGCCGGCCATCTTGCGGCTAAAAGCCGCCTGGTCAGCGACCACGCTGGCTGAGACGTTCCGGCGGGAAGGAAAAAATGTGCTGCTGGTGATGGATTCCCTCACCCGGGTGGCGATGGCCCAGCGCGAAATTGGCATGGAGACCGGGGAGCTTCCAGCCTCGAGAGGCTATACCCCCTCGGTGTTCCACCTTCTGCCCCGCTTGCTGGAGCGTCCCGGAGCCTACCAGAAAGGGTCAGTCACAGGGATTTACACGGTGTTGGTGGATGGCGTGGACGCTCGGGAAGATCCTTTGGGCGACGCCGTGCGCGGTCTGATTGATGGCCATATCCTGCTGTCGCGGGAATTGGCGGAGTCCCACCATTTTCCGGCGGTCGATGTGGTTAAGAGCCTGAGCCGGCTGATGCCTGAAATTGTCACCCCTTCCCATCTCCAGGCCGCTGTGAAGGTGCGCAGGCAAGTGGCCCGGGTGCTGGAATCGGAAGATCTGCGGGCGGTCGGCGCCTATGCTGCGGGACGGGACCCGGCCCTCGATGACGCCATGGCGCGCTACCCCGCCATCCGGGAATATCTGGACCAGCTCCCCGGCCAAATCATGGATCCGGCGGACACCCTGGACGGCCTGCAGCGCCTGGCCCTGTCCAACGAAGGAGGGGTTCGGTGAATCTGGCCGTGTGGATGAAGCATTTGCGGGGGGTGGAGCGGGAAAGGCTCGCGGAATACCTTGCCTGGCAGAGACGAGCCGAAGATTTGCGCGGGGAAATCGGGCGGGGGATCTCCCCCCGCGTGATTGTGCCCGGAACCGAAATGACAGCAAGCGACATGGCGGACTACTTTGTCGCCTGCGATTTCCAAAAGGCGCGTTTAGACGTTGCGAAAAAAGAGGAATTTGCGGCATCACAGCGAATTTCAGAATGTCGGGAGGAACTCATGGCTATTCGCCAGGCCCAAAAGCAACTGGACCGCTTTGTGGCGCGCCGTGAAGATCTGGCGCGCCGAAAGCGGCAGAGGCTTCAGAGCGAGGAGATGATGGCTTTGGGGATTTCCCGCCAGCAGATAAGCGGGGAGGCTGTGTATAGGCGTGGTCGTGCTGGATTCCAATCAACCCGTCTTCCTGGCCGTGCGTCCGGACCGGGTCGTCCCGACCCGGGTCATTCGCCGGGTGAAGCAGGAGATTTATCTTGACGCTCTGAAAGACCACGACATGGAGCTGACACCCCTGCCCGGCCAAGTCGTGCACGTGCGCTGGGCGGCTGATGACTTTCTGTATGAGCAGGCGGCCAGCATCACCGAGGTGCTGGATCCCATCGCCATTATTGTGCTCAAACTGACCGGACAGCCCCGGGTCACGGAACAGCGCGGGAGCCTGCGGGTAAAGGTCACGGTGCCACTGGAATACGGACTGGTCCGCCCCGATTCGGAAATTCTCATGACCACCACCCTGGACCTGTCCGCCAGCGGGCTGCGCTTTCCGAGTGCCGTGCAGGTCTGGAGCGGGCTGCACCTGAAAATGCGCCTGCGCATTGGCCCGGGCGAAGTGACTGTCATCGGGCAGGTGAGCCGGGTGTCTCCCAAAGCGCGGGAAGTCCGCGGACACAGAACATGGGAGACGGCTGTGACCTTTCTGCAGCTGCGGCCCCAGGACCGCAAACTTCTGGAAGGCTTTGTGCGCACCCAATACCACCGGCAGAAAGTGCAGAAACCCTAGAAGGCCCACCACTTCGGAAAGGAGGTGAAATGAATCCAGATGATCAGTATATTGCCGGCGCCGGAAACAGCCCCGAAGTCTGGGGAGCAAAAACCCGGAGTCAAGAATTCCAAGCCAGCCGGACCCAGTGAGTTCGCCAGCACGTTGGCCAGGCGCATCACGGGCAAGGCCCAGCACCTGTTGGTGTCCAAGCCTGTGACGGCGCTGGGCAGAGATGCGGAGGGCGCCGCCAAGCTTCCGGCCGCAAAAACCCATGGGGCTGCTTCCGCGCTTTCTCCCGAGGACGTCAAAAAGAGCGCCCACGGGCCGCCCAAAGCGCCTAGCCCCCGGGTCTTGCGCGTGAAGAAACGGCGGGCCAAGCCAGAGGCATTTGCAGCCGCAGCCGCTGTGATCCCAGCGCCCGGGATTCTCAAAGCTGGCAAATCCGCTCCCGCCGCGCCCGCAGTGGCGTCTAAAGAAATGGGAGCGGGTGTGCGGCCTCCCGTTAGCGGGAACCAGCCGCACCTTCTGGCAGCAGGCAGACCTGCGCTGCTGGGCGGTCCGGGAGATGAGTCCGCGCCGCCAGCCCCTGTGGGTAACGAGCTGAAGACTTTCCCGCCGCGCTTGGACATGGCGGGGCCAGTCCCGCCGCAGCCTAAAGGTCTGACTTCTGTTGCGGGCCAGCTGGTATATCGGGTGCAGGCCCGCCGCGCACCGGTCAGCAGCGGGAAGGGGCGTACCCAAGAAGGAAAGATGCCGCAAAAACTGGCGCCGGCCGCGAAGGTCTTGGTTTCCGGTGGGAATGATGTGCCGGGCGCTGTCTTGAACACACCAGTGTGGCAGCAGGGCAAGCTCGCGGCCGTCCGCGGGGCGGCGCAGCAGGGCGCGCTGGAGCCGCATGCGGCCAAAGGCTGGGTGATCAGGCCCGTGCACTGGAAAGGGGCGCCGGCGCAGGCGAGCAAGTGGCTGGTGACCGTACCCAAAAGTTCCGCGCCGCTGGTGGTCACGCTGACGGCTTTGCAAAATGCCTGGAAGGTCGATTTTGAAGTGGCTACGCCAGCCTGGGCGGGCACCTTGGCCCAGACTTTTGCTTCTGGGCAGAACCTTATGGCCAATGCCGTGCCTGTGCAGCAAGTGTCCGTCTTTCTGGGCATGGGTAGCGGCCTGGGCGGGTCTGCGGGCGGTTTCCAGCAAAATTCCCCCCAGGACTTTGTCAGTCCGCGGGTGAGGCTCCGCGCATCGGCCCGCATAGGCCCAGTATATTCACAGATGAGTGAGGGCGTGGACTATCAGGCGTAAGCTGCCGGGCGCGCCAAACCCCGCGCGAACATGCGTAAAAGGAGAGGACTTTATGTCATCAGGACTTGGCAGCGTGCCGCTCATTCCGGCGGCCGCGCAGACCAGCGCTTCAGGACAGACGGCTGCGGTCAGCTCAGCGGCCTCAGCCAGCAGCAATTTGGGGGAATCGGCTTTTCTGACGCTGCTGTCGGCCGAGCTGCAGTACCAGAACCCCTTAAAACCTATGGACAACACACAGTTCGTCGCACAGCTCGCGCAGTTCTCGGCTCTGGCTGCCACGACGACGCAGACCTCGACTCTCAGCAGCATCCTGTCGACCCTGCAGCAGCAAAATCCTGTGGTGGCGATGGCGCAGCTGATTGGCAAGACGGTCAGCACGGCCGAGGGGTCGGGGCAGGTGACAGCGGTCTCCCAGCAGGGGCAGAGCCTTATGGCAGACATCAGCGGCATCGGCACCGTGCCCATTTCCGATATCACTGAGGTGCAGAGCTGATGACCGCCGTTCCCGGCGTGGGCGGGGTCCCATCCCCATCAGGGCTGCCCCTCCGCACAGACCCGGTCTCCAAGCCTTTGCCGGACTTCGGGTCCCTGGTGCGCGAGCGGGTGATTTTCAGCCAGCACGCGCAGCACAGGATGCAGACCCGCGGCATGGTTCTGTCGCCTGACGATGCCGCGCGGCTGGGGCAAGCCATGGAGGAAGCCGGCAGCCGCGGGTCGAAGCAGGCGGCCATTGTATTGGGATCTGACATCTACATTGTGTCGCCGCCTGCGCGCACGGTGATTACCAGCTTTCACCCGCCCGCAGACGGCATGAAAGTGATTACCCAGGTGGACGCGGTCGTCTATGTAAGCCGGACCTCGTCAGCCTCCTTGGACAGCCAGGGAGTGCCACAGGAAGCTTCCGGTTCCCGACCGACAGAAGGAGCCGCTTCCGCGCCCCACTGGAGTTTGGTTTCTGTCCCTGAGGACAAACAGTAAGGCCAATCCTTTAAACTTTGACTGGAGGAGAAATTATGTCAGGAAGTCTTTATGCCGCCATATCGGGACTGAATGCCGAGCAGTCTCTGCTCGGGGTGGTCTCCCAGAACATCGCTAATGCCAACACTACCGGCTACAAGAGCAGCCATGTCACCTTTGGACAGGCTATGGAGCAGACCTTATCCGGAGGAACGGCCCCGACTGCCACCTTGGGCGGGACCAATCCCGAACAGATCTCGGCGGGAGCTGCCGTCGGGGTCGACGGCGTCAACCTCAATATGAGCCAGGGCAGCCTGCAGACCACCGGGATCTCCACCAACATGGCGATTCAGGGCAACGGCTTCTTTGTGGTCAAGTCTCCGCAGGGGATGCAATATACCCGTGCGGGCGACTTCACCCTGGATGCCCAGGGCCAGCTGGTGAATCCCCAGGGCAGCCTTGTGCAGGGGTGGACCGCGGTCAATGGCCAGTTCGCCGGGGAGTCGGCGGGGAACGTCGGCCCCATCGTGATTCAGCCCGGGATGACCATGAATCCATCGGCGACGGCGGACCCGAGCACCGGCACGGCAGCCGTGACGGTCACCGGCAATTTGAACGCGGCCCTGGCGACGGCGGCGACCGGCACGAGCACGCAACGGACTGTGCCCTTCACCGTCTATGATTCTTTGGGAAATGCCACAACCCTGGATCTGAACTTCTCCAGTCCTACGGTTGTCTCCGGCAGCGGCACAAGCTGGACGGCCACGGTGACCGAGCCACCCAGCACCACGTCTCTGGGCAGCGGCACGGTGACCTTTGGACCGACGGGAGCGATTAGCGGCACGGCGACCATTGCGGTGTCGATGGCCACCACCGACGGGTCTAAGAGTCCGCAGACGTTCGACATCAGCCTGAGCGCGATGACTGCGGACGCGGCCAGCACCCAACTGACGGCAACGGCCAACGGATACGGCCAAGGCAGTTTGTCCAACTACACGGTAGGCTCCAACGGGGTTATTACCGGTACGTTCTCCAATGGCCAGACTCAGGCTATCGCCCAGGTCGCTCTGGCTAACTTCAGCAATAACGCCGGGCTGGTCAACGTGGGCAACACCATGTGGCAGCAATCCGCCAACTCCGGCACGCCCCAGGTCGGGCAGCCGGCATCGGGCAACTTCGGGTCCATTGCGGGGGGATCCGTCGAGGAATCCAACGTCAGTCTGGCCAACCAGTTTGTGAACATGATCATGGCCCAGCAAGGATATCAGGCCAATGCCAAAGTGATATCGGTAGCGCAGACACTGGATACCACTTTGGTCAATACGATAGCGCCGTAGACCGCAGGGACGGGCCGGGTGCTCAGCCGCTAATATTCAGGAAGAGGGGATGATAGCCTATGTCTGCTTTGCATTATCAGATCAGTCCTCTGTTGGTGAGTGTTCTGCTGGACCGTCCCATGGCGGACCTGCCGCCCAGGATTACCCCGTCTATGCTCCCGGGACGGTATACGAAAGAGGTGCTCAAGCGCCGCAAGTCCTGGGCGCCCATACTGCCCCGCAATGTGCACCCGATGCGCTGCACCGCGTGCGGGTACCGGGGCCAGTACGACCTCAAGACTCTGGCCGTGGACCCGGCGGCGGTGGGACAGGGTCCACCCGGGTCCGCACCCTTTCAGGCCACCGGGTATTTCCGGTGCAAACAGTGCAATGGAGCCGGTGAGTGGGAGGAGGACCCCCTGTTGCACCTCTTCCTCATCACCCAGATGCTGGGTGCCTCCATGATGGAGGCGCCGGGGAACCCCACCCCTTGGTTGTGTTCGCCGGGATTGACCTGTTTGACGGCACCAAACCGCGCTGGGCCACGGATGCGGAAGAGCACCTGCTCGGGCTGATTCAGTCGGGCCGCGGGAACCCGGCGTTTTTGTGGAACCGCCTGGGCAACGTGTATTTGCGTGGGGGCAGGGTGGATCTCGCTGCCTGCGCTTTTGAGCGGTCTATTTCCCTGGATGCTGCGCAATTTGAGTCCCTAGGTTCTTTGGGGTACACATTGGAGATTAGCGGGGAATGGGTTCAAGCCTCACGCCTGTACTTGAGGGCCATCGCTGCCGCCCGGTCCTACCGCCATCTGGACCATTCCGCCTTGCGGGAGCTCCTGGCGGAGTTTATGCAAAAGGTAGCCAATTTGCACATGCGCTATCCAGACGAGGTCCCGTTCATCCCGTCCCAAGCTGATTATGAGGCAGTGGGGCTGCCGTGGGCTAAAGATGGCGGGGAGTGGACCTACACAGAGCACCGGCTGGATCTTGACGATGTTTCCCCCCTTTTTGCCGGTGGCCGACCTATTGCTCGGACAGGGCCATGATATTCCGAAGCCCCAGCGGAAAAAGGTTGGCCGCAACGATCTGTGCCCTTGCGGCAGCGGCCGCAAATACAAGCGGTGCTGCGGGGCGTGACCCAGACTGCCAGCGGTGGGATTTCAGATTTTAACGGAGGAGAGCACCCGGCATCTTTTGCCGGGTGCTCTCCTTCACGGTTCTTGTATCTGCCTGAGACGGAAGTTTACTGGTACGTGCCGTCTTTCTGGGCCAGGGTGACGGCCTGCTGGTAGGCGCTGTGCATAGCCGCTTGCGGGGTTTCTTTGTTGATCAGGACTGCGGTGATGTCATTCAGCAGAATCTGGTGCGAAAATTCGTCCCGCCAGGCTACTTTCGGTTCGCCACGGCATTAGGCAGCACGCTTAAGGACACCTGCTGGGCCGGGTGGATGCTGAGAAAGGACTGGGCGGCCTGGGCGACGTCGCTGCGCACGGGCAGGTAGCCTTGGCTCTTTTCCATCCAATAGAGCTGTCCCTGTTTGGAGGTCAGGTACTTGATGAAGGCAAAGGCCGCGCTTTGCTGGGCCGGCGTTGCCTTGGAAAACATCCCCAGATACCCGCCGAAGAGACTGGTGGCCGACACCTTATCCGCGGGCAGGGAGGCCTCTCCAATCGGGAACTTGTTGGCGACCGCCTGGTCGAGGTACGGGTAGAAGCCGGTGGTGCCGATCAGGATGGAACTGGTGCCGCTCGGTCTGGGAGGCATAGCCCTGGGTCAGCACCGCGGAGCGGTTCTTGACCATATTGCTCCACAGCGTCAGGGCTTTGACGGCAGGGCCGTTGGCGGCAAAGGCTGCCGGGTTGGGCTGCCCGCTCTTGGTCACGAAGTCGCCGCCCGCCTGGTCAAAGAACGCGAGCCAGGGATAGGTGTGCACAAGCGTGATCGCAAAAGCCTGCTTCCCCGGTCCCGAGAGCTTCATGCTGTCCTGGGTGAATTCCGCCCAGGTAGTGGGGGGTGGGCAATGCCGGCTGCCTGGAACGCGGCTTTGTTGTAGTACATGATGGCGGCCCCTAAGTTGAAGGGCATCAGGTACTGATTGCCATTGGGCCACTTGCCGGGTTTGAGCATGTTGGGGTAGAAGGACGACAGGGAAAACCCTTGGGACCCGGAGATGAGCGGGCTGAGATTGACGAGGCTGCCGGTCTCGATGAACCCTGTGGCCCAGGGCGGGTTCATTTGGGAGATGGTCGGCGGGTTCTGGCCGACGACTGCGGAGAGCAGCTTGGGTTCGAGGGCCGCATCATTGGGGACGACCACGTCTTTGACCGTGATGTTGGGATGGGTCTTGTGAAACTGCTGAATTTCCCCGGCCAGCGCGGTTTCGTAAGGACCGGTCATTTCATTCCAAAAGGTAATGGTGACGGGCGCGGAGGATTTGGTGGCGGGCGGGGGGGCGGTGGACTGCCCGCACCCCGCCAGTCCGGCGGCCAGTACTACGGCTCCGGCGGCAGAGGCGGTAAAGCGGGCTTTGGTTTTGGATGTCATTGAGGGTAGCCTCCTTAAGTTTGTGTGCAAGCCGTTGTGGCATCCGTCAGCCCTTGATTCCGGTGTGGCTGACCGATTCGACAATTTGGCGCTGAGCCAGGATGTAGAGAATCAGCACGGGCAGCGTGGTGATGGCGGCGGCCGCCGACGTCCAGTCGGTGCCGTTGGCCGTAGACAGGAAATCTGCCAGCCCGACCTGAATGGGTTGGACTGACGGACCTGTGGTGACAATCAGGGGCCACAGGAAGGCGTTCCAGCTGAGAAGGAAGAGGTAGATGCTGACGGTCGCCAGAGCGGGTACCGGATTGGGGACCACAATCTGCCACAGGTATCCCCAGTCGCCAATCCCGTCGATGCGCGCCGCATCGCGCAATTCTTTGGGCAGGGAGCGCATAAACTGGACCAGCATGAACACGGCAAATCCATTGGCGGCAAAGGGTACAATCTGGGCGGTGTAGGTGTTCAGCCAGCCCAGGTCGCGCACAATCAGGTAGTCGGGAACAAGAATAGAGTAAAAAGGGATCATCATCGTGGCCAGAATCACAGCGAGCACCACCTTGCCAAACCGCCCCGGCAGATAGACGATGCCGTAGGCGGCCAAGAGCGAGGTGAACAGCGCCAGCACCGTCGTCGCGATGCCGATGCCTGTGGAGTTGAGGAGAAAATGAAGCCAGGGCGCCAGCCGCCAGGCAGCGCGGTAATTGGAAAAAACTCCCTGCGGAATCAGCGCCCCGGGGAAGCTGTAAGCCCGGGCAGCTGTCTCCAGTGAGGTGGCGAATATCCACCAGATGGGGAACAGGGTGATGGCGGCGCTGACAATCAGAAATGCGTAAACGAGCAGGCGATTGCCTTTGGCCATGTTTTCAGCCTCCGTAATAGACGGCTTTGCGGGATACCCAAAACTGGAACCCGGTCAGCGCCAGAATCAGCAGGAAAAACACCACGGCAGTGGCAGATGCGCCGCCAAAGTGGAAGTAGTTGAAGGCTGTTTCATAGATCAGATAAGTGAGGGTCGTGGTGCTGTTGACGGGGCCGCCCCGGGTGAGCGCGTAGATTTGGGTAAAGGTCTGAAAGGCATTGATGGTGTTGATGACGACCACAAACAGGGTGGTTGGCGACAGCAGCGGCTAGGTAATGCTCCAGAACTGGCGCCACGGACTGGCGCCGTCAACTTCAGCCGCTTCCAGCAGCTCCCGCGAGACATTGGTGAGGCCTGCCATAAACAGCAGCATGGTAAAGCCGAAACTGAACCAGATGGTGTACACAATCAGACTGATCAAGGCTAGGCGGGATTCATTGACCCAGCCGATATTGCCGGGCAGACCCATTAGGCTGAGAATGCGGTCAATGACGCC
Organism: Sulfobacillus sp.; assembly: GCA_027309085.1. GTDB lineage: Bacteria > Bacillota > Sulfobacillia > Sulfobacillales > Sulfobacillaceae > Sulfobacillus. The sequence continues at coordinate 25,276 of DAIDDL010000018.1, forward strand.
CACCGACGGCTGGTACATCCACAGCCACACTGTGGACGTGGCGACGACGGGCATGACATAGGGCAGGAAATACAGCGCCCGGAACAGGCCCACCGCGCGGATCCCGCGGAAGAGGAGCACCGCGAACACCAAGGAGATGGTGCTGCCCCCAATGACCACGCACACGGCGAAGATGAGGGTGGTGCGCACCGACTGCCAGAACAGCCCCGATGCGAACAACTGCTGGTACTGGGAAAATCCCACGAAATGCGGGTGGGTCCCGTAAATAAAGTGAAAGAAACTGTAGCCAAACACCATAAACAGCGGAATGACCCAGAAAACACCTAACACCAGCAATGCCGGGGACAGGTACCATAGACCTTTTTGCTGTGGGGTATGCTTGACGGTGTTCATGGGTCTGCCCTCTCTGAAACATCTGTGTACCGTGTCAGGGTGTAGGTGATAACCCCTTCCCGGTGGTAGCCAATGCTATAGATTGCCGGGATGTGGTCGGCCGTATACGCGACTTGCTGGAGGTACAAGACCGCATCCCCAGCCACAATGCCCAACGCCGCAGCGGCTTCCGCGCTGCTGCGCTTGATGGACAGGTGGGTGCGGGCGTACAGGATAGGGACGCCCAGCCCGGCCATCGCAGACAGCATCTTATCTGAAAAGACGGACAAATCTACCGAAGTGCGGCCGATGGTGTCCGGCAGGTAGTCAATCAGAAACACCGCGGGCATTCCATCCGCCAGCACTGTGCGGATGACCCGGTGGCCCTGGGTCTCAGGAGCTACCGACAGGGACTCGCAGACGGCCTGGGGCAGCACTGCCGGGGTAATGTGGACATCTGTGACGGAAGGTTCGTAGCCGTTGTTGCGCACGATATCCGCCACGCTGTTCAGGACCTGCAAAGACGCATCCATCACGGTCTGCGGGGTGGTGGCAAATGTTCCCACACCATGCCGGCGCACGACCAGCCCTTCCTGCTCGAGCGCGCTGAGGGCAGACCGGATAGTCGGCCGGCTGATTCCCAGCTGCTTGGCCATTTGCTCTTCCGAAGGCAGCCTGCTGCCCGGACTCATTGTCGACAGCAGCGCCTCAATGCTCTCCCGAGCCAGACGCTGACGGGGGACAAAGCGACTCGTCAAGATCGCCACTCCTAGAGGTAAGACGTTTTACGTCTTGATTATAACAAGTTTAGAAGAGAACAGGACAAAGAAATTCTGGGAGGATTGGCAAAAATTTTGTCTGTGCGGCGCAGTGGGGAGCAGGCGGTGCCTCGGCGTGCTCCCCACTGCGCGATGTTTTGCCTGTGTCAGTGAATGATTTTCTCCATGAACAGGTTGTCTGCGCTACGGTAGCCGATCTTCTGGTAAAAATTTCTGACGGCCAGGTTATGCGGCTCCACGAGCAAGTTGATCTTGAGGCACCCTGCCCCGCGCAGGGAATTTTCGGCGGCCTGCATCAGCATCCGGCCGAATCCTTGCCGCTGGTATGAAGGGTGGACGGCCAGGTGGTAAATCCATCCGCGGCGGCCGTCAAAAGCGCCCAGCACGGAACCCGCCAGGTGGCCGCCCGGAATCTCGCCGGCTAAATAGTGCTGGCCGCCATGGCTTAAGGCCCATAGGAAATCCGGTGCGGCGTCCCCTGTGTCAAAGGTCAGCCCGGCGGCGGACCACAGCTCACGCAAGGCCCGATAGTCTTCGGGCCGCACGGCGCGTATTTTCACACTCACTCCCCCTCGGGTCTGCACGGTTTTCTTAAGCAGCCGGCTTCCTGCATTTTATGGAAAAGGCGTGCCTTTGGTGAAGGGAACTGGCGACGGAAATAGGGGGGTGCAGGGGCATGAGTCTGGCGGGAGCGGCAGGATCAAGCGGGCCGGGGAGCTCTGTCGAAATTTTTCCGAATTAATTGGGGCTTGTTGTTTCGTGTCGATGGATGGTTCTTTATATAATATCCGGTAGGTAGGGGGATATTCTTTGAATTCTTTGGTCCTGTTTCTGAATTTTTTGTGGGCAATGATCCTGGTAGTGGGGTTGGCCTATCTGGCGGCCCGGCTTCTGAAGAAGATGGGCTGGGGGAAAGTGAGCCACGCGCAGTATCTGGAGCAAATTGATTATCTTCCGTTGGGGCCGAAACGCGGGATTGCCCTGGTCCAAATTGCGGACAAGACCGTGGCGCTCGGCATCACGGAGCACAATATCGCGCTCTTGATGGAAGTGGATGCCGACGCGGTCACGGCCAGGGCTGCAGCCCACGCGGGCACTCCTGAAGTCACCTTGCCGCAATTTGCGGACGAGCTGTGGCGCAAGCTGCGCCGCGGCGAGGACAAGCCGTGATGGGGAAGCGCTTCCCCTTTTGGCCATGGGGTTTGGGAATCGTCATGGCAGGGATCGCCTCCGGACCGCAGGTGTTTGCCCAGGGCTTGTCTATCCCCTCAGTCAGCCTGAATACCCACGGCGGCAGCTCCCCGTCACAGGTGATCAGTGTCTTGGCGCTGCTCACCATCTTGTCGTTTGTCCCCGCGCTCTTGCTGACCATGACAGCCTTCACGCGGGTGATTACGGTGCTGGCTTTTGTTCGCAGCGCCCTGGGACTGCAGCAGACGCCGCCCAATCAGGTGCTGATCGGGCTGGCGCTGTTTCTGACGTTTTTTATCATGGCCCCGACTTTCACGCAGATCGACCACCAGGCCCTGATTCCCTATCTGCATGGGCGCATGGGCCTGGTAGAAGCGTCAGGCAAGGCTCTGGACCCGTTGCGGGTGTTCATGTACCAGCAGACGCGGGCCAGTGATATCGCCCTGTTCTTGCATCTGGACCACCTGCCGCCTCCCAAAAATCTGGGGCAGGTGCCGACGGTCGCCCTGATTCCGGCATTCATCATTTCGGAACTGAAGACGGCGTTTGAAATCGGCGTCTATATCTTTATTCCCTTTGTCATCGTGGACTTGGTGGTGTCCACAGTCCTCATGTCCCTCGGCATGATGATGGTGCCGCCGACTCTGATTTCACTGCCCTTGAAACTGTTGCTTTTTGTCCTTGCCAATGGCTGGAGCCTGGTAGTGCAGTCTTTGGTGTTGTCTTTTCATGGGGTGAGATAAATGTTTGATCATGCGATTGCCTTAAGCCAGTCGGCCATGCTCACCACCGGAATCATTCTGGGGCCGATTCTGGTCGCGTCGCTGCTGGTGGGGCTCTTGGTGGGGCTGTTTCAAGCCACGACATCGATTCAGGACATGACCCTGTCGTTTATGCCCAAGCTTATTGTGGTGGGTGTCATGATCTATCTGGCGGGTCCCTGGTTCTTGCGGATTCTGATTACGTTCACCCAGAACGACTTGTCAAGTTTCTGGCACGTGACGTACCTGCCGTGACCCAGGCCCGGAACGTGGTAAGGGGATGCCGATTGCGCATGAGAAGCCTATGACACTGAGCCTGGTTACATCCCAATTGACTGAGACGTTCTTTCTCGTCGCCGCGCGCTTGGCGGGATTAGTGTTTACAGCGCCCGTGCTCAGCTCCGGCTACCTGCCGCGGATGCTGAAAGTGGCGCTGATTTTGGCGCTGGCGGCTGCCCTCGCCCCCTCGGTGCAGGCAAGCGCGCCGGCGTCCGGGCTCGTCTGGGGGCTGGATCTGGTGGTCAATTTTGGCATCGGCGCGCTCATTGGCCTTATTCTGTCCCTCTTTCTGTCCGTGCTGGATATGGCGGGGCAGGTGGTCACCTATGAGTTGGGACTGGGGCTGGCGATCGCGTCGAATCCGGGGCTGGACGAAAACGGCTCGTTCCTGTCGGAATGGCAGAGTCTGCTGGCTCTGTTCGTCTTTGTCGCCACGGGAGGGATTGAACTGTCGGTGATTGCGCTGCATGCCAGCTTTCAGGCCATAGGGGCCAATGTGATGGCTATTCCCGTAGCGGCGTTCTCTTTTGTCACTGGCCTCATGACCAGCGCTCTGACGATGACGCTGCTGATGGCCTTCCCCCTGCTGCTGGCGGGCTTTATCGTCAATATGGCGGTGGGCATCATGTCCCGCGCATTCCCGCAGATGAATGCCTATTACCTGTCCCTGCCGGCCAACTTTGGGGTCAGCCTGCTGGTCTTTGCCGCCATGCTGCCGCTCTTGATGGGGATTTTGCCCAGCTTGTGGAATCATGCCTTCACGGATGTCAGCCGGCTGCTGGCGCTGTTGGAGGGCAAACCATGAGTGCCGCAACGGTCACCATCTATTACGCGTCCAGCGGGGAGAAGAGCCACCGCGCCACCCCCCACAAAAAGCAGGACCTGCAGAAGAAGGGCCAGAGCTGGAAGAGCCCGGATTTCCAGGCGGCTCTGGGTTTGTTTGTCGGATTCTTGCTGATCGGCCATTACCTGCCGTGGGCTGGGTCGCAGCTGGGGCTTATGGAACAAGACGTGCTGCAGCTCGCGCAAGATCCTTCAGGGTCCATGGCCCAGGCCTGGCTGCAGGCGTTTGCGGTGATGATCCGGATTCTGGTGCCGGTGACGATTCCCCTGGTGCTGGCGGGGCTCTTTGCCAGCAGTCTGGAAAAGGGATTCCGAATTTCATTCAGCGGGATGAAAGCGGATTTCACCAAGATTAATCCGGCCGAAGGCCTGAAACGGCTGTTTTCCCAGGACAGTGTCTGGCAGCTGGGCAAAGGCCTGTTGAAGATCGCCATTATGGGGTCGCTGGCGGCATGGCTTATCCGCCGCCAGGTAGCCAACTATGCGGGACTCATGGAGGAGTCTCTGGGCGGGGCGCTGACGTCCGCGGTGAGGATGATGGGCCAGGTGATGCTGATTATGGCCTTCGCGTTCTTGGTGATTGGGATCCTCGATATGGGATACCAGTCTTATGCTTTTCAGCAGAAGACCCGGATGACGACCCAAGAAGTGCGCGATGAGTTCAAAGATACAGAGGGGGATCCCCACGTCAAGGGCAGGCGCCGGGAAATGTCGCGCCGGATCTGGCGCTCAGGAGTGCGCCAGGTCAAGAATGCCCAGGTGGTCGTGACGAATCCCACCCACTACGCCGTGGCTCTAAAATGGGACGAAAAGCGCATGGCGGCGCCCGTGGTCATCGCTAAGGGCGCGGACGGCACGGCCAAGAACATCCGGGAGGTGGCCATGCGCCACGAAGTGCCGATTGTGGAGAATCCCCCGTTGGCCCGCTCGCTTTATGAACTCCCGATTGGCCAGGCGATTCTGGAAGAGCACTACCAGGCGGTCGCCGACATTCTGGCGTTTTTGATCCGCAAGCGGCAGGGACCCCGGGTCCCGGGAAGGACGGAGAAATGACGGCAAGCCGTGCGCTGATAAGGGAAGCTTTCGTGCCGGTGGCGGCGGTGATCGCCATTTTAATGCTGGTGATTCCGATCCCGCCCTGGGCCCTGGATTTCTTCCTGCTCATCAACATTGGCCTCTCCATCGCCGTGCTGGTGTCCACCATGTTCATCAAACAGGTGCTGGAGCTGTCTGTATTCCCCTCTCTCCTGCTGCTGACGACACTGTTCCGGCTGGCCCTTGAAGTGACCGCCACCCGGCTGATCCTGTTGGAAGGCAATCCCGGGTCTGTCATCCAGACTTTCGGCCGCCTGGTGGTGGGAGACAATGTGGTCGTCGGGATCATCATCTTCATCATCCTGATTGTGATTCAGTTCATGGTGATTACCCGGGGCGCAGAGCGGGTCAGCGAAGTGGCGGCCCGCTTTACCCTGGACGCGATGCCCGGCAAGCAGATGGCAGTGGATGCCGAGCTGAACAGCGGAATGATCCGCGAGGCCGAGGCCAAGAAGCGGCGGTCGGATATCGAGCGGGAAGCGGACTTCTACGGGGCAATGGACGGCGCTTCCAAATTTGTGCGCGGCGACGCGATTGCCGGGATCATCATTGTGCTGATCAATATCGTCGGCGGGCTGATTATCGGACTGTCCGAGCGCCACCTGTCTATTGGCACCGCGCTCAACACGTACACCATCCTCACGATCGGCGAAGGCATTACCACGCAGATCCCGGCGCTGCTGCTGTCGACCGCCACCGGGATCCTGGTGACCCGCTCCGGCGCCACGGGGACCCTGAATGACGATGTCCTCACACAGCTCACCCAGTTGCCGCGCGTTTTGTACATTGTGGCGATTGTGCTCTTCCTGCTCGCCCTGCTGGGCATTCCCCCGCTGGTGCCGATGAGTTTGGGGATTGCCGTCTTCTATCTGGGTTGGCGGATTGAGCAGCGCCAAAAGGCGCAGAAGGCGGTGGAATCGCGCCAGCGCAGCCAGGAAAACGAAAATTTGAACAAGCGTCCTGAGGCGGTCATGGGTCTCATTGGATTTGACACCGTCGAACTGGAAGTGGGGGTGGGGCTGGTGCCGCTGGTGGGCGGGCAGGCCGGTCAGGACCTGCGCGACAGGATTATGGCGCTCAGACGTCAGATTACCACCGAACTGGGCCTGGTGATCCCGCCGGTTCGCGTGCGGGACAGTCTGGACCTGACCCTGAACCAGTACCGCATCCGGGTCCGGGGAGCGAGTGTCGCTGTGGCTGAAGTCCGCCCCGACCGGTTCTTGGCGATGGGGGGGCAGGAACTGGGGATTGACAGCGCCATTTTGACTAAAGACCCTGTTTTCGGCCTGCCAGCCTACTGGATCCGGGAGGACTCCCGGGACCGGGCCGAATTGGCCGGGGCCACGGTGATTGATGCGGGGTCCATTTTAGTGACCCACCTGGCCGAGGTGATCCGCGCCCACGCCTACGAGATTCTGGGCAGGGAGGATGTCAAGAAACTGCTGGACCACGTGAAGCTGACCCACCCGGTCGTGGTAGCCGAACTGGTGCCGGATCTGCTGACGTTGGGCGAAGTGCAGCGCGTGCTGGCCAATCTCCTCCGGGAGAAGATCTCCATCCGGGATACGCCCACCATCCTGGAGGCATTGGCCGACCGGGCCCGGAGCACCCGCGACCCCGACATGCTGACGGAGGCGGTGCGCCAGCAGCTGGCGCGCCATATCACGGAGCCTTTGGTCAAGCAGGGATTCCTGCACGCGGTCGTGCTGTCCCCGCGCATTGAGCAAGCCATGAAAGACGCGATGGAGACGACGGACAGCGGAACCTATCTGAATTTGGATCCGAAGGTGGCCCAAGAGGTGGTGGGGGCACTGAATACCCAGTTGAAGCAGCTGCCGGCGGGTCTGCCTAAAGTGGTTATCACGTCTCCCTTTGTGCGCCTGTACTTCAAACGCCTGACCGAACGCCTGTTTAAGGACCTGTCAGTGCTGTCCTATGCCGAAATTCAAAGTGATGTGGGAATCAAGACGATGGGAGTGGTGGAACTGTGATCGTCAAACGGTTTAGCGGCCTCAGTGTGGAAGAGGCCTTGATCCGAGCCAAGTGGGAACTCGGGGATGAGGCGGTGCTGCTCTCTTCGGGGCCCGCCAGGGACCGGTGGTGGAAGTTTTGGGAACGGGGCTATCATGTGCTGGCGGCGACAGACTATCCTGTCGCCAAAAGTCCGCGGACGTCCTTGGTGGATTCCACCGGCGCGAATGAGGTCGCAGCCGGCCAGTCGCAGGCCCCCGAAAGGGCGCCTGCAGGCGGGGACGAGCGCTGGGAGCAGGTGATGGCGCTGCTGACGCAGGTGGACCGCAAGATCGGCCAAGCTGCGCCGGCCGGCTCCGGGGGCGGGACCTGGTACCAGTACCTGCTGGCCCGCGAGCTGCCGGAAGAATGGGCGCGCGACCTGGCCGGGACGGCTCTGGACGGCGGGGAGTCCGAGGAGGCGCAACTGGCTCAGCTGGCGGGGGCGGCGGCTTCCCGGCTGAGCGCGCCAGGCTCCCTCCCGCTGCAGGACCCCGGCACCGTGATTGTGGTGATAGGGCCGACGGGAGCGGGCAAAACCACGACCATCGCCAAGCTGGCGACCCGCTGCCGCCTGGAACTGGGAAGTTCGGTGCTTTTAATCACGACGGACACCTACCGCGTGGCGGCGGTGGAACAGTTGAAGACGTTCGGCGGGATTTTGGATGTGCCGGTCGCAGTGGCCAACCGCCCCCAGGATTTGCCGGCTTTGATCCGGGAATACGGCGCGGATGTGGTGTTCATCGACACCCCGGGGCACAGTGTCAGCCAGCCCATGCAGGTGCAGCAGAGTCTCAGCGCCATCAAATACGCCCAGGCGACCGATGTGCTCCTGTGCATGCCGGCGACGGTGTCGCGGTCGTTGTTTGTCAAGACAGCGCAGAAGCTGGCAGGGGGCCACAAAGCGAGCCTGTGCCTGACCAAAGTGGACGAAGTGCTGGCACCGGGCGCTGTGCTGGGGGCTCTCATGGACCTTAACTGGCCCGTGTCGTATGTGGCGCATGGCCAGAATGTGCCCGAGGATATTCACCCAGCCTCGGCAGAGGGTCTGGCCGGGTGGCTCTTGAGAGGCGGGGCGTATCATGGCTGAGCAGGCACAGGGTCTGCGCCAGTGGATTTTGCAGCAAACCCTGCAAGCCCAGGAAGACGTGCTGAGCGAGCGCGGCCAGGGAGGGCGGGTCGTGGCCATCACGTCGGGGAAAGGGGGCGTGGGCAAGAGCCAGCTGACGTTGAACCTGGCACTGGCGCTGGCGCAGAGGGGGCAACGGGTGGTGGTGCTCGATGCGGACTTGGGGCTCGCCAACATCAATATTCTGATGGGATATGAGCCCAGCTATACCCTGTGGGATGTGGTGCAGGGCGAGGCGACCCTGATGGACGTGCTGCAGAAAGGGCCCATGGGCATCCGCATCATTCCCGGCGCTTCAGGCATTAGCGCGCTGGCCAGGCTGAAGCCCGTCGAAATCTCGGGCATCATAGAAGGATTTCAGCAGTTGGAGGGCGAATGTGACTGGTTATTGGTGGATACCGGCGCAGGCATCGCTGCCAACGTCCTGGCGTTTGTGCTGGCGGCGGATGAGGCTCTTGTGGTCTCCAATCCGGAGCCGCCGGCTCTGGCGGATGCCTATGGGCTGATCAAGGCGGTGTGGGAAGCCCAGGGGCGGGTGTCCTTGAAAATTGTCATGAACCGCAGCGCTACCGCTCAGAGCGGGGAAGAGATGGCGATGCGCATTGTCAGCTTGGCGATGAAAGTGCTGGAGCAAAAAGTGGAGTTTATGGGCACGGTGCATGAAGACCCCCATGCTCGGCGCGCGGTGGCGCGCCAGGAACCGCTGCTCCTGCTCTACCCGCAGTCCCCGGCGGCCGTGGATATCGGCTCGTTGGCAGACCGGATGATTCACCGGGTGAAGCCGCCCAAACGGGGCCGCTTCGGCCAGTTCGTCTCCCGCATGACGGCCTTGTGGCCCACCTTGCCGTCCTGACGGAGAGAAGACATTGATGACGTAGGAGGTAAAATCTGTGGATGCCTTGTATACCGCGGCGGCGGGGCTCTTAACGCAGCACCAGGTGCTGCAGGAGGCCGCTGGCAATATTGCCAATCAGAATTCCTTGGGGTACCTGGCCCAGACTACGCAGGTTGTCGGATTTCTCCCGCAGACGGTGCTGGCCCAGGGGCCCCTGTCAACGCATGCCATCGGGCAGGTGATCTCTTCCCAGGCAGTCCTGTCCCAGTACAATGTCTCCCCGGGGACATTGCGCATGACGGGAGAACCGGCTGACCTGGCGATTTCGGGCAGCGGCTTCTTTGCCGTGCGCACCCCGGCTGGGCTGGCCTACACCCAGGACGGGCGCTTCCATCAAGACGCGAAAGGCCAGCTGGTCACGGCGGCCGGAGACCTTGTGCTGCTGGCTTCCGGCAAGCCGGTCACACTGGCGCCGGGGCCGTTTGATGTGAGCTCAGCCGGAGCGGTGACGCAAAATGGGGTGGCCCTGGGGACGCTGGCGCTGGCCGACCTGCCCGCGGCGGGGATGAAAAGTCTGGGCTCAGGTTTGTATCAGGCGCCTGTGGCGCTGCCCTTTACGGGGAACGTGGTGCAAGGAGCTGTCAACACCTCCAATGGCAGCATGACACAGGAAACCGTTGGGCTGATGCAGGCCGAGGAAGCGTACCAGTCTCTGACCAGTCTGGTCAACGAAGAAAGCACCCGCCTGAAAACCGCGGGGGCCCTCGGTGTCTTGGGATAAACCCGGACCATAGCAGAAGAGCCAAAGGAGGAGCGCTATTGTTCAGTGTACTGCACGCCGCTCAGAGCGGAATGACAGCCAGCAATCTCTGGCTGAATGCGATTTCGAGCAATATGGCGAACAGCCAGACCCCCGGTTACGGGCAGCGTCTGGTGGAGTTCAGCGCTAGTGCGGATGTCGCCAGCCGGCCCGCCGGGCGCACGGTGGGGGCGCAGACGGTGCAGCCGGCCTTAGGCTACACCCCCGGGGCATTTATGACTCAAGACGCGCCGTCGTTTGGATCCCAGATTATTTCGGCGTCCGGCGCCCACAACGTGGCCATCAACGGGGCAGGATTTCTTGTGGTGAAGACCTCGAGCGGCAAGCTCGCCTATACCCGGGACGGCAGCTTGCAGACAGACGCCAAGGGTCAAATCGGGCTGCCGGGCGGGAGTCTCCTGGAGCCGCCGGTCACCGTGCCCCCGGGCGAGAGCTGGCAGGTGGCGCCAGACGGCGCGGTCATGGCCGGCCCGGCTGGCCAAGCCATGAAACCTATCGGCAAGGTGGCCGTCGCGCTGATTCCCAACCCGGAGGGCATGGTCAGTGTGGGCAGCAATCTCTACCAGCTGTCTCCGGCTTCCGGGCCCGCTGTGGCGGCTGCGCCGGGCACGGCCGGGCGCGGGCTTTTGGAGACGGGGGCGCTGAACGGGAGCGGGGTCAGTCTGGCATCGCAGATGGTGGATATGATTCAGGCGCAGACCGCCTACTCGGTCAGCGCCAAGGTGATTGCTGTCCAGGAAACCTTAAGCAAAGGGCTGACCCAGATTGTGACCTAAGTGTTTTCGGTCGGACTGGTGAGGGACTGATAGGCTCCGAGAACCTTTTGCACGTACTGCTGGGTCTGCTGGTAGGGCGGGATGCCCCCGAAATGGTCCACCGCCCCAGGCCCGGCATTATAGGCCGCCACGGCCAGCGGCAGGTCGCCGTGAAAGGTGTCCACCAGGCTCTTCAGGTATTCGGCGCCTCCCATAATGTTCTGCCCGGCATTGTACGGGTCGACGCCTAAAGAGTCGGCTGTCTGGGGCATGAGCTGCATCACGCCGATGGCGCCCGCAGAGCTGACGGCGGCCGGATTCCCGCCCGACTCGACGGTGGCCACCGCTTTCAGCAGGGCCGGGGACAGCCCGGTGCTGGCCGCCGCCTGCTGGATAAAGCTGTCAATGGACGCGGGCACATGGGAAGACGTGTCCGGTGTGCTGGCGGGACCGGGCGGTGAGCCTGGCGGAGTGTCCTGAGCGGACGCCAGCAGCGCCGCAAACGGACTGGCCCCGGTATTGCTGGGGGTGAATTCATTGAAAAACAGGGTTTCCAGAGCCCAAAACAGTAATGGTTCCATTGTGCAAGGTACCCTCCTTGCTTTCAGTGTACAGGCAGCGGGGAGAAATCCGGCAGAATTAGCGGCATTTTAGGGAGGATTTCATGGATGAAAAAGCTTTTGGTGTTTGTTCTGGTTTTTATTCTGGGAGCGGGGGCGGGGGCGGCCGCTTTGATATTTGGGAAGCCGTCCCTTTTGAGCCACACACCCAAGCCGGTTGTGGAAGCTCTGCCCTATAATCCGCTGACGGCCATTCCCGTCACAGAATCGGGAATCCAGAGCAATCTGGGCAGCTCGGGCCACTATGTGAGCTTTAATCTGGAATTTGACGTGGCCCTGCCTGCTTTAACGGCCCAGGGAGGCACGAAGGTGGAAGCGGCCGGGGGCAGCGGGACGGGATCGACCGTGCTGGATGCCAAAATCCGCAATGATTTGATCAATCTGGCGCGCAGCACGCCGTATCATGAGTTCACCACGTCGGGTGGACTGTCCACCTTCAAAGTGCAGGTCAAGACCGTGCTCGAGTCTGTTTTTGGCCCGGGCACGGTAGGCCCCGTGTATTTTTCGTCGCTCATGACGCAATAGCTTCTGGCCATGCAAGGACAAGCGCCTGATTTCGGAGAGGATGGGCAACGTGGGACTAGTGAAAGATCTTAAGGAAGTGCGGCCCTATGATTTCCAGCGCCCGCACCAGCTTAGCCGGCTGCAGCTTGATGCCATTACCCTGATGATGGAGTCTTACTTGCGCATGGCCTCCAACTTTCTGTCGACGTACCTGCGCACTCCTGTGCAAGTGCAGCATATCAGCACCGAGCAGATGCCCTACGAACAGTATGTGGAGACCGTGGCCATCCCCAGCGTGCTGGCTCTGTTTACCATCAACCAGTCCGGGTCCGGTCTCTTTGAAAGTTCTCCGGAAGTCACGCTGGCGATGATTGACCGGGCCCTTGGGGGCCCGGGCTCCGCGCATTTTCCGAACCGTGAGCTGACGGAAATTGAGCAGACGATCTACCGCCGGATTATGGAGCGCCTGTTGAGCCTGCTGAGCCAGAACTGGTCCTCTCTCATGCCCTTTGAAGCGCTGGTGGATGCCATCGAATACAACCCGGCATTTACCCAGGTGGCATCGGAAGGGGATCTGGTGGTGGTGCAGCAGCAGCAGATCACCATTGACAGCCACAAGGGGAAACTGTCTTGGGTGTGGCCCTATCCCGCTATCCAGCCGTTTGCGATGCTTTTGGGCCGCCACGCTCTGGGCCGCGAAGATGACCAGGAGATTTTGCCCCGGCCGCAGGAGATGCTGCGGCATGTCAGTCACGTGCAAATTGCAGCGGACGTAGTGCTGGGACGCACTGCCCTCACTTTAGGGGAATTTCACCAGCTGAAAGCCGGTGACGTCGTGGTGCTCAAAAACCGCTACGACCAGCCCCTGGTCATGACATTGGCCACGCAGGAAAAATTTCAGGTGCTGGCGGGGAGAATGGGCGGCCATTTGGCGGCGCGCATCACCGCCCGCATTGAAGACAAGGAGGACAGTGATGGCGGAGAGCAATAGCCGGCTGACGGCGGAGGAACTGGAAGCACTGACTCACGGTTTGGGGGACCATGCCGATGTGGAGGCCAGACCAGTCGAGTTTGCAGAGCTGCAGGGGTCTGTGGTCGCCAAACCGCCCTCTGGCAGCATGGATTTCTTGTGGGATGTGCCCATGGAGGTGGAAGTGGTGCTGGGCTCCAGCTCCCTCTCGGTGCAGGATGTGCTGGAGATGGGGCCGGGATCTGTAGTGGAACTGGACCGGGCTTACGGGGAACCCGTCGACGTCTATCTCAACGGGCGTGTAGTGGCGCGGGGGGAAGTGGTCATTGTGGGCGAGCAGTTTGGGGTGAAAATCACCGAAATACTCGCTTCAGTCAAGGAGTTGGCTTTGCGGGAGGCTCAGGCTCCAGAGCATTAAGGTCCTCGGGTGATACCGACTGGGCAGCCATGGCATTTTCCCTCTGAGCGCGGAAGAGCTCTTCGCGCATGACACTGACTGCGCGGGGAGCTTCAATCCCCAGCTTCACCTGATCGCCTTGCACAGACAATACGACGATGCGGATCTCGCCGGATCCTATAATGAGCGCTTCATCGGTTTTGCGGCTGAGCACCAGCATCTGACTTGTCCTCCCCTGTCAAGGGATATCGATATGAATAGGGTAAGGATAACACAAATTGGCCGCCATGCCGCGTCTGGCGGTTGATGATGAGCGGACTTTTCAGGTTGGCCGTGGCTTCCAGCGCGCCTTGGGCTGACCGGGACACCGTGCAGATGCACAAGACGGCCCAGGACTGGGGGTCCCCCAGATCCGGCAGCTCGTCGAGAGGGAGGGTATAGTCCGGGTCGAAGGTCAGGGGGTCGATGACAATAAATGCCAGCGCCGGGTCCGTGACCGACTGCAGGTACAGGAAGGGGCTGTCCGCCCGGTGCGGCAGCAGGACGTACTCCTTTGCTTGGGAAAATCCGAGAATATCATAGTCCATGACCAGGATGTCCTTTGCGGAGATGGTGATCTCTCCGTGAAAGCGGGTGCGGATGGTATTTTCAGTAATCATCAAAGCCACTCCCTTGCGTCTGGGTGTTGTGTGGATTCCCTTATGGGTGAATATAGTTGAGCAGCGAGACGGACAGAATTTGGGCGCCGCTCTGCAAGGCCGCCTGGTAGGCTTGTTCCTCCTGCGTCAGCTGGACCGTCACGGCCGTCATATTGGCCCCCGAGACCTGGGCGATGGTCTGGTTGAGGTTTTGCGCCAGGGTCGTCAGCTGGCCCTGAGCCTGGGTGACGCGCTGCATGCGCCCACCCACGATGCTCTGGGCGGTGGAGAGGTAGCCTTCATCAGTCTGCAGCGCGGGCAGCATGGCCTGGCTGGCAGATGCCCCTCCTGTTATGGCCTGAGCCAGCTGACCGAGGGCGCTGTAGGCGGTTTGCAGATAATTGGAGCCAGTGGGCTGCCCAGCGTTTTCGTTGCCAGTCAGGTTGATGGTGACCTGGGCATTTTGCCCGATTTGAAATACGGTAGGCTGACCGGCAGAAGGCAAAACCGTTTCGCTCAGAGGGGTGAGGCCGCTGGAATTTATGGTGGAAACTGTCCCGGCGGCGTTGCTCGTGGCGGATGTGACAGAGGCCCCCGCAAGCGGCATGGTGGCGCTCGAGGAAAGGGTGGTAGTGCTTCCCGTTGGGAGCGTGATGGTGGTGCCCGGCGGCAGGGTGAGGGAGGTGCCCGATGTCGGCATCGCGGTGGAAGATGGCGGGGGCGTAATGACCGCTCCCGGAACAAGAGTGATGGCCGCTCCCGCAGTGGAGGTGATGGTAGTACCCGACGGCAGCATGATGGAGGAGACGGTATAGCCGGCAGGCATGCTGCTGGGTGCAGGCGGCACGGGTGCCGTTTGGCTGCTGTATCCCCCGAAGATGTAGGTGCCTTCATATTGGGTGTTGAGCAGCTGCCCAAAGGATGTCTGCGCCTGCTGGACTTCCTGGGCCAAGGCATTACGGTCGGTGGAGGTCAGGCTGTTGCTGGAGGCTTGCACGGTGACGGACAGCATCGTCTGCCACAGCTGCTGCATGTTTTGCAAAGCGCCGCTGGTCACGTCCAGCCAGTTTTGGGCAGAAGTGGCTGCCGTGCTGTAGGCGGTGGTCTCGGTGAGAGCCGCGTTGAGACTCATGGTGCTGGTGACCGCCTGGGGATTGTCTGAAGGCACCTGAAAGCTCTGGCCCGTCGATTCTTCCTCCTGCAGCTGGTTGATGGTCTGATACTGGGTCTGCATGTTTTGCAGCAAACTGTTCCGGATGGTGATGGGTGTGACCTGCATGATGTGCCCTCCTCAAAAATTAGCTGACGGCAGCCAGCAAGCTGGCCATTGTCGACTGTTCCACACTGACGAGCTGAGCGGCGGCCTGGTAGCTCTGCTGTTCCTGAATCAGATTGGCGGACTGCTCATTCACATCCACGCCGGTCGCCGATTCCTGGGCATTTTGCAAGGAGCTCAGAGTGGTCTGGGCGCTGGTGTACTGATTGCTGGCGTGCTGGCCGTCGTTTCCGACTTGTCCGACCAGATTGGTGAAGTACTGGCTGAAAGTCACTCCGGGTGTTGTGGTGTCAAGGCTGCCAGTCGTGGGTGACATCTCCGGGCTGCCGATCTGGTTGGCAATATCCAGCGCGTTGCTGCCGTCTCCCGGCGCGTTAGGACTGGAGGCGGCCGCCACGTTTTGTGAAGTCATCAAGGGGGAGACCTCTATGGTGGACGCTGTGACAGGAGCCGCTGTCGACGACGAGGACGTAAAGAAGGCAGCGCCCTTCGTCGAGCTGTTCAACGTGTACCCCGCCTGCTGCTGGGTGTTGACCGCCTGAGCCAGGGAACTGGCGAGATCATTGAGCGAGGCGAGGTATCCCGGCAGGGTCTGATTGCCGGCCATCAGAAGGCCGGCCGTCAGAAGGCCGGCCAATTCACCATTTTGCAGACCTGTAGAAGAGGTGAGCACTTGCCCCGGATTATCACGGAACGCCACTGCGTCCACACCGTAGGCTGTGGTGGGGGCGCTGGTCACCAGGCTGTGCGCTGTCTGGTTGACCACTAGGGCATTGCTGCCCAGATAGATGTTGACGCTCTGGTCAGGGCTCACGGTGTAGGAGATATTGACCAGTTTGCTCAGCTGGTTCATCAGCGTTCCCCGCTGGTCGAGCAGCGTGTCCGCGGAACCGCCGGAGCCGGTGACGGTGGTGATCTGGCTGTTGAGCTTCGCAATCTGGGTGGTCAGGGTGTTCACTTTCTGCACGGTATTGACCACCGATTGGTTGATATTCTGAATTTCGCCTGTGATCTGGCTGGACATGCTGTTAAACGTACTGGCGAGAGACTGGCCCTGATCGACCACGGCCTGGCGTGCAGACAGGCTTGACGGTGTCTGGGACAAGGTCAGCCAGGAATTGAAGAAGGCGCTCATAGCCTCGGACAGGCCGCTGGAGGACGGCTCATGGAACACGTTTTGGATCTGTGACAAACTGGTGTTGAGGCTGTCCCAGTAACCGGTGGACCCTTGCTGGGTGCGGACGCTGCGCGAGAGAAACGCATTGGAGGCCCGGGTGATGGCGTCGACGCTGACTCCCTGCCCCTGCAAAGAGCCGTCAAGCTGCGACGAAGGGATGGGCGGCGTCTCAACAAGATTGGCTGTTTCATTTTGGTAGCCGGTGGTGGTCGAGTTGGCGAGATTGTTCCCGGTCACTTCCATCGCCAGCTGCTGTGCGGACAGGCTGCGGCCGGCGATATTCAGAATCATAAACGACACGCGTGCGTCCCCCTTCTACAAGTCGATATTGACAGATGACTGCTGGGACTGGCCCAGCAGGGTGAGGACAAAATCACAGTAGCCCAACTGGCTTTGCAAAATGGTGCTGAGAAGCTGGGCCCTGGCCTGCCAGTGCTCGGCGTGGCGCCGGATAAGGGCGCGCTCGTCTGCGCTGAGCGCAGCGATTTCGAGCAGGTGGCGGTTGACGTGAGTCAAGGGGTCGAGCTCATCTTGCAGCAGCTGCAGCAGCTCTGCTGAGTTTCGGCGGGTGGCCGCCTGAATTTTCTGCTCGGTCAGATCTTCCAGCTCCGTCAAATAATTCATGATTGTATCAAAAACAGCCATAAATTCTCCTTTGGTGTCGTCCGCTCATAGCAAAATGTCACACAACAGCCCCCGGATCAGGTCCATGCGCTGCATGACCATGTTGGCCGGAGACCGCCGGATCAGGGCCTGACGGAGATTCTCCAGTTCGGTCGTGACAGATTTTATCCGGACCATATAGCGAAACCCGCCGGAAGGGGAAAAGTACCCGCCAATCTCTGTCTGGTGTTCCCCCAGCGCCGCTGTCAGAATGTCTTTGACCGTCCGGGCGTAAGCGTCAACGGCATCCAGGCTCATCCGGGCCAGCAACTGCTGCTCCTGCCGGTCCAGCCGTGCCCACTGCTGTGACATATCCCTAGGCGCAGCAGAGCGTGCGGGTAAGGACGGCGGTTTGGCTGGCCCCGTGTTTATGGAACGTTGAGACAATTTTTGTGCCTGCATGCTTTTATTGTACGTGACCCGTCCTAAAAGGACGAAAAATAGCGAAGGTTTACCAAAAAAAGTTTGATGTTTTGGCGGTGCGGGAAGGAAATTGCCTTAAAAATGCAGAATTAGGTAAAGACACTCGCCATAAGGGGGATAAAAGTGATGAGGCTAGAGGGTGACCAGCAGATTCTGGAGGATATGCAGAGACTTCAGACGGAACTCGACCGAATTTATGCTGTCAGCAATGATTTGCGCAGTGACGAGTTAGCGGCTGTCAGCCATGCGCTTGATGCTTTGCTGGTCCGCTATCTCCGCAGCCAGCCTCCCGATGCCAAAGATGAAAAGGAATAGCTAAATGGCCCCTTTTTGCGAATGCATTTGCCAGTATTCCTGAACGCGCACGATATACAGGTCAATCTCTTGGCTGACCGCAAGCACATCGGGGTCCATATTGCCTTTCATCTTGGCCAATGTGCCGAGAACGCCTTGCAGAATGCGGATGTGTTCAATAGCGCGGTGATACTCCGAGACGTTCTTAAGTGCGGTCTTCATTGGTGCGATCCCTCCTTTATTTTAATGGCAAAATTATACCACGATCCATGGAAAATGCAAGATCGTGGTATATGTGGAAATAAATGTTATTTAATCCGGAGCTGTTTCTTCACCCAGTAGGCGAAAATCTCGGCGCCGCCGACCCCTGCCTGACGGGCTGTCCTGCGGAACTGATCGAACATCTGAAAGACTTCTTCCTGAGCCTGGACATGTCCCGGTGTCGGTTTGACGGCGAGGTGAATACCTTCCGGGTTTTTCTCAATACTAATGTCATAACCGCCTAGTCGCGCTTTGCGTGCCATGGTTGCGCCTCCTTGTGCACTGTCCGCTTTGTGATATTGCATAGTGTATCACAGAAGCAGAAAAATGGTGACGGAGGGCAATCTGTTGTGGGCCGCATGATAGTGCTTGACAGAAGTGGCTTAACGGACTATACTAACGTTTGTGCGTTGGAAGACTTGATATCGCGGGGTAGAGCAGTCTGGTAGCTCGTCGGGCTCATAACCCGGAGGTCGCAGGTTCAAATCCTGTCCCCGCAACCATGGCGGCGTAGCTCAGCTGGCTAGAGCACACGGTTCATACCCGTGATGTCGGTGGTTCGAGTCCACCCGCCGCTACCATATTGTTTTTATGCGGGCGCGTAGCTCAGTTGGTAGAGCAGCTGACTCTTAATCAGCGGGTCCACAGTTCGAATCTGTGCGCGCCCACCACATGAAACCAAGACACCGCAAGGGATTGCGGCTTTTTTGTTTTGCGGAGATTTGTGCCAAAACCCGCTCCATCCACACGACCATCCACATGAGCGGATGAACAAGGTGATACGAAAGCCATTTTACGGATAAAAGATGTACCATAACCAGGCGGCATTGGGGTGTAAGAGGATGCCATCCATGCTGGCGACGACCATATCCTCTGATGTGTTTTTGGTCTTGAATCAGCTACTTTGGTTTGGGCAATATCGAACGAAACCGCAGCAATTTCTTCCATCCACAGCGATCCACACAAATGACTCATGGAATCGACCTCATGGGTTGGAAGGTGGCATGCATGATGGAGGATATCGCGAATTAGGCAATCGACGCTGTCGAGGAAGCAGGAATTTCGGGAAACCATCCCGAATCTTTACAGAGAGTGGGAGGAGTGGGTGAATGGGTGTACAGCGCTATTCTGCAAGTTTAACCGCGGAACGCCCATTGCGGCACGAAACCCGTGTCGCGTTCTCTTTATTGCAGGAAAATCCGGAGTGGGGCGCTGTGCGTCACCAAATTTGGGAGCAAAATTTATTTCAGGCGCGCACGCAGCGCACGTTGACGACGTATCTGCAGCAGATCGGCCGCCGAGTGCGCGTGTTGGATAACTTCTTGCAGCAGGCATATCTGACAGGGACGTATTCTGACCAAAATGCGTTGTTGCTATATACCTTTACCCGGGTATACCGACTGCCACGGGAGTTTCTCGCGGAAGTTGTGCGCTATAGCTGGCAATCCCGTCGGACGAGCGTGTCTCTGGCGGATCTGCGGGGGTTTATCTCTGGAAAGGCTGAACAGGACGCTGTGGTGGCCGGATGGTCTCCGCGCACTCGTGTCAACGTTCAGCAAGTGCTCGGGAATTTTTTCGTTGAATGCCAGATATTGGTTCCCCAAGGAGCGGAACGGTGGGGGATTACTCCCTTGACGGTGAGTCCGGCCTTGCGAGCTTACGTCGCGCAATCCGATCGGTACGCGGATTTTCTCGCGGTGATCTTGAATGCATAGAGGGATATAAGGATGACAAAATTGACGGACACCCTGAAATATCTGGGAAAAGAAATGCAAACCGCGCGGTTTCTTGAGCGCACGGGTCTGGGCAACGACCTCGCGTTTTATATTGTGGACTATGATCCTGCGGACGAGTTAACGGTCCGGGGATTTGTGCGCTATACTGCGGCGCATGCGGCGTTCACGATTCGAGAAATTAATGTATTTCAGGCTGTCATGACCCTATTCACCGAGGAAGTGACACTGAAAGACTTGTGGGCGCTAGAAGACTCAGAGGGGAGTCAGGGACTGTGGGACGCCGTGCTCCCCTTATTGGAAGGAGACCGTTTGGCGCAGGTGATCGCGGATCAGGCCCAAGAGGCGCAGCTGGTGTTTCTGACCGGGATTGGCACGGCCTATCCTTTGGTGCGGTCACACATGCTGTTGAATCGCCTGCATCACTATTTTGCCCGTCGTCCGGTGATTTTGTTTTTCCCCGGGCGCTACACCGGCACCGAAATGAGTCTGTTTGGCCTGTTCACGGATGACCATTACTACCGGGCTTTGCGGATAGAGCCCTTAGTCGGAGAGGAGTAAGACGCCATGGCCGAGGGGCACGAGATTCGGGATATTTTTCAAAAAGATATTACCCGCAATATCAACGGCGTCATTCAAGCTGGGCAGCTGGATGAGCAAAACGTCCAAGAGGAATTGGCGGAATATGTGGTGACGCCCGAGCTGCAAGAGGCTCTGACGAAGTTCTTTCATCATTACGTGGGTAGCCTGCAGAGTCCTACCGCCAAGATGGGGGTCTGGATTTCTGGCTTCTTTGGATCCGGAAAATCGCACTTTCTCAAGATATTGTCCTATCTTTTGGAAAACCGCCGAGTCGGCGAGAAAACGGCATTGGAGTATTTTGATGAGAAGGCTTTGTCTCACGGGCTGCGCGATTTGTTGCGAAAGGTGAGCACTCGGCCCGCAGCGACGCTCCTCTTTAATATTGATTCCCAGAGCAGTTCGAATTCTGTGCAACGCGCTCAGCCTATCGTCGAGGTCCTGCTCAAAGTGTTTAACCGTCATCTGGGGTATTCGGAGACCTTATGGATTGCCGACATTGAACGGCAATTTGAGCGGGCGGGGGTGCTGCTTCCGTTTCGGGAAGCGTTTGCGCACGCGAAAGGCGTCTCGTGGGACCATGGGCGTCAATCGCTCTTGTTGAATCGTCAGCCCTTTGTAGAGGCGGCTCGCGCTGTGGGGATGGACTCTGCGGCAGCAGAATTGCTACTGGAAGGAGCGCGCCGGAATTTCGAAGTGTCGCCCGATTCCTTAGCGGGTCTGTTAGGAGAGTATTGCGAGCAGCATGGCCCGGATTTTCGCTTGGTCTTCCTCATTGATGAAGCCGGGCAATATATTGCGGGGCAGACCGCTTTGATGTTGAACTTGCAAACGGTGGTGGAAGATTTGGGGAACCGGGCGCATGGACAGGTGTGGGTGATTGTCACCTCCCAGGAAAATATTGAGAGCGTGACCACTGTGCAAGGCGAGGATTTCTCTAAAATTCAGGGACGGTTTGCCACCCGGATCAATCTCTCAAGTATCAATACCGACGAAGTGATTAAAGAGCGACTGCTCCAGAAAACAGAATGGGCCGCGCAGGCCCTGGAAAGCCACTATGATCAGAGTGCGCAGTCTCTGAAAAACATGCTGAGCTTTAGTACGCCCACGCCTGGACTCTCGGCCGGCTATGCCTCGGCACCGGATTTTGTGGCCAGCTATCCCTGTGTTCCCTACCAATACGATTTGCTCCAGCATGTGTTTGAGAAAGTGCGCACCCAGGGAGAAGCCGGGAAGCATTTGGCCCATGGGGAACGATCTCTCCTGAAATCGTTCCAAGAATCGGTCCGCGCGATCGAGACACAACCCTTAGGGCACTTGGTGCCATTTTCGGCCTTTTACGACACCATTGAAGACGTGTTGGACTCGGCGATTAAAAAGACCGTCCGCAAGGCGGAGGCACGGCCAGCATTGCATGACCACGACGTGGCTGTGCTGAAAGTGTTGTACTTGATTAAGAACATTCAAGAGATGCCGGCGACAGTGGAGAATGTGACCACGTTATTGATTGACCGCATCGATGCGGTCAAGGCCACCTTGACCCGAGAGATTCAGGCATCGGTGGACCGGCTGACCTATGAACAGCTCATTCAGCAAAATGCCGACCACACGTACACATTTTTGAGTGATGATGAACAAGAAGTGAACCGGGAAATTCAGCATGTGCACTTAGCGCCGGGGGAATTGGATCAGCAAATTGGCGCCCGGATCTTCAATGACTTACTGAAGGGCCAGGAGAAAGCCCACGTGAACCAGCGGGACTTTGCCTATGGGCGGCAATTTGAAGGGCGCCTCTACGGGATGTCGCACGCCGATTTAAAAGTGCACATCCGCGTGGCGGGGGATGGTACGGCAGCACGCCTGCCCCTGGAAGCCATAGCTGAACCGAATACCCTCACCATTCTCTTGCCGCCGGGACCGTACCAAGACACGCTCGAACGGGCCAAGAAGATTCAACAGTACGTGCAAAACACCATGGGCACCCACCAGGATCCTCAGCGGACGCGCATCGTGGAACAAAAGCAAACCGAGATTTCGGCATTTGAAATTCGCGCGGAAAAGGAGTTGGCCGACGCGGCGCGCCATGCCGTGTTTTATATCTTAGGTCAGGAATCGCAGTTTCCCGGAGATTTTTTCACGCAATTCAATGCCGCTATGGACCGGCTGGTCCATGATACCTATCCCCATTTGGAGGATGTCACGGAGCCCTTGGAGAGTAAGCAGGCGGTCCATAAAATTCTGGAGTGGGCCCAGACGGGGAGGCCGTTCTCGACGGTGGGCGTGAATGAACGGGCCACCGAGGCTATGACGGCTTACTTGGAACGCCAGCATGCACACTATCAACGGGCCAGCTTGCAGGACATCAAGGAGTATTTTGCCCATCCGCCCTATGGCTGGTCACCGTGGGATGTCAGTGGCGTCATGGCTCTGCTCTTAGGCCAACAGCGTATTACCCTGCAGTACAATGGGGCGCCCTTAACGGCGGTGACCCCAAAGTTTGCGGACACGCTGATTCAGACATCAGCCCAAGGAAAAATTGTGGTAGACCTGATTGTCGCTATGCCCGTCGCTCTGCGCGCTCAGGTGGCTAAAATTTTGCGGACCGACTTTGGATATTCCGGGGAGCTCGATGACAGCTTCGATGGCGTGGCGCGCACGATCCGTGGGGTGGTGCACGAGACTTTAGGCCAGCCCCTGGAGTATATCGAGGAGATCGCCCGCCAGGAGTCGGGCGACTATCCTTATCCGGGGGCCGCCACCATCCGGCAGTTAAAGGCGGCCTGGTCATTTGTGGCGGCGACGGCGGATCCGGAAACCTTAGTGAACGCCTTTGTTGCCCGCGAAGAACACTGGGGGGAAGAAGTCGAGGCGCTCGACGATTTAAAGGCCTTCTACCTTAAGTCTCCTCGTGAGCGCTTTGACGAGGCGGTGCACAGGTTGCAGGCCATCCAAGCTGACGTGACGATGCTGTCGTCCTATCCGGCCGTGATCTCGACGATCGAGGCGTTGAAAGCGATTCTCCGGGATCAGAACCCCTACGGGAAAATTCCTCAGATTCCTGGCCTCCTCCATACACTGCAGGAGACCATGGCAGCGGCCGTTCAGACGGAACGCGAGAAGAACCAGAGCGAATTGACAGCCGTCACCGGAGCATTGGAGCCGCTACGACACCAATACCCCACGGAAGGGGCACGAATCGAGGAGGCTCGCCGGACTCTGGCGGCAATCCAGCAGAGGTATGAGGCCGCGGAGAGTATTACGATTATCCTGGCCAGCGTGACGCAGGCCCGGAGCGTATTGCAGGAGCTCCAGAACGCGTTGCGGGAGTCTTCTCGCAAGAGGCCGGAACCCCCGCATCCTCCCGAAGATCCGCAGGACGTGTCGTTCACCCAGGTGCTCGCTCAAGTGAGCCATTCCCACACCGTGCGAATTGCCACGGAAGCGGAACTCCTGGCCTATCTGCAGCAGATCGAGGCTCAGTGCCGGCCCCTCCTCGCTAGTCACTGTACGATTGTCATTCACCCAGGAGGAGACGACCGTGAATAAGAACGCGATAAAACTTTTTGCCACGCAGGCCCGTTTGCAGCTGCGGACCCAAATTGCCCAACAAGCCGGACGATTTGGGATGACCGAAACCACACCTGTCCAGTGGCAAGACGGGGAAGACTTCGTAACCGTAGGGACCCGGCAGTATCCCTCTGGTGTGATGCGCGCCACGTTGGCTTCCCTGGAACTGGCGTGGCATCAGCAAGGCTATCAGGCGGTGATCGATGAGGTCGCCTATACATGGTTTAACCGGCTGGTGGCCATACGGTTCATGGAGGTTCATGATTACCTGCCCTCGCATTTGCGCGTGTTGTCGAGCCGGGTGCCGGGCACCGTCGATCCGGATATTCTGGGCCACTATCATGAACTGGTGGGGGAACTTGGAACGGAAAAAGTCGCGGATTTCGATGCACTCATGGTCACAGGACAACGAGAGGCGGTGTTTCGTGGACTGCTGATGGCCCAGTGCCGGCAATTGCATACCCTGATGCCGTTTCTGTTTGAGCCGCTCAATGACTACACCGAGTTGCTCTTGCCGGAGAACCTTTTGCAGACCGGTTCGGTGATTCACCATTTGGTGGAAGATATCCCGGAAGAGGACTTTCAGGATGTGGAGATTATCGGCTGGCTGTACCAATACTATATTGCGGATAAAAACAAGGAAATTGTTGGAATGAACAAAGGGGTGGTGTCTAAAGAGGATTTACCGGCAGCGACACAACTTTTTACGCCTCGGTGGGTCGTGCAATACATGGTCGAGAACTCTTTAGGTCGCATATGGATCAATAGCCATCCAAATAGTCGCCTATCCGAAGACTGGCCGTATTATCTGTTTCGAAATCAAGATGGCGAGAAAACTATTGTCGATGTGGAATCTTTGGAAATGTTAGATCCCGCCTGTGGGTCAGGGCATATTCTCGTGGTAGCGTTCGATATGTTGTACAAGATGTATGAAGAACTGGGTTATGCGAGCCATACCATCCCTGCCTTGATTTTACAGAAGAATTTATATGGTTTGGATATTGATCCTCGAGCTACCCAATTAGCGATGTTGGCATTGGTGATGAAAGCGCGAGAGAAAGATGTTAGGTTTTTTCAGAGGCGTATCATTCCTAAGATTTTAGCTTTTCAAGATGCTGAGCAGATATCCGACGAAGCACTCCAATTGATATGCCGTTCGCGCAGCGACATGAAAGAAATACACGACCTCCTTGTACGGCATGGTAATGCGCGACAATTTGGTTCGTTGCTGAACGGAGAGCTTGTGCATACCCAACAATTCCTAGAGCGCATCCAATTGCTTCAAGAAGGGGCTGGAGATTTAGTCGCGCAAGAATTACTCTCTCAACTCCAAACGGTTCTGATCCCGATATTAAATCAAAATGAGGTTTTATCTAAAGAATTTGACGTCGTGGTGACGAATCCACCGTATCATAACAAATACAATCCAGCGTTGAAAGATTTCATGGCGCGGCATTATGCGCATTATAAGGGGGATTTGTATTCGGCCTTTATTTACCGTTGTGCCCACTGGACACGTGAGGATGGATATGCGGCGCTCATGACACCATTTACGTGGATGTTTATTTCATCTCATGAAAAACTGCGCCAGGATATTCTGCAAAATTTGACGATATCGAGCTTAGTACAATTAGAATATTCGGGGTTCGATGGCGCGACGGTACCGATTTGCACCTTTGTGCTACAAAGGCAGACACGCAATACGCAAGGGATCTATCTTCGGTTAGATGCTTTTAAGGGGCCAGAAATCCAACCCGTTAAAGTGCGGGAGGCGGCTATGGATTCTGAGGTTTCTTATCGTTATATAGCTGAGACGCAAGATTTTTCTGCCATCCCCGGTTCTCCTATCGCCTATTGGGCCTCGGATGCCGTGTGCAAGATGTTTCGAGAAGGTATTCCCCTTCATAAAATTGCTGAACCCAAAGTGGGTCTTCAGACAAGCGATAATAACCGATTTCTCCGTCACTGGTATGAGGTCAATGTTCATCGCATTGGGTTTGGCTACAGTAGTGCTGCTGAGGCTTTGGAGAGCCAACACAAGTGGTTTCCGCTAAATAAGGGGGGAGAATTTCGCAAGTGGTACGGGAATCAGGAGTATGTCGTAAATTGGGAAAACGATGGGAAAGAAATTAAAAATTTTAGAAATCAGAACGGTAAAGTCATGTCACGGCCACAGAATATCGAATTCTATTTTCTCCCCGCCATCACATGGACGGATATTAGTTCCTCAAAATTTGGCGTAAGATTTAGCCCTGAGGGATTTATATTCGACCACACTGGTAATTGCATATTTCCAGACGAATCAGACGTCTACTATATCAATGCATATTTGTGTACATCGGTGGCAAGCAATGTGTTGAAATATTTAAATCCAACGCTCCATTTTCAAGTCGGTAATATCGCCTCGTTGCCTCTCATCATGGATGACGGCATCAAGCCCACCGTTGACCGGTTGGCCCAAGAAAACATCGCCATCGCCCAAGAGGATTGGGATGCCTATGAAACCTCTTGGAACTTCCGTCAGCACCCGCTAGTGCAATATCGGGGCACGTCGAACCGATTGGCCGAAGCGTTTGAGCAGTGGTCCGCTCATGCCTCGCAACAATTTCGCACCATGCAGGCCCACGAGACAGAGCTCAACCGCTTGTTTATTGACCTCTACGGACTGAACGTGGAATTAACACCGGATGTCCCCGATGAGGATATTACGCTGCGCTTGGCCGAGCGGAAGCGCGATGCGCAGTCTTTTTTGTCGTACTTTGTGGGATGCCTCATGGGACGCTACAGCCTGGATGCACCCGGCTTGATTTACGCGGGAGGACCCTGGGATCCCACACGTTACTCGTCCTTTGCCCCGGTGGAGGACGGGATGGTGGTGTTGACCGACAGCTCCTACTTTGCGCAGGATATCATCCAGCGTCTGGAGGAATTTTTGACGGTGCTGTATGGCGCCTCCTACCTGGGCGAGAATCTCCAGTGGCTGGCCGACAGTCTGGAGGCCCGGGCCACAGAGTCCGCCACTGAACGGCTGCGCCGATATTTTCTGCAAGACTTTTTTAAAGCACACTCCGCGACTTACAAAAAGCGCCCAATTTATTGGCTCTTCAGTGCGGGTCCCCGTCAAGGGTTTCAAGCCTT
The DNA here is from genome assembly GCA_027309085.1 of Sulfobacillus sp. Lineage (GTDB taxonomy): Bacteria > Bacillota > Sulfobacillia > Sulfobacillales > Sulfobacillaceae > Sulfobacillus. The sequence goes on from DAIDDL010000018.1 coordinate 52,385, forward strand.
GCTGTACGGCCACCGGTATACGACAGAATCGGTGGCGCGGGTACGGTTGCAATATCTGCAGCCGCTCCAAATGAAGGTGGCAGCCGAAATCACGCAGAGCCAGGCACGGATACGGGACCTGGCGTTGGGCCCCGTGGAGCGCCGAGCCGTCGATCGGCGGATCGAACTGTTGGGCGATCGCCAAGCCGAATGTGCGCGTTATGATCAAATTTTAGCCGAACTGGCGGATCAGCGGGTCACCCTCGATTTGGACGACGGGGTCCTGGGGAATGTGGCGAAATTGGCCCCCGCGCTGGCCCCAATTAAATAAATAAAGGAGAGGAGGCATGCGATGGATTGGCTCCCGCAGTTGTTGGCCTGCTTTCGGCCCCGAGCAGGCCGGCGGCAGGTGGCCTTTTGGTACGATCCCGATGGTGAGCGGGATTTAGAGGCCTTGGCCGCTGCTCTGCAACCCCATCAGATTGCTTTGTGGGTGCTGAGTGACCATAACGTGTTTCAGACCAAGTACCAATTGGAAATGGCGGACCCAGACGGGGACTATCTGGTGTATGCGCCCTGGGCTAAGCCTGCCGCGCAGGACAATTGGCTTCTTGATATGCTGCTGTACGGCACCGAGTTCCGGACCGACGATCTCGCGCTATTGCGAAGCCGGTTGCATCTGGATCAGGTCTCTCGGGACTTTCTTGTGGCCCATCAAGGGTTTTTTAAACGCCAAGACCGCGTGCGCCGTCTGCAGCGCCTCATCCCGGAGCATCCCACCGAGGAAGACCTGACGCGCGGGATGCTGGCCGTCTTGACCCGCGTCCCGGTCCCCACTCCGTCAGCGGTTTTAGCGCGACTGCTGTGGAGTGAGGAACCGGGCCTGTGGTCTGCTGTGAATCAGTATTTTGGTGGCGAAGCCTTTTGGCAGTGGGTGCGCAGGCAGTGGGGTATTACGGAACACGTGCACACCGCAGACGCGTTGCGGGAGCTCATCACGGCGGCCCATCTGTGGGTGAGTTTGGGACAACCCGAAGGACTGTTGGGATCAGCCCGGGAGACGTCACAGCCTCATGCGTGCCGCATTCTGTATGACGAATGGCTGGCGAATGCGGCCCTGCGGGCCACGATGCGCCCGGTGGTGGAAGAGATGGCGCAGCGGTGGCAGTGGGCGGAATACTGTCAGGGCCTGGTCCCGGAGCGGCTGGTCCGGTGTGATACCGGACCGTTTATCGATCAGGTCTTGCAGGCCCAAAGCTTGGCCGCGTTGTGTGGCGACGTGGGGGATCCGGCCCTGTGGCAGGAGCTAGCGGCCGCACGCCGCACCCACCCCTGGGGTGACGAGCAGACACAGGAATACCAAGCGCTGGAGGCGGCCTGGCGGCTGGAAGATTTCCGTCGGCGGTGGCATGCTTTACCTCCCCTGCAGTCCGGGGAGAATTGGGTGAAGCTTTACAGCCAACACCTCGCGCCGGGAGATTACGCCTATCGCCAGTGTGCCACCCAGGTTCAGCAGTTGCACTATCCCGAATGGCTTCAAGACGTATGGATGCGTCTGGACAGCTGGTATACCCACCATTTTCTTGAAGAGATAGCGCAGTGGGCGCGGCCGGCGCTGCAAGCCCCGTGGTTTATCCCGCATGGGCCGGCGCAACCCCAGTTTTTTGATGAGTTTGTCGCGCGGCACGTCGCGAAATCATCGGAACGCATTTTTGTGATGATTTCTGATGCATTCCGCTATGAGGCCGGCCTGGAACTGCAAGAACGGCTGGCCCAGCGGGGGGGCGCCGAGCAGGTGTCGATTACGCCCGTTCAGGCCGCCTTGCCGACCTATACGCAACTGGGCATGGCGAGTCTGCTACCGGGATTCCATTTACAGATGACCGATCGCGGCGTGGTCTTGCGCGATGGGCATAGCACCCAGGGAATGGATAACCGGAACGCGGTGCTCCAGGCGAAAAACCCCGCCTTTCGGGCGTGGAATCTCTCCGAGGCCATGGCGTGGCCCGTCACGGAAGGGATCGAGCATGTGAAAGGCTTGCGCGTCGTCTATCTTTATCAGAATATCATCGATGCGCGCGGCGATAAAGCGGCGTCGGAAGGGTCGACCTTCGCGGCCGTGGCCGAGACGTTGGACGCATTGGAGGCCGCGGTGAAGAAATTGGTGCAATCCTATCAGGCCGCCCGCATTTTCATCACCGCCGATCACGGATTTTTGTTCCAGATGCAGGCGGTCCCGCAGTGGAATCAGGTGGAGAGCCCCACCGGGAATATCATCGATCATAATCACCGCTTTGTCCTAGGCACGGGCTTGAGTGTCCCGCCGGGCACTCGGAAACTGACCCTGGACTTTCTGGGGATGCCGGACCGGGAGGTGGTAATTCCTGAAGGCTTGGCGCGCTTTGGGGGAGCAGGGGGAGGCATGCGCTTCGTGCACGGCGGCGCGATGCCGCAAGAAGCCGTCATCCCGGTCATCGAATATCGTCCCCTGCGGGGCAAGGCGGTCCAGACCGGAGGACGGGTCACTGTGAGTGTGGTGACCCAAGAACGGATCATCACCGCCTACACCTTCAAGGTCCGCCTCTTTCAAGAAGAGCGCGTGTCGCCCCAACATCCCCGGCGTATCGTGCAGGTGGCGCTGTACCGAAGAGATCAGCGGCTGTCCAATGCGGTGAGCGTGGTGTGTGATGCCGCGGGAGATGTGGCCGACCGGCAATATGAGGTGACCCTCACGATTCGTGAAGGAGCGTATCCGCCCGGGATGCCGGGACAGTTGCGCCTGACCGATGTGAGCGGCTCTGCGTCCGAACCATATCAAGAGGTTCCGGTCGAGTTTCGGATTTATGGGGAATAAGGGAGGCCCGAGCGATGCTGAATGTTGGGGAATGGGTGGAAGGCAGCTTCTGGCCGGAGCCCGTGGAGATCAAACGCTGTGAACCGGCGGGAGACGCCTTTTATATTGTCGAAGCGTTAGGCCGCACCTCACACAAATATTATGAATCTCTGTTGGAAGCATATCAGCTAGCTGGCGTGCGGCGCATGCGCGACGCCGAACCTAAGACGTTCGATGGAGAGGCGCTATGGCAGGCTATGCAAGGCCTGGCCTTAGAGTCCGACCGTCGCTTTTCCGAAGCACGGGCCCAAGGCAACCGGCGCGTCATTCCCTTGCCCCACCAAATCGATGCCGTGTACGACCGCATGCTGCAAGCGCCGTTGGTGCGCTTCCTCCTCGCAGATGATCCCGGAGCGGGGAAGACCATTATGGCGGGGATGCTGTTGCGCGAATTGCGGGTGCGGGGCAGTGCCGACCGCATCTTGATCTTGGTGCCCCCGATGGTGCTGACCCAGTGGCAAGACGAGCTGCAGCAAAAGTTTGGAGAATCCTTTCGCATCATCACGCGTGCTAGTGTGGGGGCTAATACCAGCACCAACCCCTTTCTCGAGGCCCCCCGGTGCCTGACGTCTTTGTATTGGGCGGCGCGGCCGGAAGTCAAAGCCTGGGTCACCCAGGCACCATGGGATCTGGTCATTGTGGATGAAGCGCACAAGATGGCGGCCTACACCCGCGGTCAAAAACTGCGCAAGGTGGAAAGGACGCAGATTTACCGGTTAGGCGAAACCTTGCTGGCGGAAGTGCCGCAATGTCTCTTGCTCACCGCCACGCCCCATAAAGGGGATCCCGAGAACTTTCGGCATCTGATGCAACTGGTCGATCCAGATGTCTTTGCCGAAGTGGATCCCCACGAAGTCATGCGTGAACGCGCTAATCCCTACATCATCCGTCGCCTCAAGGAATCGATGGTCAATTTTGACGGTACCCCCTTATTTCCGCCCCGCACGACGAAAACGCTGCCCTTTGATTTGACGCCCATGGAACTCGCGCTCTACGATGCGGTGACCGAATATGTGCGCGATCACTTCAATCAGGCGGTGCAGAAGAAAAATGGCGGAGCCGCTTTTGCCATGATGCTCCTGCAGCGCCGCTTGAGTTCATCGATCGAGGCCATTACCCTCTCCTTGGTCCGCCGGACCGAGCGTTTGCAGGCCTTGTGGCAAAAGACGACCGAGGAACAACAGGCCTTGCAGCGTGAATGGGCCGCGTTGCCGGCCGACCCGGATTTTTCCGAAGCCGAGGAGGACGAAGAGGCGTGGGAAGAACAAGTCGCGGGCGCCGTGCTCGCAGTGGACGCGGAGGCGTTGCAAGAAGAGATTGCCGTGCTGCAGAATCTGGTCGGCATGGCCGAACGCGTCGCGCATCAAGGCGTCGAGCGGAAATATCAAGAATTGGAGACCACGCTTTTTGGTGAACAAGGGCTGCTGCAGCAAGGGGAGAAAATGCTCATTTTTACGGAGTCGCGCGATACCTTGCGGTATCTCACCCGGCGCCTGAGCGCGCGCCTCGGACCGGGCAATGTGGCCACGATTGTGGGCGATTATGACAGGGAGGAACGGGCGCGGCAAGTGGAACATTTCCGGGATAGTGCGCCGGTGATGGTGGCGACGGATGCCGGGGGGGAGTCGATTAACCTCCAATTTTGCAATCAGATGATTAATTACGACATTCCCTGGAACCCGAACCGCTTAGAGCAGCGGATGGGACGCATTCACCGCATTGGCCAAACGCATGAAGTGTTCATCTTTAATTTGGTCGCGATTAACACGCGGGAGGGAGACGTGATGCAGCACCTCCTGCAGAAGATGGAGCAGATGCAAACAGATCTGGGCGCGGATCTGGTCTACAATTTTATGGGCGATATCCTGGAAGCGCAATATGGGTCTATGGCTGAACTGCTGCAATCCTGCATTGTGGGTCGGCACAATCTTTCGGACATTATTGCCGATCTTGACCACACCCTGTCAGCGGAGCATCAGCGGTTGCTGGCCATCGCGCAAGAGGAACGGCTCGATAGCGAGACCGTGGACTTGCCCGCGCTGCGCCAGCAGCAAGCGGTCTTGATGGCGGAACATTTGCCGCCCCGGTGGTATGGCACGTTTACCCAGTCGGTTCTGAAAGCTCACCGCGTGGGCTTTACCGAAGACGCGGGACGCTGGCAGTTAAGCCGGCTGCCCAAAAATCTGCGAGACCGGATGCCTGAGATCGGCCAGCAGGCGTTTGTGTGGGAAGACGGGCCGGAAGGAGCGGACGTACCCGTCATCGACCGCGATAGTCCATTATATTTGACGGCCGCGGAGTTGGCCCGCCAAGCGGTGTCCGGGGCCTTGATTACGTTGGACATTCCGTACCCGACGCCGGACCCCCTCGAGGTGATGGGATATCACATCGCCGTAGGGGATGGCAATGGCCAGATCCTGAGAGACGCCGTAATCCATGTCGCGCGCCGAGCCGATGGCTCGTGGCTGCGCCTTGATCCCTACTGGCTGTTTGGCGCACGGCGGGGTCCGGTGCAGCCATTTACGCCGGAATGGGAGCCGGGGCCGTTTCAACAACAGGCGCTGCGGGATGCCGTGGTCGTCATGAGCCGCATGCGACAGGCGCGGGAAGCCTTAGTCGAGAAGAAAGTGCGCTACGTTAGCCGGTCTTTTGATGCGCAGTATTCCCAGCGACTCGGGCGACTCCAGCATTACCAGGAAACCAATCGGGAGAATCGCAACAGCGCCCTGATCAATCAGACCACGACGCAACTGGCTGCCCTCGAAGAGCGGCGCCTCAGCCGCATCAGCCGTTTAGAACGGGAGCGCACCATCCAAATGCGTCCCGTGAAGCCACTCTATGCTATCCGGCTACTCCCCTCCCCACAAGGCGCCCGTAGCCTCCCAAATGTTTGGGAGGCTTCCGTGCGGGAGTTTGCGATGACGTCTGGCTATCAGAACTTTCGGGCCTTCCCGGCATTTGGTTTGGTCGATTATTATGCTGAGAACCGTGAGGGCCAGCCCGTCTATTTCTTAGCCACCACTGATCCCAAGGTGAAATGGTCCGCGGAGCATCTGCGGGATATGCAAGCACTGCAAGGGGCCGTTTGCGTATGTATCGTCGGAGACGGGGCTGTACAGGGGAATAGTTGGTTGGAGGACAAGGTTGTTCGAAAAGGTGATCTAGGCTGAATGAGATATCTAAGCAAACGAGGAGAACCGGCCATTATGTTCCGAAGTGATATGAATTCACCAGGTCGGTTGAGAACGTCATGAGGAGGGGCGACAATGTCCGAAGGTTTCACGATTAAAATTTTTATTCCCGATGGCGATCCGGATGGAGTGAGGATTGTTGAGCGGATGAACTGGACAGGGCTGGGCCTCGTAGTCCCCCGAAATAAATGGACGGAGACTAAAGGGCGACCTGAATTGTCCCAAGCTGGCGTGTATATCCTCGTGGGCTGGGAAGAGGGCGAGGAAGACCTTCCGACTATTTACGTAGGGGAGGGGGATATTGTCAAACACCGCATAGAATCCCATTTTAAGAAGAAGGTCTTCTGGGATCAAGCGATAATTTTTACCGCCGGAAATCGGCTGAATAAGGCCTTGTCAAATGGTTGGAGCATGCGCTTGTGAAGCAGGCTAAGCAAGCAAACCGTAGTAAAATAAACAATGATACAAAACCTAATTCGCCGGCTCTTAGCGAAGCTGAGTTGGCGGATGTAAAAGTATTCCTGGGAGAAGTTCTACAGATTCTACCAATTGTAGGTGTGCGAGCTTTTGAAAGCCCTCGGGCAGTGGCGACAAACCAATTGAATCATGCTGATTCAAGATCCTTATTGTCTAACCAACCACTGCCGGATACCATGATTGTTCCAGCGCAACCTGAGGGATTCCAAAAGGTTTTTCTTGGCGAGAAAGTTTGGTATGCCGTGCGCATTGCTGGGGGGAGACTGAATGCCATTAAGTATATCGCGGCCTATCAAACTCACCCCACGTCTGCCATCACGCATTATGCCCCGGTGTCGCGCATTGAACAGTACGGTGACGACGGAAAATATAAGCTGATATTCGCTAAAACCCCAATCCCCATCGGACCGATTCCACTGGGCGACGCCCCAAAAGGAGCCGTGCAGTCTCCGCGGTATACGTATTTTACAAAATTGCAGAATGCGAAGACTTTGACAGATCTCTTTTAAGGATCGTCAGGCTCAGCCTAGGAACCACTTGAGTATCGTGGGATATTTTAATAGTTCTCGATATCAAAGATCGTGAGTTTTTATGGCATTAAACTCACGGACTATCGCCGCATCAAATAGTGGACGCAGGTGGTAAAGGTGGACAGCAACAAACATGTGATGTTTCGACGCCTATCCGCTACGGGATCTGGGGAGCCACGAGACCCAGACCTCATCGCTGTGAACGATCATCGTCAACGATCTCTTGGAGGGGGATCTTACTGAGGTCGATCGGGCTGCTTATGTAGCGATCTGGTTCAAGATATGGTGTATGCCAGGTTTATGCGGGCGCGGAAAACAGACTTAGCGAACAACCATCAACACAAACAAATGGGGAATAGACGGGAGCTTCTATGTGAGGCATAACTAAACAATTATCGAAAAAAATTTAAAGTCACACCAACAAACATGAGGTGTGCGGGCAGAAGACCAGGCATTATCTCGCAACATTGTAGGTAGGGAGGAATATGATGAAAATCCGTAGTTTTCGGGTATTTAATTATCGATCCATCGATCCCCACGGCATTGAGGTCTTAATGGGACGTTTTACATCCCTCGTTGGGGCCAACAATACCGGCAAGACGTCGTTACTGTTGGCTCTTGTGGGAGGCCTAGACAGTCTCACGCAAGATTTTACTGGGTGGAATCAATTTGAATCGCTATTGTTGTCGCCAGATAATCGCTTTATTAATCCCTTGAATCTGGAGATGAACATGGAGCCATCAGGAGTCGCCATTGTAGCCACCCTGGACCGCCGTGAAATTGAAGGACTCGTGTCTTTGGGGACTCTATTGGAACGCCGAAAGGTTAGAGTGGATCCTGAAGTGTTGCAAACATGCTTATTGGAGCAAGGAATGGTGTTTACTGTCGATTTTCACTCCATCGGAGAATTGCGAAAAAATAATAAGCCATGGACAGATTATTTGGGGCCTATAGCGAGCATAAATCGCCAAGCAACAAAAAAACTGTGGAAAGACTCCGCTGGTGTAACTGAAGAACACGGTGACCTCGCTCTCGATCACTTAACAACCAATCCAGATAACTGGACGTGGTTAAAAGAGTTTGAGGTGATTTATGTCGAAGCCAACCGCGGCGGATATAGCGCCACGCACGCAAGTGGGGGATGGGATTATCGTAATTTAGTCGGGTATTATGCGGAACGTCAACCTGGGGAGCTCGCTCAATTAGTCGAGGCCCTCAATACTCCTGCGCGTCGGCGCGACCGACAACGGTTTCTACAGTATGTTCAGATGGTCATTCCTGAAATTGATGAAATCATGAATCGTCAAGACGAGTTGGGGCGCCATGTGTACATTAGTCAGAATAAGCATGAGCAACCCTTGTATCGGAGTGGGAGTGGCATTGCCAATGTACTCTATATTTGTGCTCGGGTTCTTCAGGCGGTGCGCCATGATCAGACTACGGGCGTCATTATCATTGACGAACCGGAAGCTGGTCTTCATCCGGATTTGCATCGGCGCCTTATGTCCCTAGCTGCCCAGGTTTACAGAGATCACGGAATTCAATGGATAATGGGGACACATTCACCCTACTTGCTATTGGAAACTCTAGGCGCAGACGACCGAGTCAGTATGACGCGATTGGATGAGGGGCGTACGGTTCTTCAACCTATAGAATCGGCTAATCAATTGGCTGAACTATATGAGGCTATTGGATTTTATTTGCCTTCAGTATTAAGTAGCCGCGGGGTAATCTTCGTGGAAGGTGCTACAGAATTGGAATTCCTCAAAGAGTTGTTGCCAAGACTCGGTGTCTCCTTAGACAAGCAACGTCTGGTAATTTCCCCCATTGGCGGCAATGCCATTATTTCGCAAGTTGAACCCGAGCATCTGAGCCGAATTCACCCGAATATTCTCGTCATTTTGGACAGTGAGCTTGAAGGACCTAATGACATCTTAGAAACTTCTCGGCAACGCTATTTAGACTCTAAGGCGTTGCAATGTTGGATTGGGCTTTCCACACGGGATTTAGAGAATATGTATCCTGTGTCCGTACTTGCTGAGGTAACCGCATGTGCGCAGACGCCTGTTGTCACGCCCTTTATGAAATATCAACAGATGATGGACGCACTAGAAGAGGCCGGAGCTCAACGCATGTTCAAAAAGGTGGAGTTAGGTCGGGCTGTAGCTCGGAGCTTAACAATTGAGCAAGCAAATGCCATGCCAATGGTTCAGACGATCTTGAATTGGATAGCGTTTGGGCGGGAGCCATGAATGAAAATTTACTGCTGTGACATATTGCTCGAAAATATTAATGGATGGAAGTGTTATCTTTGTCTACGAGGAATCGGATAGAAGTATCCATTGCAACCCATGGCGTTCAACAGACGCCGCTTCTGGAAATCGCGCCCGGGATCAGCGTGCTTACTGGGCGCAATAATGTAGGGAAATCACGCATTTTGCAGCATGTTTTTCAGCTTAGACCAGCGTGGGGTACTTTTATCACTCCGTTTGATGCAAACATTCACGTGTTGAAAGCGGATGGTAGTGAGATCAGTCTTCGGTGGCAGCCAGGCAACCTCGCGGAATGCGCACGGTACCGCATCGTCAACAGTGACAAACAATTAATCGTCGACGCTGTCACGGAAAGGCGCCAAGGTAATGATTATTGGGTGCGCGATATGGTGGCGAACCCTGGTGTTGTAGCCCAATTTAATCAACGTCCGCCTTCATTATCATTGTTAGCCCGCAATGATTTGGACATTGCTAACGCCCTTAATGCTATTGTATTAGTAGATCCCCAACGAATTGTAAGTGCTGTGGTCCAGACTACCCCCATTGATGTCCCCAATCCGAATGGTGACAATTTGGGTCAGGCTTTATATAAGCATCGAAATAATTCTTCACCGCAATTTGACGAATTGCAGCGGGTGATGGCCGAAATATTCCCCGAAGTATCGCAAGTACTGACACTGCCAACTGCGACCAATGTCGTGACTATTACAATTCTTGACCGTTACTCTAATGAGCGAATTTCATTGGACAGATGCGGTACCGGTGTTGCGCAAATTCTCCACTTGGTCGCCTTAATTCTTTTTTCGCCCCCAGATCGCATTTTTCTCATCGACGAGCCTCATGTCTATTTACATGCCCAAGCGGAACAAGCTTTAGCGAAATTTTTTCGACAGCATGCAGAGCATAGTTACGTGGTTGCCACACATTCTCCGGTGCTCATTGATGCACTCGAACCTGACAGAATTTGGCTGGTTACTCGCGATTCTAGTGGCACAGGAATACAGTCCGTTTATAAAGATCAGCAAAGCCGTAATGCCATATTCTCTGCATTGGGGTGGCGTCCAAGTCAATTTGCTTGGGCGGACCGTGTATTATTTGTTGAGGGTGAATCCGACACAGATGTGTACCGAGAGTGGTTTCAACGCTGGGAATGGAGCCATGAAATTTCTCGCTGTGGTATCGTTCAACTAGGAGGATACGGGACGGCTAAGCCCTTACAAATGGTCGTGAAAGAACTGGAATCAATGCTATCAGTCCATATGCTCTTTTATTTGGACGGTGACAAGAAGGATACTATTACCAATCCACGTGTAAAATTTTTGCCTGATACGGAGATGGAAAATATCCTAATGCGGGATATTAAAGCTATCCGACAAGTACTGTTGGTTGAGAATGCGTTAATTTCCCGACAGCAACGGGAAATTCTTCTTGAGAAATGGACAGAGTCGGCGATCGAGGATTTTTTTCGGAACCACGATAGTCCCAAAGGTTCAAAGCGTTTGACGGATTTAGGTCATGCTTTGGGAATTCGATACGAAAAAACGGTTCATAATCTCCTTGTCGCAAAAATAATGGATTTATCTTACATTGAAGATATCCAAGAAGCCTTAAAATCATTTGTGCTTGGTGCGCCTAACGAGGGTGGTTGAGGCTTGGATAAAGAAAAAGGTTGAGCCGTAACACTTGATTGTCGGAGTCTTTTAGAATGAAGTCCCGCAATGGAGCATTATAGCCTCGCCACATCTCTTTACGGTACACGCTTTGCAGTCGTTGAATTGTGTATGTTCCACATTTCGGAATGATGACGATCGCCGTTTTGTCTTTTTGTCGTATGTTCAAAATATTGGCAATCAAAGTTACAAAATTATTCGTTCACTTAGGCTTGAGTTAATAAGGATTCTCGTAGCCATTCTTCAAAGGTTTTTATAGACACCGGAAGATTGGGGGAATTTCGATCCTCATGCGCACTCAACCAGTGCAGGAGCTTTGCCATCTGCGGGTGCCCTATCTGCAATCCCCACGACATTCCGGGCAGGCGGTGCACCGATTGCCCAGTATGCTCTGTCCACACACGCAGAACTTCTTTGGTGGAATCATTGCTGCCGGCTAACGTGAGTGTTTGACCTAGATAAGGGTCCGGAGTCGTCCAGATGGCCGCCACGGTGTGGCCGACATCCTCCAGCGCCAGCAACGGCAAGGGCTGGGTGGGCGGCATCACTGAGCGGATCACTTGCAGGAACATCCGCCCGACCCAGCGCCGATGCGAGCGCAGGATGCGCTGCACACTGGGGGAAAAGGGCAGGGAAGCGCCTAGAAAGTCATCCATGAATAACCCGGGCCGGAGAATCGTATAGGGCAATCCGGACGACCGCAGTGCCGCCTCCAGCTCCGCCTTGCCCGCAATGGCGGGGACGCCTTCAGGTTGCTGTGCGCCCCATCCCGAACTATAAATCACGTGGGGATGACCCACGTCCTGGGCTGCCGTGATGACATTTTTTCCCCAGCGCACTTCGTTCTCGAGGCCGCAGTCCCAGAAGTTCTGCACACTGAAAACCCCGGTCACGCCTTGTGCCGCTGTCACCAGCGACCCGATGTCCTCCATATCTCCATGCACGACTTGTGCTCCTTGAGCTGCCAACGCTTGCGCGGCAGCACTGGCGGGATTGCGCGTGAACGCCCGTACTTCGGCCCCGGCCTTTAGCAGCGACCGTGCCACATGGCCGCCTTGATTGCCAGTGGCGCCCAGCACAAGATAGGGTCCGGGTATGGTCATGACAGAGCCCGGGCGGTGCGGAGTGCGCGGGATCTGAAATGCCAGCTGGCCCATCCCAACAAGCCTGTACCTGCCAGCAACGTATAGACCAGGTACGGCGAGGGCCCATGCAGGGGAAGCAGCGTGCTCTGCACAGCGATGTGGAGGAGCCAGAAGACGCCGCTCGCTATTCGCCGGCGCACCAGAGGATGGGGCAGACTCGTGCCCACCGCTAGCGCGACCCACAGGCTGACATCCGTGCCGTCAGACACCACCGTGATCAGGAACAGGGCTAGACCTAAGAGAAGCCAGAGCACCCTCCGGCTCTTCTCCCCGCCCTGCCATAGCAGCAATGCCATGGTGCATGCCGCAGCAATGGCGTACGGGGCCCAAAAGACGGGAGGCCAGGGGCCGTGCACGAGACGTCCGAGATTAGCCAAGTCCGCAGCGAGTGTCAAGAGAATCAGCCCGAAGGCCCAGCGGGGCTTGCGGTTAGTTGTGGACAATTTGCCACCATCCTTTCAGAAGCATCGCATCCGAACCCGACGCCCACGTGTGGGCAAAGCCGGTGACCGAGCCGTTGCCGTGCGCAATCACCAGATTGTCGTCCCAGTGAATCTCGCTGTTGCTGCCCCAGTATGGAGCGACTTCGAGGGCATTGGTCCAGCCCGCAACGACCGACCCGCTCCGGGTTTGCCCGTGCATTTCCTCCAGAAAATAATCGCCGTCGGGGAACGGGGCGGCCTGCCACTGTCAGCTGTGCGCGGAGACGACGTCACTCCCATTATAGGTAAAACTGATAAAATCCCACACGATGCCGACGGTGATGCCTAAAAAATCATTCCAGCCTGTTTCAGCATACGCGCCGCTTACCGTGCCGTCCCCGCCGGAAATCGGACGGCGCACCATCTCTGGAACGATGCGCGGGGCGCCCAGAGGAGACGGGTCAGGAATGGATCCGGCAGTGGGGATGCCGACTTCCACCAGTGCCGTGTGCGCCCAAGGATTTGCGGCTACCTCTTTGGCGGCCACGGTCTGGCCGGGTGAGGCCGTCAGGGTCAGGGGGGCGGGGCAGATCCCAATGCTGTCAGGTTAAGACTATATCGTCAGTAACTTCCAATAGTCATACCCGTAAATCGGCAAAGGAGACTCCATAAATTTTCTGACATCCGCCCTATGAATGAGGGTGGGGAGCTTCTCACTGCCTCTCCACCCTATACTAACAAAGTCCGCCAGAAGCCCGTCCGCGCATAACAAAGATCCCTGAGCTCGGACTGTCTCCGTTCAGGGATACTGCGCCGTATCGGCGAGCCATTGATGATGATTTTTCGGGGCGAGTCGTGCGAGCGACGTCGTCGCTCAGCGGTCTATGAGAGAATCGTATCAGACGCTAGCCCGGATAGGTTGCTGCGAAGGTGTCCCCTCCGGCGCTACAGGCAACGGCGTTTCGACGGGCAATACTTGTTCGTTTTCGCGCCCCTTTTTCCGAACAAACGACCGCCCCTCAATGCGCGGCACGATATACCGCGTCAGCGTCGTGATCAACCGCCCATAGGCGGTGGCTTGTTTTTGCGGATCTTCTTCCAAAATAATCTCCAGCAAGCGATATTTCATTGTGCCCACCAGAATGTTGGTATTAATTTTATACACCGCATGTTTCCGGTGGAGCTGGTCCCGGTGCGCTTCCCACTCGGCCTGGGCCTCTTGTTCAATGACGGACGCCATATTGGCTAAGAAGATGGTCGCATAATAATCTTGGGCAAGCCAGCGAAGGATACCCACGATCCAATAACGTGAGGTTCAACTCGGGATGAGGGAGCAGGCGAACGGGCGTTGGCCGCGAGATTCTTCGCGGCCAACGCCCGTTCGCCCGTATCATAGCGTCTGGTTTCCTCGGGGAGGAGGTTTGAGCTGCGTGAGGAGACCGTGATGCTCGCACGAGCGCGGTGGATGGACCAAGGTGGCGAATCCGCTACTGTAATCATGCAGCTCCAGATAAGTCAGTGAGGACGGCTCTAATGAAGGACAAGAGTAAAATTGATGGCCATAGAGCGCCTAAAAGGCGACAATCTGTCAATAATTCGCGAGAAGTACAGTACGTTGCCCTGCTATCTCACTTATCTGGGGATGCATGTAAAAAAATAAGTCAGGACGACGTCACGGCCTGCGAAGAGTGGTAGAAGAGGTAACGAGTGTTTGCAACCAACTTGTTCGCATTATGGCCGATCATGAGGAACGGACCGTGAATTTTGAAGGTGGGGTGCCCTGATGTCAAGGATCAAAGAACCGCATGCCCAAGATCCGGCAAATTAGAATCCGGAAAGTGGCAGGCACGAATCACGTACTATGATTCCGATACCGGTAAGCGCCATGAGACCAGTCAGAGCTTCGCGACCGAACGCGAGGCCAAGAAGTGGGGTCGGGAACAGGAAATAAAATAGCGCGAAGATCCGAACTTGAAACCCCCTAGTGACGAAACGTTCGGGGACTATACTCTTCGCGGATGAAGCGGATTTGAACATTTGAAACTTGAGCGTTAAGGAGACTATCCAGCTTTGATTTATGCCGGTCGGTGGCATGTTCTAAGCAGTCGCTAATTGCCTTTTTGAACGGGGCGAATGTCACGTAGTACCGTCCGTGCAAACACTCGGCTTTGACAAATTTCCATAACCGTTCGATGAGGTTGAGGTTGGGCGAATAGGTCGGCAACCAGAGGAGGGCGATGTGGAGGCGTTCCGCCTCCGCCATCACAAAGGCGTTGCGTTGATAGCGGGCGTTATCCAGCACGACTGTGATGGGTAAATCCGTAAATTTCTTGGCGAGAGCGCCGAACAATGTGACGACACTTTCACTATTAATGTAGGTGTCATTGGTCACGGTAATGATTTCGTGGGTGATGGCATGGAGGGCCCCTAACACATTGAAGCGCTGACGCCCGGAGGGCGTCGGGAGGAAGATACGCGTCAGACACCACAGATAGCCCAGCCAGGCCCCCAAGACAAAATGCGCTGCGTCGACAAAAAAGACATGGCGTTGGCCCGCCCGGGCTTCGTCTAAGACGGGGGTAAGTGCGGTCTCCAGGAAGCGCTGTTGCTCGATGGGGTCGGCTTTTGCCGGGATGGGACCGGTCTTCCGACGGCTAAACCCGTTTTTTTTAGCCACTCGCGGACTTGGGTAGGACTCCGCCGAATTCCCGTTAAGGTTTCAATCCGCTCCACCGCTTCCTGAATCGTGTGGGGCGGCGTGCTCGTAAACGCTTCGCGCAAAGTGGTGGCGTGAGCATCCAAGGCGGCCGAATGGGGATGCGGATTAAACCGCTGGAGAGCCTCGAGTCCCCCATCGTGATAAGCAGCTACGTAGGATCGCACAGTGCCTTCCGTCACGTGCAGCAATCGCGCCACTTCGTGGCGCGGCAGTCCCATCCCCGTGAGGTACACCGCGTCCATTTTCCGTTGGACCCGGGGATGGGGATGATGAAAGCGTTCCTGCTCCAGTATTTGCATATCGTCCGTGGGAATGGTCAGACGTATCATGATCAGGGCCTCCTTGTACCGGGAGAATTGCCGGATATTGTGTTCTCCATTGACAGTACAAAAAAGGGACCATCGTGTCCAGCCTAAGCGTCGATATGGGAGCGAAGAACAGGCCAAATCCGGAAGAAAATTCGTCAATTATTATCCGCGAGAAGTATATATGGATCATTGGCTCAATGATGTGAGTAAGCAGCAGGTGCAAGACACGACATGGGCGGACTACCAGCTCCAATCCCAAAAGGCAGTTCAGGCCTTGGGAACGAAACCGTTAAAGTCTTTGATGGCACTTGATTTTCAAGGATTATATAGCCAGTTGATAAGCGAAGGTCTCTCCAGCCGGACTGTCCGGTATGTACATACTGTCTGTCGGCATGCTTTGCAAGATGCTGTCGATTTTGGACTGCTGCCTGTCAACCCAACGGTTAAGGCGAAAGCGCCCAAAATGGCTCGCAGTACGATTGCGCTCCCCAACCCAGACCAAGCCCAGATACTTTTGCGGGAGGCGGACAATCACCGACAGCGGGCCTTGTGGTATGTGATAGCGCTAACGGGGCTGCGGCGCGGGGAAGCCTTGGGCCTGCAATGGGGAGATATTGATTGGAGCACCAAAACTTTGACAGTGCAACGGAACCTTGTGGAAAAATCTCATCTAGGCATACGCGTTCATGCCCCAAAGACGGCGCAAGGCCACCGTATGGTCGCCTTATCAAGTTTCATGATCAGCATACTTCGCAACGCACCAGCAATGGCAACAGGCGGAACGACTTGCCGCGGGGAACGATTGGCAGGAAGGCCTTTGGATCTTCGCGACACAGCGCGGCACGTGGACGAGTCCGCGCAATGCCTATCGGTCTCAACGATTACTGGCAAGAGCATGATTGGAGCCCATGCGTATTCATGCATTGCGTCATGCCATGGCCACGGCGTGGCTCAACCAAGGTGTACCCATCAAGGTCGTATCGGGGTTGGGACATGCGAACATCTCTATCACGCTCCAGATATATGGCCATCTCCTCCCGAATATGCAGGCAAATGCGGCCGACAAAATGGATGCATGGTTGGCGGGCCAGAGAGATGCTCTCTATCCACACGGCATCCACACGAATGTAGAAAACACACGCAACAGCGCAGAACTACGAAAACAGAATGAACGAAGAAATCCTATGATATCAACAGTTTTTGGGAAAATAGGTCACCCGAGAATGCGGTGTGAACTTGGTGGTCAATGCGAGGTGGTGAGTATTTGACGCTTTTTGCGTCCATTTGCAGGTTTAGGCCAATGCAACTTAAGGCCAATGCAACTTAAGGCAAGGGTAGGTGGTCTCAAAGAAGAGGCTGTTGGCGTGGGTGTCGTATACGGGCGACCTCAGGCTGTCCATCGGCAGCACGGGCTACGAAGACGACGAACCTCTTTGACCGAACATCGACCAGGCAACGTTTTACGGGAAGCACCTCTCCATGAACGGATACGACTGGGTATGGGAGGTCATCAAACCCTTGGAATGACTCAAGCTTTTGAACGATGGCAACCACGACTTCGTTCCGGATGGGAGGGGCCGACGGCTCCAATGATAACCGCCATTGGTCGTGGCGGCGAAGGTCATTTAAAGCGGTCTCCCGAAACATTACGCGACCGTCCACGTCACTCGCCCTTTATGAGCTCTTGGCGGAATATCTCTAACACTTCGCGCGCCTCATATGATGGCCCAGAATACTCCTGTGCGGCCTCAAGAGCCATGGCCATCTCGTCGGGGTCTTCCAGCTCAATGACACCGGGTACCCGGATGACTAAAAAACGGTCGCCGTCAGCTTCCACCAAAGCTTCCCCGCTTGCCGTGGCACTCCGGAGCTTTTTTGCGAGGTCCGAATCTCGTACGACTTTCGTTGCCATCCGCGTACCTCCTCTTTGTATGTCAATTATAGCAGTTCGGTCCTCAAGAGGTGTCGCTGCGCACGGGAACCCCGTCCGAGCTATTTGCGCTGTCGGAAGGCCTTTGTGGCCGCTGGGCTGGAGGACCGGGGCCAAAACCCTTTCCCCCAAAATTTCATGAAATATCGCGGGTTTTGGGCAGGATTCGGGTACCGGAGCCAAAATTCCCTCCAACGGTCCCCACTGGGCAAAAGCCGCGAAAAAATAGCCAATTCCCCCGAAAATAAACACAAAACAATAAACACCTTTGGTAAAGTTGACGTGATAATCCACAATTTTTCGAAAGGAGCTTACCGTTTTTTTAAATTATACCACAAGTCTCACTGTTTGCCTGACAAGAGGTCCAATGTTTCATGATCAGCATACTTCGTACGCACCAGCAATGGCAACAGGCCGAACGATTGGCAGGACGGCCATTGGATCTTCGCGACACAGCGCGGCACGTGGACGAGTCCGCGCAATGCCTATCGGTCTTTTCAACGATTACTGGTAAGAGCAGGATTGGAGCCCATGCGCATTCACGCATTGCGTCATGCCATGGCCACGGCGTGGCTCAACCAAGGTGTACCCATCAAGGTCGTATCGGAGCGGTTGGAACATGCGAACATCTCTATCACGCTCCAGTTATATGGCCATCTTCTCCCGAATATGCAGGCGGATGCGGCCGACAAAATGGATGCATGGTTGGCGGGCCAGAGAGATGCGGCCCCCCCAAGTTTTAAGCATCTCTATCCACACGGCATCCACACGAATTTAAAAAACGCACGCAACAGCACAGAACTACGAAAACAGAATGGACGAAGAAAGCCTATGATATCAACGTTTTTGGGAAATATAGGTCACGCGAGGTGGGATCCGCAGGAATGGGACCGGTGGGCGATTGAGATCGAAGGGCGTCGCCAGACGCCGACGGAATCCATTCAGGTCATGATGGAGCCCACGGGGACCGCTTGGGTGACCCTGGGGCAGTGGTGTGTGCGCCGCGGCTGGACGGCGTATTTGATCAAAAGCCAGATGGTGTCGGATTTGCGGAAGTTCTTTCAGCATTATGTCAAAAATGATCGGGTCGATGCCTGGACGCTGGCACAAATTCCCCATCTTCACCCGACGGCCCCGATGCGGGTGACCTGGGATCGTCCCGAAGTTCAGGCCTTAGTGCGGTGGACCAAACGGCAGCATCAGCTCGCACAACAGATTCGGCGACTGAGTCAGGGAATCCAAGCCAAAGCCGAGGCCTGTGTGCCGGGCATTTCCGCGCTGTTTCCCAATTTGGACACCCACATGGCGGGATGGGTCTATTCCCAGGCGATCCAGCCGTTGACCACGCAGCAGGCAGGCCAGGACGCGTTGGGGGTTGCGCTGCATGCCGTCGGGGATACCTGGGCCAAACGGCCCGTGGAGGAGGTGAGCGTGGCGCTCTGGACGCTGATCGAACGCGCTTGCGCCATTTATGGGACCCCCGACTACTTAGACTGGGACGCGCGCGTGGCGGAAATCCAAGCGGATTGGGAGATTCTCACGCTGTTGCGCACCCAACACCAGGCGGCGATCCAGGCGGCGCGTCAGCCCTACGAGACGCTGACCCCCGAGCGCACGCTCGAAAGCCTCTACGGCGTAGGCCGCCCTCGCGAGCCACACATTTGCGACGGCGGATAAGTTTCGCGGCTATACGGGACTCATTCCGCGCGTCAAAGAATCGGGGATCGCACTCTCACGCGGTCAACGGATCACCAAAGCGGGGCCAAGCTGGCTTAAGGCCCAACTGTATATCGCGGCGGAAACCGCTCGCCGCTATGATCCCCAATTAGCCGTGATTTATTATCGGGAACGGGTCCAAAAAGGTCACGGGCATACGCAAGCCGTGGTCACGGTGGCCACGTATTTGGCGGACCGGATATGGAAGGTGGACCACACGGGGCAGCGCTATGAATTACGCGTACGATTGGTGCGGATGCTGCCATGGCGCTCACAACGGGGAGCAATGAGACCAACATCATGGCCGATGACACCGCTAACGCGCTCCCTAATTTCATTGTTTTCTCTAACTTTACCAGAGCTATTTGCGTTGTCGGGAAACCCTTGAGGCCGTAAAGGTTGCGGGCCGGGGCCAAAACCCTTTCCCCCAAGATTTCATGAAATATCGCGGGTTTTGGGCAGGATCCAGGCACCAAAGCCAAAAGCCCCCCCAATGGTCGCCATGGGACAAAGCCGCAAAAAATGGCCAATCCCCCCAAAAATAAACACAAAACAATAAGCGCCTTTGGTAAAATTGAAGTGCTAAGCCACAATTTTCCGGAAGGAGCTTACTGTTTATGGCGATTATACCACAAGTCTCACTGTTTTCCTGGCAGGACGTCCAATCTTTGGGGGATTTAGAACGGCTGTGTTGTGTGTTGGAGGCCCTGCCGGATGAAGCGCTCATGCGGGCCCTCGAGACGCATCGCGGCCGGGGGCGCAACGACTACCCCATTCGTCCTTTGTGGAACTCGGTCTTAGCCGGGATTGTTTTTCAGCATCCGTCCATCGAAAGCCTGCGACGCGAACTGGCCAGAAATGGCCAGTTGCGGGAACTCTGCGGATTCGGCCATCGTGTCCCCTCCGCCTGGGCGTATACCCGCTTTCTCCAACGCCTGATGGATCATTTGCCACAAATTGAAGGGATATTCGATGAGCTTGTGGAGCAGTTGCGCACTGTCCTGCCGGACTTTGGCCAGCGGTTGGCCGTGGATAGCAAAGCGCTTCCTTCTTTCGCCACTCACAAGAATGCGCACGAAACCCCGGATGGACGGCGCGACCTCGATGCAGATCATGGAAGAAAGGCTTATCAGGGCGTGGATGCCCACGGCAAGCCGTGGGAAAAAATTGTGAAATGGTTTGGCTACAAGATTCATTTACTGGTCGATGCGACCTATGAACTGCCCGTCGCCTGGACGGTGACAAAAGCGTCCACAGCCGATATCACCGAAGGCCCGCATCTGCTTGAAAATCTGCACACGCATCACCTAGCTCTGCTGTCGGCGACCGCCATCCTCACCGCCGACCGGGGGTATGATGACACCAAATATCTGACCCTCTGCTGGGATACCTATCACATTAAGCCCGTTATTGGCATCCGCAACATGTGGAAGATCGCGGAACCGACCCGGCCTTTGCCCGGGTACATCAATGTGACATACAATTATTGTGGTCAAGTCTTTTGCCAGTGTCCGGTCACCGGTGTCGAACGGGAAATGACCTCGGGCGGCTTCGAAAAGGACCACAACACGTTAAAGAAGAGATGCCCCGCGCAACGTGCCGGGGTGACGTGTGCTGGCGCGGCCGAATGTCCCGTAGCGCAGGGGATCCGCATTCCCCTGGAGACGGATCGCCGCATCTTTACGCCGATCGACCGGGACAGCTACAAGTGGGACCGGGAATACGCCCACCGCACCGCAGTGGAACGGGTGAATAGTCGACTCGATGTGTCATTCGGCTTTGAACTGCACACGATTCGCGGCCTCGCCAAAATGAAATTGCGTTGCGGACTCGCCTTGCTTGTCATGCTGGCAATGGCTCTGGGACGAATACGACAGGGTCAGGGAGACCAGATGCGCAGCCTCGTGCGGAGCGCTTAAGCGCTCCCACCGCCCGAATACCCGAATACCCGAATACCCGAATACCCGAATACCAGAGATAAAAAAGCCGGGATGCACATCGCGGCGTAAGTGTCGTGGGCTGAAATCCCCCAACATGTCCGCACGCCCCCCACGAGGAGGGGAGCAGTGCAAACCGCCGCAAAATGTCGATATTTTTTTGCCGCAAATTGCCAAAATGTCGTCCTATCCTCTTAACTTTTAAGGGGGGAACGGCCACAGCGCAAAAAGCTCTTACCAAGGTCGCGTAATCCTCCTCATATCGTTTTTGTAGTGTCATAGCCCATAGCCTAGGTGTGTTTCAGTACAAATAACGCCTACATCACATTTTTGCGTTTTCGTGTTATCCCTCATCAAATCCCAAGATTAACGGCCCCTAGCTGGCGCATTAATTATTGGATGGTCCCACGATGGCGATCAGATCCTCCAGGTCGGCGAGAATCTGGACGATGAGGTGTACGCCCCGGACCTTGCGCTGTCACTTCTTTTCCAGTGATAGCAGATCTTGTCCGGTGACTCCGTGGACCTCCCGCTTGCTAGTTCGTCGGCGCGGTTCTCGTCATGCGTATTAAAGAAGTACCCTTCTGTCTATCAGGAAGGATTTGTCGGCGTGGCAGGGCACGCCATTTTATTACGATGTGCCGTAAAACTCTGCATTCAGGGCGGAGATATAAGGCGCATTCTCTCTCTTTAGGGAGAGTGAGGTCCAAACCGCAAGAGATCGGAAAGCCCTCCTGTGGACGGAATCGGTCACCACCCTCAAGGATGGTGGGCATGAGGTGGTGTATGATGCTTGTGCGGATCCCATTCGACGAGCAGGAAGTGGTTGTCCTGACCACGGCGGTTATTGCCCAACGCATGGAACCGGTGGGCTGTCAGTTTTCGCGTTCCCTACCGGCCGAGTTGCTCGGCCTCGCAGTCGAAAGAACCCCCTCCCGAACATGGTTCCGGACGGGGGTTCTTTCGACTGCGACATCTTCATGGGGCTGGTGCCTGAGGTATTCTCCTGCCGGGCCATTACGGCGTGGCGGGAAGGATGGCGCATTGTGCGGGATTAAATGTGACCTCCGTGCGGTCCGACGGCGGGTGATCCGAATAAAACACCGTGAGTCCGGCCGGGGATTGGGCTTGGACCAGATAGCGGCCATGTTCAAAACGGGCGGATATGACGTCCACGGGCATGACCACGTGATCGTTCAGCTTGGCATTGGACGGAATGCTAATGGATTCCGGACGCAAGCACAAGGTTACCCGATTGCCCGAAACCGGATCGGCCAGAGGCAGCCGGAAGGAAAGCTTGTTTGCTTGCACGGTTGCATAAGCGTCGTCGTAGTGGGCAATATGCCCTTCCCATAGGGTGCATGGTCCTAAAAGCTGCGCCATCGCCACGTTGAGGGGACGATGGTAGAGATCGGAGCTGGACCCGTGGGCTACGGCCTGACCTTTGTCCATCACCACCAGGTAATCGGCCATGGCCATGGCCTCTTGGGGATCATGAGTCACCATCACGACCGTAATGGACAACTGATGGAATAAGGTTCTTAGCTCGTCTTGCAGCGCGCGGCGGAGACTGGCATCTAAACTGGACAGGGACTCGTCCATCAAGAGCAGCGAGGGAGCCGGGGCCAAGGCGCGGGCGACCGCAACCCGTTGTTTTTGACCGCCAGAGAGCTCGTGGGGAAATCGCGTGCGATATTCCTTCAAGTGCACGAGAGCCAAAAGCTCGTCGACGCGCTCGGTCATCTTAGAGCGGGGCCAATGGTGGGCCCGTAGGCCGAATTCAATGTTTTGCTGGGCCGTCAAATGAGGGAACAAGGCAAAATCCTGAAACACCATCCCGACTTTCCTTTTTTCCGGGGCGACAAAGGTCTTTCCGTCCTGCCAGGTTGCAGAATTCCAGCGGATGGTGCCCGAGTCAAGACGGACCAAGCCGGCAATCGCGTGCAATAAAGTGGTCTTGCCGGAGCCGCTGGCTCCGAGCAAGGCCCCGATTTGACCCCGCGCAATTTCGAGCTGGGCATGATCCAAGGCGTGTACGGATTGATATTTCTTGACCGCCTGACGGATTTCCAACGACATATTAGACCTCCTCAACTTGCGTGGCGGGTAACGTCCGGGCACTGGTTTCCGGGGATGCAACGGATTTTTGGCTGCCTTTCCAGCCCGAAAACAAACGGGATTGCAAGATGCGGACTAAGAGCGTCACGAGGGAAACCAGCAGGATGCCCGAGATGGTTAGGGCCGCGCCTTGTCCGTAATGGAAGTTATTGAACAGGTGGATGATAGCCACCGCCAAGGTCGGGCTGCCGGACGGATATAAGAGTTCCGAAGCGGGCAGCTCAAACATGACGTTGGTCAATACCAGCAACGTCGATGAAACGATCGTGGGCCATAACAGAGGGATGACGAGGGTGCGCAATCGACGTAAGAGACCAGCCCCAAGTACGGCACCGGCATTGTCCAAACCATGGTCCATTTGGCTTCGCGCTCCGGCTAGCATGCGGACGACAAACGGCAGCGAACCGGCGATATAAGCCATTTCCAGTGCGATGGGCGTGCCGTAAATATTGAAGCCATTGTTGACCAGCCAGGGCGCATTATAGGCAAAAACATAGGAAATGCCCAGAATCAGCCCAGGGATGGCAATCGTGGCGGTGAGGAGCTTAGCCGTCAGACGCGACACTTCTTTGCCGCTCAACGCGCCCAAGTACAGGCCTATAACGACCGTGATGATAGCGGCGATGACGGCATATCCCAGTGAGCGCCATACGGCCTGGTAGATCGTGTGACCGCTCAAGGCGTGGGAAAAGTTGACCAAGGATAGGTGCCAGATGTTTACTGCAGGAGACAACGATGGCAATAATGAGACCCAAACATAAGTTATTAAGGGCACCCCCAGGCCCAGCACAAAGGGAATAGCCAAGGCAATGGTGGCCCAAAGGCTAGTGCGTTCGGGGGGTCGGCGGTGGACGTTGCCATGCACAACGGTGTGCGAAGCGCGCCGAAGCCAGATCCGGTCACTGCCTTGAACGATCACGACCATTACGATTAGGGACAAGCCATAGGCCCCGACCAGCCCAAAATTGGCCGGAAATGTCGTCAGCGACTGGAAGATCAGATAGGACAGGAGCAAGTAGTGGGAACTACTGCCCAGTGTGGCGGCCACCCCGAAGTCTCCGATGGTTTCGGCAAAGGTTAGGAAAAAGCTCGACAGAATACTCGGGAGCAATAGCGGAAGCAAAATGCGCCATTGGCGGAAAAAGTAGCCGGCGCCTAAGATCTGCGCGGCATCGAGGTACTCACGGCCCATATTTTCGATGGTGGCGCCGACTGCCATCATCGGCAGGGAGAAAAAGCGCAGGGTTAAGACCCACCAGATGCCCCATGGGGAAAACAACACCGCCAATCCCTGGGAGCCCAGTCCCAATCCGTGACTGCCTATCCCGCCCGGCATTCCCCAGAGTTCCCATCCCTCGGCAATGACGAAACTAGGGGTCAGAAACAAGACCCACATCAGGGTGGTAAAGATACGGCGGCCATACGGATTGTGCCATTGCCAGGCAATAGCCAGGACCGTACCCAAGAGGGTACTGGCCGTGGCTACGGTAAAGGCAAGAAGCAAGCTGTGGCTCGATGCGATGCGAAATAGTGGATTAGACCATGCTTCTTTGACCACCGAAAGAGACGGGGCCCACGAAGGATGGTAGGCGTTGATTTGAGGAAAGAAAATTTGAATAAATAAGGAAATTAAGGGATATCCCAAAAGAACGGCGAGGATAATTACCGGGATCAGACGGGATAGTCCCTTTTGCAGTATCCTCATTGGACGATATTATTCGTAAACCAGGTGATCCAATTGGTTTCGTGCTGACCGGCCCAGACGGGATTGATCCGGATCCAATTAATGGGCACATTCGGTCGGGCAGGATTGGGGATTTCGCCTTTGATAACCGGGACGAACAGGGAGTCCCCTCCCCCTTGGGTTTGTTGCACCTGCTGTCCAGCAGAGGAAAGCACAAAATTGACAAACATTTTGGCCGCCTTCATATCGGGAGCATTGGCCGCAATGGCCATGTCAGACGGAAGCATCGCTACGCCATTGGTTGGGTATGCGACATTAATCGGCGCGCCTTTTTGGTGTGCACTCCATTCGGCCGAATCTTGGAACATGGCGATTTTGATCGCGCCGGTTTCCAATGCCTGAAGGGTGTCCCCGTTCGTGCTATAGATGTGCAGTCCGTTGTTCTTCAGTCCTGAGAAAAAGGCTTGTCCCTGCTGGGTGCCCATGATTTTAAAGATTCCGGCGACTAAGGGGTAGGTGGGACCAGACACCGCCGGATTGTCCATGCCGATTTGCCCTTTAAATTGTGGGCTAAGGAGTCCTTGCCACGTTGTGGGAACTTGACTGGGTTTGAGATATTTGGTGTTGTAGGCAATGGCTCCCGCGGCGGTGATCCCCGTGGGCAAATACGAATGGTCTGCCGGGAGCAGCGTTGTGCCAAGCTGGTTATAATTTGCGGCATTGGGCGGCAAATTGTTTTTCAGCAGCATATGATTTTGATCCAAAGAGGACATGGCGCCATTGCCATCGAACCAGATGACATCCCATTTGGGGTGATAGCCTTCCGCTTGGACTTTCGCCAACAGGGGACCCGTCGACATGTCATCTAAGAGAACCTTGATCCCGGTGGCCTTTTGAAATGCCGTGGCTTCGGCCTGGTCATACCCTTGTGCCGAATATAATACCAGTTGGGTTGGCTTAGTGGATTTCGCGGTTGTTTGTGGTTGGGCGGCTGCTGTTGTGCCGCAGCCGGCAATGAGGGAAGCCCCGGCCATGACCATCAAAGTCTTTTGCCCGAAGCGCTTGGGCGACAATCCTGCCATAGTGTTCTGCTCCTTTAATGAAAATGTATTAACATAGACTATACTGAGGGCGCGCTTATTTATGGTGATTATTAAATTAACATTGTGCGAAATATTGGTTAAGACTTCGCGTAACATGCATCCCCAGATGAGTCAGGTTGGACCCTTGAAGTGGAGGGAACCTGTTTACCTCTCTGACGGAAATCCGGAGGAACATTGGAGATGCTACGCCTTGGCTTGACTGGAGTGGCCAGTTTCCGGCTGAACGAGTGGATTTTTCTACGGAAGACATGCCCCCGAAGAACGCTTTGGTCACCAATGCTCCGTTAGCCTCAACTCACGCCGGGATGGATATCAAGTCCGGAGTGCAAACAACCGAGTCAACTGAGGCTTATGCACAGGTCGTGGAAGATAAGCCATCATGGGCAAGTCCAGAATTGTGGCGATGGATTTGCCTTAATGGGACGTCGGAACAATCGAGCGAAGCACAGGAAGCTTGGGCGGTCCAAACTGTCAATGTCTTAAAAAACGCATTGATTAGCTATAATCTCCAATCTAAAGTGCTTGGTCACCGGTTAACTCCCAATGCGGTAGTGATTCGACTCAAAGGATCGGACCAACTTAAAACATGCATCCCCAGATGAGTCAGGTTGGACCCTTGAAGTGGAGGGAACCTGTTATAATTTAGGTAAATTGATC
>DAIDDL010000019.1 GCA_027309085.1 Sulfobacillus sp.
AATGGGAGCCTTCGGGGTCAGACCGATAGCGGCTTTGGCCGCCTGCATCTTGCGGGTAATGGCCCGCTGCCGCATCTCCAGACAAAGCGGGCCGTGCCACACGCTTGCTTAAAGTATGTCACTTGCTCCGGCGTCGGGGTCAACCGGATTTTGTGGGCTAACGTCGGCATCCAGTGCCTCCTGAAGTTTTTTTCGGTAGTTGCGTAACCCATACAGTCGAGCCGAAAAGACATGAGTGATGGTCCACAAGTCCTGCACGAGTTCTTCTTCGGGTGACCAATGTTCTTGATTGAGTACTAGAATGTCACAAGCATGGCGCTGGCAGAACCGTGCGAACCATTCATAGCCAAAACGGGTCAGGCGATCTTGGTGGGCGATAATCAAGGTGCCCACCGTCCCGGCTTCAATGGCATCCATTAAGGCCAAGAACTTCTTGCGGTTAAAATTCATCCCCCCACCGATTTCTTCCACGTACTCGGCGGGGGCTAATCCACGCGCCAGACAAAATTCCTCGAGCGCCCGCCGTTGATTTTTGAGGTCGGGGCGTTCGCTTTGGCTACTCACCCGGCAATAGACGACCGTTTGCCGAGGGCCGTGGTGTGCCGTTTCCTGCCGGAACTGCCTAATCTGTTCTTCAGTGTAAAAACGGCGATCTGTCATCAAGCTATATAGTAACTCCCCTACCGCCGGTATATCCACTGCCCGTTCTTGATGGTGCCCCGCACCTGGTACTGCGCGTCAAGCTCCACCATGTCAGCCCATGCCCCTTCTTCGATCCGGCCCCGGCCCTCGAGCTGGAGGCGCCTCGCCGGAGCTTCGGACCAACCGCCCACAATGGCCCGCAATGAAATCCCCCAGTCTAGGAGGTTGCGCAAGGACTGGTCGGGGGTGAGGATGCTCCCCGCCAAGGTGCCGTCATCAAGGCGCGCGGAGGCGCCGTCCACATTCACCATCCACTGGCCCAGACGGTGGCGGCCGGGCTGACAGTCAATCGCTGAGATGCCGTCTGTCACCAGGATGACGCGCGGAGCGGCCAGCGCAAAGACCATGCGCACGATGTCGGGGTGAATGTGGACCCCGTCCGTGATCAGTTCCACCCACGCCTTCTCAGACGTCAGCCCGACCCCGACCAGTCCCGGCTCGCGGTGGTGAAGCGGGGCCATGGCATTGAACAGGTGGGTCACCCCGTCCGCACCGGCAGAGATCCCCGCCAAGGCTTCGTCGCGGGTCGCCCCCGAGTGTCCCATGTTGACCCTGACGCCTCCGGCAACGAGAAGCCGGACCGCCTCTAAAGCCCCCGGCTGGTTGGGCGCCACAGTCATGAGCTGCAAGGGCAGGCGGGCGTTTTGGGAGCGGGCAATAATGTGCTCGATTTCGGTCAGGACGATGGGGCGGATGGATTCTTCCGGCTGCGCCCCTTTATACCCGGGGTCAAGATACGGCCCTTCCCAGTGCATTCCCAGACATATGCTGTCTCTGCTGACCTCGTAGGTTCGGGCCAGGTCGGCCACGGCCATCAGTTCCGGCCAGGGCGCGGTGATGGTGGTCGCCAGAAATCCCGTCACCCCGTGGCGCGCCAACGCCTGTTCGATATGGCGCCAGCTGTCCGCAGTGGCTTCCATGACGTCGTGGCCGTCCGCCCCGTGAATGTGCTCGTCAATAAATCCCGGCAGCAAAATGGGCAAACTTGTTGTCCTGGTATCCAGCCGGGAGATCCGGGAGATCCGTCCCTGGTTATTCCACTGGACCCGCGCGGGAATCAGATTCCCGGTAGCGGCCAGATAGACTCGGGCCTCAATTTCATTGCTCACAATTATATGGCCGCCTTTCTTGTTCCCACAGAGCTGCAAGCCGCGCAGCCCCCTGCACGGGAAGTTCTTTGACAATGCTCACAGATACACAGCCCTCCTGGGCCAAAAGCGGTTCCAAATAGGGCAGCCAGGCTGCAGCCATCCCCCCGCTCAACCCGACCGTTAGAGGTCCCAAGCCCCTGTCTCCTGGCTGCAGAAGCTGCAGGCAGCGGACAATGCTGCGGGCTTCGGCTGCGAGCAGACCCGCACTGGCGCCGTCTCCGGCGGCCGCCTCGCGGAACACTACCGGAGCAAAGTCGGCGACGTGCCTCCACGGCATATCCGGAGCGTACAGAGTGTTCAGCAGAGCGGGCAGGTCGCGTGCCCCAAAAAATTCCAGGGCGGCCGCCCCCAGTGCGCTCGGCGCCCCGCACCCTTCCAGAGACTGCGCCGCCGCCCGCAGAGCCTGCTGTCCCAGCAGCAGCCCCGAACCGGGGTCCCCGATTTTCCAGCCGTAGCCCCCTGCCCGCAAAAGGCGTCCCTCCCACACCGAGAAAAACAGCGAGCCGGTTCCCAGTATGGCCACGGCTCCGTCCCTCCCGCCGGTATATGCCCCCCACGGCAGCCAGTAGTCACCCACGATCCAAACTCTTGACAGCTGGCGCTGGCGAAAAAACTCCTGCCATGCCGAAAACACGGCCGGCCGGTCCGCCCCCGCCAGTCCTGCCACCCCGCTGCCGTTCGATTCTAGCTCGAGCTCCGCGAGCACCCGGTCCACTGCGGAAAAGGCGGCCTTTTGCCCGACGACCAGAATATTGGACGCCCCCGCGCTCGCGACCGGCCCCCACTCTTCCTTGGGCTTAAACGCAATGCCCCGCGTCGATGAGCCGCCCCCATCAATTCCCCACACTTCGCAGCGCCTCCCGCTTCTTGTATTCGGCACTGTGTGATTTTTTCCTGCACGAGAATGCTCCCCCGTCTTGAGACGCCTTCACTGCTGGCGAATTCTTGTGCACCATGGAGGGCGCTTGCCGCAAAAAGCCAGTTGAGACTGAGTCACACGCAATAACGGCCTTACCGGGGACTTTCAACCGGAAAGAGGGTGTGGGTTCGGGTGGGGAACACCTCTTCGCGGCGCTGGGGAGTGGGCGGCCTCCAGTGGGACAGCCAGCTCTGTGGCTTTAGAAGCTCCGAACCGGTAATAGGATTTAGCTCCCGCGAACCGCCAGGGCCCTTTAAATCTGGTGCCTAGCAACGCCGCCGTTCCACCGTTTTTGTCGCAGTCGGCGGTGATCAAAAAGGATCTGGCATTTTTCCTGGAGAAAAAAACGAAGGAATTTTGTGTTTAAATGAGCTTATGGATGGCTAATGCTTCACCGGGAGGGAACGTCAATAGATAGCACCTCGCCCCCCTCTAAGTTTAGACTGGGAACGAAAGGATATCCCCCTGGTTCTGACCACCTTGCGACAAGAATGGGCACAGCGCCTGGCCGCGTTTCAGGCCAGCGGCTAAAGCGCCCGGGTAGAAGGGCGCCTTTATGCGGCGCCAGTACCGCACGACCACATGGCAGACTTGCTTTCACATAGTGGCCTTGCAAGATTTGGGTAATTCGGCGAGCTTGGTCCTCGACGGGCTCGTGGAGGATCTCCCGCATAACGCTGTGCAAGCGCTGGAGCGTCCGCTTGAGCCGCGACTTCTCGGTGTTCCGCCTGACATGAACCCGTGCCGGGTCCGCGAGGGCCAGCACCCGGACGCCGCCGAGATGGTGACGGGGTAGGCCTCAGAAGCTTGCGGTCGGAATAAGGTTGACACTCCCCACAGACAAATCCGGGGGATTCTTGCGAGGAACCGACTTACGTCAGCTTTACTCGCCAAGGGTGCGCCAAAATCCCCCTAGCCACTCGCTCGGCATCGAGTCTGTGGTGACTTTTGTATATCCATAGGATATCGCCAGGCGCCTAGCATGTAAATAGCAAATATTCGGCTAACGGCGCGCGCCTGATATCCCTATAGCTAAAGCAAGGGGTTTTACGGTGCGTTTGATAAGCGGCCAGATGCAGTATAATAAATCACGAGAATAGATAATGGCTTAGGCGGAATGTGGACGATATTCCACCCCAAGGAGGTGCATCAATGGACGTGATTCGCCCTGTGTTTACCGAAGCTGATTTGGCCCAATTGCCCGACGACGGGAAACGTTATGAAATTCTGGAAGGAGATCTCGCTGTGAGTCCGTCGCCGAACCGCAAGCACCAGCGCGCAGTTTTGCGTCTAACAAATTTTCTGCAAAAACAGGAGGACGCAGGATACGGCGAGGTTTATCCGGCTCCGTTTGATGTCGTCTTCGATGAGTACAACGTCACGGAGCCCGATGTCTTGTTTATTCGCACCGAGCGACTAACCATCGTAACCGACGCGAATGTGCAAGGCGCGCCGGACCTTGTCGTGGAGGTGCTGTCACCCAGCACACGAACTCGCGATTTGGGCGTCAAAGTCCATCTCTACGCGCGGTTTCAGGTCCCGGAGTATTGGGTGGTCGACCCCGACGAGCTCACCCTGACGATCTATCGACTCGCGAAAGCTGGCTATCAGGTAGACGGCCCATTTCATGGCGCTGATCAGGTCCACACGCCCCTTTTTCCCGCCACGTTGCTAACGGTCGCCCATTTGTTTCGGGACTAATAAAGACGATGTGTTCTCCCACGTCCCGGCTATCCCGACTCCGTCGTGAAATAAGCCCGATTGGCCTGCTCAAGAAATGCCAGATACATCGCGGGACTCAATCTTTGGCATTCCGCACCTGCATCTCTGGCTCACAGGCCAACAATTGCAGGTCCATGACAGCGGCTCGCCGCTCGCGATGCATATCTTCTATTATCCTCATGACAGTGTTGTGGATTGTGGCACCGATCGTCTTCCCGCGTATGGCCCGCAAGACCTGCAGCGAAACCGGGACCGCCTTGTATAATATTCCACGGCTCCGACGATGGACGCGAGAGGCCTGACAAAGCGCCGGGGAATCGCCAGGGGGTTCCCAGCTTAGTCGAAGACAACACCCCACGCAAATTGTCGCACTGCTGGCTGTGACTGCATTGTGCCAGTGGGCGGATAACTGGGTCGAACAGGGACAGTCGGTACACGTATGCGAAGCGATCACCTTGCCCCGCGGTTCCTATTATGCCTGGCGCCATCGACAGTCACGAGAAGAGACCGCCGTCACCTCATCCCAGACGCCCTCATGAGGGCGCGTGATTCCGCGCTATAGCGTCACAGAGGATGGGTACGAAGGTGCCTGATAGGGAAATTATGGACCGGATTGTCGAAATTTTAGAAGGGGAAAATCCCGCGTATCGGGATCACAAGCTCACATGGCGCCTGCAGCGCCGGGACCAATCTTGTGGGCGAGAATCATGACGACGCCTCCTCCACGGCGTGTGTCACGCCATCCAATAACTTTTGGTTTTTGCGCGCTCGGCTGCCATACAGCCGGGCCGCAAACACCGTGATGATTTCCCGCACGTCTTCGGCCAATTCCTCTTCAAACGTGGGGTCCTCCCCTTGGTTGAGAATCACCACCTCCACGTGCTTGGCTTCGCAGATGGCAAAGACCAACTCGCCCCAAAGAGCAAGAGCCGTCCTTGTGCGTCACGACCGATCCGGTCGGCCAGGATGTCATTCAAGAGCCGTTTGAGGCCATTTTTATGGTAATCCATCCCGGATCCCAGGTCGGCCACCACCTCAAAGGTCCACCCTTGGCGGGCACAGTACAGTTCGAGCACTTGTTTTTGACGTGCCAACTCCGCTTTCTGATCATGACTGGACACCCGGGCATAGGCCACGGTTTTTCGCGTAACATCGGCAGCAGCCCGGAAGCGTTCGGGGCAGAGCTTCACCAAATCATAACGACGGTGGCCACCAGAAGTATGTGCCGGGCCGAGTTTTCCTTCGCGTTCCCAACGCCGTAAGGTTGTAATGGAGACCCCCAAGGCTTGGGCAGCTTCTCGGTGGTATCAGCAGTTGCCACATTTCCTAATCAAATATAGACATCCGCCATGCGTCTGACCTTTGTCTCCCCCTCCGGAGAGGGGGAGAGTCCTTGAGAACGGAGACTCTTCTCGGTGTGTGCATCGCTCCCACTGCGGTCACCCGTTTCTCAGGAGGCGAAGCTCAGAACATCCCGTACCACGCGGGCTCCCGGTCAGGCATCTCGTCATCAAGCCGGTTAGCCATCACTACCCGAGACCTCTGTGGTTATACGGCGCAGGCCGTCAGAGGCTTTGGTTCATCCCCGGCATTTTTACGGGGATACGTAAATGTTTTGGTCCACTTTTTGTAGAGGTTCATCATGCCGACGAAATCCGCATCCGCGTTGTACAAAGACCGAGCCAGCACCAGTCCGTCAAGGTGGGTGATAGTCACACAGACAGGGGCCCCTTCCCCTAAGTTCTTCAGCAGGCCGGCTGCCACTGCTCCGTGAATGTAAAGCTGGTCGCCGATCCGGATGTGCAGGGTCGGGATGACCACCGGCCAGCTGTCCCTCACAGTCGCGGCGTGACAGTACCACGCCCCGTCAATAATGCTGTACAGGATATCACGTTCATGGTGGCCGCGCTCGGGATGCCGGCGGACCCGGATATTGGGGGGCGACTCGCTCACCGTGGATTCCTCCTGCCTCAATGGAATTTTTTCAAGAGCTGTATCCCAATCATCGCAGATTCCCGGCCGCGGGCATAGACGCAGACGCCAAAAATGGCTGGGGTGCTCCGGCCTACAGGCCCCGGCCCTGGGCCCACTGCCCGTATTGGGCAAAGAACTCGGGGTAGCTGATCGCCACGCTCTCTTCCCCGTCAAGAGTCACCGGGCCGCGGGCCACCGCCGAGGCGACTGCCAGCATCATGGCGATGCGGTGGTCCCCTGAGGCGTTCACCCTGCCCCCGTGAAGAGGTGTGGGGCCGTAAATGACCATGCCGTCGGGCTGCTCTTCAATGTGGGCGCCGAGACTTCTCAAACTTTCCACCGTGGCGTGAATTCGGTCGCTCTCTTTGACCCGCAGCTCTTCCGCACCCGATATGACGGTCTCGCCCTGGGCCTGGGTCGCCACCATAGCTGCCAGGGACACCTCGTCAATCATGTCCGGGATGTCCCCCCCCGCAATCACGACCCCGTGCAGGAGTCCGGGGCGGACCGTCATATCGCCTACCGGCTCTGGAACGGCGCTGGTCTCCTTAATGGTGATGCGCGCCCCCATGGCTTCCAGAACGCGGTAGAAACCTATCCGGCGGGGGCTCAGGCTGATGTTTTCTAGAGTCAGCTCAGAGCCGGCCGTAAGCGCCGCCAGCGCCGCCCAGAAAGCCGCGGAGGACGGGTCCCCCGGCACCTGCACCACGGCTGGGCGCAGGGAACTGGGCCATACTGTGATTACACGGCGGGCGCACTCCACCCGCGCGCCCATCGCTTGCAGCATCCGTTCTGTGTGATCCCGGGTCGGGCGCGGCTCGGTAATGGCCGTTGGGCCCGACCCGCTCACGGCGGCGAGCAGCAGGGCCGACTTGACCTGGGCTGAGGCCACCGGCATGAGGTAGTCAATGCCGTGGTGCGGACCGCCGTGCACCCGGACGGGGGCGTGGCCCGCCGTTGTCTGCACCTCCAGCCCCATGGCCCGCAGCGGTGCGGCCACCCGTTCCATCGGCCGTGATGATAAAGACGGGTCGCCTTGTAGTTCGCGGGTCTCCGGGCCCGCCGCCAGCATTCCCATGGCGAGGCGCATGGTTGTGCCGGAGTTGGCGCAGTCGATGGCGCCTGCGGGAGCTGGCCAGGCTCCTGGCCCCGGCGACTGGAGGATCCAGCGGTCACGGTCCTCCACGACCCGCACCCCCAGACTCTCCACCAGGCGGCGGCTGGCCAGGGTGTCGGCAGCCACCAGGGGCCGGATGACTGCGCTCTCGCCCTGAGCCAGAGCGGAAAACAAAATCGCGCGGTGAGTGACCGACTTGTCGCCCGGGGGGCGCATAGACCCGACAACAGGGTTACGGCAGGGGTTCAATTCCATGGACTGCATCATTCCTTTCAGGGGAGGATGGGGCGGCGCCCTGCGCCGCCAATGCGCGGCGGCGCGCGGCCGGCGCGCTGTTCAGGGCCGGGGGCCAGCCCCCTTGCTGGATCTGCCGATTCCAGGAATTGATGAGGTCCGCATAGCGCTGGAAAGTCTCCCGGACCGCATCGTGGTTGCTGTGGAGTATTTCCTGCCACAGTCCCATGTCGCTGGCCCCAATGCGGGTCGTATCCATAAATCCCGTACCCGCAACCTCAGGCCACTGGGCCAACTCAGCCGGGCTGTCCTGGGCGAGGGCAAGCACGGAGGCTGAAATCAGGTACGGGACATGGCTGACAAGGCTCATCAGCGGATCGTGAAGGTCCCAAGGGACGGTGACGGGCCTGGTGCCGAGAGTGTCCATCCACAAGCGCACCAGGTCCTCTGGCGGGCTATCCCGCCACGGGACCACCAGGCACGGATGCCCCCGGAACAGTGCCCCGTCGCGGTAGGCAAACCCCCGCACTTCCTTCCCCGCCATAGGGTGCAGGGACAGGAGGCAGGAAGGCGGGAGCACCTGGCGGTAAAAGGGCTGCAAGGGCGTCTTGACGGAGGATACATCCACCAGCACGAGCGGGCGCCGGGCTTCCGCCACCACCTGCCTGATCCAGTCCCCCACCACCGCCAGCGGGGAGGCCAATACGATCTGGTCCACGTGGCTGACCCATGACCTCCACGGCTCGCGGGTGCCGATGCCGGCTTCTTCGGCCATAAGGCGGACGGCGGGGTCCGGGTCCCACCCCACCACCTCAAAGCCCGCGTCGTGAAAAGCCTCCGCAATCGAGCCGCCTATCAGGCCCAGCCCAATGATGCCGATTTTCACCAAATGCCCGCGAGAAGCCCCGGGCTTCCGCCCTGGGGAGGAAAGCGGGCTTCCGCTCCTAGGCGGAAACGGGTTTTTGGTCATAGGTCCATCCTCCGTTGCGTTGTACAATGCGACAGTATTTGTACGAAATGCCCTGAACGATACGTCGTCCTTGCGCCGAGAGATCAAAAGAGCCACTGGTCCGCGCGAGAACGCGGCCCGTGTGCGTGCCAGCGTACTTTCCTTTGGGCACCACCGCGCGTACCAGATCCCCCGTCTGAACCCCGAAGTGGACCCTCTGCCGTGACCGATGACGGATGGGGAAGCCGTATTTGTCCGTGCCACACATTTGGCGGGTGCCCCGCCCCTTCGCAGTCCACACCTGCACGTAGGAGGGCAGGCGGGTGAAGCGATCGGGCGTACTTTCGCCGACACAGAGCGCATCGTAATAGTGCTCTTTCGGGAAGCTGTGGTCGAGACGCTGTTTCTTGGTACGCCCGCCGGATCCGCCTTCGACAGGCAATCCCGTCGCTTTGAGCTGGGTGTAAAGCCGCCAGCGCGTGGCGTTCATCATCGCCGCATCTTTCAGCGGTTTCTTCGTCTGGGCCTGAACCTCGGGATAGCCGAACTCTTCTGCCGTGCGATTGTTTTTCAGGAGGTTGCAGGGTTCGCACGCCAGGGCCAAGTTATTGATCCGATTCGTTCCGCCTCGACTCTTTGGCACGGTGTGTTCAATCTGAAGCGGTACCTTCGTGCGACCGCAATAGGCACAGCACCGTCCCCATTTCTCCAGCAGGTATTCCCGCAGCTCGTAGCCTAAGAGGGTGCCTTGCTGGTATTCCACGCCTGAAATTTCCGGGTTCTCCAGTTTTTGCGTGTCAAAGCGAACATGCTCGACACTGATCATCGTGATCGGCGCGAGTTTTCGGATCTTCGCTAAGGCATGGAGTGTCTGGCCTACGCGGGCTTCCAGCGACGGCGGCAACCACCCATCTTTCCGCTTGCGATTTTGAAATCTGGGCTTTCGATAGCGGGTCTTCCGATGCCGCCGCCCTCTGCGGAGCGCTCGCCGGGCATCCAGCTTGGCTTTGACGCCCACTTTGTGGACAATCTCCCCGAAGAAGAGGATCTTCTCGCCTTTGGCTCCTGTTAAGACGATGGCTACGCCTGTCGTCTTGCTGCCGGGGTCGAATTTGACGCGCAGCGGTTGGAAGAGGGATTCCTCCGCCGCTCGATCCTTCAGCCGGATGGTGAACGGGGCCATCTTATCAATGACGGCGCGACCCCTCTCCAGTAACTGCCGCGCCCGCTTTTCGGTGCAGGGCATCAGCGGTTTCTTGTGTCGGTCTAAGACAAAAACCATACGTTGGCCTCTCCTTTTGGAGCCCCGTAAGGGGCTAGTAACGTCTTCGTGAAAAAATCTCTCCTCGCCCGGGTTCCTTGAGGTCGCAACATCCCTCCGCACCGCTCGCAACACCCCAGCTGGCTTTTAACGGAGGACCACAGCGCATGGGACTGGAGAAGCATCCCAAGGTGTGCACTCAAGGAACGGAGCCGCTCGCCCCCAAGGTCCCGGCGACTAGGGCTGGTCATAGCGCCCTTGCAGGCTTTCCGGCTAAAGCCAGAGCCTGTCGGAAATGCATCCCGACAAGCCCCCGGCTTTAGCCGTGGGGTCTATGACATCGTCCGTCCAATCGCCTCGGCAATAGCTCCCAGGGATGCGACCAGCTCGCCCAGGTGGGGAAGGTTCAGGCTTTGCGGGCCATCCGACAGGGCTTCCGTGGGATTGGGGTGGGCTTCGATAATCAGTCCGTCCGCTCCGGCGGCTACTGCCGCGCGGGCCATCGGGGCCACCCAGTTCCACTGCCCGGTGGAGTGGGAGGGGTCCACCACCACGGGCAGGTGGGACAACTGCTTCACGACGGGGATTGCGCTCAGGTCCAGCGTGTTGCGGGTTTTGGTTTCATAGGTGCGGATGCC
Organism: Sulfobacillus sp.; assembly: GCA_027309085.1. Classification (GTDB taxonomy): domain Bacteria; phylum Bacillota; class Sulfobacillia; order Sulfobacillales; family Sulfobacillaceae; genus Sulfobacillus. The sequence continues at coordinate 10,668 of DAIDDL010000019.1, forward strand.
GCGCTCACACAGGACAATGTCCCGGTTGCCGTTGGCCGCAATATATTCGGCCGCCATCAGCCACTCGTCAATGGTGGCGGACAGGCCCCGCTTGAGGAGCACAGGCTTGTGCATCTGGCCCACCGCTTTGAGCAGTTCGAAGTTCTGCATGTTGCGCGCCCCGATCTGAATCATATCGGCCCACTGGGCGACGTTTTCCAGGCTGTCGCGGTCTACCGCCTCCGTAACGACCATGAGGCCGAAGCGTTCCCGGGCCTCAGCCAGGATTTTCAAGCCGGCAACACCCATGCCCTGGAAACTGTAAGGCGATGAGCGGGGCTTGTAGGCGCCCCCGCGCAGAACCGTCAGCCCAAAATCATTCACCGCGCGCGCTGCCTGCATCACCTGGTCATGGCTCTCCACCGCACAGGGGCCAGCAATCACAATCACCCGCTTGCTGCCGAAAGCCGCCGGCCCGACGTTGACGATAGTGTCTTCCGGGTGGAAGTCGCGGCTGACCAGCTTGTAAGGCCTTCTCACCGGCACCACCTGTTCAACCGACTGCATCGATGCCAAACGAACTACCCCCTCTGTCCCCTCGCCAATGACCCCGATAATGGTGCGTTCCACTCCGCGCGAAATATGCACCTGAAACCCTTCAGACTTCAAACGTTCCGTTACGGCATCAATATCAGCATCTGGCGCATTTTTTGTCATGACCACAATCATGGAACATTCATCCCCTCGCAAGCGCTCATTTTCGTAAAAAAAATAAGGCCTCAACTGTCCCTTAGGGACGAAGGCCTTTTCTCCGCGGTACCACCCTATTGGCCGGTTGCCCGGCCACTCTGCTAGCTGCAAACACAGCTACTCCCCTTTAACGGTGGGATCCCGGATTCTCTACTCGCGCCGCAGCGCTTTCGATGCACACTCTTGGGTGTACGGTCTGGACTCGAAGTATCGGCTTACACCACCCGCCGACTCTCTGCGCCTTCGAAAATCCGACCCCTTCCCAATCATCGCTTTTTGTATTTTCCCGGATGATACACCGCTTTATGAACGGTGTCAAGGCCTGTTGCTATGGATTTAATGCCGCCCGCAGAGAGGCCACGAACTCGTATGCCGCCTGTGGGGCCTTGTCTTGGGCCTCATCCACGATCCGGACCAAGGCGCTGCCGACGATGACGCCGTCCGCCACCCGGCCCACCTCGCGGGCATGCTCCGGCGTGGAAATTCCAAATCCTATCGCCACGGGCTGGGAGGTGAATTGCTTGATGCGCGCGACCATGGCCCCGACGCCATGGTCCACGTCCTGGCGCACCCCGGTCACCCCGGTGAGGGAGACCCCGTAGATAAACCCTGTCACCGCCTGCAGCGAGGCAATGTGGGCATCGGTAGAGGTGGGCGCCACCAGCGGAATGAGGGACACCCCCTCTTCCTGGGTGTAAGCGAAGACTTCTTGGCTTTCCTGCCAGGGGAGGTCGGGGATGATAATCCCCTTGACCCCGCTTTGGGCGGCCGCGTGGATGAATTCCTTCAGGCCGAAATGGTAAACCGGATTAATGTACGTGAGATAGACCACAGGGACCGAATTGCGGGTGATCTTCTCGGTGGCGGCCAGAATATCACGGATTTTTGTCCCGCTGGCCAGGGCATCTGTCGCTGCTTTCTGCAGCACCGGCCCGTCTGCCAGCGGGTCGGAGAAGGGAATGCCGATCTCCACAATATCCGCGCCCCCCTCATTGAGAGCAGCCACCAGAGCCCCGAGGTCTTGCAGATGCGGGTGGCCGGCAGTCACATACGGAATCAGCGCCGCCCGGTTCTGCTGTTTGGTGCGGGCGAACACGTCTTGCAATGTCCGATCGGTGTTGGTCAATGGGTCCCCTCCTCATATTCCCTGACCGCGTCGACGTCTTTGTCGCCGCGCCCGGACAAGTTGATCAGCACCCGTGCGTGCTGGCTGCGGAGCCTCTCCTGTTCCTTGACCACCCAGGCCACCGCATGGGCGCTCTCCAACGCCGGGATAATCCCCTCCAGCAGCGACAGTTCATGAAATGCGGCCAGCGCTTCCGTGTCGGTGATGGCGTGGTATTCCGCCCGCTTGGTATCATGAAAATAAGCGTGCTCGGGGCCAACCCCCGGGTAATCGAGCCCGGCCGAGATGGAGTGGGCAGGGATAATCTGGCCGTCCTCATCTTGCAGGAGGTAGCTTAAACTGCCGTGCAGAATCCCCTTCATGCCAACCGTTATCGTAGCGGCGTGCTTCCCGGTCTCGACCCCTTCCCCTCCCGCCTCAACCCCGACCAATGCCACTGGGTCGTTGCGGAAGGCATAAAAGATGCCCATCGAGTTGGAACCGCCCCCAACTGGGGCGACAATGTGGGTCGGCAGGCCTCCGGTGACGTCCTGGAACTGGCGGCGGGCCTCATTGCCAATCACCGACTGAAAGTCGCGCACCATCATGGGGTAGGGATGGGGGCCGACGACCGATCCAATGACATAAAATGTTGAGCGCACATTGGTCACCCAGTCGCGGATGGCTTCGTTGGTGGCATCTTTCAGTGTGCGCGACCCGGAGTGGACAGGGATGACCTCAGCCCCCAAGAGCTGCATGCGGTAGACATTGAGCGCCTGCCGCTTGACGTCCTCCTCCCCCATGTAAACCTGGGCGGAGAGTCCGAAGAGGGCGGCGGCGGTCGCCGTGGCCACCCCGTGCTGACCCGCCCCGGTTTCCGCTATGATGCGGGTCTTGCCCATGCGCCGGGCCAGCAAAATCTGCCCCATGGTATTGTTGATCTTGTGGGCTCCGGTATGATTCAGGTCTTCACGTTTCAGGTAGACGTCAAATCCCACCCGGGCGCTCAAGCGGTCGGCGCGGCGCAAAGGGGTGGGCCGGCCCACGTAATCTTTGAGCAGCGCGGCCAGCTCAGCGGCAAAGGATGCATCCTGTTTCGCCTGGTCATACGCGAGGGTGAGCTCATCCAGCACCGGCATCAGCGTCTCCGGCACATAGCGCCCGCCAAAGCTCCCGAAGCGGCCCTGGCCGTCCGGCACATTGTTCATGACTGCCATTGTTTGGCCTCCTTGATAAATTTAGTGATCTTGGCAATATCTTTAACCCCGCCTGTCTCCACCCCGCTCGACACATCCACTCCGTCAGGGGAGAGCGCCCTCACAACCTGTCCGACATTTTCCGGGGACAGCCCGCCCGCAATCCACACCGGGCAGGAAAGATGGGGCCTGCGCCACTGCCAGGGCTTGCCTTGGCCCGGCTCCGGGCCATCGGCCAGCACAATGTCAGCCGCTTCACCGGTCCGGGTGGCAATGGCCCGGCGCCCGGCGGCGCGCACCAGGCCAATCCAGTCAAAATCCGCCGCGCCGTGGTACTGCACCGCCCAGACGTCCGCACTATCCAGCAGCCTTTGCAGGTCTTCCTGGCCCATGAGCTTCACCACCGCCACAAACCGCACGGCAGGAAGGGCGCGGGTCATCTGCCCAGCCTGGGCCAGCGTGACGCGGCGCGGACTTTCGGCAAGCACCAGCCCAATGTAATCCGCTCCCTGGGCCACCGCCTGCTCGGCGATGCTCTGAGTGCTGACCCCGCAGATCTTGACCTCGACATCAGCCACTGGCCAGTTCCTCCAGCAAATTCCCGCCGCGCATCAGGTGCTCTCCCACCAACACCCCGGAATATCCCGCCTGGCGCAATCGCTCCACGTCCTGCCGCGTCTGGATGCCGCTCTCGCTAATCTTGACCACAGACGGGGGAATGAAGGGCGCCATCCTTTCCGAAAATTCGAGCCGGGTGTCAAAGGAGTCCAGGTCGCGGTTGTTGATGCCGACAATCTCGGGAGATAGCGCCAGGGCACGGTCCAGTTCCCCTGGCTGGTGCACTTCCACGAGCATCCCGATGCCCGCGGCCCTTGCTGCCTGGGCGAGGTCGCGCAGCTGGCTGTCATCGACGATGCGCACAATCACGAGCACGGCATCGGCCCCGAAAGCCCGGCTTTCGAAAATCTGCACAGGGTCGATGACGAAATCCTTGCGCAGCACGGGAAGGGACACGGCAGCCTTCACCCGCTGCAAGTCAGCCAGGCTGCCTGCGAAAAAATCGGGTTCGGTCAGCACGGACACTGCGTGCGCCCCCCGCGCGGCGTAGCCTGCCGCCTGCGCGTCCGGCCGGTAGTCATCTGTCAGCCAGCCTTTCGACGGCGACTTCTGCTTGCACTCGGCGATAATGCCGACGGGCATCCCCCGGTGGGTTCTCAGAGCGTCTGCCAGCGAGACGGCCGGCGGCTGTTCCTGGGCCCGGTCAAACAGCCACCCGCTCTGCCCCTGAATCTTGCCCACACGGTCTTGCACGGATGCCAGAATCTGGTCAAGAAACATCTCCGGCCTCCTCCGCAACCGGGCTGCGCTGGATCAAAGCCTCCAGCACTGCGGCCGCTCTCCCGTCTTCGACTGAACGCCGCGCCATCTCGACGCCCTCGCGGGGATCCCCCGCCATTTCCGATGCGTACAGCGCGACCCCGGCGTTGGCTAACACCATATCCAGGTACGGGCTGGGCTCGCCCCCAAGAATTTGGCGGCAAATCACGGCATTGGCAGCCGGGTCTCCTCCGCGGAAGGCTTCCTTGGGATAGGTGGGCAGTCCGAAATCTTCGGGCATCCACGAGCCGAAGCGCAAAGACTCGCCGTCAGCCACCCCGTACTGGGTGGGTCCCGCCAAAGACACTTCGTCCAGTCCGCCAGCCCCGTGCACCACCACGGCGCGCTTCAGCCCCAGACGCGACAGCACTTCTGTGATGGGGCGCACCCATTCCCCGGCAAACACCCCCAGCAGCTGGTACTCGGGATGGGCCGGGTTGGTCAGGGGTCCCAGCAAGTTGAAAACGGTCCGCACTCCCAGTTCCTTGCGGGTCTGCGCCGCATAGCGCATCGAGCGGTGGACTTTCTGCGCAAACAAAAATCCAAATCCCACTTCATCCACCAAGGCCGCCACTTCTGAAGGGGTCTGGGAAATCTCGACCCCCAGAGCTTCCAGCAGGTCAGCGCTGCCGCTTTTGGACGTGGCCGAGCGGTTGCCGTGCTTGGCGACATGGGCGCCGGCTCCCGCCGCCACCAGCGCGGAGACGGTCGAGACATTAAAGCTGAAAGAGCGGTCGCCCCCGGTCCCGCAGGTGTCGAGCAGGGGGCGGTGGGCAATGGGAACGCTCTGGGCATGGCGCCGCATGGCCCGCGCAAATCCGGTCAGCTCATCCACACTCTCGCCGCGGACGGCCAGCGCCATCAAAATGCCCGATACCTGCACGGCAGTGGCCTGCCCCTGCATGATGGCATCCATCAGCGCGTAGGCGTCGTTCTCATCCAGCCGCCGCCCCTCACTCAGGGCTAGGAGGCTTTCTCCAATCAATTCAAGTGCTCTATCCATTGCCATGATCTCCTTGGAATGTCGTGGGCTGGGCCAGGGGGGATGGTGTCCGCAAAAAGTTTTGAAGAATATCCAGGCCGGCTGGTGTCAGAATGGACTCCGGGTGAAACTGGATCCCGAACACAGGAAACTGCCGGTGGCGGACCGCCATCACCGTGCCGTCGGCGCTCGTGGCGGCAATCTCCAGATCGGGCGCCTCCCCCACCGCCACGGCCAGAGAATGATAGCGCCCCGCCGGAAATCCCTGCGGCAGGCCTTCGAAAATGCCTTGCCCGTTATGAAAGATGCGGTCTTCCTTGCCGTGCATCAAGCGCACCGCCGGCTCCACCCGGCCCCCATACGCATAGGCGATCCCCTGGTGCCCGAGGCACACCCCCAGGACCGGCACCGCAGCGCCAAAATGACGGATGAGGTCAATCATGATTCCTGCGTCCTCCGGCCGTCCCGGTCCCGGTGACAGCACGATCCGCTCCGGCCCCAGCGCCTCAATCTCTTCGACCTGGATCTCATCATTGCGCGCCACCCGCACGTCAGCGCCCAGCAGTCCGAGATATTGCACCAGGTTGTACGTAAAGGAATCGTAATTGTCCAAGACCAATATCACAGCCACTCCTCCTCGCCGGCGTCGAGCACAGACAGGGCCGCGCCCGCCTTGTTCATGGATTCCTCAAACTCGCGCTCGGCCACGGAATCGGCCACAATGCCGCCTCCCGCCTGCACAGAAACCTCATCGCCGATCACGTCGAGAGTGCGGATGGTGATGCACGCATCCAGGTTGCCCCGGTGGGACAGATATCCCACCACCCCGCCATAAGCTCCCCGGCCATCCGGCTCCAGCTCCTCAATAATTTCCATGGCGCGGATCTTGGGCGCTCCTGTCAGCGTCCCGGCCGGGAAACAGGCGGCCAGCGCGTCAAGCGCGTCGTAGCCGGGCCGCAGTTGCCCCTGGACCTCAGAAACGATGTGCATCACGTGCGAGTATGTCTCACGGCCCATGAACTGGGAGACATTGACGGTGCCGTACTCCGAGACCCGGCCGAGGTCGTTTCGCGACAGGTCCACCAGCATGACATGCTCCGCCCGCTCCTTGGGGTCGGCAATCAGGTCGTCCCACAAGCGCGCGTCCTCCGCGCTGCTGGCACCCCGCCGCCTGGTCCCGGCAATGGGCCGGTTGAAGGCTGTCCGGCCGGTCACCCGCACCAGCGCTTCGGGAGAAGACCCCGCCAGAATCCTTCGCGGCGTCTCCAGGTAAAACAGATACGGGGACGGATTCACATGGCGCAGCTTGCGGTAGAGCGAGAAGGCATCACCGGCAATCCGGGTTCTCAGGATCTGGGACAGGACCACCTGGAAAATGTCCCCAGCCACAATGTGCTCTTTGGCCTGCTCAATCATGTGGTCATAAAACGGCCGCGTCATATTCGACTGGACCGGCGTGAGCCGCCTGACCCGGGGTTCGGCCAGCATCACCGGCTGGCGCATGGCGTCGACCAGAATTTCCATGCGCGTAAACGCCTGTTCCAACTGGTCTCGCACAGACTCCACGATCACAGCCACCTGCTGCTTGCGGTGGTCAAACGCTACGACCGCCTTGGGCCAGACCCACTCCCAGTCCGGTCCGCGCTTGCTGTGAAGCCTGGGCAGCTTCTCCAGGCGCCGGATCCAGTTGTAGCCAAAGTACCCGATGGCCCCGCCGGCAAAGGGCCATTCCACCTCATCCGGCACCAGGATGCGCTGGCGCTCCTCTTGGCGCCGGATCAGCTCGAGCGGGTCGTCCGACACCTCGGTGCCGTCCGGGCTCACCAGAATGGCCTGGCCGTCCGCCTCGAGGAGCCGCGCCCACTCCCCAATGCCGATAAATGAGTAACGCGCCACTTTGTCGTCACCTTCCACACTCTCCAGCAGAGAATGCGCCCCAAAGGGACGGAGCCGGAGAAACGCGGAAATGGGAGTCAGCTGGTCCACGGCAAAGTTCCTCACCACGGCAAGGTGGCTCAACTCCGGACTTTCCCATATAGCGTTGTGTCCAATGCGCTCCATCAATTGGTTCATCCTTTCGGAAATAAAAAAATAGCCTATCATCCCTACCAAGGGACGAAGGCTTCTTCGTGGTGCCACCCTAATTTAGACTGCATGCAGTCTCTTTTATTCCATACAGGTATTGTCCGATATGGCTTCCTGGATAACGGGGGAAGAGTCCGACCAAGCCTACTGTGATGCGTTTCGGTTGGTTGCTCATGGGCCCATTCTCAAGCATCTGCCTTGCCGAACTTTCACCACCGCCGGCTCGCTGAAAAGGTCAGGATGCTGATACTATTCCCAGTCACAGCATTTGCAACGTGTGTGCTTCATCCCGTATTTTAAGGATGCGGACGCTGTCTGTCAACAAGTTTAATGCAGCACCTGGGCAGGCATGGCATCGTCCAAAGCTTCCCGGACCCACTGCCACAGAGGCTGGTGCCCGCTTTCGGAAAACTGCGGGTCGCTCTCGATAAGGCGCCGCGCCACCTGCCGCGCCCGCTGCAGCCACTCCAGATCCTTGATCGGGTTCGCCAGCTGAAATCCGGTCACCCCGTGCTGGCGCATACCCAGAATTTCCCCAGGTCCGCGGATGCGCAAATCCTCTTCGGCGAGACGGATTCCCTCATGATACCTGACCATCGCGGACAGCCTGTCCTGCGCCTGCTCCGTTTTGGGATCCGCAATCAGAAAGCATTGTCCGGGCGCGTCACCCCGGCCCACCCGCCCCCGCAGCTGGTGCAGCTGGGCCAGTCCAAAGCGGTCGGCATCTTCGATCACCATCACCGTCGCATTGGGCACGTCCACCCCTACTTCCACAATCGTGGTGGTGACCATCACATCGATCTCCCGGGCGCGGAAGCGGGCCATGGCCTCGGTTTTCTCTTTGGAGGCCATCTTGCCGTGCAAGAGCCCTACCCGCCAGCCGGGCAGCTTCTCCATACCCTGCGCCAAATCGACCGCAGCCTTGGCGCTGCCGCTCCCCTCCTCATCGTCGTCTCCCCCCACTAAGGGGCAGACCACGTAAGCCTGCTCTCCGCGCTTCACAGCCGCCATGACCGCCGCGTAGGCGGCCTTGCGCTCTTTGTGGCTGATGTGGACGGTTTCCACGGGCTTTCTGCCCGGGGGCAGCCCAGAAATTTCCGACACCTCGAGGTCCCCGTACACCGTAAGCGCCAGGGTGCGGGGGATGGGAGTCGCTGTCATCACCAGCATGTCCGGGTACACTCCCTTGAGCGACAGGCGGGCCCGCTGCTTCACCCCAAATCGGTGCTGCTCATCGACGACGACGACACCCAGTTTGGAAAATCCCACCCGTTCGGCAATCAGCGCCTGCGTGCCGACCACAAGCGGCACTGTCCCTTGCTGCAGCGCTTCCCGGGCATCCCCGGCCCGCCTGTCCCGGCCCGTCAGGAGAAGGCAGTTCAAATCGAGGGGCCCCAAAAACCGGTTGAGCACCTGCCACTGCTGTTCCGCCAGCAGTTCCGTGGGGGCCATGAAGGCTGCCTGGTGGCCGGCATCCACTGCCGCCAGCATTGCCAGGATAGCCACCACCGTCTTGCCGGAGCCGACGTCTCCTTGCAGCAGGCGCGCCATCGGGCGCTGGCTTTTCAGATCCCGGCGGATTTCACCCCAGGCCTTTCGCTGCCCGGGAGTCAGGGTAAACGGCAAAGACGCCACGAACGCCCTGGCCGCCGGCCCGTCCGGATTTTGCGCCAGACCCGGAATTTTGGGGTCCAGCCGGTGCATGATGAGGACCGCCAGAGCAATCCGCAGAAACTCATCGAACACCAGCCTCTTGCGGGAGGCTTCGAGCATGTCCTGGCTGGGGGGGAAATGCTGGTACAACACCGCCTGGGCCCGTCCCATCAGCCCTTCTTCTTGCTGCACGTCCGGCGGCACCGGGTCACCGACCTGGGGGGCAAACCGCGGCACAATGTCCTGCATGAGGCGCTGCATGAAAGACTGTTTCAAGGACCCCGACAGAGGATAGACCGGAACCAGTCCGAGGAGAGGCTGCTCTGTGGGCTTTAGGATCTGAAAGTCGGGGTGGGTCATGAAAAATTTCCCGCCGCGGCGTTCCGCCTTGCCGCTGAGCCATGCCTCCTGGCCCGGGACAAACTGCTTTTGCAGCCAGGCGGCGTGAAAGAACACCGCTCCCAGGGGCCAGGCGCCGTCCTCCAGTTCCACCCGCAGGAGTTGCTTGAACCGGTCGTACTGGACCCGGCGGATGACGGCTCTGACTGTGGCCGACTCCTGGTCCCGCAGCATTTCCACGGGGGTGATGACGCTGCGGTCCATGTGCCGGTGCGGCCACAGCCCCAGCAGGTCCTCAAAGGTGCGGACCCCCAGATTCTCCAGCTCCCGGGCCCGGCTGGGCCCGACCCCGGGCCATTTCGTCACCAGGTCGCTGGCCGCCCAGCTCGCGCGGGAATCTGCCCCCTTGGCGCTCACTGGATGGCTTTCCCGCCATCTTGGACCTGCTCGACCCCTTGCACTTCGACCATAATTCGGGATGGGCGCATGGCGACAGCCTCGGCGAGCGCGTCACTGCACTTTTGCACAATTTCCCGGCCCAGAGCCGGAATGCGCTGGCCGTACGCGACAATGACGGCCACGTCCACCACCAGGCCCGCATCCGTATCCTCAAGCATAATGCCGCGCACAGCAGGATCTTTTTTCATAATGTCCCCAAGCCCCTCGCCGAGCCGGAAGACCCCCACATCAACCACGCCGGGCACCCCTAACACCACAGACTGGACAATCGCGGCGAGAACATCATCATGCACCGCCAGGGTGCCGTATTCCGTGCGTATCTCCATTACCCATCCTCCTTGCAGTTCATTTCTCCCTATGTTACCATAGCAACGAATGTCATGGCATCGAGGAGGTTCCACAATATGGCGTTTCGCTGTGAGGTCTGCGGAAAGCATACCGTGCATGGGAATAATGTCAGCCATTCCCACCACAAGACCCGGCGCGTATGGAAGCCCAATATTCAACGGGTTCGCGCACGCGTCGATGGCAAGGTCAAGCATATCTATGTTTGCACCCGCTGCATGCGGTCGGGCCGCGTCGATCGCGCAATTTAATCGGCGGCCTGGATTAACAGTTGTTCCAGTTGTTTCAGGGAGAATCGGTAGGCGCTGTGGCAATAATGGCAGACAACCTCTGCTCCTTCATCTTCAATTAACGCTTCAAGTTCAGCCCGGGGCAAACTGGATAGTATTTCCAAGCTCCGGGTTTGACTGCATTCACAGCCGTAATAAATAGGCTCCTTGGCAAACCAGTCCAGCGGGCCGCCTATGACGTCTTCCGCAAGCTGCTCAATGCTCTCCCCCCCAGCCAGGCGGTGGCTGATGCGCTCGAGCCGCCCCAGGCGCGCAATCACTGGCTCAATATACTCCTGGCTTCCCGGCAGGGCTTGGATCACGAGGCCGCCGGCCGCGGCCACTTCCCCCCCGGTCCCCACCAGCACCCCCACTGCCACAGCGCTCGGAATTTGCTCCGACAAGGTATAGTACTGTGCGAAATCCACCCCGATCTCCCCGCTGACAAGCGCCACCTGTCCCTGGTACAGCGCCCCGCTGGGATCTTCGCGGGTGACCTTGAACACGCCTTGCGAGCCCACAGCTTGTCCCACCGCAAGTTTCCCGTCCGGGCGCAGGGGCAGGACGATCTGCGGGTGGTCGGCACGGGCCCGGACCTTCCCCCCGCTGCGCACTTCCGCCACCACGCGTCCCAAAGGGCCGTCCCCCTCCACTTCCACAATCATCAGGGCCGGGTTCTTAAAGTCCGATGCCAAAATTGCGGCTGCGGCTGCCAGCCGCCCCATGGCGGCGGCAGCTACCGGAGCAGCCTGGTGCGCGCGCTGTATTTCCAGCGCGGTCCCAGCCATGTCCGCGGCAATGATGCGCAAAGTGCCATGGGCTGCCGTCGCCTTTCTGCGATAGTCCGTCACAATCACCTCTCGGTTATTTTTTCTCTTTAGCCCAAAATCCCAATACGACCTGCAAAATCTTGCCCACAATTCTCGGCACCTTGACCACCTGCACTTGCATGATTCCCCACCCTCTCCTTTTTTCCACTGTCCATGGCGCCTGGTCCTGTAATTACCACCGTGTCAACACTCTCCACCCCAGCCACAGCAGCGCCAGTCCTAAAATGACCGGGCCGAGCGCCGCCCACACCAGCCAGAGGCCTACCGCCAGCGGCCATATCCACAGCGGCAGTATTTTCACGATGAGGATGCCTCCTGCCGCCACCAGACCTGCTCCGCCCAGACGGCGCTTGAGCACTTGCCGGGGGCCAAAGCCGTAATGACGAAACCGCCCCATACCCTCACCCCCTTTTACCGGTCCACTCCCTATGCTACGGAATCTGGCGGGAATGGTGCATGGCTCATCAGGTGGCAGGGGGTTGTGGGTCCAGCCGCTTTGTTGGCCCCGTGCTATCCTATGCGCCGAGGCCTGTCTCTCAGTCATGGCCAAGCGGCTGATCAGGCCCGTCCGGCCCATGGTAAGTTTCTCCAAAAGAGAGGGGATGCTGCCTTCAATAGGATTTTAGCCACTGTTCGAGCATGATTTTATAGTGGTCATAGCGCCCTTGGTCAAAGCGTCCCGCAGCCAGCCCGGCCCGCACAGCGCAGTCCGGCTCATCGAGATGGCAGCAGCTGGCAAAGCGGCAGCCGGCCCCTTCCCATTCCCAAAACGCCTGCCGGATCACCGCCGTGTCCTTGACGGTCGTTTCCAGAGCTGTATATCCCGGGGTATCGGCCAGCCAGAATTGGCGCGTCCTCAAAAGGCGCACCCACCTGGTTGTCTGCTGCCCCCGCCCAATCCGGCTCAATTCCTGCACGGCAATCGCTTCATGCGGCAAGATGGCCTTGGCCAGGGACGATTTGCCCGCCCCGCTCTCTCCCACCAGCACCCAGACTCCCTCCCTGGGAGCCTGCACCAGGTCCGTCACGCCATGCTCCGTCACCACACTCACCGGCCACACCCGGTAGCCGATCTGCCGGTAAAGGGCGATGACGCGATCTTGCGACGCGTTGTCTTCAGCCAGATCCGTTTTGGTAATCACAATCTCGGCTTCCACACCCATGATCTGGGCCAGAACCAGACGCTTGTCCAGAAGCTCCAAGCTGCCCTTGGGGTGATTCAGGCTGAACACCACAAACATCCCGCTGACATTGGCAATCGGTGGCCGCACCAACGCGCTGCGGCGGGGCAAAACGGCGGTGACAATGGCTTCCCCGGGGTCAGTCGGCGAAATTTCCACATGGTCTCCCACCAGGATGCGCCCGTGGTCCCGCTTGATCTTGCCGCGCAGATAACATAGGTAGCGCACGCCGTCTAGAGTTTCCACCGTCGGCCGGTTGGCCTCAAGCAACACCACTAATCCTTCCAACTCGCAAATCGCCTCCTTATGATGCCTCCTCAGGAGGGTGGGGTAGTGCCTGAAGGCGGGGTTGCCGGGGTCCCGTTGGCGGCAAGCGGCTGCGGCGCTTGCGCCTGGCCATTCAGAAACACGGTCAGTTGGCCCTGGCTGCCGTACCAGGTGACCGGATTCTCAACCTGCTCTCCGGGGTTGACCTGCTGGTAGAACACCTCTTCGTTTCCGGCGCTGTCGGTCACCACCATTTTAAGCACGGACTTCGGGGCAGCGCTGTTGGGGATCTGCCAGGACGCTATGCTGACATTCTTTGGCAGGTGCGCACTCTGGGGGCTCGGCCCCTGGGAGACCGTCACACCCACCTGGGATGTGCTCGACAGGCTCGCATAAGGCTCCGGGCTCTGGTCAATAATCGTGTTGACCGGCTCGGTGCTGTAGGTGGGCGTGGGAGTGCCGACGCTGACATTCATGGCAATGAGCAGGCTTGCCGCCTGTGCCACCGACAGGCCTTCCAAATCGGGCATGGTTTCCACCGTCGCAGGCGGCCCGTCGGACACCCACAGGGTCACAGACCGACCCTGTGCGAGGTTGGCGTTGGCCTGCGGGCTCTGCCGCACCACCTGCCCTTTCGGGCTGCTGTTCTTGACGTAGCGGATGGTGGCTTTCAATTTTTCCGTTTTCAGGTCCTGCTCCGCTTGAAAAACATCCTGGCCTTGCAGGTCGGGGACGGAGACTTGCTGGGGCCCTGTCGACACCACCACCTCGACCGCCTGGCCAGCCTTGATCTGGGTGCCAGCCGCCGGGATCTCATTGAGCACATAGTTCCGGGGCAGGTCGGGCGACGGGGCCTTGCCGGTCACGCTGACCGTGAGCCCCAGCCGGCCCAATTTAGTTTTGGCGCTAGTCAGTGACTGGCCCTTGACATTGGGCAGCGTCACCACCGGAGTGTAGATCCAGTGGTCAAAGGCTGCGATCCCGGCTCCCGCCACCAGCACCAGGATGGCGGCCGCAATAGCCCACGGCAGCCAACGCCGTTTCTTCCGGGCCGGGGACTTCGGCGCCTCCCGGGCCGCGGGAGGGGGGAGCACGGCCGGAGCCTCCGGGTCCAAAGCGCGCTGAATGTCCTGACGCATGGCCTGTGCGGTCTGATAGCGCTCCGCCGGGTCTTTCGACAGCGCCCGGCGGACAATCTTGGCGACGGGCCCCGGAATATCCGGCCGCAAGGTTGTCACTTCAGGGGCTTCATCCTGCAGGTGCTTGATGGCTACCCCGATAGGACTGTCTGCCTCAAAGGGCAATTTCCCCGTCAGCATCTCAAAGAGCACAATGCCCAGGGAGTACAGATCGGACTGCGGCCCGACAATTTTGCCTCTGGCCTGCTCCGGGCTCAGATATTGCACCGTGCCCAGGAGAGAGCCGGTATTGACCAGGGTTCCCGAGGTCGCGGCGTAGGCGATGCCAAAGTCCGTCACCTTCACCGTGCCGTCCTCCGCGATCAGAATATTTTGCGGCTTGATGTCACGGTGCACCACTTTTTGGGCGTGCGCCGACTCAAGTCCCTGGGCTACCTGGTCGGCAATATCCAGCGCCTCCGCAATGGGCAGCACCGGCTCCCGGTCCAGCTTGCTGCGCAGTGTCTCGCCCGCCACCAGTTCCATGACCATATAGTGGATGTCCGGGTCTTCCCGGCCCACATCGTAAATCTGCACAATGTGGCGGTTGACCAGGGATGCCGCAGCCCGGGCCTCCTGGTCGAAGCGGTGAACCACCTCATCATCCTCTGCCCACTGGTGCTTGAGTATTTTCACCGCCACCAGCCGGTTCAGGGTGATGTCGCGGGCCCGGTAGACCAAAGACATCCCGCCATTGCCGATGCGCTCCAGCACCTCATAACGGCTCCCGAAAATTTTACCCACCATGGGATTCACCCGGACCCGCAATCTCTTCGGCCACGACCACCGTCACATTGTCGGGCCCCCCGCCCGTCAGTGCCGCCCCTATCAGGCGGTCGATCAGCTCCGTGCCGCGATAATGCATAAATGTCCTCAAAATTTCTTCATCAGGGGCGACCGACGTCAAGCCGTCGGTGCAGAGCAGCAGGCGGTCTTCCGGAGTCCAGGGCATGTCAGCGACGTCAACACGCACCTTGTCGAATGGGCCTAGAGCCCGCGTCAGCACGTGGCGCTTGGGATGTTCAGAAGCCTCCTGCGCGGTGATGGTGCCGGCCCGTTCCATTTCTCCCGCGACGGAATGGTCCATCGTGAGGCGGATAATCCGCTCCGCGGCGATGCGGTAGGCCCGCGAATCCCCCACATGGGCCAAGAGCAGACGGTCCGGGTAGAGCACGGCGGCCGTGAGGGTGGTCCCCATCCCCTCCAGTTCGGGGTCTTTCTGCCCCATCTCAAATATCGTGCGGTTGGCGAGCGACAGGGCGGAGGCGAGCCGCGAAACGTCCCGGACCTGCGTGCCCACCGCGTTGTCAATGGTGGCCAGCGCCAGGTGGCTCGCCCGGCGCCCAGCTGGGCCCCCGCCAATGCCATCGGCCACGGCCAGCAGATAGCCGCCGCTTTCGACCGGCCGGATTAAAAAGTCATCCTGATTTTCGTTCCGCACCAGCCCCTGGTCGGAACGGCCATAGGTTTTCACGGTGACAGGGCCTCCTCCTCACGCCGCCTCAACTGGCCACATGCCGCGTCGATCTCTTGACCCAGTTCTTTTCGTATCGTACAGGAAATCCCATGTTCCTGCACGATCCGCTGGAATTGTTCGACACGATTTTTTGAAGAGGGGGTGAAAGGGTGCTCCGGCACAGGATTCCAGGGAATCAGATTGACGTGGCAGGAAAATCCCGACAACAGCCTCACCAACTGCATGGCCTGGTCATCTGTGTCGTTGACTCCTGCCAGGAGGGCGTACTCGAAAGACACCCGCCGCCCTGTCTTTTCCCCATAGACCCGGCAAGCCGCAATCAGCGCGGCAATGGGATAGGCCTTGTCAATGGGCATGAGAGAACTTCTGAGGTCATCCGTGGCCGCATGCAAAGAGACCGCCAGGGTGACCGGAATCCCCTCCTCGGCCAGCTGGTAAATCTCCGGCACCAAGCCGCTGGTGGAGAGAGTGAAGTGCCGGTAGCTGAGGTTGAGTCCCAAAGGCTCATGGGCCAGGCGCATGAATTTGACCACGTTCTCATAGTTGTCCATGGGCTCGCCAATTCCCATCAAGTCTACACGGCTGATGACGTGGCCGCGCTCCTGGATTAAATCATTGGCCAGGCGGACCTGGTCCAGAATCTCCCCAGCAGTCAGGTTGCGCGACCGCTTGAGCAGCCCCGACGCGCAGAACGTGCAGCCCATATTGCACCCCACCTGGCTGGACACACAGACACTGTAGCCGTAGTCATGGGGCAGCACCACGGTTTCCACCTGCTGGCCGTCAAAGAGCTTCACCAAAAGTTTGAGGGTGCCGTCCTGGCCTGTTTGCACCCGGCTCGCCGCGACCCTGTGCAGCGGGTATTTGTCCTCCACCGACAGGCGCAGGGCTTTGGGCCATACCGTTAAATCACCATAGTCCCGAATAGGGCGGCGCCACAGCCCTTCAAAAAGCTGGCGCGCCCGGTACGCCGGCACGCCCCAAGGCGCCATGAGGGCCTCGAGCTCTGCTGGCGATGACGACAGGACATCGGGCTCTTGCTTGTGTTTTACCATTTGGTCTCCCATCTCACGTCCGTAAACGAGCAATAAAAAATCCGTCCATTCCCAAGTCTCCCGGGACCAGCATCAGCGCCCCATTGACCACAAAATCCTGAAAGGCCAGGTCCGGCAGATAGTCCTGAACGCTCTCGCGCTCAATTTCAGGATGATTCTTGCATACGCGGTCCACCACCAGGGTCGTCTCTTCCGGCTCCACCGAGCAGGTGCTGTACACCACCACCCCGCCTGGCTTAGCTAGGCGCACCGCAGCTTCGAGCAAGGCCACTTGGGTTCTGGCAAGCTGCGCCAAATCGCCCTCCTGCTTTTTCCACCGGGCGTCCGAGCGCCTGCGCAGCACACCTAGATTGCTGCACGGCGCATCGAGTAGCACCCGGTCAAATTGGCGCGGGTGTTTCTCAGCAAAGACACGGCTGTCTTGCGCCACCACGCGGGCGCTGGCCCCGAAGCCAAGGCGGGCGATATTTTCATCTAGAAGGGCCAGCCGGCTGGCCGCCATATCGACCGCCGTCACCTGGGCCTGGCCCCGGGTTTTCTCCAAAATATGGCCGGTTTTGCCTCCCAGCCCGGCGGTGAGGTCCACAATCTTCTCGCCGGGCTGGGGGTCTAGCACCCAGGTGACCAGCATCCCGCTCTCATCCTGGACGGTCAGCAGCCCTTGCTGAAACGCCGGGATGTCCTCCAGCCATAAAGACCCCCTCACCCGCACCGCTTCCGGGACGTAGCGGGACGGCTCTACTTGCGCCCCGGTCTCCTGCAGCGCCCGCAGCGCGGATTCCTGCGGCATGCGGCCCAAATTGACGCGCAGGGTCAAAGGCGGCACCTGATTGTCCACCCACAAAATGCGCCGGGTCTGCTCGGGGCCAAACCGGGCCTCCCAGCGCGACACCAGCCAGTCAGGGTGGGAAAACTCCACGCCCGGGGTCATGTTTGCAGGCTTCTGCGCGGGGGCCCGGCGCAAGATGGCGTTGACCATGCCGGTCGCCCGGGGCGCGGCTGACTTGGTTTGCTCCACCGCAGCATTCACCACCGCGTAGGCGGGCACCCGGTCCAAAAATCCTATCTGAAAGAGTGCGATGCGTAAAATATCCCGGACCTGCGGTTCGAGTTCTCCGCGCAGAAACGGCTCGAGCCACGCATCCAAGTACCGCTGATTGCGCAGCACGCCGTGAACAATCTGCGTCATGAGCGCCCTGTCCGCCGCCGACAGGGGATTTTCCGCAGTGCGCTGGGCCAGGGCATCGCCCACCCCCGCACCCTGCCGCACCCGCTCCAGCACCTTAAGCGCTTCGCTGCGCGACGGGCCCGCTCCAGTCATGCCTTCCCTCATTCGCATACCACCTCGCCTCGCGCGTGCAGTCCCCGCATAAAATCCCCCGGGGTCATTTCCTTGCGCCCCGCCGGCTTGATCTTTTGGACTACTAGCACTCCGCGGGCCGTGCCGACCCGCCACACATTCCCGGCCAGTGTAACAGACCCCGGAGTCTGCTCCCCCTCATCGTACGCACTGTCCGTGATTTTGATACGGATCTTGCAGCATAGGGTATAAGCTCCGGGGTCGGGACTCATGCTGTGGACCAGACGGTCAATCTCCCGAGCCGGGGCAGTCCACACAATGCGGGCATCGCCCGCATCAAATTTCCCCGCATAGGTGGCCCCCACCCCACTCTGGGGGGACAGGGCCATGCGGCCTGCCAGCATCTGGTCCAGATTCTCCAGGGCCAGCGCCCGGGCGGCCTGCGCCAGCTCTTCCGTCAAGGATCCTAAGGTCGCAGACGGTTCGATAGGCACAGCCGCCCAAGCGGCGACGGCGCCTGTGTCCACCCCCTCGTCCATCGCCATCAGAGTCACCCCCGTGCTCTGGTCCCCCGCCCGGATAGCCCAGGCAATAGGATTCGGGCCCCGCCACCGGGGCAGCAGGGAGGCATGCAGATTGAAGGCGCCGCGCGCTGGCAGCTGCAAGAGCCATGGCCTCAAAATTTTTCCAAAAGCGGCCGTGACAATCAGGTCCGGAGCGAATTCTCCCCACGCTTCCCGGCACTGGGGCAATTTCTCCGGCCTGTCCGTATGCAGCCCGCTCGCCAAGGCAAGCTGCGCGACAGGGGACGGTGTCAATTTCAACCGCCGTCCCTGGGGAGTATCCGGTTTCGTCACCACCCGTATGACCAGGTCAGGGCGCTGCAGCAACCCTTGCAAGATAATCCGGGCATAATCCGGAGTGCCAAAAAACAGTAGACGCGCCACGCTTAATCCAACACCACCTCTTCATCATCCGCCCGCGCTGTGCGCGGCACCACATTGACGGCCAGGTCCGTGAACAGCACCCCGTCCAGATGGTCAATTTCATGCTGCAGGCAGCGCGCCATCAGTCCGTCGCAGTCGACCCACACCTGGCGGCCATGGCTGTCCAGTCCCGTCACCCGGATATTCTGGGCCCGCTCCACTTCTCCCATCAGGTCCGGAATGGACAAACACCCTTCAAATCCGGTTTGGACTCCCTCCCGGTACAGAATCTCCGGGTTGACCAATTCCACAAGCCCTTCCCCGACGTCTGCCACAATCACCCGCCGCGATATCCCCACCTGCGGTGCCGCCAGTCCAATCCCGTCTGCCTCGTACATGGTCTCCGCCATCTCGCGCAGCAGAGTCTGCACCTCTTTGTTGACACGGCGCACCGGCTTGGCTTTCTGGCGGAGCACTTCGTCTCCCACTACCCGTATATCCAACATGGATCCTCACCTCATTCGTCCTCATATCTCACTCTTTATAGCATATAATACGGGTCAACTGTAATACGGCAGGAAAACTCGCTCTGCTCCACCAAGGCCAGCGCCTCGGCCACTTCCTGGCACTTGGGCCCTTTCACCAGCACATGGTAGCGGTAGCGCTCGCGCAGTTTGGGCAGCGGCGCCGGCACGGGACCGAGAATTTCGCACCCGGCCGCTTCCAGTCCCTTCACCATATCCGCCACCTTGCGGATATTCTGCTGCGCGGTGTTGTCAAGCGGGTCGGCCACTTCCAGCAGCCACAAGTTGGAAAATGGCGGGTATTGCAGTTCCTGGCGGAATTCTATTTCCTGGCGGTAAAACTTGTCATAATCATGGGTGGAAGCGCTCTCAATGGCAAAGTGCTCGGGGTCATACGCCTGCACCACCACCCGGCCCGGCTTGTCCCCCCGCCCCGTCCTCCCTGATGCCTGCACCATGAGCTGGAATGTGCGCTCCGAGCGCCGGAAGTCGGGAAGGTGCAAGGCGACATCGGCCGCCACAATGCCCACCACAGACACGTTGGGAAAGTCCATGCCCTTGGCAATCATCTGGGTCCCGACCAGCACATCGGCCTTGTGCTCCACAAAATCAAAGTACAGTTTGTAATAGCTGTCCCGGGTATTGAGAGTGTCGCGGTCGGCGCGGGCGACTCTCGCGGTGGGCCAGAGTTTCCCCACCTCTTCCACCACCCGCTCCGTGCCCGCGCCAAAGTAGCGGATTTTATGGCTGTGGCAGGCAGGGCACGCAGCCGGCGGTTTCATGGTGTAAGAGCAGTAGTGGCAGACCAGAGAGTCCTCTTGCTGGTGGTATGTGAGGGTGACCGCACAGCGCGGGCACTCAATGGCCTTGCCGCAGTCCCTGCACAGCACAAAACTGGCGTACCCGCGGCGGTTTAAAAACAAGATGACCTGCTCGTCCTGCGCCAGGGCCCGGGAGACGGCCTCTTGCAGTTCCCGGCTGAATATCGAACGGTTGCCTTCCTGCAGTTCTCTGCGCATATCCACCACGCTCACAGGAGGCAACGCCCGGGACCCCACCCGGGACGTCAGCCGGATCCAGCCGATGACGCCCTGGCGGGCAAAAAAAGCCGTCTCCAGGGACGGTGTGGCGCTTCCCAAAATCACCTTCAGACCGGACTGCTGCGCCAGCCACAGCGCCACGTCGCGGGTGTGGTAGCGGGGGTGCTCCTCCTGCTTGTACGTGCTCTCATGCTCCTCATCCATCACAATCAGCCCCAAGTTTTGAAAGGGCAGGAAGACCGAGGAGCGGACTCCCACCACAATGCGCAACCGGCCGGTGCGCACATCGTGCCAGGTTTTTGTCCTCTCCCCCGCACTCAGCCCGCTGTGCCATAGCCCCACCATATTGGCGAAGCGCTCTTCAAACCGCATCACCGTCTGGGGCGTCAGCGCAATTTCCGGCACCATCACCAGTGCCTGGGCGCCCGCGCGCAGCGCGTCCTCAATGGCCTTCAAATAGACTTCGGTTTTGCCTGAGCCGGTCACACCTTCCAAGAGCCACACAGATCCCGGAGCCGACGCCACAATCAGGCTGACTGCACGCTCCTGCTCCCCAGTCAGAGTGAACGGGGAGGGATTGACGGACGCCGGGGCGGACGGCAAGGCCACCTGCGTCACCGTCACCGCGCCCTCCCTGACAAGGCTCCGGAGAGGCTCCGCCATGTCAGGCATCTCCTGCAGAATCCTCTCTTTAAGGAGGGGACCTCTCTCTTGCAAAACATTCCACAAAGTTTGGCGCCGTGACGCGCGCTTGTTTCTGGACCCGACCGCTTCAATCAGTTCCTGGGTCGGGTCCTCATGGCCAAGGCCCCGGGGGAGCATGGCTTTGTAGGCTTGCGACGGGAAGCACAGATATTCTCGGGCCATCCACTGCCCGAGCTCCACCATCAGGGGGCTCAAAGCCGGGTAGGTGTCACTCACTCTGTCGATGGCTTTGAGACGGCTGGGACCAGGATTCTCCACCTCTTGGACGTCCACCACAATTCCTTGGGCCCGGCCCCGGCCAAAGGGCACCTGCACCCGGCACCCTTTGGCCACCTCCATGCCGGGCGGCACGAGGTAAGTCCAGGCCCGGTCAAGGCCGCGCGCCACCCGGTCGACCACGACGTCCGCCACCATCATGTCTGGCGCCGCATCAAGATCATCATTTCCGCCACCATATAGGCGGCTGCCGCCTCGTCTTCCGCGGTCAGGAGCACGGTCACAAGCCCGCCCGCGGCCGTGGCTTTGAGCGCTTTGCACTCCACGCGCGCATGGAGTGCGGTCCCGATCGTCACGGGCCGGAAAAACCGCACCCGGTTCATCCCATACAGGGCCAGCACTTCAGGAGCCTGGAGCGGGACCAGCCCAAAAACCAGGGACAACACCCCGAGACCGTGCAGTATCCGCTCGCCATAGACCGTCCCCTTGGCATACAGCGCATCGGTGTGCAACGGATAGTGATCGCCGCTCCAGTCGGCAAACGTGTCCAGATCGCTGGCAGTCACCGTCCTGGCAGGGCTCAGGTAGACATCTCCAACCGCCAGCGCCTCGAATGCCTGGTCAAACATGGGCCCGATCTCCCCTCTCCTCACGCCACTCTGCCAGCAGGTCCGCAACTTTTTCCGCCAACTGGTCCTTGCTCATGCGGGCCAGGGCGCCCTTTGTCTCGCCGGCGCGGAGTACGGCGGCAAAATACCCGCCCGCGCCAAATCCTTCGCCGTTTCCCACTTTATTCGCGACGATGGCGTGCAGGTGTTTGCGCCGGGCTTTGGCCAGGGCCGACTCGACCACATCGTGCGTCTCGGCCGCAAATCCCACCAGCAATTTCGAGCCATGGTAGATCTGCCCCATCTCCGCCATGATATCGGGGTTGGCTTCCATCGCCCACGTCCGGCTCAGCTCGCTTTTGCGCATTTTCTTTGCGGCGGGCTCCGCCGGCCGGAAATCCGACACAGCGGCGGCTCCAATCAGCACATCTGCCCCCGGCATGGCGCTTTGCACCTCGCCCATCATCTCCCGGGCGGATTGCACGGCAGTGTACCGGACCCGCGGCCAAGCCGGCTCCGGAACCCCGGGCCCGTGAACCACATGGACCTCGGCGCCGCGGGCGCTCAGCTCCTTGGCTAGGGCGATCCCCATAGTTCCCGTCGACGGATTTGTCAGAATGCGGACGGGGTCGAAATGTTCCCAGGTCGGTCCCGCAGTAATGATCACAAAGAGCCCTCGGAGCGTCTGCGGCCGCTGTGCCCTCCACAGCGCCTCCATCAGTTCCTGGGGCTCCGCCATGCGGCCTTGGCCCAACAGTCCCGACGCCATGCGGCCCTCATTGGGGCCCACCACTTCCACGGCACGCCCTTCCACCAGGTCCGCCATCCGCCTCTTGGTCTGCGGGCTGGCCCACATTTCGGGCTCCATGGCGGGTGCCGCAATCACAGGCCCCTGATAGCCCTGGAACACCAGCGACAGCATGTCCGGGGACAGCCCCAAGGACAGGCGCGACAGCAGGTTCTGGGTCAGCGGGGCAATGATCATCATCTCGGCCCAGCGCGCCAGGCGGACATGCGATAAAGGCCCCATGGGCTCGTCCAGTGCCGAAATCCCCACCGGGTGTCCGCTCAGAGCCCGAAAGGTGAGGGGGCCCACAAAGTCTTTGGCGCTTGGTGTCATCACGGTGTATAATTCATGGCCTTGTTGAACGAGACGACTGGCAAGATCACAGCTCTTGTAGGCGGAAATCCCGCCGCCAACCCCTAACAGTACATGCATTCCAATTACTTGATGCCAATAGGCGGCACATCGACGGTGACAATGCCGCGCCGGATCTCTTCGAGGGCAATCGTGACGGGCTTGCTGGCACTCGTCTCCACCAGCGGCTGGCTTCCTTCCGTAATAGCGCGGGCCCGCCTGGCCGCAGCCACAGCCAGCGCGTACTTGCTTTCATGGCGATCGGTCAGATCCTGTACAGTCACACCTTTTTTGGTCACGATGAACCCCTCTCTTCCTCAGCATCCTCATCCTCGTCTTCATCTTCTTCCAGCTCCACCGCCGACGCTTCCCGGCTGGCTAGCCGGTTGGCCACCGTTTCAGGCTGGACTGCTGACAAGATGACGTGGTCGCTGTCGGTGATAATCACAGCACGGGTGCGCCTCCCGTAAGTCGCGTCAATCAGCACCCCGCGGTCACGGGCTTCGGTGATGATGCGCTTGATCGGTGCCGAGTCTGGACTCACAATGGCCACGATCCGGTTCGCAGAAACAATATTGCCAAATCCGATGTTGACGAGTTTTATATCCAAACCGTGGCCCTCCCGACGTAATGTCCCAGTGCAGATATCGTTTTAAATCATATCACACATAGCCTGCCAGGGAATCACTGGACGCCCCCCTTTCTCCCAAGATATTGACAGGTCACGAGGGCCCCGCAAAAGCTTGCCGGGCCCACCGCGCCAGCACCGCCAAGTCCCGGTCGCTGACCACGGTAATGGCGTAAGCGCCCTGGCGCAAGGCCAAAGTGCTCCACAGTCCGTCGGTCATCCCCGTGTACCCCGGGAACCCGCTGACAGGCTCGGTGAAGCGCCAGGCTGGAGTCCCGGCCGCAGTCCCTGCCGACACGGTCACCACCACCTGGCTTATCCCCCGGCCGTAGCGCACCATCTCCTGGGAGCCTGCGCGCTCCACGGAGGTTCTCGGCAGCGGCCCAAAGCGCGCGGGAACCGCGAAGCCCTCAAGAGCCGCCGAAACTCCCTGGGCCGCCCCCGACGCGGGCTTGACGGCGGCCCCTGGATTCCCCGCCGAATAGACCACGGCCTTCGCCTCGAAGACCATCCGCCCCGCCCGGTAGAAAGCTGCGCCCATCGGCTGGCCCGTGGCCGCATGAAACCAGTAGACAATGGCGGAAAAGGGGGAGCGCACTGCCGGGCGGGCCAGTGTCACCTGGTATGCCGGCACTCCCGCCAGAGCGGTCTGCCGGACTTTGCTCTGCCAGTCCCTGGCTTCATGTACTTGGGGAATAATCCAGCTCACAGGCCCCCAAAAGCCCCGGGGCGCAGTGACAGCGGCGGCCGCGGCGGTGCTTTGGAAACCGTCTGCGGTGATAGCGCCGTGCACGCAGGCCGCGTCAGCCAGCACGGCGCCCGCGGGCGTCAGCACCTGAATCCTCCAGTCCCGGGGGGAGTGGTCATAAAAATTCACCAACCGCCTGCGGCCTTCTCCTGCGCCTAACCCAGATCTTGCACCGGTCCCTGCAATCTGCAGCGTCTCTGAAAAATTCCCCGCCGCCGCCGCACGCCTGGCGCGGGCAAAGAGGACCTGGGCATCCTCACGCGGCAAAGATCCCCGCGCCTGAGCAAAGGGCGCCAAAAACAGCCCGCCCCCCATCACCACGGCACCTAGCATGCTGAATGCTGTCCAGGTATTGACCCGGCCCATAAACCCACCTCCTTTGGCTATTCTGCCCGGAACTGGAGCAGATATCCTGGGTTACGACAGCCTGTGGTATACTCAATATCCAAACAATTTAGAGGAGAATGCCCGTGCTAAGCGCCATCCATACCGTTACGCAGTGGCTGAACCAGGTGGGCTACCTCGCCGTCTACCTGGTGCTGTTTGTGGAAAGTATCGGGGTACCGAGCCCGTCAGAGATTATTTTGCTATTTTCCGGCTATGAAGTGTGGCTGGGGCATTTCTCCTACCCAGTGGTCGTGCTGGTGGCGGCGGCCGGGAGCACAACCGGAGCCACGGGCGCCTATTTCATCGCCCGGCTGGGAGGCCGCCCGCTCATTCTCAAGCATTTCCGCTGGATCTTCCGCACCCCTGAGCGCCTGGCTTACTGGGAGAACTACTTTCATACCAGAGGGGACAAAGTGGTGCTCATCGGCCGCATCATTTCCGGGGTGCGCATGATTATTTCCTATCCGGCAGGCATCTTCGAAATGCCCTATCCCCGGTTTCTGCTGTTTACCGTCATCGGCTCCATTTTGTGGCCCCTGATAGCCGTCACCGCCGGCTATCTTCTAGGTCCCCATGTAGTGTCCGGGCTGGAATCCGCCAAGCGTTACGAAGCCCCGGTGGCCGCAGGCGCTGTCCTGCTGGCGGGAGCATGGTGGTGGTGGGACCGCCAGAAGAAAAAACGCCAGGTCCTCCCCTCTCCCGAGGAACCGTCTAGCGGCCATGTTCAGGAAGAGGAGAAGCCCTAGCCGGGCGACTCTCTAACGCAATGTGAACGTCCCCTCGCAGACTTCCTGCGCCGGACCGGTCAGGAAAACATTGCCGCTCTTGTCATCCCATGACGCCTCAAGAATTCCTCCGGGCACTGTGACTTCAACATTGCGGGAGACCCGCCCCGTCAACACGGCGGCGACCGTGGAGGCGGCGACGCCTGTGCCGCAAGCCATGGTCAGCCCGGCTCCCCGCTCCCAGTGCCTGATGCGCAGGCGGTGGAAGTCCACGATCTCCACCGAGTGCACGTTGGTGCGCCGGGGGAACATCGGGTGGTGTTCGATTTTTGTCCCCATCTCCTCCATGACCCTCGGGTCCCACAGGGGCCCGAAAACCATCACGTGGGGGTTTCCCATGGACACGCAAGTGACAGTCACCATGCTGCCGTCCACTTCCAGGGGCTCCTCAATGCACGTCGCGCTGGCGGTGCCAATCATCCCGATCTCACTGCGGCTCAGGCGGGGGGTGCCCATATTTACCCGGATGACGCGGGCCAGCCCGCCCTCGGCCGCAATCACCTCCGGGTACAAGAGCCCTGCCCCGGTCTCAATCGCCTGGCCTGGCTCCAACTGGCCGCGGTCGTAGAGCCATTTGGCCAGAGCGCGCAAGCCGTTGCCGCACATTTCCGACTCAGACCCATCGGCGTTGAAAATGCGCATCCGCACCGGCGCGCTCTGGGACGGCGCAATCAGAATGATGCCGTCCGACCCCACCCCGAAGTGGCGGTCGCTCATGACCACCGCGTAATGGCTCCACACGCTGTCCGGCTGCTCTGCCATCATGCGGGTGTCGATAAACAGGTAATCATTTCCCAGGCCATGCATCTTGGTAAAGCGCAGGGGTTCCATGCTGCTCAATTTTCCCACCGTCCTTGTTGGCGAAGTTGCCACGCGGCAAATTTTTGTCTTTCAGTATAGTCGTTATCCCTGCTGCCGCATAGCGGCCGTGGGCTTTTGGCTCCCAATTTGCACGTTGGCCGCGGCCCGGTCTGCGGAGCATGCCCGCTCGTGGGCACGCAGTTCCCACGCGCCGTCCCCGCGCGGCGCTGGACAAACAGTACCGTCCGTTACGCAAAGAGAAGCCGCGTCAGAGCGCGGCTTCTCTCTAGCCCCAACACGGCGGCCACAACCTCTTTTGCGAAATACTGGCGCCGCCTTCGGGAAGGGGGATCCGCCCGGCGCTCACTGGGCGGACCTGCGCACCATCTGCCGGATGGGGCGGAGAACCACATCGCGGAAGGCCGCCAGCATTTGAATGAATCCGGAAGCCAGCACCACTACCAGCCAGTCTGACCAGCTTAGCGGGTCCGTTTTAAACAGTTCGCGCAGAGACGGCACATAGATAATCGCCACAAGCATGACAATGGATGACCCCACCGCCAACACGGCCCAGATATTGGAGAACAGCCCAATCTCGAGAAAACTCCGGTCTTCGGCGCGGGCATCAAACACATGGAACAGCTGGCTGAGAATCAATGTGCCGAGCGCCATGGTCCGGGCTTCCCGCAGCCCCATTCCCCAGACACTCATAGACCAGACAAACACCAGCAGGGTGCTTACCCCAATCAATATCCCGCGAAATGCGATCTTCGTGCCCAGTCCGCGGGCGAAGATGCTTTCGTTTGGGGACCGCGGCGGGCGGTCCATCACTCCGGGGCTCGGCGGGTCCACGCCCAGGGCCATGGCCGGCAGTCCGTCGGTGACCAGATTCACAAAGAGAATCTGGATAGGCAGCAAGGGCAGCGGCATTCCGAAAAACGCCGCCAGGAACATCACCAGCACTTCGCCCACATTGCAGGACAGGAGGTAGCGGATAAATTTTCGGATGTTGTCGTAGATGGCGCGCCCTTCCTCAATGGCGCGCACAATTGTCGCGAAATTGTCATCCGTGAGAATCATGGCCGAGGCTTCTTTGGTCACGTCCGTGCCGGTCTTTCCCATGGCGACCCCAATATCGGCCTCTTTCAGGGCGGGGGCGTCATTCACCCCGTCTCCCGTCATCGCCACCACATCGCCTTTGGCCTTCCATGCGCGCACCACCCGCAGCTTGTGAGGGGGGGACACCCGGGCATAGACGCGGATCTGAGCGACACGGGCGGCGAGTTCCTGGTCAGTGAGGCGGTCCAGCTCGGGTCCGGTGATAATTTCGTCACCCGGCCCGAGCATGCCCATCCGCTCGCCGATCGCCCGGGCAGTCTTGGGATGGTCCCCGGTAATCATCACGGTGCGCAGTCCAGCCTTTTTGGCCTCCCGTATCGCCTGCACCGCCTCCGGCCGCGGCGGGTCAATCATTCCCACCAGACCCAAAAGCACCAGGTCCTGCTCCCAAGCCTCTTCGGGCTCATCGCCCCGGACCGGCCTGTAGGCCACAGCCAGCACCCGCAGCGCCTCGTCCGCCATCTGGTCGTTAGCCGCCTGCGCCTGCAGGCGCAGGCGGCGGTCCATGGGCAGGACCCGCTCATTGAGCTCCATGAAGCGGCAGCGCGGCAAAATGGCGTCGGGGGCGCCTTTCACGTAGACCGCGCGGCGGTTTCTCCGGTCCGCGGCCATCACCGCCATGCGCTGGCGCTCCGATTCAAAAGGGATTTCGCCTTGCCGGATGTATTCCTTGCCGATATCTGCGGGGCTGACCCCACAGTCTTGCGCGGCCCACAGCAAAGCCACCTCAGTGGGGTCGCCTTTGGCTTGCCCGCTGTCGTGTCCCAGGGATTCGCCCGCGGACGCGTTGTTGCACAAGACGGCTCCCGTGAGCAATTTGCGGACGGTCAGCGAGTGCCCCGCATTCTCCCCCGGCTCCACTCTCTCCTCCCCGGCCCAGATCGCGGTCACCGTCATCTGGTTTTTGGTCAGCGTGCCGGTTTTGTCCGTGCAAATCACGGTGGTGCAGCCGAGGGTCTCTACGGCGGGGAGGCGGCGGACAATGGCATGCGCCCGGATCATGCGCTGGACTCCCAGCGCCAGAGCAATGGTCACAATCGCCGGCAGCCCTTCGGGAATCGCCGCCACCGCCAGGCTGACCCCGGTCAGAAACATCTGGTAGAGGGGCTCGCCCCGGAACAGCCCGGTAATGACCACAACCAGCACAATGAGGAGAGAAAGGTACACCAAAATCTTGCCAAGATGTTCCAGGCGCCGCTGCAAAGGTGTCTGGTCCTCCACCGCTTCCCGCATCAGGTGGGCAATGGTCCCCATTTCCGTATGCATCCCCGTCGCCACCACCAAAGCCTGCCCGCGGCCATGGGACACAGAGGTTCCCATGTACACCATATTGCGGCGGTCCGCCACCGGGGCTTCAGGATCCGCCACCGGCGCCAGCGTCTTTCTCACACTCTGCGACTCTCCTGTCAGCGCTGCCTCGTCGGTTTTCAAACCCCAGACGGCCAGCAGGCGGCAGTCGGCAGGTATCCTGTCCCCGGCCTCGAGCTCGACAATGTCCCCCGGCACCAATTCTTCAGCCGGGATTGTCTTGACGGCGCCGTCGCGCAGCACATGCGCTTCTGGCGCGGTCAGCTGTTTCAGGGTCTCCACAGATTTTTCCGCACGGTACTCCTGGATGAATCCCAGAGCGGCATTCATCAGCACAATGGCCAGAATCGTGACCGCATCGCCCACTTCGCCAAGGAGGAAAGACACGATAGTGGCGCCAATCAAGACCAAAACCATAAAATCCCGAAATTGGCTGAGAAATATGCTCCACCAGGGCGTTTTCCGGGCTGCCTGAATTGCATTCAAGCCAACCTCGCGCAGCCTGGTCCCGGCCTCGGACTGGCTCAGACCACGGTCAGCCGCGGACCGCAATTGCATCAGTGCTTCTTCGCCTGTTAAGGTATGCCACAGCTCGGCCACACCTATCCCTCCTGTCCCATTCGGATAATTCCTATGTCCGCAGGGACAAGATCAGAACGCGTGCGCCAAATGGCTGGCTGTTTGGGGCCAGCAAGTATTTCAAGGGCCATCCTACAGGGCGATGCCCTCCGCCTGCTCGGGGCCCGCTGACTTCACCCGCTTCACCACTTGACCTAAAGCTAGAGCCATGGCCACACTCACCGCCGCCAGCACAACAAATCCCGCCCCGAACTGCGGGGGGCGGATCACGGCCCCGAAAATGGGAGGGCCCAGGATAATCCCGATATTCTCGCCGATGATGACGATGGACATCGCGAGGGGCAGGTCACGGGGCGTGAGAGCCACCCGCCCGGGCGCGGCAAAAATCAGGGTAGGAATCACCCCGCCCAGAGCGCCGGTCAGAAAACTGGCGGCCAGCATGATGGCAAAGGGACTGTAAGCCAGCACGACCCACAGTGCAGCCAGGATCCAGGCGGGGAGGACAAACACCAGATACCAGCGTGTGCGGGGGTGGCCTAAGGCCACTCCTGAGAGAATATTGAACCCCGCGTTGACTACGCTGATCAGGGCGGCCAGCAGTCCGGCGGTGACGAGTGTCATATGAAACCGTTCCGTGAAAAAAGTAGTGACCCAGGTGTTGAAGGCGAAAAAAGAAAAAGTGAAACAGGCAAACGCGAGACCGACCCACAACATCGGCACCAGCACCTGGCGGGAAATGCCAGGGCTCTGCGGGGCATCCCCCAAGACGCCCGGGCGCGCGGGCGGCTCCATGCGGAGCGCCGCCATAGCCAGGAAAGCCGCGAGGTCACACACGGTCAGCACCAGTTCCAGGGGCCGCACGGACAGATTCGTAACCAGGTGCGGGGCTGCGACAAACATCACCACACTGCCCACCGGCACCCATGTCGCCCACACCCCCATCGCCTTGGCGGCATGCCGGGCCGGCACCTGCTGGGAAATCGCAGCGGGGGCGGCCACAGAAATCAGCCCGAAACCCATTCCCGAAACAAACCGGGCCGCCAGCACCGCCCCGAAGTCAGCCTGCCCGTAACCCACAATGAGGGCCAAGGCCCCCGCGGCGGACAGTCCAAGCCCGGCCATTCCCGTGGCCTTGGCCCCAAAGCGGTGAGTCAGCGAGCCTGCTGGCAAGGCTGTAATGACAGTAGCCAGCGCGAAAAGAGACATCAAAAGTCCGGCGGACGGCGCCAGTATATGCAGGTGGCGCTGAAAAATCGGAGTCAGCGGGGGAATGGAAAATTCCGTCATCGTCCCCGCCAGACCCACCATGTAGCATACCGCCACGATGATAACCACTCGGTACCTCACGGCATCCTCCCCTGAACTTGACATCTGGACCAGCCCCGCGTCAGCCCCATGGGCGAATGACCCCCCTTTCGTGTTCCTGGCCCTGACTGATGCGGCGGTATAATTCCCTGGCGCCGCTCAGGTCGGCCACGGCCAGCTCCGGTTGGAACAGCCCGCCGGGACGGAGTTCTTCGGTGACGCGCAAGAGAATCCGCTGGCTCTCGGCCAAACTGAACTGCAAAGAATCCACCCCGGTCAGCTGCGCCTGGCTGTGATAGAAATCGACCAGGTCAAAGGAGACCATCCGGGAGCCGGAAGATGCCAGCACTACCATCCTGCCATTTTTCCCCAGACACGCGGCGTGAGACGCGAATGACTCCCCGCCAACCGCATCAAACACCACATCGGCGCCCCGTCCCCCCGTCACCTCCATGACTGCTCCCCGCAACTCCTGGCGGGTGGTGTCCACAAAAGCATCCAGGGGAAGAGCCCTGAGAGCCTCCGGCCTCCGCCCCACCCCGATCACCCGGGCGTGTTGGGCCCGTGCCAGAGAAAGCGCCGCCAGACCCACAGCCCCCGTCACTCCGGCAATCACCACCGTCTCGTCAGGCTCCAGGCGGGCCTGGCCCATCAGTCCCTGCCAGGCCGTGGTATAGGGAACGCCCATCGCCGCCAGCCTGTCGTCGCTCAGACCATCTGGAGACAGCACCAGAGCTTCTTCCGGGACAGCGAGGTACTGGGCATGGGATCCCGGCCGGACAAACCCTAACGGGGCTCCTGACCCGAATACCCGCCGCGCACGCCATAAACCGGGGCCTTCTTCCACTATGCCCGCAAAGTCCCGGCCCGGAATGCAGGGGAAAATCGTCTGGGGAAAATGTCCCTGCGCATTTTTCGTGTCGCTCACATTAATGCCTGCCGCAGCCACTTTCACTATCACTTCCCCGCTCCGGGGCCGCGGGTCCGGCACCGCGGCCACCGTCATTCCCGACCAGGGGCCCGGTTGGGCAATCAGCAATGCTTGCATCGAGGCTCCACTCCTTTTGCTCCCTCTTGAACTTTTACAGCCCAGTATAGCAAACTGGGATTCTCCCGGTCTTGAGTCGGCGGGGCTCCCAACTTGCCGAAAGAATTCACGGGCGGCAATTGCCCCGGGGTCAAACCCGCGGGGACGGTTCGGAGCCAGCGGCAGCTCACCGAAGATGGGAAGAAAAAGACGGCAGCTGTGGCTGCCGTCTTTTTCCTGCTATGTAGGCTACATATTGCTCGCAATCTTGTTGCGCACAGCTGGGTCGCTGTGACTGAGAGCCTCCTGCAGCAGCTTCATGTCCCGCTCGGCCAGATTCTTGGGCAGCTCTGCGGCCGATTTCATGCGCATTGCCAAAAAGGGTTTAAGGGCCGTATCAGGCAGGTTGGCAGCCAGTTTAAGATTCGTCGAGCACAGATTGAGATACTGGCTGTCTGTCGCCTTTTCCGCCATTTTACCGATCAGGTCCTTAAAGACGGCAATTTGATCATGTTCGGGCATGGCCATCACCTGCTCAAAAACTTTGCCCATGGTAGCCTCCCGCTCCGGTGCCGCCATAGAGCCCACGGCCAGAACGTCTAATTCCTCCATATTTTTCCCTCCTATCGCAGTGCATCCAATCTGCTATCAGTGTACTACAAGGGCTGCCTGGCAAGGCCATGTTCACAATTTTTCGGGTATCCCTCACATCGCCCGAACTCCCTGTCAAGTCTAGCCACTTTTCCGGAAATGTATCCCTTTAACCAAGGCGTTCGGGGAGGCCATGGGGGCCTCTGGCCGGCGGGAAGGTGCGCGGGGCCAAGAAAAAAGCCCCTAACATGAGTTAGGGGCGCCGGGGCCGCAAAAACCAGTACCGATCGGGCGGCTTTTAGCGGTCCGCCAAAGGTACAAATGTCTGGTGGCTGGGGCCGGTGTAGTCCGCCCGGGGACGGATAATCCGGTTATGCCGGTACTGTTCGAGAATATGTGCGGTCCACCCGGCAATCCGGCTGACGGCGAACACCGGGGTGAAGAGCTCGCTTTCGATGCCCATCAGGGCATAAACCGACCCCGAATAGAAATCGACATTGGGATATAGGGATTTCTTCGCCTGAATGTGCTGGCGCACCGCTTCCAGCAAGTCGTAATAGTGCAGGTTTTGGGCTTTCTCTCCCAAATCGTGCGACAGGCGCCGCAATATCTTGGCGCGAGGGTCTTCGGTCTTGTACACGCGGTGCCCGAATCCCATAATTTTTTCATGGTTGGCCAAGGCTTTGTCGAGCCATGGGTCCACGTTCTCCACCGTGCCAATTTTATCCACCATCAGCATCACCTGTTCGTTGGCGCCTCCGTGCAGGGGCCCTTTCAGGGTGCCGATAGCTGACGTGACGGCTGAGTACAGGTCAGTCAGGGTCGCTGCTGTCACACGCGCCGCAAAGGTTGAGGCGTTGAGCTCGTGGTCCGCGTGGAGCACTAAAGCCGTGTTGAAAATGTGGGCATCCAGCTCGGGTGGACGCTCCCCTTTGAGCATATACAAGAAGTTTTCAGCGAGAGACAGATTCGCATCGGGCGCAACCGGAACCTGTCCCTGATGGTGGCGTTCGAACGCCGCGACCATCGTCGGCACCTGGGCGACCAGCCTCATGGCTTTCCGGTAGCTGGCTTCATACGAGTTGTCATGGGAATCCGGATCATAAATTCCCGCCAAGCTGACGGCGGTGCGCAACGCATCCATGGGATTAGTCCTGTCAGGCAGTGACATCAGCAAATCAGAGACGGGCTTGGCCAAAGGCCGCATGGCCCCAAGCGTCTTGGTGAACTCATCAAGCTGCTTGCGGTTGGGCAGGTGCCCCTCCCAGAGCAGATACACCACCTCTTCAAAGCTGGTCTGCTCCGCCAGGTCCTCCACACTGTAGCCTTGGTAGACCAGGCGCCCTTCCTTGCCATCGATGAAACAGATTTCTGAGGTGCCGGCTACGACGTCTTCCAGGCCTTCTTTAAATTCCACATCAGACATGGTTATTGGCCTCCTTTATCTTTTGTTGCTGGACCAAAAAGATTTGCAAGCTTAAAAAGATTGACCCCGACAAATAAATTGTAAGCCGGACGATCTGATCTGGCACCGGATCGTCCGCGGCCTCATCCATACTCGTAATCTTCTGTCAAAAAAATGTCAGGAATTCACGGGGTCGGGTTCGAACAGCCATGCTTGCTGGCCGTCGATCTGCATTCCGGTTGGGGGCAGAGACCCCCGGCGCATATGCCTTTGCACCTGGTCCAGCACAAAGTCCTTCATCCGCGCCTCCTGGTCAGCAGCCGACAGCCCTGCGGGCGCCTTGGGCACATCGACCACCCGGGCCACATAGCGCTCCTTCCTGTACACGCCCTCGAACACCCGCATCTCCACAGTCCAGTGATCCTCGTGTGTCCCCACCGCCAACACTTCAATAGCCACTGCCATCGCCCCTCGCATCATAGTTCGCCCGCCGCGGTGTCTGCGGGAGAGAAAAAGCTCTCCACCATTCTTTCCCTGATATTTTAGCGCCTAGGGGCAGGGAAGAGAATCATCCAATCCCCATGCCGTCCAAAATATCCGTTCAATTTCGAGGGCGGCTTGCGCCAGGTCCAAGTCCTGGTCCTGGCGGACCCACACTCCCACTATTTCCGCCAGCGCGCCGACCCAGCCGTGAGACCCGATCACGGCCTGCGTCCGGTCCAGCCCGCAGT
Organism: Sulfobacillus sp.; assembly: GCA_027309085.1. Lineage (GTDB taxonomy): Bacteria > Bacillota > Sulfobacillia > Sulfobacillales > Sulfobacillaceae > Sulfobacillus. The sequence goes on from DAIDDL010000019.1 coordinate 45,066, forward strand.
CCACCAGGTCATTGACGATGAAGGCGCTGAATGCCTCCCGCACCCGCCACATCCTGTCCTCAAATAAAGGGTCCGCGCCAGCGCCCCGCACCAGCACCACCTGCGCCAATTCGTAGTCCCGGCGGAACACTTCCACGGCCGCACCCAACGATCTTTTCAGTTTCTCGGCCGGATTATCCACCCCCGCCCGGGCCTTCATAATATATTCCATCACGTGGGTGTACAGCTGCTCCACCAGCGCCAGAAAACAGTCCTCTTTACTCGCAAAATACAGATAAAAAGTTCCGGTGGCGCACTGGGCCTGGTCCGCAATCGCGCGGATGGTGGCCTGGTGATATCCATAGCGGCCGAATATCGTCTGCGCCGCCTTTAATAAGTCTTCTTTCCGTCCATGTTCGTCCACGGCTCTTTTCCCTTTCCCTAGCGACTATTGCTATAATACAAAGTAATACAAGGTAGAGGGAGTCGTCCATTGCTAAGGAATCGTATCCGGCGTGTCCCTGTCACGGTGCGGGGCACCCATTATATTCATGAGTACCTGATCCTACCCGATGTATGTGCGGTAATTGCGGAGATCCCGGAGGGTGTGATTTTGGTCGAGCAGTTCCGCCCCGCTCTGGGCAGGAAAATTTTGGAACTGCCGGCAGGCCGGCTGCGCCGGGGAGAAGACCCGGTTCAGGGCGCGCGGCGGGAATTGCAGGAAGAAACGGGATACCAGGCGGGGGACATGCGGCTGCTGTCGCGGTTCTACCCTTCAGTCGGGCTGTCGCGCCACAAAGTGCATCTGTACTACACGGTCAACCCGCAGCCTGGCCCCACCAACTGGGACCCAACGGAAGAGATCGACGTCAAAATCATTCCGGTCAGCGAGGTGCCCAACTTGCTGATTGAGGGCCGCGCCGCGGACGCCAAAACGCACCTGGGCCTGGTGTACTTCCTGAATGCCCGGGGCTGGCTGCTGCAGCGCGGGCGCTGGCGCCCGGTGCAGGACGCTTAGAGGCCTCCGGGGTAATTGGCCTCCCGGCGAGCGCATTTTTGCGATAAAATATGAAGGGTAAAGGCTTCAGGCGCTTTTACCCTGATAAACGCAGGTAACCCGTGGAGAGAGGGATGGAGCACCATGACGTGCGAGCATTGCGGCAGCATTATCAGTCCCGGCGGGGATAGTTGTCCACAGTGCGGGTTTGAGGTTCCTAAACCTGCGCCGCCCAAGAAAACAGCGAAGGTTGTGCCCTTCCGCCCGCGTAAAAAGAGCCGGCGCCCGGCTCCGGCGAAGCGGCGCCCAGCTGGCGGCACTTTTTTATGGTGGTTTATTGCGATTATCGCCGCGGCCGTAATCTTGCCGTATCTCGTGCCTATGCATCCCTGAGCAGCAGCCGTGTCAGCTGGCTTCGTCTGTCCACTGCTGCCCGTCATGCCCGGCAACGCGGGGAGCGCCCTTGCGGGTTGTATGAATGTGGACGGGGCCTCCCCAAAGTCTCTGAGCCACCAGCGCCAGGGCAAAGGGCAGCTGGTAAAAATCCAGTTCCCGCCCGTCATACTGGTGCTGCATGGCCAAAATCCCGGTGGCCAGCGTGTCCTGAGCCATCACCTGCATATAGGGCAGGCCTCCATGATCCACGTCCTGAATGAGCTGGGCCCGCACCTGAGCCAGATCCGCACTCGCCGGACTTTCCTGCACATCTTTTTCCCGGTACACTCCCAGCTGGCAGAGATCTGCCACATCCTGGTCCAGGGCCGTGCGGACCAGCCCCGCATCATCCAGGAAATTTCTGGCCGCAAACACCCCGGACAGCCCCTGCTGGCGGTAAATCGCCTGGTAAAGCTGGCTCCCCAGCGCGTATGGATTCAACTGCGGGGGCCGCACTTCCAGAAGGCTGGCGTTGACCGCAGCGATTTCCCAGAACTTGTCCGCGCCGCAGGCCAGCTGCCGCATCAGCCTGGTATGCCAGAATGTGGCATACCCTTCATTCCCTATCTTCGAGACCTGCTGCGGCCAGAAATAGCGGGACTCCGCGCGCAGCATGAGCAGGACCTCGCGCTCCCAGGGGAGAAGCCCCGGGCTGTAGCGCGCCACAAAGCCGAGAAGGTCGCCGGGGTCGGTGCCCGGCTCACCCCAGCCGCTGTCCGTCTCCCCGGGAAAATCCGCGAGCACCAGGGCGGCGTCGATCAAACTTTCCACGGCCTCTGCCCCAAATTCCGCCCGGAACTCGGCCAGTTTCCTTGCGTGCCGGGCCGTCGTCTGCAAGATGTTGCGGTCGGTGTCGGCAAACAGCCGGGAATGGGAAAAAAAGTCGACGTGGGCCAGCACGTGAGCCACGATCAGCATGGCCTGCGCCGGGCTGCTGCGGCGGTCAATAAAGGCAAAAGCGGGGCGGCTGTTGATCACCAGTTCGTAGATCCGCGACAGGCGGTAGTCATAGGCGGTTTTCAGCCGTCCGAAAGTTTTCCCAAAACTCCAGTGCGCGTAGCGGATAGGCAGACCCTGGTACGAAGCCAGGGCCTGGATGTCCTCCCCGTCCACCAGTTCAAAATGCACATGCCCACAGTTGAGCCCCGCGAGCTCGGCCGCAGGCCACACGGTTTCCACCAGCTCATTAAGCGTGTTGGGAGTGATCATGTCCGTTTCCTTTCGCAGTGAAATAATATTCAAGAGCGCGGAAGATGTCTTCTTTGCGGCGGAGCAGGGTGACCCCAGTCCCTTCCGACTCCCGGAACGCCTGGTACAGAGGCGAGGGGTTGCGGTCGGTATCATGAATCTCCCCATAGCCAAACAAATTGGTCTCATGCGCCAGCACCGTCCCAATTTCCACGGCCAGCGCATTGTCCGAGGTCAGGTTGCCCCCGTCCGTGAAGTGAAACGCATAGCGGTTGAATCGGTCCTGGGGATAGCGCTCCCCCAGGATATCGAGCGCCAGACGGTAGACCGAGGACGAGACAGTGCCCCCAGACGACCCGCGCCGGAAGAAGCTCTCTTCATCCACTTCCCTGGCGCGCACATCGTGGGCTAAAAACACGATCTCCACTCGGGGATAGTTTCTCCGCAAAAATTCCACCGTCCAGAAAAAGAAACTTTTGGCCAGGTACTTTTCGAACGTGCCCATCGACCCCGAGGTGTCCATCATGGCCAGCACCACCGCCCCGCCCTCTTCTTGCGGCTTCAGGTCATAGCGCCAGTAGCGGAAGTCCCCGGCGGCCAGAGCGGGACCCTGGCGGCCCGGCGCCAAGGCCTGGCGTTTCAGGCTCTCCCTGACCGTGGGGCGCCGGACCCAGCGGCTTTTGAGGCCATGCGGCGCCCATGACTCCGGGCGGTCCTCATAGCCATTGCCGGCCGAGTGCTTCTGCGGGTCGAGGTCCGGCAGTCCGAGACGCTCAAATACGATGTCTGCGGCCTCCTCCAGGGTGATGGCGGCATCTTCCACGTCCAGACCTGGCTCCGCTCCGCCCAAAACTCCGGCGGCAGGGGCTGAGGCACCTGCTGTCCCTTCCCCTTCCCCCCCAACCACCGCCTGTCCCACACTCTGCGCCTGCTGGCGGTCAAAACTGATGCGGAATTCCTTCAGCAGAGGCAAGGGGACATTGATGATCCGGCGGCCGTCTGAGACCGCGATATGCTCCTCGGACACCAAGTCGGCGAGGTTCGCTTTGACCGCCTCCCGGACTTTCTGATCATGCCTCCACTGGTCCGCATAGACGGAGTGAAACTGGAAGGACTCCCCCCAGCCGATGCTGTAGCTGCTATTGTTCACCGGTTCAGCAGGCCTCCCACATGGTGGATGGCCTTAGCCGCGCAGCGCGGGCAGAATTGCCCGGAGGCCACCAGCACCTCCGCCGCCTGCTCGATGCGGTCCAGGGTCTTCGGGTCAGGACTCAAAGACTGCGTGGTGATTTTGACCACATCGCGCAGGTCATCGAATAGTTTGTCTTCCAGAGCCTGCTGCAGCTTGGGGTAGTCGCGCGCCGAGAGCACCTCGTGGCGGGCCCGGGCCGACTCAATGCGGGAGTAAATTTCCGTGCGGAAGGACGCCGCCTGCAGCGCGGAAATCCCCAGGCGCTCTTCCACGGACCGGAGCAAACTGTCATCCGCTGGCTTGTGCGAAGTCGAGCGGACCACATGGTCTAGATAGTTGTGATACAGGCGGTCCACCTCTTCTCCCCAGTCATCGGCAAAGGCTGCCAGCACAGCCTTCTCGAGATCGCGGTCATAGAGCCCTTTTGCAGTCTGGGTCCAGTCAGCGAGGTCGGCGCGCTGGGAGCGCTCCCCAAAAGGGGAGCGCTCCATGCCTGAACGCAGGGCCTCAAACACGTCCAGCGCGTCAATACACTCCCGCTCCGGGTCGGACCACAAGGCGGCCAGCCGGTTGATGACGTAGCGCGGGTCCAGCCCCGTCATGCCCTCTCCCAAGGCCCGGCCCTCATCCCGAATCGCCTGCGCCTCGGAATCCACACCCGGATCCTGGTAGAGCAGCATCTTGCTCAGCCGGTCCCGTCCGGGCTTGGGCAGGTCCTTCAAGCGCGACAGCACCGCGACTTGGGCGGCAGCCTGCAAAGCGCCCGGCCCCGCATGAATGGACGGCACCCGGTAAGGGGCCAGCAGTTTCTCGTAAATCCGCACCTCATCCTGGACGTTCAGATTGTACGGCACCGGCACGACAAACATCCGGGACAGCAGCGCCTCATTGCGCGGATTCTGCATAAATCCGCGGAATTCGTGCTCGTTGGTGTGGCCGATAATCACCTCATCAGCCGAAATCAGCTGGAACCGGCTGGTTTTCATGTTTCCTTCCTGGCTGAGAGAGAGCAGCTGGTACAGAAACTTTTCATCCAGCTTGAGCATCTCCTGAAATTCCACGAGGCCGCGGTTGGCAATATTCAGTTCGCCGTCAAAGCGGAAGGCGCGCGGGTCAGATTCCGAGCCAAACTCAGAGAGACCCTGGAAATCCACCGACCCTGTCAAATCTGCGATATCCTGGCTCTTCGGGTCGGAGGGCGCGTAGGTGCCGATCCCCAAGCGCCGGTGTTCGGAGAGCACTACCCGCTCCACGGGCACCTGCCCTATGCGGCCCTGATAGGTATGCTGCACATGCCACTGGCAGACCGGGCACAATTCGCCTTCGAGGGCGCGCCCCAGCTCCTGGGCCATTTGCGAGCGCATGCCGGGAGGGATCAGGTGCAGGGGCTCTTCATGCATCGGGCAGCCCTGAATGGCGAAGAGCGCGCCCTCGGGTGTGGCGGTGAACTCTTCCAGCCCCCGTTTCAGCAAAGTTACAATCGTGGACTTGCCCCCGCTGACCGGTCCCACCAGGACGAGAATGCGCTTTCTCACCTCAAATCCCCGCGCTGCAGGGCGCAGGTAGTCTTCGACGAGAGTGGAAACCGCTGGCCCGACCCCGAAAAGCTGGTCGGTGAAAAAGGGGTAAAGGGCCCCGCCCAGATCTTTCTTGCCCCGGCGCATCACCATCCGCCACAGCCTCTGGTGGGCGTTGTCGGCAATCTCGGGACGGGACCGGACAAAATCGAGATACTCACTGAAGGTGCCTGACCACTCCTGGCTAGGGGGAAGTGCGCTGCGCTCTGAAAAGCTGGCGTCTTGCCCGGACAACATGGAAATCCCTCCTCACTGTATTCTCGCTTAGTTTCTCCCAAGGTCCCCCACTTTATCCGTTTGTTGGAAATTTTCTAGCGGAACCAGTGGTTTTTGTGGATATACACGAGCAGCACCGCCGTCACCAGGAACATGACCGTGAGGGAATACCAGTAGCCATAATGCCAGTGCAGTTCAGGTATGAAAAAGTTCATGCCGTAGATCGAGGCAATGGTGGTGGCAGGCAGGGCCAACACCGAAATGATGGTGAGGAATTTCATCACTTTGTTGATTTCGTTCGACTGCATGCCGGAAAAGGCTTCGACCAGTCCTTCCAGCCCGTCCCGGTAGGACTCGATGTCGCTCAGCACTTCCTGGGCCTGGCTGTACAGGTCTTCAAAATAAGGGCGGTTGCGGGGGGCCACGTAACTGATGTGCTCCTTCAGCAGGGCAAATATCTTGATCTCGGGACGGACCACCTTGTACAGCCAGTACGTCTTCTTGCGCAGTGCGACGATGTCCAAGGCCAGGTTCTTGTACGGCGTTTTCAGAAGCCTGGCATGCAGCGTTTCAAATTCATCGCTGACGTGGCGGGTGGCGGTGTAAAAGTGATGGACATGATCATACAAGAGGCGGTACAGCGCAAAGTCGAGCCCCTCGCTCAGCGAGTGTTCGCGGTGCACCGACTGCCACGCCTGCTCCACCACCCCGTTGTCCCCGTCAAAATGGGTGGTGACAAGAAAATTTTTTCCCAGAAAAATTCCGACCGCACGCGTCTTCTGCGGAAAGTCGCCCTGAACCGGGTCGGAAATGACGAGCACGACGGCGTCCTCTTCAATGAGAAACCCGGAGCGCCGATCGCTCCCCTCCAGCACCCGCTCCACGGCCAGAGGATGGGCGGTGTAGAGGCGGCCCACCACCGTTTTGAGATCGGACTCCTGGCCCCCCGCCAAGTCGACCCAAATTTTTTGGGCGCCGGCAGGCCATGAGGATGATTCCCGGGTGGACCCGCCGTGCCTTTCCAGCGCCATGAACCTGGCCATTTTCACACGTCCTCTCTGCGTTGGCCCCTGCCGTCAGCCTCCCCCGCCGCACCCGCATGTATGCCGAATTGGCAAATGACCCACAATAAGCTCGATGACTCGAACCATGCCACTTGTACGATGCAAAAGGAGGGCACTATGTCCAGTTCAGCCCCTATTGACTGGACCCCAATGATTGTGGGGTTCACTGCCGGCTTTCTGTCCCGCCTGATTTCCCTGAAGTCAGGGCGGACCCATTACCCGGGGTATCCCTCGGGATACATCTCCCAGCTGGCCCTAGCCGTGATTTCGGCCATGATTGGCTCCAGCATCCTCACCTCTTTGCTAAGCAAGGAATTTACCGCAGCGACCTTCCTGACCTTGGCCGCCACCCAATTCCGCGACGTGCGCAACACCGAGCGCAAGACACTCGAACAGGAAGAGCATCTGATTTTGGTATCACGCGGGGCCGGCTATATCGAAGGCATCGCCATCACCTATGAAGCCCGCAACTATCTGTCGATGCTCGTCGCCCTCTTGGGCTCGGCCCTGACTTTGATTGGAGGGCTGGTCGTCGGCATCATTGGCAGTGTCATAGTGCTGGCGATTGCCGAAATCTTCATGTCCGGCAAGCATGTCGGCGACCTGATCGATGTGCAGCCCGCCAAAATCAGTTTTGACAAGGGCACTTTGCTGTATGCCGGGGACGTGATGATGATGGAAGTGGGGCTGCCCCATTCCCGCGAACGCTATGAAAAGGAAGGCCTGGCGGTCGTGCTCACCCCCAAAAACGAGCGGGGCCAGGCGGTGTTGTGGAATGTCTCCCAAAGACAGGCCATCACCTATGAGGCCGCCTCCGCCGTGGGTGCCCAAAAAGATATCGGCTACCCGGAGCAGAGCCCCCTGTGCCGGATGGAAATGCCTGCCGGGACGGGCAAAGCCGGGCTGTCCATTCTTCCCGTCGACCATAATATGAGCAAGCTGATCCAAGCCATCAAGAACACTCCGGTGCTGGAATCTGACAAGTGGAGCAAAATGACCAGTCCTGTCATCAACCGGAAGGAGATGTAATTATGGCTGACGCCCCAACGCCCGTCATGTTCGCGATTGTGACCACCAAGAGAGAGGCGGTCTCCGGGGGGATGGCCCCCATCTTCATCGCTGAGGATGACCAGGAGCGTGAACGGATTGCCATGTGGCTATCGCGGATCACCAACGCCATCGTGCATGACCTGCATAACGGCACGCTCATCCTGACTGTCAACCAGTCCTAGTGTGGCTGTCGCTCGGCATTTCTGGTACGATCAAGTGGCACGATGGTACAAGGGAGGCCGCCGAATATATGGAACTCATGGAAGGGCTGCTGACACGGCGCACGATTCACCTGTTTCGCACAGATCCGGTTCCTGACTCGGTGATAGAGAAAATGCTGGAGGCCGCGGTGCAGGCGCCGAACCACCATATGACCCAGCCCTGGCGGTTTGTCGTCCTCCAGGGTGAGAGCCTGAGCGCGCTGGCACAGGCCCGCTACCGCGCCGCCTGGCAAAAAGCCGTGGACCAGCAGCGCGAATTTGCCGAGAGGCTGGCGTCGCGAGCCCGCCAGGACTATCTCGCCGTCAGCGCCGTCATCGCGGTTGTGCAGCTGTTGGAGGGGAACGCCTCCCGCCAGGAGGAAGACTACGCCGCCGTCAGCTGCGCCGCCTACGCGATGATGCTCGCGGCCTGGAATTTTGGGGTCGGCACGCACTGGGCGACCGGGGGTCTGACCCGCTCCGCGGAGGCCCGCGAACTGTGCCAGGTGACAGACCAGGAGCGCCTCACGGCGTTTATCCGCCTGGGCTACCCCCAATCTGTGCCCCAGGTGCCCCGGGTGCCGGCCGCACAGAGAACGCTCTGGCTGAGTTGACTCCGGAGCACACAGGAGCTACCGCCAGGAAAGGAGCATCCATGCCTAAGAGCCCTATTTACACCCGCAACGGGGACAAGGGAGTCACCCGTCTCAGCACCGGTCAAAAAATTGAAAAACATTCTCAGCGCGTCAATGCCTACGGCACTTTATACGAACTGAACGCCTTTATCGGCCAGGCCCGGGCCCAGCTCCGCCTCGCCCGCCCCGCCGACCCCGCCCCGCCCTGGCGGGAGCTGGAGCTTTTCCTGCACGACCTGCAGCACCGGCTGTTTCTTGTCGGCGGCGATTTGTCCGCCGTGCACGCGGACCAAGAACCCGAACAGACGTCCCAGACCCTGACCAAGCAACTGGAGTCTCTAGCCGACCTGCTGCGGGACAGCACACCGCCCTGGCGCCCTTTCACCATTCCCGAAGGCGCCATGGCCGCCACCAGCCTCTATGTCGCCACCACCGTCTGCCGGAGGGCCGAGCGCGAAATCTGGACGCTGAACAAGATTGAGCCTGTCCCCCACGGCGTGCTGACCTATATGAACCGCCTGTCCGATGTCCTGTTTGCGGCCGGCCGCTATGTCAATGCGGCGATGGGGATCCACGAGGAGTCCACCGGGCAGCCGGACACCTACTAAACCTACTCACGCGTCCGGTCACATAACTGGAGGGGGCGGCCTAAGGCCGCTCCCTCCAGTTATGTCCTCTCACTAACCGGCCCAGACCTTCAAGTGAACGGCGCGCGTGGCCACTGGACCCGGACGGTTTCCCCCGTATGGAAAGAAAGCCAGGGGGGATACTGCTCAGTGGCAGGAGGGCGAGATCATGATCAGAGCAGCATCCACCATCCAGAAAACCATCACCGCTACCGTGGTGATTACCCTGAGTCTGCTGGAGACCCCCGCGCCTTACGGGCACCAGGGCATCACCCCTTTATACCTCGCGGTGGCTGTCAGCGCGGGGCTGGCCGCAGGGCTGTTGGGCTCGGCCGCAGACCGGGCGGCCGGCTACCGCCAAGCCCTCGTTGAGCGGTTTTTGATATGGGCGGCTATCACCATGGTGGTGGTCTACCTGAGCGGGTTTCTGCTGCCCGGCCTCCACATTTCGGCCATTGCCACCGCTATCGCGGCGATGGCGACAGCCCTTCTGGAAATCCTTTTGCCCCCCGCTTCCAGCCGCTAGACCTCGAAGAGGGGCAGCGTCCACCGGCCCCTCACCAGGCTGATCCACAGGTAGGCCAGTCCAGCCCACAAGATCCCCATCAGCCACCAGGGCGCGCTCAGTATCATCCCCGCCCCAAACAGCACGGAGTACCAGGGAATCACCCGCCCAGCCCAGAAGTGGAAGCAGTGCGTCTCCTTGGCTGCCATAATGGCGCTGCCGGCAATGGTCAGGGCCCACCCGCCGATAGACCAGAAGGGCCAGATTACCAGACCTAAAATCACCAGGCTGCGCACGACCCAGCGCCACTCCTTGAGCCAGACCAGAAAGGTCCACCCCGCCACTGCCAGTCCCAGACTGACAAAACCCTGTATCCAAAAGAGGGCAGTGCCCGAGCGGAGAAAGGCGGCCACGGCCGCCGCCGCCATCCCGGCCGCCACCGCCACCAGACTTGTGCGGTAGACCCTGTCCCGCTTGGCGGGATAAGGGGGCATCGTAATCCCCGGGGGCGGGGTCAAATGTTTAATCAGTTCCTCGCGTGATATCTTCGCCATCGCTCCACACCTTCTTCTTCACTATGCGGCGCCCGCAGCCAGCCACCTGCGGGAGTTTGCGGATCTCCTCAATGCACTGCCACGACCCGTCCAGGCACACCCGGTCCACCTTAAGCGCCCGCCCAGCCTCATTGCCCACAATCACCGCCAAGGGTCCGGGAAAGGCCGATTGCAGAGGCTGGAGATGCCTTTGCCACCATGATACATCTTCTGTGCGCCTGGCACGCACGTAAATCGGCCCGGAGGCGACCGGCCAGGCCCATCCAAAGGACTGCACGGCATCCACCCGGGCAGCCGGGCCGGGGCCGGTGTCAAACAGGCTCAGCTGCCCGGCCTGGGCTGGCGGGCCCGGCAGCTGGCCCAGAGCCCCCGCCGCCGCCAGAGCCTGCGCCACCCGCGAACTTGCAGCCTGGGCGATGCGGGCGAAGGCCTCGGCCTTGGAATGGTAGGGTCCGGACTGCTCCCGGTCGCCCACGATCCGCTCCGCCATGTCCTCGCTGACTCCCCGCACGGCGGTGAGCCCAGCGGCAATTCCGCTCCTGGCCTGCTCGAAATCGGTGCCGCTAGTGGTGACGTCCGGAGGCCATAGGATGATGCCGCGGGAGACTGCGGATGCGGCTTCCAGCTCCAGGCGCTCAGTTCCCACGGTGGAGAATTCAGCCGCCCAGAATTCCAGGGGATAATGGGCTTTGAGGTATGCCATGTAGTAACTGAACAGGCCGTAGGCAGCGGCATGCGACTTGTTGAACCCGTAGTCCGCAAAAGCCATGATCCGCGTCCACAAGGTGCGCACGTCCGCCTCCTTCCACCCGTTGTCCCGGGCGCGGGAGGCAAAATCGCCGCCCATCTGGGCCAGGGTGTCGTGGTCCTTCTTGCTGATAGCCCGCCGGAACAGGTCTGCGTCGGCGAGCGAGTATCCGGCCACCTTCTGGACCAAGGTCATCAGTTGCTCCTGGTAGACCATCACCCCGTACGTATCATGGCACACCGTTCCAAAGATATCCGCGGGCACCGCCTCCCTTTTCGCGCGGCGCGCGAGGTAGGTGCCGATGGCGTCCATGGGTCCCGGCCGGTACAGGGCCACCACATCGATGATTTCCCGCCCGCTCTGGGGCTGCATGCGCTGCAGCAGCTCGCGGACTCCGTGCCCGTCAAGCTGGAACACCGCCTCCGTCTCTCCCTGGCCCAAAAGGCGCAGGGTGGAGGGGTCCGCCAGGTCCAGAGCGCCGAACTCCTGCGGGTGGCGCCGGCGCACGCGGTCCGCGACACTTAGGGCCCGCAGGCCGAGCAAATCCAGCTTCAAGAGGCCCAGCCGCTCGACCGACACCATGTCCATCTGCGTTACCAGCTGCCCGTCCGGTCCCGCCACACAGGGGATCATATCCCCGAGCGGCACATCAGCCAGAACCACTCCCGCCGCATGCACAGAACTGTGGCGGGGCAGCCCTTCCAGGGCCAAACTCAGCCGCAGCCAGCGCCCGCTGGGGTCAATGGCGTCCATTCCCGGCCTCACCTCGTCCGCCAACTCGGCGAGCCCCTGGCCGCCGGCGGCGCGCACGGTGCCCATGAAAACATTGACGGGGTCGGGCGGGAGGCGCAGCGCCCGGGCGACCTCCCGCAGCACCGCCCGCACCCCCAGAGTTCCGTATGTGCCGATCTGCGCGACCCGGTCCGCCCCCCAGCGCTGGCGGAGGTATTCGATCAGGCGGTAACGCTTGGAGAAATCCACGTCCAAGTCGATGTCCGGCATGCTGCGGCGGTGGGGATTGAGAAATCGCTCAAAGAGGAGCCCATGCTCGAGCGGGTCAATCCCGGTAATGCCGAGACAGCGCGCAACCAGACTGCCGGCAGCGGAACCCCGTCCCGGCCCCGTCGCGATGCCGGCTTCCCGGGCATAGCGCACCAAGTCGGCCACAATGAGAAAATACGAGGCAAATCCCATGGACAAAATGACATCCAGCTCGTAATCCAGCCGGCTCCGGTACTGGGCCATGGGCTCCGGGTGCCAGGCCTCCAGCCCCCGGCCGGCGTCAGCCACGAGCGTGTCCCGGTCCGATTCGGCGGATCCGGTGACCACGGGCAGCCGGGGCCTGCCCTGCGGCAAGACCGCTGGAGCCGCCCGCTGAAAGAGCGAGGGCAGCAAGCTGGCGGGATAGAGCGCGAGCAGCTCGGCAGGAGCGGCTACCGCCATGGCCCCCCTCTCGGCCTGGTTCTCCCCCATCTGCACCAGCAGTTGGTAGGCCTCTTGCCCGCCGCGGTTGAACCGCACCGGGCAGGCTGGAATCCAAGCGCCGCCGTGACTGTGCTGGCCCGGCTGCAGTTCTTCCACCGTGAGGCCGAAACCAAGACCCTGGGCCCGGGTCCACAGGTCCAGGGCGGCAGACGGCAGGAACAGGAGGAGGTGGCGGCTCGCCACCTCCTCCAGAACCACAGGGCGCGGGGTCTGGGCCAGGACGCACAGCTCTTGCCACCCCTGCCCATCCATGGCGTACACAGCCACATCTAAACTGCCCGCTACGGGCACAGTCATTCCCAGCCAGGACGCAATCCCGTGGATCGCGGCACGGCGGCTGAAGAGCTCAGCCGCCGCGAGAGACTGGTAATCGGCCAGCCCAGCCGTGTGATAGCCTGAAATCGCAAGCTCATCCAGTCCTGGCCCGATATCCCAGCTGGATCTCAGCAGGGAGTAGGCTGACCAGATGTTGAGCAGAGGGAAAGACTGCATGGCCACTCCCCCTGTCTTTAGATCCGCTGAATCTTTTCACGCTTGCGCATGGTCTTGTCGAGCGTGGCTTTGCGCAGCCGCACCGATTTCGGGGTGATTTCCACCAACTCGTCCGACTTGACGTATTCCAGCGCAATATCCAAAGACAGCGGCCGGGGAGGACTCAAGTGCACTCCTTCATCCGATGTGGAGCTGCGCATGTTGGTTACATGCTTCTTCTTGCACACGTTCAGCTCCAAATCGGTCGGCCGGCTGTTTTCCCCCACGACCATGCCGGCATAAACCGCGGTGCCGGGTCCCACAAACAAAATCCCCCGCTGCTGGGCGTTGTCCAGGGCGTAAGAAGTGGTGACGCCTGCCTCGATGGCGACTAGAGCGCCGCGGGGCGCTTCGTCGATCGGGCCGGAATAGGGCAGAAAACCCTCAAACAGGTGGTTCATAATTCCGTAACCGCGGGTCTGGTTCACATAGGCGGTGCGGAATCCCAAAAGCCCCCGCGCGGGAATCACAAATTCCAGTCGCGTCTGACTGGGACCCGCCTGCCCCATGTGGAGCATTTCCGCCTTGCGCGGGCCGAGCAGTTCCATCACCGGCCCGACGTACTCGTCGGGGACATCCAGGTACAGGTGCTCAATCGGCTCCATCAGCCCTTCCGGACCCTGGTGCATAATCACTTCGGGCTTGGAGACTTCCATCTCATAGCCTTCCCGCCGCATCTGCTCCAGCAAAATGCCCAAATGGAGCTCTCCGCGTCCAGATACGCGGAAAATTTCGGCGTCCTCGGTCTCTTCCACCCGCAGGGCCACATTGCGCTCCTGTTCACGCATCAGCCGGTCGCGCAGATGCCGGGATGTGACAAACTGACCTTCCTGCCCTGCAAATGGACTGGTGTTAACCCCAATCAAAATCGTCAGGGTCGGCTCGTCAACCACAATGGGTGGCAGCGGGGTGGGATTGTCGGCATCGGTGATCGTCTCCCCGATGTTGACATCGGGCATGCCGCCAATCGTGACGATATCTCCGACGATGGCCGACTCCAGTTCAATCCGCTTGAGCCCGTAGCGTCCGAAAACCTTGCTCAAACGGGCCCGGCGCACCGTGCCGTCATGGTCGACAATCCCCACCGTCTGGTTGACAGCCAGCTGGCCCTGGGTAATCCGGCCGATGGCCATGCGGCCCAGGTAGTCATCGTGGTCCAGCGTTGTCACCAGCACCTGCAATGGGGCCGTCTCATCGCCGACCGGGTAGGGAATTTCACGCAAAATCGTGTCAAACAGAGGCTTCAAAGAGCCGTCCGGCAAAATTTCAGGCACGGTGGACGCCACACCCTGTTTGGCCGAGGCGTAAAGCACCGGAAACTCCAGCTGCTCATCCGTGGCTTCCAAATCGATGAACAGTTCAAGCACCTGGTCAATCACCTCATGCGGCCTGGCCCCTTCGCGGTCCAGCTTGTTCAGCACCACGATGGGTTTGATGCCAGCCTTGAGCGCTTTTTGCAACACATAGCGCGTCTGCGGCATCGGCCCTTCATTGGCATCCACAACCAATAGGGCTCCATCCACCATGCTGAGGATGCGCTCCACCTCACCGCCGAAGTCGGCGTGGCCCGGTGTATCCACGATATTGATGGTCGTGTCCTCGTACCGGATCGCTGTGGTTTTCGACAGGATAGTAATCCCGCGTTCCCTTTCCAGATCGTTGGAATCGAGAACCCTGTCTGTCATTTGGCTGGCATCGCGGAAAATTCCGCTCTGCCGCAACATCGCGTCGACCAGGGTTGTTTTCCCATGGTCCACGTGTGCAATGATGGCTATATTACGTATATCTCGACGTTCCAACTTGCTAAGCCCTCCTGATCGAATGCTGCAAACGCCTCAATGTTTAGAGGCTTCCCACGATTTCACGAAATCGCCGCCCGCGTTCCTCAAAGTTTTTAAACATATCGTAGCTTGCTGAAGCCGGCGACAGCAACACCGTGTCTCCCGGCCTTGCCACGCTGTGCGCTTCCCGCACCGCGCCCTCAAACGTCGCGGCGCGAATAACTGCTATTGTACTATAACGGGCGACCGCCTGCGCGATTTTCTCCTGAGTTTGCCCCAGCGCGACCACATGATGCACCGAACTGGCGGCAATGGCCTGGCCGAGCCCGTCATAATCCAAATGTTTGTCGTACCCTCCCGCAATCAGCACCACAGGCCCTGAGACGGCTTTTAATGCCGCCATGGTGCGGTCGGGCGCCGTGGCAATCGAGTCATTGATGTATAAAATGTTATCATGTTCGCGCACTTTTTCCAAACGGTGCGGCACCCCGTGAAATTTTTCGACGGCGGACGCGATGGCGTGCGCGCTGCCGCCAGCCATCCGCACAATCGCCACGGCTGCCAACACATTGAGCAGGTTATGCTCTCCCGGCAGCAAAATCGCCGGGACGGGCACGTTCCTGGTGACGGTCCCCTGCCCGTCCCGGAACATGATCCAGCCCCCGCTGACAAAAGCGCCGGGACCGCCGTGATCCTGAATGGAAAAATAAATAATGCGGCCCGGATATCCTTGCAGGAGGTCCGACACTGCGCGGTCTCCAAAAGGGGCGACAATCCAGTTATCCCGGGTCTGGTAGCGGAAAATGCGCGATTTGGCCTGGGCATAGGCTTCCATGGTTCCGTGAATGTCGAGATGGTTGGGAGAGAGATTGAGCAGAGCCGCCCCCTGCGGGCTGCGGTCCACCAGTTCCAGCTGGAAGCTTGAGAGTTCCATGACCACCCAGCTGTCTTCGGTGATCTGCTCCAGGTCCGCCAGCAGAGAATGCCCGATGTTCCCTCCCACAAACACCTGGTGGCGGCCGTCCTCGTGGAGGGCCGCCCCTACCAGGGTCGTGGTGGTGGTCTTGCCTGCCGACCCGGTGATGCCGATGACGGGAGCCGGGCAGTGCTGCAAAAAGGTGTCCGTCTCGCAGGTGATGCGGGCGCCCTGGCTGCGCAAGCGCAAGATGGCGGGTACCGTCTTGACCATTCCCGGGGTCAGAAAGACGATGTCCGGATGCCCCTTGTCCGCCAGTTCGTCCAGGTAACCCGGCCCGGAATACACCGTGGGGCGGACCGGCAGGTGCATGCGGGCAATCTCCGCATCGAGCTCTGCGGCCGGCTTTTTGTCCGCCACGGCGACCTCATAGCCCGCGGACTGCAGAAAAGGGAGGAGGGGCTGGTTGTTCATTCCCAGCCCCACCACCGCCGCCACAAGTCTGTGACTCATTCAGCCTCCTCCAACAGGCGCGCCATCCGGTCCAGCCCGGTTTCAATCCGCTCCATGGATGTCGCGTACGACATCCGGAAATAATTGGGCATCCCGAATCCGGATCCCGGCACCACCGCCACGTCGGCCAGTTCCAGCCAAGCCAGCGCCAAGTCATCCGCCCCGGCGATAGTGCGGCCCTGAATCCGGGCCCCGACCCACCGGGACATATCGACCCACACATAAAACGCGCCCTGGGGAGTGGCGGCGCTCAGCTTGGGCATGGCATTGATGCGGCCCACAACATAGCGCCGCCGCCTGTCAAATTCGCGCTGCATGGTGGTGACCGCTTCCTGAGGCCCGCTCAGCGCCTCGAGGGCCGCATACTGGGAGATTGTCGAGGGGTTGGACGTCGACTGCGACTGCAAGGAGGCCATGGCCTTGATGATATGTTTGGGGCCCGCCGCATAGCCAATGCGCCAGCCAGTCATGGCGTAGGATTTGGAGACGCCATTGATGAGGATGGTCCGGTCCCGCATTCCCTCAAACTGGGCAATGGACGCATGCACAGCATCATCGTAAATCAGCCGGTTGTAAATTTCATCCGAAATCACCCAGAGGTCGCGGTCGAGGGCCAATCGGGCGATGTCGTGCAGTACCGTAGGCCGGATCACGGCGCCCGACGGGTTGCTGGGCGAGTTCAGGATCAGGCCCCGGGATTTCTGGGTGGCCGCGGCTGCCAGGTCATCCGCATGCAGCTCGCCTTCATGGGCGGGCGCGATCGGCACGTACTCAGGCTCTCCCTCCGCCAGCGTAATCTGCTCCGGGTAGGTCACCCAGTACGGCACAGGCAGCAGCACGCCGTCTCCCGGATTGATGAGGGCCATGGTGGCGTTGTACAGAGACTGCTTGGCGCCCACTGAGACCAGAATTTCGTCGTTGGTGTAGCGGACGCCAGTGTCCTCAAAAATCCGCTCCACAATGCTGGACTTCAGCGCTTCAATCCCGCCCACGGCGGTATAGCGCGTGTGGCCGCGATTGATCGCCTTGATGCCGGCATCCCGGATATTCTCCGGGGTATCGAAATCCGGCTCCCCTGCGCCGAAATTCACCACATCCCGCCCCTGGGCGATAAGCGCCTTGGCTTTCGCGTCAATCGCCATCGTCGGCGATGGCTTGAGCTGCGCCACGCGTTTCGATAAAGACACTGTCTGCAACATAGCCGCCTCCTTGAAAAGTGTTCTCTACACCGTACGGTCAAACAAATTATCATTCCATAAATCCGAAAGCAGCTGACTGAGCTGGGTCTTTACCAGGTCAGCGATCTGCTGGCCTTTAGCGCTGGTGCCCTGCCGGCCGTCCCCGGTCGTGGCGTGTCTGAGGCTCTTGTCCGCCAGTCCCGGGCCCTTGATGCGGTAGCGCGGCCGGAACGGGTTGAATGACGCGTCCTCCATATGCACCAGTTTGGGCGCAATCGCCAGCATCACCGAGGTCTCATCCTCCCCCGCATGGCCTTGGCCCGCCGTAATCGTGAGGATCTGCTGGCTGAAGTCGAGCCACCAGTTCACCAGCACCACAGTGATCTGCTCCTGCGCGATCTCTTCCATCGCCCCTTGCAGCGCTGCCGTGTTGCCGCCGTGCCCATTGAGGAGGATGAGGTGCTTGATGCCCCAGTTGGCCACGCCTTTGCCAATTTCCTGGACGTAGCGGCGAAATGTCTCCGCAGACACCGAAAGGGTTCCTGCCCAGTCCTCAAGGTCCGGGGTATGGCCGTACGGAACGGGAGGCAGAATCAGGACCCGGTCGGCATATTCCGCTTCAATCTGCTGGGCAAAATACCATGGCGCCATATTGTCCGTCCCTAAAGGACAGTGCTGCCCGTGGGCTTCTACACTGCCGGTGGGGAGGATCGCGGTGTCAATACGCCCGATCACCCCGTCCCGGAAATGTTTCGTCGTCAAGTTGTCCCAGTACATGCGCTCGCCTCATTCTCTAGCCGTCTTGTGTTCACTCAGGCCCCGTTCCCTCGCCATGCGGCTCACAAAGGCCCCGATCGCTCCTGTTTCTCTGGAGGACAGCCCGCCCCACCCTAGTTCTTCCACCTTGGCCGTCAACTCCAGCTGGCGGGCGGCCTCCCACTTTAGAGCCATCCGCTCTTGTACGAGCGGATCAGAATGAGACTCTTGCTTCAGTTTACCAGGTTGCTCGCCACTCTGGGATCGTTTTGGCATGAGAAGCCCTCCTCGGATATTCCCACCGTCAGACAGAATCTAGGTGATTTTGAAAGTTTGCCCAAGAAGACCTGCCCTTCATGCGCTGCCTCCCCCGTCAGAGCAATTGCGGGAGCATCCACAGCGCGGCACCGAGAAGAATTACCCCCATCACCGCCGCCTGCACCCGCTCCGGGATTTTCTGCACGTAGCGGGCCATAAGGTATCCCGAGAGCATCGACAGCGCGCCGATGGCCAGCATGGGAGTCCAGGCAATTTCCGCCCGCGCGATATAGGCTGCAGCCCCGCTGAGGGCCGAGACCGCCATAATGAGAATGGCGGTGCCCACCGCCGGGCGCAGAGGCATGCGCAGCCCGTAAATCAGCGCAAAGAGATATAAAACGCCGCCGGATGCCCCAATCAGCCCCGTAACCGTCCCCACTCCCAGTCCGATTCCTGTCACCGCCAAAAGCCGCCATAGACCTTGGCCGGCTCTCTCCCCTGGGGCGCCGCCCCCGGGGAACTGCGGCATGAGGGGAATATTTCTGATGCCGTGCTGCAGGAAATTGATTCCCATGAGGACAAGCACGGCGACGAAGAGCGCGGTCAGCCAGAGGCCGGAGACCGCGTGCGACAGCAGAGCCCCCAACTGCGGGCCGGCCAGAGCCCCTGCAAAAAGGGGCCACGCCTGCCGGAGTCGCACGGCTCCGCTTTTGGCATAGCCCCAGGCCACGAGCAGAGACGTCACCACATCAACCCCCAGACTCGACCCGATGGCAATTCGCAGGGGCAGGTGCCAGACCTGAGTCAGGAAAGGCACCACCACCACGAATACGCTGCCTCCTGAAAATCCGGTGAGGGCTCCGGTGAATAGGCCCGTAGCCGCGAGGGCCACCCACATTGCTGTCATAGCATGCCGCTCCTTGCTTCCCGCCAGAGTTCCCGAACCCCCCTCTTGGCGGACCCTTTCCAGTTTATCACGGCCCGGAAGGGAGTCCGCGGGGCAACGGCAGCGCGGGGCTTAAACAGTCGGGGTATGTGAAAGAAGCTGCAGCCCGCCTGGCTCTTGGAGCTTTGCCAAGCCACAAGCCAAGAGTATTCGTTTGCCGCCGGCGGCGGGGGATTTCGGGCATCTGAGGTCTCTTGTCGCCGCTCCGTCACGCGTTCGCCGCTGGGCCGCTCAGTCGCGGGCTCGGTGTAACGCTGGGGAGTGTCAAGTCTGATTTCACGAGGTGGCAATTTTAGCGCTGCAGGGTTGCTCGGAGTGAGCGGGGGCTTTCCCCTGAGTGCCGCGCATGGGGCCCCGATCCTGACGCGCGGTGTCCCTTTCTTGTTTGATGTTCGGTGTCGCGGACCGTCCCTGTAATATCGGATGCTTCCACAGGCGAGACATGCCCATTCTCGGGATTTTCAGTACGTCCCTCTGGTGAAAAAGGGACAGCGCGGGTCGGTCGCCATTCTGCCCAATGCCTAGGGGCACCCCGACATGCGATATGCTATATCTGATATTTTTCCACATTTTTCAGATGAGACCCGCCGTGCCCCTTGTTACCCGGCTGCTCCTTTGCCATCAACGAACATACACTCATTTTAAGAAGTCTGGGATTTATCCTTGCATTGGGACCTCTTCCTGGGATACCCGGTTGAGGACCTTACCGGAAATGCCCGTCTGCCGAAGGAATTGGCACTTAACGCCAACCGCCAGACCTCCCTGCTGCCCGCTTTCCACTTGTTCGCCATGGGAGTTCTGGCCTTTGATGCCAGCAGGCCTCATCCTGGCACCTGCTAATGCCTCCTGCTCTCCCGCTTCACATCCGTTCGCGAGCCGATTTTTTGAGTAAAGAAGCGAAAACATGCAAGAACTCCAGATAATTCCATGCCATTGGTGACGGCTGCCGGAAACCTTCCGAAAATCGCTTCCAGGATGATTACCAAATGCTGCACAATGATCTATACCAAAGGTGCAACATGTTCTACCGTTCCACAACAGATTATTGGAGGTGAGTGTCATGACGTGGAGAAACTGGACAATGGCCGTGATTGGTGCATGGTTTGTGATATCCGCTTGGGCTCTAAACCCCATGCACTCTTCGACGTATCTGTGGACTGCCATTATTTTGGGTGGACTGGTGCTCATCGGCAGCCTGTGGGAATTGTCCGATAAAGTGTACCGGGCTTCGGTGTATTACCTCGAAGCGCTTTTCGGCTTGTATCTAGGGCTGTCCCCATTCTTTTACAGCTTCACGCGTGATGGATGGGCTACGGCCGTCACAGTGATTCTGGGCGCGGCGGTTTTGGTCGGTGGACTGTGGCAGGTTGGTTCCCGGCCCTCCAACGCGGCGAGCAGGCCGCACACCCCGAATCACCGGGTTGCTTCCTGAACCTCCCCACGGCTAAAGCCGGGGGGTTCTAAAAACCTCTACCGTCACACTCTCATCGGCTCTCGCTCCCACTTGCGCAAGAGTAAAGATCCGCTTCCGAGCCGCTGAGCAAGCGGCTCCTTTTTTTATGAATTGGCCTGGGAGGCGATTGGTATCCCCCGGTCGCTGCAGAGTGCCATGGGTCGCAGATATGGAGGCATGCCGAGAATCTCCTGCGTAAAGGTCCCCGCAGACTCGATGAATCGTATGCGGCATGAAGCAGCGGACACCAAACTCCGGTGCGCACGGGCCTTGGCTTCTGTCTAGCCCAATTCCTGGTCCTAAGAGGGAGGACTTTCGCATGGCGGCCGAAGCCGCCACAGCTTTCTATGAAGCCCCGGACCACACGACCCATGTCTCCATTGACGACGTGGAGGTGAAAAAGCAAAAGCTCTCAGGGCGTGCCCCCGGCACGCCGGCGAAAGAGGGGCTACGATTGCGCATGAAGAATCTCCGCAGCATGGGCGGTACCTGACAAATGGCCTCGGCACTGAGGCCGTCTTGCGCCTCCTGATTGCTTTTCTTCTCCACCATCAGATGCTCTCGGTCTATTACGGGCAGTTCTTCGTCGATGGGCCCCGGACGGTACATGCGGCGACCCCTGCGATGCCGTTCCCCGTGCGATGGCGGTAATAGAGTGTATCCGGCACATCCATCTGCACGGAGAGGAACCACTGATCCGCCTGGCGTGTGACTCGTGCCCCCAGAATTTTACCGGGAAACCGCAAGGTTTCCTGCATGGCCACCCACCCGATTTTGGGCAGTGTGACGCGCGGCCCTTGCAGGTGAAATTTGTCGTTCGCCACATAAAAGCTATCCCGCGCCTGCCGTTTCTTTTTGAAGACGGGGCGCTGATTTTGATGCGTCCACAGCCGTTGCCAGGCGGTCGCGAGATCGGTAAACGGCTGGCTGTGGGCGTCGCGATGAATGTCCTTCAACCAGGGGAATGCCGTGTACTTGATCGCATTAAACTGTTTTTTGAGAGAGCCCGCGTTGGGATGGCCGCCCGCCCGCCATTGTCGGTTCCATTCCGCCAGCGCCCAGTTCCACACCAAGCGGGCCGTGCCACACGCTTGCTTAAAGTATGTCGCTTGTTCCGGTGTCGGGGTCAACCGGATTTTGTGGGCCAACGTCGGCATTCAGCGCCTCCTGAAGTTTCTTGCGGTAATTGCGTAACCCATACAATCGCGCCGAAAAGACCTGGGTGATGGTTAACAAGTCCTGCACGAGTGCTGCTTCGGGTGACCAGTGTTCTTGATTGAGCACTACAATGTCACAGGCATGACGCCGACAGAACCGCTCAAACCATTCATAGCCCAAGCGTGTCAGACGGTCTTTGTGGGCGATAATCACGGTGCCCACCGTCCCCGCTTCAATGGCGTCTATTAAGGCCAAGAATTTCTTGCGGTGAAAATTCATCCCCCCACCGATTTCTTCCCCGTACTCGGCGGGGGCGAGTCCACGCGCCAGACAAAATTCCTCGAGCACCCGCCGCTGGTTTTTGAGGTCGGGGCGTTGGCTTTGGCTACTCATCCGGCAATAAACGACCGTTTGCCGAGGGCCGTGGTGCTCCATTTCTTGCCGAAACTCCCGAATCTGCTCTTCGGTATAGTACCTCCGGTCCGTCACGGTACGCCCCGCCGCTTTCAAGCGTCCTTCTCGGTCCCACCGCTGGACGGTCTTGACTTTGACGCCCAGCAACCGGGCGACTTCGGTCATGGTGTATGTCTTATCCATACCACCCTGATGCATCATTGTGCATCTTACAGCAATCTATATAGTAGCTCCTCCATACCGACCTTCCGTGCGGGCCAACGGGCTGCTAAAGATGCCGAGTCTGGTATAATGCGGTATAGACTTTGTGCTGCCTTGCAGCCTTGGCCGGGAGGATTGGTTCCGTGGCAGGCAACAGACCATTTTTAAAGTGGGCCGGCGGGAAATTCCGGCTGGTAGACAGGATCAAGGGATTATTGCCGGCGGGAACCCGCCTCATTGAACCCTTTGTGGGTTCTGGCGCCGTCTTTTTAAATACCGCCTATCAGGACAATCTCTTAGCAGACGCCAATAGAGACTTGATTCTAGTCTACCAGACCCTCCAAGATTCTCCCGGGGAGTTCATCACCTTCTGCCGGAGTTTTTTCACCCCTGAGCACAATCAGGCAGAGGTCTATTATTCGTTGCGCGAAGAGTTCAACACGACGCACGATCTCTGGCGAAAGGCTGCTCTGTTTGTCTACCTCAACCGCCACGGCTATAACGGCCTGTGCCGCTATAACAGCAAAGGAGGATTCAACGTGCCTTTTGGACGGTACCGGCACCCCTACTTCCCAGAAGAGGAGTTTGCCGCATTTGCCGCCAAGGCCGCACACGCCGCATTTGTGTGCGCGGATTTCCGCGTGGTCATGGCGCAAAGCCGCCCGGGCGATGTCGTCTACTGTGATCCGCCTTATGTTCCCCTCACCGCCACCGCCGACTTCACAGCCTATCAGCCCGGCGGATTTTCGCCGCAGGACCAGGACGATCTGGTTTTTTGGGCCAAGAGTCTTGGAGAGCGCGGCATTCCCGTACTGATCTCCAATCACGCCAGTTCTTGGACCCGTCTCGCCTACGAATCGGCGCGTATGGAAACATTTGCCGTCCGGCGCTTCATCAGCTGCGACGGTACGCAGCGGAACAATGCCGATGAAGTCCTGGCGCTGTTTGGCGGGGGCTGAAAATCCGGAGGCTATGCCAATCAGTCCGGCCGCGCCTCCCCTCACATGATGTATGCGGATGCTAGACAACAGTGTGAGATTTTGCGTTACGCTCAGTACAAAAATACGACCGGCCTTTTCTCTTCAGGCGAAATTCTGTTGCGGACAGTCCAGAGTATGCATCCACAGATAAGTCAGGTACATGGGCGAATAAGTCTTCTGTGGAAATCCCGCGGAAATTCCCGCAACGCATGGCACTGCATGATATCCCCGTTTTTATCCCAATATTAGAAGAAACGGACCGGCGATCCGATGCAGTCTTGCCTTAGTTTCGCTATTGGCATCATGAGTATACTAAAACTGAATACTCATGATACAATTATTAATGACAATGCTACTAAGCTGTGACCAGGGAAAGGTTGATAATCATGCCGGAAATTTTTCCTATCGGACGGCCCGCTGCAGATGGCGACGTCGTCGATCGTCAAGAATTTATTCGTGAGTGCACTATTCGGTTAGCGGATGGTCAGAGCGTCATGATTGCCAGTCCCCGGCGCACCGGAAAATCCAGTGCGGCAGGAGAAATTATGCGCCAATTGCGGGGGCAAGAATACGGGACAGCTGCGGTAGATTTATTTTATGTGACAAGTATCGAAGAATTGGCTGTCAAACTGTTAAGCTCCCTATTAGAAAATCGTACAGGAACTTATCAGAAAACGGTCCGGTCCCTACGAGGTTTTCAAGAATGGCTGAATCACACCACTTGGCATGCCAAGTTAGGAGACCTGGAACTCGGTTTAACGCTCACCGCCGCTACGTTGGATCCGCTCGTCCTGTTGGAAACCGCCATTGCGACAGCCGAACGCCTGGCGCAGTCCCAAGGCCGCCGCATGATTATTTTGTTTGACGAATTCCAAGAAATTGAACGGCTGGGAGGAGAGGCCCTCGCCAAACGTTTGCGGGCACTCTTTCAGCAGCAGCACGCGACCGCCTATCTCTTTTTGGGCAGCCAGCCTTCGTTAATGAAAGCCATCTTTGCAGACCGCCGCCAAGCCTTTTACCGTTTTGCCACGCTGCTTCCCCTTCCTGCCATTGATGATGCCGCATGGAAACAGTATCTTACAGAACGCTTTTCAGCTTTTGGATTCACCATCACAGCCTCCGCATTAGAATGGCTTTTGGAGAAAAGCGGAGGACATCCTTACGGAGTCATGAACCTGGCTTACAACGCATATTTCCTTGCCAGCGTGCAAAATTTCCCGACAATTTCTGCAGATCTAATGTTCTCGGCTTTTCGTAAGACCTTAGATACGCTAGACCCCGTATACAATGCTCTCTGGATTGAACTGCACCGGATTCCTCATGCCGATGCGGTTCTGGAAGCCATTATCGCTCAACAGTCGCCCTACCGCCTGCCATTGAGCAAAACCGTTGTCAGTCGCGCTTTACGCGCTCTCATCCAATCCTCCATTCTAGAAAAAGGATCAGAACGAGGGCAATACCATTTAATCGAACCGCTTTTTAAAGAGTGGGTTATCCAACGGGAGTAATCTTTTGGGGTCATGCACCAGATGAGTCGAAGCTTACCGTGCCAATGGAGAGCCGAGAGTAATAGCGGCTGCAGCTCCCCGCAAATATAGCGCAGCTAAAAGTGGTGAGAAGTGCAGCGCATTTTCCTGCTCCACGCCTTATCTCACAATGCATATCCGGGAAATACCGAATTCCTGGTGATCTCAGGGTCACAGCCCTTGCAAATCCGCATCAAGCGCAAGTACAGCCGTGTCGGT
Organism: Sulfobacillus sp.; assembly: GCA_027309085.1. GTDB lineage: Bacteria > Bacillota > Sulfobacillia > Sulfobacillales > Sulfobacillaceae > Sulfobacillus. The sequence continues at coordinate 70,347 of DAIDDL010000019.1, forward strand.
GAAAATCTCACGTATGCGCACCTCAATGCGCTGCGGACTTAGCCCCGGACAGAACATCTTCATCGCCTATGACGGCAACGCCCAAAAGACCCGCGGGGTGAAATGGCTGCGGCAAGCGGTCAGAAGAGAGACGCTGCCCCGGCCCCCTTTGTCTGCCAAGACGGTTCAGGAACCGTCTGCCGGGCAACTTATAGCGTGGGCTGACAAAACCTTCCGGGAGCGCCTGTCTTCCTGATCACTAACTCTGAGAAGGCCGGCAGCTGCCGTTTAGCGGAATACCAAGCACAATTCGCACAGAGACAAGGAGCGAAACGGGCGGATCCGTGTCTGTGCGGCCCGGAGCCCCGACTGCGAGCATTCAGGCAGTCGGCTCGCACTGGCAAAATCATGAATCGCGGCCATGTTCCATCACCACATGCTCGCGTTATCCCGCAATTGCGAACATCTGGCCAATATGCTACCATGAGCCCGATTTTAATGGGCCCAGCAACCCAGCCAAGGGGGTAAGACGATGTCCTCCCCAGAGACCATCCATACCGATTTTCACGGAGAGATGAATTACGCAACCTACCTGCATCTTGACACGCTCCTGTCGAGTCAAGCCCCGCTGTCCGGACAGCATGACGAGATGCTGTTCATTGTGGTCCACCAGACTACCGAATTATGGATGAAGCTGATTTGGCACGAATTGCAGGCTGCTACCCACTCGATCCAGTCTCAGGACCTAGAGCCCGCTTTTAAGATGCTGGCACGCGTCTCGCGAATCCAGTCGCAGCTGATCCAGTCCTGGGATGTCCTCTCCACCCTGACCCCCGCCGATTACATGGCATTTCGCGCTGTGTTGGGCCATGCGTCGGGTTTCCAGTCCTACCAGAACCGCCTGATTGAATTTGCCTACGGGTATAAGGACAGCAAGGTTCTGGCCGTATTCGCCCACGAGCCCGCTTTGCACCAGCAGCTGACCGAGGCGCTGAACACCCCGAGCATTTATGACGCCGCCATTGGCGCTTTGGCAGGGCGGGGATTCGCCATCGCCCCAGGGTGTCTGGAGCGTGACTGGACGCTGAACTATGCGCCCCATCCCAGCGTCGAGCAGGCGTGGCTCGAAGTGTACCGCAATGTCGACCGCTACTGGGATCTCTACGAGCTGGCGGAGAAACTGGTGGACATTGAAGATCACCATCAGCAGTGGCGTTTTCACCATGTGGAAACGGTCGAGCGCATCATTGGCCGCAAGTCCGGCACGGGCGGCTCAAGCGGCGTAAACTATCTTCAGAACCGTCTGGCTGTGAGGTTTTTTCCGGAATTGTGGAGCCTGCGCACGCATCTGTAATCTTTGTATGAGGAGTGAGCCCCTATGAGTACATTTGACCCGTCCCCGCAGTTTGCTGACTCACTGGACCGCATCGACCCGCTCTCACACTTTCGGAGTGAGTTCCCGCTGTCCCAGTCTTGCATTTACCTGGATGGCAATTCGCTGGGGCTGTTGTCCCATCGCGCCGACGAATCTCTGCAGGCCATTCTTGACAGCTGGCGCCAATATGGGGTGGACGGATGGTCCGAGGGCCCTAACGCCTGGTTCGACCTGCCAGGGAAATTGGGCGCCCTGATGGCCCCACTAGTTGGGGCCGATCCGGACGAAGTGATCGTCACCGGGTCCACCACGGTGAATCTGCACCAGTTGGTCAGCACCTTTTATCACCCGACACCGCAGCGCTACAAAATTTTGGCCGATTCCCTGACATTTCCATCGGACATCTACGCCCTGCAGAGCCAGCTGCGCCTGCGCGGATACGACCCCGAGGACGCCTTGGTCCAGGTGCCGAGCCGTGACGGCATGACCCTCGACGAGGACGATATCATCCAGGCGATGGCGGAGGATGTGGCCCTGATTGTCTTGCCGTCGGTGCTCTATGTAAGCGGGCAGTGGCTTGATATGCCCCGGCTTACGGCGACAGCCCGCGAGCGCGGCATCCTAATCGGATTTGACCTGGCCCACTCTGCCGGAGTCATGCCGCACCATCTGCAGGACTGGGGTGTGGATTTCGCTTTCTGGTGCACCTATAAATATCTCAATGGCGGCCCCGGCAGCGTAGGCGGGCTGTATGTGGCCCGGCGCCATTTCTCCGAGCAGCCAGGCCTGGCGGGGTGGTTCAGCTCGGAGAAGAGTGTGCAGTTTGACATGTCCCATACTCTGGTGCCCGCCCCCGATGCCGGGGAATACCAAATCGGCACACCCCACCTGCTGAGCATGGCCCCGCTGCTGGGATCTCTGCCGATGTTTGCCGAAGCCGGCATTGAAGCCATTCGCCAGAAATCTCTGCAGGCGTCCCGCTACCTGATGGACCTGGTGTCGTGGCGGCTTGCGGAACACGGCTTTAGCCTGGCAACTCCTGCGGACGATGCGAAGCGGGGCGGCCACGTTGCCTTGGTGCACCCCGAGGCGGTGCGTATCTGCAAGGCTTTGAAGGCGCGCCGCGTTATCCCCGACTACCGCCCCCCTCAGGTGATCCGCCTGGCTCCGGCTCCCCTTTACACCAGCTACCGTGACCTGTGGAATGCCGTGGAACAGCTGCGGCTGATCATGGAACACCGGGAATATGAACAGTATCCCCGTACCCGCGAGGTCATCGCGTGAGCGAGTGGATGGATGTCTCCCAGAGAATTCGTCCAGGAATTCCGGTGTGGCCAGGCGACGTGCCCTATTCTTACCGGCCACATGGACGAGGGGAGCCGGGGACTCGGTCAATGTCGGGGAGTTGACTCTGAGCACCCATACCGGCACCCACCTCGATGCGCCTTACCACTTCGATGACCGGGGGGCCGCCGCGGGCGATCTGGACGTGGACATTTTTATCGGGCCGGCCTTAGTGGTCTTTCTTGTTCAGCCCGAGCGCATTGAGCCCAGCCAGTTTGCCTCCGTCGACTTCGACGGGTTTTCGCGTCTGTTGGTGAGAACGGATTCTTGGGAGGATCTGGAGACGTTTCCACACTCCTCGTATAAAGGTATTGGGCTTAGACCTACTTCTTTAGGAAGTAAGTCCCACGGACTTTCGGTGAAGGCCTGGCCATGGCCTTCACCGAAACCGGGCCCGATCTGGAAATATCTGTCTTGCTTTGCAAGACCCGGTCGATGATCCTGGATCTGATCCGGACGGCTGCCGCTGATCACTCCTGCCTCGAGGGGCACCCATATGGGTGCAGAAGGCTTAAAAATCACTGCGGGGTCGACCGACGGATGGGAAGCTAACGCGCGGGTTGCCGCCGGTCGATCCGGAATTGGGGGCTTTTCTGTCCTCAAAAGGAATCCGCCTCATCGGGGTGGACTTGCCCTCGGTCGACCCGCTCGACAGCAAAGATCTCCCAGCCCACCGGGCGCTCGACCGGCACGGCATTCACATTCTCGAAGGGCTGGTCCTCCGCCACGTAACTCCTGGTCCGTATGACTTCATCGGATTGCCCCTCCCTCTCGCCGGGAGTGACGGAAGCCCCGTCCGCGCCGTCGTCAGAAGGCAGCACACCTCGAAACGTGCGGCACCGTAAAGGATATGGGGGAGGTAGGTAAAGGGGGAGCCTCGGGGCTTGGCCGTGGTGGCGAGTTTCCCTTGAGCGTCCCCTGGTAGGTAGAACGCGGCCTCGAGGCTTGGCTGTGTTAGCGAGTTTCTCTTGGGCCGCGAACCCCCTCAGAACCGGACATGCAGGATTACCGCATCCGGGGTAGGTAGAACGCGGCCTCGAGGCTTGGCTGTTCTTAGCGAGTTTCTCTTGGGCCGCGAACCCCTTCAGAACCGGACGTGCGCAATTAACGCATCCGGCTCCCCGGCTATCTTTGTGGATGAACCACAAGGGCGTTTAGTTAGGGGGACATGGTGATTCCGCTCTGTTGTCGGCCCATGGGTCCGCTAAACGCATGATAACCGCAACGCCCTTCCCCATGTACACGGCTTTCCCGTGCGCGGAGTACTATGGCGTTGTCCGACTTCTCTGGAAGCGTTCCCGGCCCTTCGGGTGCACCCTGTCGGGTGGCGGGTACGCGCGGTGCGCGACCTCCAGAGATCTCCCACGTTCTGGTCATCTTCCGTGTCCTGCCATGCCCCGGTCTACGACCCCGGCAGCGTTTCCCCGGCCCTTGCCATCACGGTCCGGTACTTGTTGCCTTCCACCCAGGGAGACGGTGTCGGCCGCTGCATAATGGTATAACGAGGCTCCATCCCTTCACCTTGCGGTTGCGGCCTGGCAGTCGCTCTGTGTACACTTCACCCGCCGCCTCACGGAGGCGGGCGCAACACTCGATTCCGTCTGGGTGGCTAGCCCTTAAGCGGGTCGGAATTGCACCGACTGGAAAATGCCAACTTTTCGTGGCGTACCTCCCCGCTTACCTTGCCACGGTGTCGCGCGGTCGCAGTTTGGGCACAGGCGCCATAAACCACCCCTGCGCCACGTACCACGCCCACCCTTGCGGGCTGCGCTGGCTGCGACGACGGAGCACTTGGTACCAAGCATAGAGCACCTGTTGACGGAGCGTGTTGAGTCCGGGCAGGCAGCCTGGGTACCCAAAGTACTGATAGAAGCCGCGTAAAGCGGCGTTCAAGTACCGTTGGTGCACCAGAATGCCGTCATGCCAGCGGGCTTTCAGCGTCTGTTTCACTTTCTGGAGGAATTTCCGGCGGCTTTTCTTCGTCGGGCGCCGTTGGAGCTGCCACCGGCCTTGCCGGGTGCGGGCTCCAAAGTGGGTCATGCCGAGGAAGTCAAAAGTCACCCGGGGCTCGTGCCGCGCCTCCGTGGCTATCCATGCGCGATGGCCGAACGGCAGACGCCGCGTTTTCTCGGGCGCCAGCTCGAGGCCAAATTGATGCATGCGCATGGGCAGTTGCGCCGCAAAGCGTTGCGCATCCTGCGGCTGCTCAAAGCAGACGAGGAAGTCGTCCGCAAAGCGGACGAGGTGTGCTTTGCCGCCGCAAAAGCCATTGGTCTCCCAGTGCAGGATTTTGAGTTTATTGTGATGGCGATTGCAAAAGACAAACAACGCAGGGGCAAACGGATCCAGATGAAACCCTTCCTGAACGATGGCGGCTAACCCCTCAATGGACTTCCGCAGGTCCGTGATCCCACAGGCCAGATAGACAGGCATGTCACTGCGCAGAGCGAGCATCAGTGTCCCTCCAACGTGTCGACAATGTCTCGAAACAGCGCGGCATTGAACCCCGG
>DAIDDL010000001.1 GCA_027309085.1 Sulfobacillus sp.
TCAATTGTGGCGCAAAACTTTTCGATGAGGGCTTGGACGGTTTGCGAGTGCAACAGAAAGCGTCGTTTGAAATGCGCTTTCAGTTGGGAGTCCGTTGGCCATCGCCAATGCCGACGACGGCAGAACCGGTGAATTTTGACCAGGCGCGTCCAGAGGTCGCCTGCGGCTCGGCGAGTTTCCGAGGCTTTAGCCCATTCCGTGGGGGACAGGGAAATACGATAGGTGACAACGGTCGTTTCTTGCATGGAACACCGTCTTTCTTGACGAACCGTTACGTCTATCATACGCTTGGCCTATGGCCAATTCCAGCGACTACCGAACCGGCAGACATTGTGTCTTCAACCTGCATGTGCATTTGGTCTTTGTGGCCAAGTATCGGCGGTTGGTCTTCACGAAAGAAATCCTAGAGGACTTGCGGACGATCTGTTCCGACGTGTGCCAGGGCTTCGAAGCCACCTGGGAGGAATTCGACGGCGAGCGGGATCATGTGCATTTGCTGATCACATACCCGCCGAAAGTCGCGATTTCTCGAATGGTGAATAGCCTCAAGGGCGTCTCATCCCGCCTGATCCGCAAGAAACCCAACCCCACCATCGAGCGAGCGCTGTGGGGCGGGAGCCTCTGGTCCCCAAGTTATTTTGCCGGGTCGGCTGGAGGAGCCCCCCTGTCGATCATCAAGCAATACATCGAGCAACAGGAAACCCCGGATTGACCCCTACGGGGTCAGCGCCTTATATCTCCGCCCTGAACGGCGAAGTTTTACGGCGCATCTGATAAAATAGCGGCGGCACACCTTTTGGGTTACCGATGGGGAAGAAGGCCGCTTGAGGTGTGCTCTCCCGATGAGAGCACACCTCACCCATTCCACCTTCACCGGGGGGCCGCCACTTGACCGGTGTTGGTGCGGCTGCCGGTCTGTGATTAAAAATTGGCGGTCAGGCTGAGCAGTTGCAAAGGCATGGCAAGAAGCCTATCATATCCCTATTGTTGTCTGAGGGGGCCGCGTGGATGCCCGTCCCAGACAAATGATTATGAGCAAGAAGAGGAAGAAGGCGGAGGAACATGACTGACGGGTCGGGGCACTCTCAGTGGCGCCAAGAGCCGCCCTTTAGGGCTGACCAGGTGGGAAGCCTGCTGCGGACGGACCGCATAAAGCAGGCGCGGCAGCAGCGGGCGGCGGGCGCTTTGACGGCGGAACAACTGCGCCGAATTGAAGACGAAGAAATCACCAGGATTGTGGAGCTTCAAAAAGCTGTGGGACTGCAAGCGGTAACAGATGGTGAATTTCGCCGGGCTTGGTGGCATTTTGACTTTCTGGAAAATCTGGTGGGAGTTCAAGGATCTGACAGTGGTTCGGGGATTCAGTTCCACCAGACCCAAACCAAGTCGCGTTCCATCAAAATCGTCGGAAAACTTGATTTTGGGGACCACCCCATGCTGCAGGATTTCGCGTTTCTCCGGAGCGTTGCCGGGTCCCACACGGCGAAAATGACTATTCCAAGTCCCAGCATGCTGCATTTCCGGGGCGTAATGGACCAGACCGTATATGGCGATGAAGACGAGTTCTTCAGCGATTTGGCGAGCGCCTACCGCAAGGCGATTCAGGCTTTTTATGATGCCGGCTGCCGGTATCTGCAACTGGACGATACGGCCTGGGCTTACCTCTGTTCCGATGAACAGAAAGAAGAATTAGCAGCCCGGGGACTCCATCCGGACAAATTGCAGAAGCAGTACGCCCAGACGATTAACCAGGCCGTGGCCCAAAAGCCTAGTGATATGAAAATTACCATGCATATTTGTCGGGGAAACTTCCGCTCGACATGGATCGCATCAGGCGGATACGAACCCGTTGCCGAAACGCTGTTTGACGGGCTGAATATTGACGGCTTTTTCCTTGAGTATGATTCAGACCGTGCTGGGGGATTCGAGCCTCTGCGGTTCGTACACCGACCCGATCTCCAAATTGTGCTGGGTCTCATCACCACGAAGTTCGGCGATTTGGAAAAAGTGGAGGATATCAAGCACCGCATTGACGAGGCGGCGCATTATGTCGATATGGACCAGCTATGCCTCAGCCCGCAGTGTGGTTTTGCCTCGACGGAAGAGGGCAATCTGCTGACTGAAAACCAGCAGTGGGACAAGCTCCGCCGCGTCGTGGATATCGCCCACCAAGTCTGGGACTGAACACACAGATGCCAACCCCCTGACGGGATTTTAGGTATTATTGCGGCAGGGCTTACTAGACGTCGAAGGCATACTCTTCCTTTGAAGGGTATGCCTTAGGGCATGGCGTCCGAAATATCGGTTTTAGATTCCTTTGATCATGGAGTCGGGGGCCAGCACTAAGATGGCTTCTCCCTTAACGCACAATTGCCCATCAGCCCACAACTCACTATTCAGGATGACTTTTTTTCGGCCAATTTCGCTGACCCGCCCCACGACGCTGAGCAGGGGTCCTAGAGGCGTCGGCTTGAGATAGTCAACCTTGAGCGAGGCGGTGACGCACCGGGGAACGGGGGCTGACTCGCCCAGTTCATGTCCGTCGCGGCGGTAGAAGGCCAAGGAGGCGGAACCCGTACTGTGGCAGTCGATGAGCGATGCGAGCAATCCTCCGTAGACGAATCCTGGGATCGCCATTTGTTCCGGCTGTGGACGGTATTCCGTTAATGTGGTGTCCCCATTCCACCTTGTCTGGAAGTGGTGGCCCGAAGGATTCAGGCGGCCACAGCCGAAACACCATGAAAAATCCTCGGGATAAAAGTCTTGCACGGCTAATAAGTTGTTTGACATGGTCAGGTTCCCCCTTAATGAGCATCCCGCTGCGCGGGGGTGTTGTGAGTTGGATCCCAGAATTGCGTCGCTCGGCTGGGCTAAGCCTATGTTGCTTAATCCGAACCAGGCCGAATATTTTCATTGTAGAGCAAATATTGGCGATGTACAGTCCTCAGCGGGGATCGTCTCGGAAGAACTGATGTGTCATAAGGACACCGATCGCGAAGTTTATGACGCCATCACCTACCCATAGATCAGACACATGGGATGGCTTTCGTCCGATTGCGAGACACCGCATCCCGAATTCCTTGAACATAATACCCGCGCGTTCGCCGTCTTAGGCGATAGACAGTCCGAATCGATGCTTTGGGGGAGGTCTAGGATAAGACTGGCGCGGCGGTCGTAACACCACGAACTTCTGAGGACCTCCGAGCCTCGCCGCTTCAACCCGTCAAAGTCAGGCGGCGGCAAGGCTCATGGGAATCGTGCAGGGCTTGCAATGCCGCGTAGAGGAATAAGTTGTCTCTGGGTCACCTTATCGCTTTGGCCCCGCTTCACGGACAGATCACCAAATTTCCTCAGAGCGGCGCCCCCAGCCCGTTAGACAGCTGAAAGAAGTCGTGCAGCGCATTAACGGTCCGAACTCCTTGCTCCTCATCCACCAGCAGCGAGATGGTGTAAAGAGAGTCAGAGGTCTGAAGAATCGGGATGGCGGCACGGGCCAGCGCTTCCGTAATCTGAAGCATGACGCCCGGCCATTCGCTGATGGCCTCGCCCACCGCAGTAACCTTGGTAACCGGGTCCTTGATTTCCCAATGCAGGGGCAGTACCGTCAACAACATTTCCACCTGAGGACGAAAACGTCCCTCGATGACACAATAAAAATCTCTTCCAAACAGATTTATCATGTCAATCGTAATTCCAGCCGCACTCAGCCCATCGAGGACCATGCGGATGGGGTCTGGATTGTCGGCGTGCACCGCGAGAGAGATGAGGCCCGTCTGGTGCGCGATGCCGGTAACGGCCTTCTCCTGTTGGTGGAGGAGCGGTCGCCGACGTTGGCGGATCATGGTTCCTCCGCGGCCATCAAACGTTGACAGTACGCGCACCGGCACTTGGTGGGTCAAAGCTTCGGACACCGCCCGGGGATGGATGACTTTGGCCCCCGCTACAGCCATTTCGAGCACTTCGTGATAGGCGACCTCCGGTAAAATTGCGGCCGTTGCCACTACCCGGGGATCCGCTGTAAAAATCCCGGGAACATCGGTATAGATATCAACCGGGTAGCCGAGTGCTGCGCCCAAGACAACTGCCGAGGTATCCGATCCGCCTCGGCCCAATGTCGTTGGCTCGCGCAGGGCCGTCTCGCCTTGGAATCCCGCGATGACCGCAACGCATCCCTTCTCCCACACCGCTTGCACGCGGTCAGGGACAACCGCCGTCACTTCGGCCCGTCCAAAGTCATCGGTCGTGCGGATTCCTGCCTGGGCGCCCGTCAGCGCTTCCGCTGGAATCCCCTGACTGGCCAACTCTCCGCTCAATGTGACGGCCGCGATAGTTTCCCCACAGGTCAGCAGCAGATCCCGTTCCCGGGCGCTTATCCCCGCGTCCTGCACTAGGCCTAAGAGACTGTCGGTGGCATACGGGGAGCCAATGCGTCCCATTGCTGAGACTACCACGGCAACCTCCGGATCGCTCCGCCATTCCTGTGCAATCTTGGCAATGACCAAGGCCCGCGTCTGGGCCGTCGCCATTGACGTTCCACCAAATTTCAATACGCGCACCGGTTAGCTGCATCCTTTCTCGCACCGTTTCGTGCTCCATCATCAGTAATGGCTTTGGGCCGGGTAATAAGGGTCATTCTCTGGCCGGAGAACCCCAGCGCAAGTACCCCGTTAATTCCCATGGGTCCACGTTCCGTGAATTTAAAAGGCTCTACAAATGTCTGCGTACAGAATTTCCATAGGCGTTCGACAAATAACTTTCGCTGGCCATCACCGTGTTCAATACCATCACAAAACGAGGAAACACACCGAGAGGAAAAAGCTGGGGCGCGGTTGCGAATGGCTACGGACCATAAGTCAACCAGGCCTAAGCGCTCCTCTCAGCGAATGGGAGACGTCAAATGGTACAGAAATGGTGAAAGGCAACGAAAGTACTCTCAGCCGCATTCGGGCATGATACTAGATTCCCTTCTTGACCAACGGTTCCTCGCTATTATTATACATTTATGAAAACTCACCGCAACCACATCATGTTGTGAGCTTTTTGCTTTGTGTTCTTCGATAGCCCTGTGGATAACTACGAGAAGAATGAAAGCTCTATTTTCTGGGCTCCCGGACACCTTAGCAGGAGGCTGATTGGCGCCACCGGGATTCACCCAGCTGCGCTGACACTTTGGCCCAGCGGTCACGAGTGGCCTGCTGGAGGCATATACTCCCGTAAGGGAAGGAGCTACCACTATGCGCGTTGCGGCCTTTATTCTAGGATTAATAGCTGGATTAAGTGGATTCATTGTCATGATATTCGAGGCTAGCGTTGGTGGGTTGGACAATGCGGTCAATCACACGACTGGCGGTCTCGAAGGGTTGGCAGCGCTGGTGCTCATTGCTAGCATTGTCGCTATAGTGGGCGGGGCATTCATGTTGACGCAGCCTAAAATGGGAGCATGGCTGACGCTCATTGCTATGGTTCTAGGATTCATCGGCAGTTCGGCATTTTGGATCTTCTCGGGAATCTTGTTATTGGCCGCGACCCTCTTAGGGTTTGCCGGGAGCCATCGCCCTAAAGTCTCGTCTGCCGAAGCGCAAGATAGGTAGAGCCGCGGTTTCTCTCTGGCCCCCGCCATGTGAGGGTTTTTTTGCATACGCGAAAGGTGGCGCATCCATGCTCCAACTCATCGTCTTGCATCCTCATCGGAATATGTGCAGGGAAATTACGCATTGGGGCCGAACGTCTGTAACAACCGTTCACACGGTCGAAGAATGGGTTGACCTTATGGGACCTGAGGAAACGGCAGTGCGGGGGCTGTGGGAGCAGATTGCCGCGGCCGGGTCGTATTGGCGCCTTGCTGGGCAACCCTACTATCCGGTCTGGTTGGGCATGCATGGCGGCATGGACGCGGTGCCCGAAAATAGCCCGACGGCGGACTGGGTCTGGGTCAAAGATTCGTAGCTTGCGACGGCGAAATGACGACGCGGGAATCAAAGCGGAGCCGTTCGTCTGTTGCAAGCCTTTTCGTGCAAATGGAAGAATCCCGCCAGCGAATCTAACCGCTTAATTCATTCCATTCGGTCCATCCAGTACGCCTCGGTCAGTCCGTTCCGGCTGCGCGGGGATGGGGGTGAAATCCCTGGTGAAGTCCCTGCGCCATGCCCAGGTAGGCGAATGTCCCACTGTCTATCCGTCAGACCGCGTTCGACTTGCTTGTAATCCGAACTCTATGTGGTTGTCAGTGTCCATACCAGCAGTTGTTGGCCGGCGATAGATGATAAAAATTGCAGACGCCAAAACCAACGATAATTCGTCGGAACCTAACATCTTGGAATCAATACCAATTTAATTCCACCACCGACCGATTGTGCGCAAAAAAAATAAACCAGAATCTATTCCAAACTGGAATAAAATCCGGATAATCTTCAAACCCTTGCTGTGTCTCAAATGACCATGCGGTTTTCAAGAATTCGCAAAGCCCGGGAAATGCCGTGTCGTGCGGTCATTTGGGGTCACTGTGCGTCTCTACTGCGGGCAGTCGAGGCGTCTGGATCTGGCTTGGCGTACGGCGCAAGGCGTGGGGCCAACACGCTATCCATAGCCGCGCCCGCCGTGTCTTGTATGCGGTTAGACAGATGCGAATAGATATCCGACGTCACGCGAATAGACGAATGTCCCACGTGCTTCTGTATAGTCGTGAGATGAACATCCATTTCTAGCATCATCGTGGCGTAGGTGTGTCTTAGGAAATCCAAACGTTTGGATTTCCTCCGTTATCCAAACCTAAATAAAATCCCAAGGATGCCAGGCGGTTATTGCAGGTTTCTGGGCTGCAGCATCAGCCATTGCAGCCATTCTTCGATGATTGTTCGGCTGAAACATCGCTTGTTGCGCCTCCAGAAACCCGACATATAAGGCGAGGGCAAGGACGGGATGAATATTGTGCAGATTTCCTTTCTCCTCGGACATGAACAACTCCAGACAACGATGGTGTATCTCGACATTACCCTCGAGCAGGAATTAAAAGCCCTGGCAACCCTGGAAGATGAGGAGGACCGAACCGTATCAAAGAAATGGAAAAAATGGGACAGGGGGCCTAGCGGAATTCTGTGGAGTGAAATCAATGAAAAAGTGAAGAAAAAACCCCCACCTTTTCATGGTGCAATGGCGGCGATTCCAGCGTTTTGTGAAAAAAGGTGGGGATTTTATTTAGGTTGGGATAACTTAGGTCATGGGGTATAAAGGGCGCCGGAATGTGGGCCATTTTGCCCAAGCGGTGCAAGCTGCGACGCACGTTAGCAGCGGATAGCGGATGCCCCGTGCCGGTAGTAAAGACATAGTCCGGGTCAGACAGCCACTCGGGAGAGCGGGCCCGCAAGGCCCGCTGAGCCGTTCGGTGCTCCTCCAAAACGGGTATGACGGTAGCAGGGAAGGAGACACGCTGTTGCGAATGCGCTTTGGGTGGGCGCAACATCCCCAAAGGACTTAAGGTCCGTTGCACGGCCAGGCTGTGGTGCTTCCAGTCGATGTCGCCCCAAAAGAGGCCCAAGGCTTCGCCTAATCGCAGCCCGGTGAGAGCATGCTGCGCATCTTGCTCGGCGGCGTCGAGGAAGGCCTGCAAGGTATCAGGGGAAGGCTGTCATCCTCTGCTGTGGTCTCGCCGGATTGCTGCGTCAGCGGATATTTCTCACGGTAGACGGCACGCGGCGGTTTGGCCCGGTCCGCAGGATTTTGGGTCAGCAAGTCCCTGTACCAGGCGAAGGCGCAAGGCAAGGGACGGGTGGAGGCGGGGTAGATGAACGATCGGGTGCAAGAAATTCGCAGAACCTCAGGACCATGCTTCAGGGATGCTTTTGATCTAGTTCCTGTTTCGCGTCCCGGTTAATCCGTTCGGCAACCCACGCATTTAAACTTTTTTCTGCCTGCTGGGCCGCCAGCACCGCCAGGCGATGTTGATCGGGACTGCGGCGCACCACGAATTTCCCGGAATACGGAGGATCAGGTTTTTCCCCACGCTGCACACAAAATGCTAAGTAGTCCTCAATGGAGTCATGAAAAGCTCGATGGAGCTCTTCAACGGATTGCCCTTGAAACGTAATGACATCTCGGGTATTCAGCACCTCCCCATGGAATAGGTCGTTTTCGTCATCGAACGCAACCCGTGCGAGATAGCCTTTATACTGCATCATTTGGTATCACCCCGGCTCCGCGAGAAATCGTCTCATGGATTTGATGGCTCCTTTATCTGTTTCCGGGCGAAGATGTGGTCGATGGAAAACCGCTCGCACGCCATTCAGCGCCACGCGAATGCGCGATCCTTGTCCTTCGGTAATTTCTGCTCCACAAGCGCGTAACAAGGATTCAATATCGGCCCACAGAATGTTTGACCGCGCAGGGTCATCAAAGATCTTCTGCAAGATACGCCGTTGTTGGGAGTTCATGCTTCTATAGTATGACCAAACAGTATCACTTTATCATGTTCCGTCAGATTTAATTGTATCCACAAAGACAACTTAATTCGCACGGGTCTGGCGGAAAACCCTGCGGTCGAACCTCCACCCGGCCGCCGTCGGCGGCCCGCCCAAAGCTTTACCCGCAATTTGTTGGAGCGTCTCGACACGAAGCGGGACGAGGTGCTCTGCTTTCTCGGGGACCTCGCGGTGCCTTTCGACAACAACTTGGCGGAGAGAGATTTACGGATGGTCAAGGTGAAGCAAAAGGTTTCCGGCACGTTCCGCACAGAGGACGGAGCCACCCGGTTCGCCGCGATCCGCGGCTATTTGTCGACAGCCCGCAAACAAGGCCAATCGATGTTCGCCGTATTGCGATCGGTCATCGAAGGGAAGCCGTGGCAGCCTCTCACGTAATCGCCCTCGGGTACCTCCAGCAGGCGACGGGGGCCATCCCCGTGAGCCCCTATGCCTCGGGCCAGACTACTGCCAAGGGTCTCAACCGCATTTTCTGGGGGGGTACCTGAATAGTTACTGAAATCGCACATCCCCTATGATGCTAAAATGCTGTCAATCCTAGCTAGATTTGCTTGGAATTAAGGAGCCATCCTTTGGACAGAGACTATTCAGTGTCGGAACGGCAAGCTGAGTAAAAGGAACTCAAACGCGAGTAACGCATGCACGAACAAGATAATTACGGAGACCGTTAATGACCAGAAGGTTACAAAGTGGCCAACTGTGGCAATAGCGAAAGGCACTAGGAATCCCACTCAAAATTTTCCATGGGAAATAGACGGCGACCGTTGGGCGAAATACGCCGAGTATGAGCGGCCACGTTGAAAGATTGCGGAGCCATAAACACGGTCGTTCGCACTCTTCACGTCAGTTTGTATACAGAATGTTGAGTGGGTTAGGGATGCAAGACGATGGCTTAGTTGTATCGCGCTCCGCCTGCCGTTGTCTGGTTGACTGAGCGTTATTGCTTAGATAGCTCAGCATCATCCCTATGATAGAAGGGTGTTTTGACAGGCATCATTGCGAAGGCTCCTCCCATTCGCCCGGGGGTTCGAGTAGCTTATACGGGATCGATCTGGAGTTTGACACAGTCCACGACTGTTGAAGACCTATCGGATCGGGCAATACTCCTACCCAAGCGGCAGGCTTCATGAGGCCTTGGCGCTGCGGATAAGGCAAAAGTTCCTTCACGTGCCGAATAAAAGAACCGTAGACTTCGTCAGCGGCGCGGCGGATGAAGTAGCCTTCAGCAATCTCGCCGGCTAGCAACCGTTGCCACGCCACGGGGTGATACCTCGCGACAATACTGAAGTAATAGAGGACCATTAACTCGACAAGAATGTCGGGGACATCGTATATGTCGCGTTGACCGACGTCTTCAAACCGGAGATACGGCGAGATGACTGTTTCGTCCCATACCGCCATGAGTCTGTTGAGGCCACTATGCTCTCCAGCTTGAGCCCACTTTACCTCGTCACCCCACGTTACTTTATTGAGACGACGAAGACATTCCATGACATGAAATTGGGGAAATGCTACAGACTTTTTTGGAGTGCCCAGACCGAATTGAGTATCCCAGCGGACGATGCGATACAAGGAGACAAAGTTGCCCCTACGTTGCCAGGTAACTAACTGTGGCCATGCGGCAAGCCTGGGGTGTCCATTGACAGATAATCCATGACCACGGTTGGTTTCGAGTTCATCCAATCCTAACAGGGCACCGACCGCAGCCTGAGCGAGCATGAGGGCACTGTAATAGTACAGGGTCGGCCTCGCTTCTTCGGAGACCGCATGGGCCGCCGTGTAATATTCACGACCTTGACGAACAGCGGCGGTAACATAGGCAACCGCGCTGTTGAGGTCATCGCCTTTGCGAGTCGTGACCGCATGCGGGTACAGGAGCCGAGTGGGTACCCACTGCGCGGGCTCACTGAAAGCATCCATTTGAAAATATGCACGACGGCACATGGACTCGATGCCTTCTCGGGCCTGATACGTGGATTCCCAAAATGCGAGGTCGAGCCACGGATCTTTCATCGATTCCAGCTGTTCCAAGGCATCAAGGCCGGTGTCGGGCTTAAAGGGAGAACGGCGCCACGCCCAATTGGACTGGATCTCGCGATTACGACCAGGATTCTTGACGTGAATAACTATCGATTCTGGGTTAGAGATCTTCGTCACCTCGACGAACTTGATGTGGATATTATAGCAGGATAAAGCTTCATAGGTATAATTGTGGCATTGTGGACAGAACAGAACGAACAAAATACATGACGACCCCAATGCTGCGGGGCTCAAATTATCCCCGGCCAACGAGGACGCGCCTCGGATGGGTATGACACGGATGCATGTAGGACGTGCTTGCGCTGGTGTAGCCTGCTTTTCATCTGGGCGAATGAATCGCTTGAGCTCAAGAAAAGTCGTCCGCCGGCGCCTACCTCGCGTAGGGTAGCCGTCACCACGGCGTCACCACGAAGCCATGGAATGGGTAGTTTGGGAGCGACCGCGTAGATGCTCCGAAACTTCCAATACGTTGATATACAAGGATTGTAGCGCATCGGGAAGACACCTTAGACCCCGGAGTACGGGCCTTCTAATCCCGGTCGTCGCAGGTTCGGATTTTGCCGGGGACACCATGAAAGCATTGCCCCGCAATCGATTACGGGTTTTGCACACCGGTGTCGAGCCGTGGAAGACCCTGGGATGCCGGGGAGCGAAACATCGTCGAGGGCCTTCGAGATTACGACCTATACGACACGTTTCGGCTGTTACACGGATACGGGGTGCAGAGTTTAGTTGGTATCTCAAGCGGCAGGGCAGGACGATTGGTCGCCACTTTGACCATGTCTATGCCTCCCGGAATTTACGGCCGGTTTCGCGCCAATGCCTCCACGAATTGCGGGAACTGGGCATGAGTGACCATTCGCCTGTGGAGGTGTGCTTGGCTTTGGACGAAAACGGACAATGAAGGGAACTCGATAGGCCAATACCAAGGGCATGGCGGGTACGGTCGCGCTGTTCTGGAAGTATGGGAAGACTAAGGCGGCATGAGGAGTACTTCACCGAGCGAATGACGCACTTCGGGGGCGTAAACGCATCAGTCGCGTTGCAGCCGGGGCTGCGGAGCGTGGTACACTGAGAGTAGAAATTGAGAGCATGTTAGGAAGGATTGGGCGATGGCGAGCACCAAAGAACAGTTGCGTGAATTGATTGAGCGCCAGCCGGGTGCTGAGCCAGGAAAAGGTGGAGCCACGGAGGGCCATATGGACTGACAAGTAAACTGGACAATGGCCGCATTGGGCGACCTCGAAGCGGCTGCCGCATACATTGAGCGTGATTCGCCTTCATTATGCGGCGTCGCTGATGATGGAAATGCTCGCCGTCGGTCGATCTCTTTCGTTTCTTTCTCACCGCGGGCGACAGGTGCCCGAGCCATATAGTCGGTCATAAAGAATTACAAACGCAAAAGGTATATAATGTCAATTTCGTAAATTTAGTACAGATTAACGGGAGATTTATTGGTGCGAAAGGTCACGACGGCCCCAACGAATAGGGGCAGACTAAAATATAGGGTGTGGGGCGCCTTCAGATCCGGACGCAGAAGGCGATCGATGATGGTCATCGGATCCTTGCTGATCATGGCCAGGGACGTATCCACCGCCTCGATAATCGCCTTCACCGATTGGAAAAACACATTATAAATGACGGAGAGCCAGCCCCATAAACCCTCGATCGGATTCAGTTTGGGGCTGTAGGGCGGCAAAAACAGCAGCGTCAGCGTCTCGCGGTGGTCGGCTCAAAATGGTTGAATCAGCTGGGCATGGTGGATGCGCGCATTATCCAAAGTCAGCACAGGACGTTCTCCAGGATAATGGGCGACGATTTCCTCGAGAAACTCGAGAAATTGTTTCGCATCATATTGGATCGCATGCCCACAGTGGATTTCCCCACTTTCATAATCCAAGGTGTCCAACAACTTGTCACCCCAGTGCTTCCCATACGTGGGGACCACATTTTGCTGACCTTTGAGAAACCACGTGCGGCCAATGGCCGGGTCGTCGCGAATCATCGACTCATCCCCCTTGCAGGACGTGTTGGCGTTGCTGGGCAAACGTTTCCCGGAAAGACTCTTGCTTTGCGGGGTCTGCTTTCGCCAAAGTATAGGTGGGACGGCTGCACGAGAACCCAAGACGGTAGAGCAGGTGGCGGACCCCGCGTTCGAAGAACGTGACCTCAAACCGCTAGGTAATCAAGCGCCGCACCAGCGGCCCGGTCCAATTCCTTTGCGCCGGCAAGTCTACGTCTTGCGGAGTCTGATGGATGACAATCTCTGCGAGGGTGTGCTCTTGCTCGGCGGTCAAGCGATGATGCCGCCCGGAAGAATGCCCGGGTTCCAAGGCCGCCAGCCCCCCGGAACGATAGGCCTGAATGTCATGGGAGATGATCGCCAAGGACCGGCCGATAATCTGGCTCACTGGGGTATACGGGTAGCCTTGGAGGACCAGCGCGACCGCTTGATAGTGTTGACCCTCCAAGGCTCGGGGCGTGCTTCATGGCCGCGTATGCCATGTCTAAGTCCTTCCGGTGGGAGTTATCGAGTACCGACGAGTGTCGGTGAGGCGGCGGGACCGCCGCCAAATTCTTTGGGACCAGGCACATGGGACATTCCTCCATGATAAGAACAGATGAAGGTACCATAGCGCACTACCGAGAGGTTGTTCAGACAAAATTTTCCGACCGCCGCGGCGCCTGGCATTTATAAATCTTTATGGCCGAATATATAGCGTCCAAAGTTAACCAAAACAATACTCGAATTGAAGATGGGCGTCACGACATGAAGGGGAGTGGCAAAATTGGTGATGAACGTGCGTGACAAAATAGTTAGTATTGTCGCTGAACATGAGGATAGGAGTCTGCGTTTTGAAAGCGGGGTGATCTGATGCCGCGGATAAAAGAACCGCATGCCCAAGATCCGCGTAAGCTAGAATCCGGCAAGTGGCAGGCACGGCTCACGTACTATGATCCCGATACCGGCAAGCGTCATGAGACTGCGCAGAGTTTTGCGACAGAGAGAGAGGCTAAGAAGTGGGGTCGGGAGCAAGAAATAAAATATAGGGAAGACCCCAACTTGAAACCCCCTAGTAACGAAACGTTTGGGGAGTACATGACTCATTGGCTCAATGATGTGAGTAAGCGGCAGGTGCAAGACGACATGGGCGGACTACCAGCTCCAAGCCCAAAAGGCGGTTAGGACTCTGGGAACGAAACCGTTAAAGTCCCTAACGGCACTGGATTTTCAAGGATTATATAGCCAGTTGATAGGAGAGGGTCTCTCCAGCCGCACCGTTCGGTATGTCCATACGGTCTGTCGTCACGCTTTGCAAGATGCGGTCGATTTTGGACTGCTGCCTGTCAACCCCACGATGAAGGCGAAAGCGCCAAAACTCGCTCGCAGTACGATTGTGCTACCTAACCCCGACCAAGCCCAGATACTTTTGCGGGAGGCAGACAATCATCGGCAGCGGGCCTTGTGGTATGTGATAGCGCTTACGGGGATGCGGCGCGGGGAAGCCTTGGGCCTTCAATGGGGAGATATTGACTGGAGCGCCAAAACTTTGACAGTGCAGCGGAACCTTGTCGAAAAATCTCATCTGGGCATACGCGTTCATACCCCGAAGACGGCGCATGGCCACCGGCTGATCGCCTTATCCAATTTCATGATCAGCATACTTCGTACTCACCAGCAATTGCAACAGGCGGAACGCCTCGCCGCGGGGAACGATTGGCAGGAAGGCCTTTGGATCTTTACGACACAGCGCGGTACGTGGACAAGTCCGCGCAATGCCTATCGGTCTTTTCAACGATTGCTGGTCAGGGCGGGATTGGAGCCTATGCGCATTCACGCCTTTCGCCATGCCATGGCCACGGCGTGGCTTAACCAAGGTGTGCCCATCAAGGTTGTATCCGAGCGGTTGGGACATGCGAACATCTCGATTACTCTCCAGATATACGGCCATCTCCTCCCGAATATGCAGGCGGACGCGGCCGACAAAATGGATGCCTGGTTAGCTGGCCACAGAGAGGCTGACCCCCCAAAATTTTAATGATTTCCATCCACACGGCATCCACACGAATGTAGAAAACACACGCCACAGCACAGGGCCAAGTCAACAGAGTGAACGAAGAAATCCTATGATATCAAAGTTTTGCGGGAATATAGGTCACGCGAAAGTGCGGCATGAACATACCCTCCGCTGACTCTTAATCAGCGGGTCCACAGTTCGAATCTGTGCGCGCCCACCACATGAAACCAAGACACCGCAAGGGATTGCGGGTTTTTTATTTTGCGCATGCCGTCCCCAAAAACCGCTTCATCCACACGACCATCCCCACGAACCAGCGTACGAAGCGGTCAAAGCTATACGCGGCGTAGGAAAAGCCGGGAGACTCCCAGCGAAACTGCACATAATGTTACAGTTTGGCGTCTACCCACAGATACCCACACGAGTATCCCCAGCCATCCCCACGAAGGCGGTTCAACATCCAATCATTGGTCTGTGGACGGCAGTCCGATCTACCGGGGAAACGAATCCTTGCAAGGCTTCACCCGCTGGGATTCAAGCGCCGATAGCTTGTGGCAATAATGCCATAAGCTATCCTACCCACAGTGGCAGACCGTTCCGCAAATAATTGCGGAACGGTAGCGACTTCACAGGTGCCCGGATCAAAGTATCATTATGATACTTTGATTCTTGGCCATCACCGCAGAGGGCGGCGATGGTCCCGGCCATGAATCCTTGCCACGATTCACCAGCCCGGAGACTCCGATAAACCCACCGCAGAAAATGGTACCTCAGGTTACCATTTTCTCGATCCCCTTTGCATAGTCCACCACTCGGGCGTATATTATAAGCAAGACCCGCCCCTGCGCAAACAAGGGCGGGAAGTGAGGGCCGTTATCTTCGGTGTTTGCTATGCGGGCACCGTGAGATACGCCATACCAGATATAGTTTAATCGCCGCTGATAACGTGATCACGATCTGGATATGCATCAGCCCCTCACCTCCTTTCGGAGGTCGCCAAGGGGCGTACCCTCACCGCCATTATAGCCCGTCTCTTCGGAGGCGGGCTATGGTGCGTCTGCGGACAGATCTGGTGCAGGAAGTTGCAAGTAGACTTGCGACTTCATCCGGCGTCAAGCCCCAGCCATCACGTGCCTTGCCTTGTGAACAGCACCCGCCAGTCGGTCACCCGGCTCATAAATCCTTACTGGGATTCGTTTTCCCAGAGATTCTGGAAAATGTAAAATCAGTGCATGTGAACCAACCATTAGTCAACTTTTTCGACCAACGGTGCGGAAATGGCGGATACTGACCTTTAGGCACCGCCTCCTGCTTACAATCATGCCATACCGTGGCGAATATGGCGGCAGTGCCCGTCCGAGCTCGGTGAGCGATTGCCCGCTGTCACGCTTGCGCCCAAGGCTGGATGCACCGGCTCTCCCAGGGAGCGCTGCTTGGCAGGCTCTTAATAGAGACTTCCGACCGTCGCAATCATCGGTGACCACGAACAGCGCCAAATGGTCTCGCAAGCCATCTATCGCGCTACACCTGCCTGCACTCAACCCGGGCCATACGGTTCACCTCGTCGGGGTCCAGTAAATTTAACGCATCAAAAAGACGGGCCGCAAAGGTACCCGGTCCCTGAGCTCCCTCTGCAGCCTTTTCGGCGGCCACATTGAAGCACGTGATGGCAGCGGCGCAAGCTTCTGCGAATGGTATGGCCTCACGCTGTTTATCAGCGACCGCCAAAAATGCCCCAATGATGCCAGTCAGCATGCATCCCGATCCCGTGATACGAGCGAGCCACGGATGGCCATTGTTCAGAATCCAGAGGGTCTGGCCATCGGTTACAAAGTCCTGTTCACCGGTCGCTACCACGACATTGTGGTGATGGCGAGCATATTGCACCATGGCCCCGGCGAGACCCGATGCGACCGCCGCTGCATCCACGCCGCTCACCGTACCTCCTGCACCTGCCATTCCACCAATCTCCCCGGCATTGCCTTTGAGCACTGTCAGGCGCAACTGGGTGGCCACCTTGTCGGCCGCCTGCACCCGGTACGGGGTCGCACCCACACCCACGGGGTCAAATACCACCGGAACACGGGCTTCCTCCGCCGCCTTTCCTGCCAAGAGCATACCCGTAATCAAATCGGGGGTTAGGGTTCCCATGTTGAGCGCCAATGCTCCCGCGATCCGAGCCATATCCTGAACTTCCTCGTGGGCGTAGGCCATAACGGGCGACGCCCCAATGGCTAACAGGGCGTTGGCCACAACATTGGCCACCACCAAATTGGTCATGTTGTGAACCAATGGCCGGTGGCGTCTTACCTCTATCAGCCAGTGGCCCGCATCAATTATCATCGTGATCATTGACTCCTTTCGTCTTGACGGACCAGTGCCCCTGGTCATACCGATTTACAGCTCTCAGCTTTGGCCGGTACCGCGTCAGGGGCGACGCGAAATGTTTTGTCAGACTATTTCCGTGTCTGAACTTCGCGGGCAGGCCGGTCTTTGAGCCAGTATGGAGGCCACCTGCCTCGGTGATGTCGGTGTTGGACGGCAATAGAGTGATTGTGGCCGAGCCCACTGGATTTGTCACCACTGTCCGATCATTAAAAATACATGCATCCCCAGATAAGTCAGGTAGGGACTGAAATGGAGGAAGCCTGCTATGACGACTCCCCATGGCTAAAGCCGGGGGCTTCTCGGGCGCGGTGGCGTGTTCTCCTGCCGCTCCGAGCCCGACAAATCTGGTGTTACCCTACCAAATTGATGTCGCGGTCATGCCCAGTTCCACACTGGGCACAGTGCCACGTGAGGTCCGCCAGCGTGGGATCCGTCTTGCGATCCGTGCAGTGCGGCGTCGAACACTGCTGACTCGTATAGCGCGGGTCCACGAGCACCCCCCGACCCGCCCTTTCAGCCTTGTACGGCGTAACCGGGACGAGTTGATGCTATCCCGCATCGGCGATGCTCTTCAAATGGTGGTTTTTTAGGAGCCCTTGAGCATTCTTATCCTCAAAAGCTAGGAGGTCATAGGTATTCACCATGTGGTGAGAAATCTTATGGGCTGTGTCCCGGCGTTGGTTCGCCACTTTCTCATGGGCTTTGGCCAGCCGTCGCACGGCTTTCTTGCGACGCCGACTGCCCTTCTTCTTGCGGGACACGGCCCGTTGCAACGGTTGCAACAGGCGCTCGGCGTTCCGCAGAGACTTCTGAGGATCAAAGCACTTGCCGTCTGACGTGACGAGCAGATACTTAATCCCGAGATCACCGCCCATCATGGCCTGCGACGGCGGCAGGGATATGTCCTCCACCTCGCATGAAAACACGGCATCGGCCGTTCTTGGCAACGATGGTACACGTTTTGATGGTGCCCTCGATGGGCCGGTGGAGTTTAATCTTCACGTCCCCAATCTTCGAGAGATGCAGCTGTACAACACGCGACAGTGTTCTAGCGTGTCCTCGGAATCCCGTTAACGGTGATGGTGGGGGGGGGGGGGGCAGACTCGCGTATTCTTCGTCTATCAAGACGAGGCGGGCGGGAAGGCCCAGACGAGCACAGACGCTTGTACACAACAGAGACGGTGAAGGGCTCATCGATCGGCTCGATGGCGCCGTAGGACAAATTGAGAAACATCGCCATGGCTTGGGACTCAAAGCGGTCAATACGGCCAATGGTGCGTAAGTGGGCGGAGTGAGAAACGGCATCGGTCACGATCCTTTCTGGGGGCAGCGAAGGGTAAGATGCTCGTCATGCCCAGTGAAGTTGCAGACCGTATGAAAACGGAGTATTGTAAAGATGATAGAAAGATGCACGGCATCCGGGCATCAACCGGACACCGTGCAGAGCTCCACAGTCTGCGATCGGTAAACAGAGTTGCTAGATCAATCTCATCATAATCCGCCGGGTTGCTGTCCCGTGCGGATTATTTTTTGCGACGCGCGAACAGCCATGCCCAATCAACCCGACGATTGCGAGGACAACCGGCGCGGTGAGATGGAGACTCATCGGCACCACCTCCTTCTGGCTCTGCTCGCACTCGGATGAGCCGGCAGATCGCAGACGTGGCACGCAGAAGGAGGCCGATCGGGACCCTTGGGGGTCCGCTCAGATGCCAGTATACAGCCCATCCCCAGGATGGGCTAGTCTCTGCTCGAGATCCGTGGCCCGTTAATGATCGGCGACGGCCATAGAGTCCTGGTCGTTGGTGATGACTCCCTCAGTTTTCAGCCGCAAGGAGACGTCATGTGACGGATATTTTTCTAAGTTACTGGAACATCTCCGTTACAGCTTTCCGTGCGGAAGAAACAATCACATCGCTTTGTCCCAGCGCCTCAATAACGGCAGAGCGGGGGCGCAGGGCATCGTCCGTAATAATGAGTACCCTGTGCTGTTCTTTCGCCGAGAGCAGAGCTAAAACTTGCGCCAATCGCAATTCAGCATCGTGTGGGGGGATTGTCCAACCAGACCGATGGTGCTTTCGAGCATGTGTGCGTAATCTTGAACCCAAGTTGTCCATGGTATGAATTTGGTCGTGAGTGACGTGGCCCTCTCCGTGCTGAATAGTGTCTGGAGTCGGGTGCACTGCTCCGCATCCGGGACTAAATAACTGACGGAAAAATCTTGGCCCTGCGTTAGCGAAACGATTGTCTCATGGTAGTCGCCGGCGATGAACTCAATGGGGTCGTCATCTTTCCACGTTATTTCGTAAGCGACACGAATCATCGGGCCCACAGTTCGAATCTGCGCGCGGCTAGCACATGAAACCCCTACACCGCAAGAGATTGCGGTTTTTTTGCAGCGATCGTCCACAAAAGGACATAATGGCGGCTTCGCCGCGAGATGGCGTTACGATTGATAGATGTTAGATTTATGTTGCCAACCACATATATCTTTGTTAAGATGACCTAGCCCGTTGCATGTCTCCTTGATGTGCTTACATAGTCGGCAACTGAAGTCTTGAAATAGGGAGTGTTGATGTGACAAAGTTATGGAATTCGGTTACTGTTGGTCGTTTGACGCTGCCCCACCGCCTTGCCATGGCCCCAATGACACGGAGCCGGGCGCTGCCTGACGGCACCCCGGGCGAACTCGCGCCCCTGTATTACGCGCAGCGCGCCTCATTAGGATTGCTGATCAGCGAAGGCACGCAACCTTCTGCTGATGGCCAGGGATATCTGTTCACTCCTGGCATTTATACGGAACAGCAGATCGCAGGGTGGAAGGCCGTAGCGGACCAGGTGCATGCGGCAGGCGGCTATCTTTACATCCAGCTGATGCACGTGGGGAGAATGTCCCATCCAGACAATACCCCGCACCACCGGCAGCCGCTGGCTCCTTCTGCCATTGCCCCAGGTGTTCAGATGTTCACGGCGACCGGCATGCAGGATATTCCCGTCCCGCGTGAAATGAGTCTCGAAGACATTCAGGCCACGATCGAGGAGTTTCGCATAGCTGCTGCCGCTGCAATCCGCGCCGGAGCCGACGGCGTGGAGATCCATGGTGCCAACGGCTATATCATTCAACAGTTTATCGCGGAGAATGCGAACACCCGCACCGACCAGTATGGCGGGTCGATTGAAAACCGGGCCCGTTTCGGCATCGAGGTCGCCGCAGCCGTGGCCGGAGAAATTGGAGCGGACCGGACCGGATTTCGCATCTCGCCCGGGATGTCGCTGGGGGGACTCGATGAGGGTCCGGACGGGCCGGATCTGTACCGGCACCTCATTGCAGAGCTGGCGAACCTCAATCTTGCCTATCTTCACGTCCTGCACGGAGGGAATGACGAATTTCTCCGGGAAATCCGGTCAGCTTGGCCCCACGCGCTATTAGTAAACCGTGCTGGGAGGCCGCTGGAGCAGATTGCGGCCGATGTTGATGCAGGGTTGGCTGACGTGGCGCCCATTGGAGCTTGGGCTCTCGCCAATCCAGACTTCGTGGAGCGTTTGAAAGCGGAAGCTCCCCTTAATTCTGGCGACGTTTCCACATTTTTTGGGGGAGACAGCCATGGGTACACGGACTACCCTACCTTGGCGGAACAATCCGTGAGGGAAAGTTGAGGCAGTGAATGGATCCACAAGGCAAGGAAGCAGGGGAACAGGGAAGTCAGGGACAGTGTGCTGCCCCTGACTTCCCTGTCAGCTTCTCCATTGTGGCTCTGGCGCACTCCCACCGCGCCTTGGCGGCACAATTGCTGCGCCCGATGGGATTGTACCCAGGGCAGGAAATTATTTTGCTGCAGTTATGGCAGCAAGGCTGCCAATCACAAAACAGCTTAGGACGGGCTCTGCGCGTCGACCATTCCACCATAGCAAAGTCTGTGCGGCGGCTGGAATGCTCTGGCCTGGTCACCCGGTCCCGCTCACCCGAAGACGGGCGGATCACGGTGGTGAGTCTGACCACAGTTGGCCTGGAGGCGGCGTCCAAGGTGCGGGAAGTATGGACCGAGTTGGAACATCTTACCTCCGGCGGACTCACTGAACAAGAAAAAACGGCATTCACAGCCTTGGCAAGAAAGATCCAGGCGATGGCCGATGCTTCCCTCCACTGCGAGCCGTAGGCTACGCCCAGCAGTGCGGCTTGTGCCTGCGTTGCCTGGCAATGACCGGGCCATTTTCTCCCGTCAGCGGGATGTCTTGACAACCGGCAGACCCGCTTCGCATAATAGCGCCGTGGTCTGTGGGTTTCGGGGAGTCGGCCATGTCGCTAAAATTCAATAGATGAAGGAGTCAGAGCTTATGCCAGATGATAACGGACAGGTGCGCAGCCACCTCCGGCCGGGGTTGACCGTGGATATTGTGCTTAAACAAGATCAGCCTACCGGCAAACTGACCCGCGGGGTTATTCAAGATATTTTGACCAAGTCGCCAACGCACCCGCACGGCATCAAAGTGCGGCTCGCCAGCGGGCAGGTTGGCCGGGTCAAGGCCATTATTGCCGGCGGGGATGCTCCCACCTCGTGAGGGAGAAAGAAGAACATTATCCCGGAAGACAGCGTCACGGCCAGATAGCGAGTGTGGCGCACCGGGATTTTTTTCATATGGCTCCAACGGGCGGCCCATTAGAACAGGACCGCTGCTGGAGCGTGGGGAACTCCGGTACGGGCCCGATTTGTTTGCCAGGCTTGCCGGAAACCGCTTCACAAGACCTCTTGCCATCATCTCGCCGCTGACCACCCTCTTGCGGCAGCTGTTAGATTCCGTCCTGAGCTGCGCGCGTGCGCCCTCTGCCCGCCAAGTCTTCGGTGCCATTATGCCTTTCCAGCTTCGGGCGCTTGCCATCCTCCATGGCTTGCGGCGGTGCGGGATATGAGCTCTCAGTCCCGGGGACACTGGCACCGCCAGGTAGCGGGCTTGTTTCCGAGCGGCCTAGTTCTTACGGTTTAGAGCTGATGAGCCATTGTTTAAAAGGACTCCTGGAGATAGGATAAAATCGCATATGCATCTAATTAGCAAAACAGGAGGTATTTCATGCGCACCGTATCTGTCGAGGACTTTAGCCGCCAAATGAGTGCGGAGCCACTGTCCGTAGTGGATATTCGTCCCTTTGAGGATTATCAGGGCTGGCATATTGAAGGGAAAAATGTTTATACCCGCCATCTGGACGGGACGTCGGTGCTCCAAGATGCGGCAAAGCTTTCCTCTCTCGATGCAGATGTCCCCTGGGTGGTCGTCTGCGCCCTCGGCGAAACGGCAAAAGCCGTGGGAGAAGTGATGGACCGGGCGGGCTATGACACCACGGTCCTTGAGGGAGGTATGGCGGCGTGGAATAATCACCACCACAGCCAGGCGATAACCGAACAGGAGTCCTTCTCGCTTTACCAGATCCAGCGGCCCGGCAAGGGCTGTCTGTCTTACCTGCTCACCTCGGGAGGGGAGGCGATGATTTTTGACCCCTCCCAGTTTATCGATGTGTACCAGGCGCTCTTGACGCAAAATGACCTGACCCTTAAAGCGGTTGCCGACACGCATGTGCATGCCGACCATATTACGGGCGGATTTTTCCTTAGTGAAACGGCCGGCGTGCCGTTTTTCCGGGGACAGCAAAGTCCGGGTGTCCAGACGTTAACGAATGGGCAGGAGTTTGCAGTCGGCCATGTGCATGTGACGGCACTGGCCACCCCGGGGCACACGCCAGATTCTTTCGCGTTTCTGATTGCCGGCCGTTACTTGCTGACTGGGGATGCGCTGTTCGTATCGGGCGTCGGGCGGCCTGATCTGGGCGGACATGCGAGAGAATGGGGAGTGGATCTATACCGGTCTTTGGAGCAGCTGCAAACGTTGCCGGGGGATACGGTCATCCTGCCAGCCCATTATGGCCATTGGTCGGAGATCAATGCCGAGGGCACCGTATCTGGTATCCTGCGCGACCTTCAGGAGAATAATCCGCTGCTGCATGAGTCGGTGGAAACCTTCTTGACGCACGTTGAGAGCTCTGCCAATTCGGAAACGCCTCCCCACTACGAAACCATCGTGGCATTCAATTTGGCCCAAGGCGGCGATGCCGATGCCAGCTTCCTGCGGTCTTTGGAAATTGGCCCCAACCGCTGTGCAGCGCCGCCGAAGCCGTAAGTGCATGCCGAAACAGGGCGAATCTGATTACAGAAGCAAAGGGAGCTGGGGATGTCCAGCTCCCTTTGTGCAAAGAAGTCGGGAAGCGACGAGAGAAGGCAGCAGCAAGAACAAAATGTCATTCGTCGCGCCAAGGATGATGAAATACCGGCGGAGGGGCTATGCGGCCTGACTTCAGTACTATAAAACGGCTTGTGGGCGGTGAGGACGGAGGGCGCGAAAAAGTTCTATACTCTATAGAAGCCGCCGGGACCGGCAATGAGCGGAAGAGGGATGTGAAAGGCTGTGACAGGAACGGTTATGCTGCTCTTCTGCCTGTCGGCCTTTGCTATGGTATCCGGTTTTAACGACGGGGGCAATTTGGTGGCGACCTTTCGCAGCAGCCGCATTATCGCGTCCCGGCGCATCGCCCCGCTTCTGCTCGCTGCCATAGCGCTGGGGCCCCTGATCTTCGGCACAGCCGTGTCGCGGACCATGGCGCTGGAAGTCGTCAACTTCACCCGGGCTGGCTCTGTGCTCCTGGGAGTCTCCGTCGTGGCGGGGGTACTGACGCTCGTTGTGACGTGGCGCATGCGGCTTCCCACCAGCACGACCATTGCTCTGGCGGGGGGCATCGTCGGGGCTGCCGCCGCAAGCGGCCATGCCGCTCTAATCGAGTGGAGCGGCGTCATCAAGATCGCGGCAGGACTCGTGGGGTCTGTTGCCGCCGGGTTCGGTCTGGCTTGGCTGCTCACAGGATTGATGAAAAGGGTGACGGCGGCGGGGGGAACATCACGCCTGGTAAGAGTCATCGACAAGTTCCAGTACCTGACTATCATCTGGCAGGGGCTGGCTTACGGGGCCAACGACCAGGAAAAGGTCATTGGCTTGATGGCGGTGGTGATGATGCTGCTGAGACACCAGACGGTCTACCGTGTTAGCTGGTATGATGTGCTGTTTCCGCTTTTGAGCTGGGCGGCGGGACTGGCATTGGGAGGGTCGCGGATTTCCAAAACGGTCGGCACCGAGATTACCCACCTGCGTCCCGAAAATGCCGTGTCGACGCAACTGGCTGCGGGAATCACAGTGAGCCTGGCAGCCATCCTCGGGTTTCCGGTCAGCACGACACAGGCGACTGACGGCTGCATTTTTGGGTCAGGGACGGTAATTAATCGCCACCGAGTGCACTGGCGGGTGGTCCGGAAGATTGTTGGGGTGTGGATTGTCACAATGCCTATCGCTCTAGTGATGGGGGCGGCGCTGATGTTGGTGGTGGATAAGGTGGCCCTGCTTTGACGGGACAATGCAAGACTGCTGCGTCTTCTATTCCGCAGGGCTGGGAGAGGGCCTGCGCAGAGCGGAGATCGGCAAGACGGTGGTCGCAAATTGGCAGTCGGGATATTGGGAACACTGCATCAACGGCTGTTGTCCCGCCAGGGCCAGGGTCAGGGAACTGGCGCACAGAGGGCAGATTCCACTGGCCGCGTCACAGGGTTCGGGAAGCTTTTCCCACCGCACTGCGGGGTGCCGGGCTATTGGGGGAGGGCGGCGCTTCCACTGGATCAGTTGGCGGATCACCGTCTCGCGCTGTTCAGGTCTGAGGCTGGCGCCGCCATGGCGCAAGATGGCTGCTGGCAGACAGGAAATAGGCACCATAGTCTCTGTGGCGGGGCCGTCGAGATGCCGCTCAAGCCTGTCCAAAACCGCTATCAGAGGGACCCATGATTCTGGCGGAATGGTGTGGAAAACCTGCTGCAAAGATTTGATGCGGGAGGCGTTTTTGTAAGCGGGGGAGGGGATTGTCCGCTTGTGGCCCCACAGCACATGGGTCCAGAACTCGTCCTGATTGCGTCCGTAAATCACCCCGCCGAACTTTTGAGCCTCGATGACGAAGATCGCGGATTGGCCCACGACAATATAATCAGTGGGGGAATCATCGTCTGCACAGGACTCCAAGGGCAAGGAAACCATCGAAAAGATGTCATAGCTCGTCGGGTCCAAAAGCGATAAGGCATTTCGGACCACCGCGCCACTTTGCTGTTCTTGTGCGCGATCCGTAGGAGGTCTCCGGGACAACACTATGATCATGAGCGCGATTCCAACTAAAATCACTGCGAAGCCAATACCGCGCATGGCGCCCCTCCCAACCCAGACGAATGACTATGAGCGGCGACGCGACTGCCTTTTATTATACGCCAGGTCCGTACCCGGCGACACGGGGCTCGCAACAGAACTGCGTACAGTTTGGAAGGGGCGGCTACAGCCAGTTTGTCTTGACTAAAGGGACAGGAACCATATGCTATTCCCCCACGTGCCGCGATCTTCTCACCACCGGGCCAAAATGGCAGGAACCGGGTAATTTTGGCTGACATCACCCCTCCTGTGCAGCCAAACGGCTGATGGGGCACGCCGCACGCGGTATACTAAAGAGGGGGGGATCGGAATGCTGCGCTACATGGTCATGGCAACGCCCGTGTTTTGGGCTCTCGTCTTGTTTCTTATCTGGCGGAGCAAGAAATATGGCGCGAACGGGCATGGGCATTCCCGTTCCGCCCAGGCCGGACCGCTTAACGGCAAATCTGGAAAACCGGCGGCCCGCGTGATTCAATTGTTCCCTCAAGATCCCGCGAAAGGATCCAACAAGAATCCTGATGAGAAATAGGGGCAGCAGGGAGGCCTGTACTGACCAGGCTGGGCAAACTGCAGGAGCTCCCGCCTCAGAGGCTCAAAATTTAGAGGTCCCCCGCGGTCTGACAAGACCAGCGGGGCGGTTGATGTCGCAAAAAATAGGAAAAAATATGCCGAACCGAACATGCCATTTGGGGAGAGGTAAAATGCCAGCATCCCATTACTATATGCAAGTATAGTCACGATATTCACGTATAAAAACAATACAAAGGTATTGACTATATACCATGGTATCGTTACAATAACTTTGGCTGGAAATGAGGGAAATATCATGAGCAACGGCTTGCATGGGTTGAACGCTTTGTGTCCGGTGGCTCGTGGCGCGGCGCTGGCGGGGGATCTCTATGTTCTCCTGATTGTCCGCGACCTGGCTGAGGAGCCCCGGCGCTTCGGTGAATTGGCGCAGTCTTTGGGTGTGACAGCCCGTACCCTGACGGCCCGACTCAAAATGCTCGAAGCCGAGCAGATTGTGGAGCGGGTAGTCTATCCGGAGATTCCTCCGCGGGTGGAGTACCACCTGACCCCGAAAGGGAGGGATTTGCTTCCCGTCGTTGAGGCCCTGCGCCAGTTTGGAGAAAAGTGGACCAGCAGTTGAGGCGTTGCTCCGTCCCGGGTTCCGGTGTAAGACGCAAGATCAAATACTAAGGAGCGTGAAAGAATGGCCACATCAGAAACGCAGGCGCCGGTAACCACATGGGTGATTGATCCGGACCACAGCTTAGCCGAGTTTTCTATCCGCCATATGATGATTTCGACTGTCCGTGGCTCGTTCCCTGGTCTTTCCGGAGAAATTGTTGGAGACGTGAACGATTTGCGATCAGCCCACGCGCACATTGCGATTGATGTGAGCACTGTGGACACCAGGCAGAAGGACCGTGACAAGCATTTGCGCTCGGCGGACTTTTTTGACGTGGAAAATCATCCGGCGATAACCTTCGACAGCACGAAGATTCAGCGTGTTTCGGATAATGCCTATGATATTGAAGGCAATATGAGTATTCGCGGCACTACTAGGCCGATTACAGTGCGGGCCGAATACATGGGAACCAGCAAGGATCCATGGGGCAATGTCCGCGCCGGATTTTCGGCAACAGCGGAAGTAAACCGGAAGGACTTTGGACTGCAGTGGAACCAGGCTCTGGAAACCGGGGGCGTATTGGTAGGGGACAAAGTGAAAATGTCCGTGGAACTGGAAACGGTGCGGAAAGATTAGATCAATTTTTGTGCGGGGCCTTTAAGCGGCCACTACTGACGTTTGTCTCTTAAGAGAGTGGGTGCCTGAAAAGGCACCCGCTCTCTTAATGTCGAGAAATCTTTCAAGCTGCCGCCGGGTGTGGGGGAGAGGAGATCCCGTGAAACACGGTGCGTGCTGAGGGCGCGTCCGGATATCCGTCTCCCGCCCCTCTGAGTTGAATGAGAACTATGGCTCCAAAGGCCCCGGGCACCCGCCGGGGCGAAAAATGCTGGCCATCACAAATGCTGGCGCCCGCCATTACCGTTTGCGTAGGCTGTAGTCTAAAGAACTACGTAAAATTTAACCTATGGATATATAGGCAAACATGAATAATCTTTAGGAGGGGTTCGGATGGCGTTGACCAAGGATGCAGAGCCCAGCGGCCAGGGCAGGCAAGCGCTGAAACTGGCGGAGGGGACACGCAAAGTCCATACCACCTGCTATATGTGCGCTTGCCGCTGCGGGATTGAAGTGACCGTCGAGGACGAGAAGATCCGCTTTATTTCCGGCATTGCCGAATCACCGGTGAACAAAGGGGTCTGGTGCGCAAAGGGCGGGGCAGGAATTATGACCCAATACTCCCCGGCCCGCCTGACGACACCGCTGATGAGGGTGCCCGGCAGCGAGCGCGGGCAGGGGACCCTGGTGCCCGTGGACTGGGAGACGGCGCTGAATACGGTAGCGGGGTGGCTGCAGGACATCCGCCAGACCGACCCCGCCAAACTGGCCTATTTCACTGGGCGGGACCAGATGCAGGCGTTTAATGGCTATTGGGCCCGGCAGTTCGGCACTCCCAACTGGGCCGCGCATGGCGGCTTCTGCTCTGTGAACATGGCTGCGGCTGGCATGTATTCGGTGGGGGGGAGCTTTTGGGAGTTCGGGTGGCCCGACCTGGAGGAGGCCCGCTGGTTCATGATGCTGGGAGTGGCGGAAGACCACCCCTCCAACCCGCTGAAGTTGGCGATTTCCCGTCTGAAGGACCGGGGCGGGCGATTTGTGGTGGTCAACCCCGTGCGCAGCGGATACGGGGCCCTGGCGGATGAATGGGTGCCGATTCACCCGGGAACGGACGGGGCTTTGCTGATGGCGATGATGCACGTGCTCCACCAAGAAGGGCTGTATGACCGGGAATTTCTGAGCCGCTACACCAATGCGGCGGGACTGGTCGAGGTGGCCCCGGGGCAGCCGTCCGACGGCCTGTTCTGGCGCTCAAGCGGTCAGGACGTCATGGTGGCGGACGAGCGGGGAGATTTTGTGCCGATGATGGAGGCGTCTGGACGGGGGCGGCTCGAGGGAGACTATAGGCATGAGGGGCGCGCGTACCGCCCAGCCTTCCAGCTGCTGTCTGACCGCCTGGCCGCCTGCACGCCAGCCTGGGCGGAAGGGATCACCCATGTTCCGCGCCGGACGATAGTCCGGCTGGCGTTGGAAATGGGCACCACAGCGATGAAGCACCCCGTGGTGCTTCCCACCCCGTGGACGGATTTCTACGGCCAGGAGCATCCCCAGACCGTGGGACGCCCCGTCGCTTTCCATGCCATGCGCGGGCTGGCGGCTCATACCAATGGCTTCCAGACAATCCGGGCGCTCTTTGACCTGATGATGATGTTGGGCACCATTGACGGGCCGGGCGGATTCCGTTACAAGAGCCCTTACCCGAAAGAGGCGCCGCCGCCCGTCACACCGGCGAGCCGGCCGGAGGATTACCAGCCCATGCAGGCCGTTGCGAAACCTCTCTTGGGGTATCCCCGGAGTCCCGATGACCTGCTCGTCCAGGGCGACGAGCCGATGCGCATCGATGAGGCGTATTCCTGGAAATATCCCCTGGCTGCGCACGGACTGATTCAAAATGTGGTCCGCAATGCCTTTGACAAGCGGCCCTACGGGATTGACACCCTGATGGTGTATATGTCCAATATCGCCTGGAACTCGAGTTGGAATACGCTGGAGACGCGGGATATGCTGCGGGCGAAGGATGACCAGGGAGAGTACCGCATCCCGCACGTGGTGGTGTTGGACGCGTTTGATTCCGAAACTGTGGCGTTCGCGGACATCGTCTTTCCCGACACGACCTACTTGGAGCGGTGGGACGCCGCGTCGCTGCAGGACCGCCCGATTTCGGAGCCGGACGGGCCGGCGGATTCCATCCGCCAGCCTGTGGTGGCGCCCCCGTCCGGGGTGCGTCCGGCCGCCGACACGCTGATTGAGCTGGCGAACCGTCTCCGGCTGCCAGGGTTCGTGGATCAGGACCGCCCCCGCTACCGGACCTACGCCGACTTTATCCAGCTCTGGGAAACTTCTCCCGGATCCGGTGTCGGCCTTTTAGCTGGCTACCGGGGGAGCCAGGGAACTGACACCCTGGTGGGCGCGCCGAACCCCCGCCAACTGGAAGCGTATGCGCGCCACAAGGCCTTTTGGTTTGAAGAGATTGCGCCCGAGCGCAAGTACTACCGGATGGCCAACCGCCAGTATCTGGACTGGGCCCATGGTGTGAAATTTATTCCGACGGCAGACCCCATTATCCTGCAGTTCTATTCTGAGCCGTTGCAGACATTCCGGCTGGCCGGGCAAGGCCTGTGGCCCGGGAAGAAACCCCGCCACCCCGCCTTGCGCAAAAGGCTGGCCACGTATTTTGACCCGCTGCCGTTTTGGCATCCCCCCCTCGAAGAGAAGGAGGAGACGGCTGGGAGCTATCCGCTGATCCTGCTGACGCAGCGCCCCATGACCCATTATCACTCCTGGGGCTCGCACAATGCCTGGCTGCGCCAACTTCTCCTCGAGAACCCTCTGTTCATCAATCCCCAGGCCGCCCAAGCTCTGGACCTTTGTGACGGGCAGTGGGTCTGGATGGAATCCCGCCAGGGTCGCATGACCGCGACTCTGCGGTTTTCGGATGCGGTCGAGCCAGGGACTGTGTGGACGTGGAACGCGATTGCCAAGGCGCCAGGGGCGTGGGGGCTGCACCCGGATGCTCCCGAAAGCCAGAATGCCATTTTGGTGAATCATATTGTGCCGGATACACTCACCTCGGATGATGACACGGTGACCTTCAATAATGACCCCGTGACCGGGCAGGCAGGATGGTATGACGCGAAAGTCCGTCTATACCCATCAGAGCTGCATGAAGTGTGGCCTAAGGTGGAGGCGCGCGCACCGGTGCGCGCGGATATGGCGGAGTGGAAGAGTCTGCGGTACTCCACACGGAAAGGGGCGGGACACTGATGCAGTTGACCATTATTACCGATTTGAACAAGTGTGTGGGATGCAAAAGCTGCCAGGTCTCCTGCAAGGAGCACAACACTTCCGGGGATTTCGGGCCGGTGCCCGATCACCACCCGTACCGGGAAGTGGACGGCATGTGGTGGAACCGGGTGATCTCGATGGAGGCGGGCGAATACCCCAATGTGGGGGTCATGTATCTGCCCAAAGCGTGCATGCACTGTTACGATGCGCCGTGCGTGCCGGTGTGCCCGACCGGCGCCTCATACAAGCGCGAAGACAATGGCGTGGTGCTGGTGGACTATGATACCTGCATCGGGTGCCAGCTCTGCATGTGGGCCTGCCCTTACGGTGTCCGCGAATTTGATGAGGAGCAGGGCGTCGTCAAAAAGTGTACGATGTGCATCGACCGCATTGAAGACGAGACGTTGCCCGCCAACGACAGGCAGCCGGCCTGCGTGCAGAGCTGCCCCACGCACGCCCGCACTTTTGGGGATCTGGATGACCCAGATTCTGTCGTGTCGCATCTGGTAGCGGAGCGGCAGGGCTTTACCCTCCTCCCGGAACTGGGGGCGCGTCCGGCGGTGCACTACCTGCCCCGGCGGCAGGTGACAGGAATGGTGGGCGAGGACGAAATTTCGCGGGTGCTGGGGGAGGACTGCTAATGCGGCCCACTTGGCCTTTGCTGGCGCTGACGCTGCTGCAGGGACTGTCCGCCGGGATGCTGTGTCTGGCGGCCGTTGCCCTGCTGGCGCCGGCCATGGATATTCCACGAACCACCCTCTTTGTCTGGCAAGGCGCGGCCTGGGTTGCCGGTGCTTTGGGGGGGATGGCTTCCTTCTTTCACATGCACCGGCTGGCGGCCGCCCGCTACGTGCTGAGGCGGCTGGGCTCGTCCTGGCTGAGCCGGGAAGCACTTAGCACGGCGGTGTACATGATAGTGGCCTCCTTCGTGCTGCTGGTTCACCTGTTCTGGCCGCGAGACTTAGGGGCCTGGGACGCCGTCTCTGGGCTCGCGGCCGTTCTGGGCCTGGCCGCGGTGTACATCACCGCCATGCTGTATGCTACCATCCCGGCCATGCGGAGCTGGCATTCGCCCGTGACCGTGCTGGTGTTCGTGTGCGCGGGGCTTTTGAGCGGCGGAGCAGCGGATTATGCGCTGGTGGCGGGGAGAAGCTCTGACTTGGCGCTGCGGGCGGCGGTAATGGGATTGGCCGCGGTCTTTGGCATTTTGTTCAGTTTTCAGGCGCGGCTATTCCGCCAGGCGGCTGGCGGCGTGCTGTCGGCAACAGGCACGGGGCTGTCCGGGCGCCCCTACCGGCTGCAGGATTCAGGTACGAGCCGCCGGCCCTACCGTACCCAAACTCAAATCTGGCCGGAATTGCCGGCCCGCCTGCGGCGGTGGCTGTATGCCTTAGTGTTTGGCTTGGCGGTGGCTATACCGTGGGCGGCAGCGATCTGGCTGCCAGGTTGGGCGGGAGGCATTCTGCTGCTGGCAAGCGTGGGGCTGGGGGTGAGTTTGAGCCGCTGGCTGTTCTTCGGGGATGCGACCCACAGCTCCCGCGTCTGGTTTGCCGACCAGCCCAAGACACCGTCTCCAGTCCGGCGGGAAGGCAAACGCACCTACAAGATGCAGTGAGGGCAGATTCGGCACGAAATGGAACGCCATAGGGCCGACAGATTCTGTCCGGAAGGAAATCTTAATGGAGGTGGGATTGTGGCAAGAGCGGCGGGAATCCGGCACTTGTGGCGCGCGTTGCCTCTCGAGCGATTCAGCTCGCGGGGCAATTATATCTGGATGGTTGTGGCGACCGTGTGTATTGGGGCCTTTATGGCCGCTTTGGATGCCAGCATCGTCAATGTGGCACTGCCGGATCTCAGCACGTATTTCCACTCCAGCGCGTCACTTGTCAGCTGGGTGCTTATCGCCTATCTCTTGACGCTGGCTACACTCTTGACGCTGTTTGGCCGGCTTGCGGACATTCTGGGGAGAAGACCCCTGTACACTTTCGGGTTTCTGGTGTTCATCGCTGGCTCGGCCGCCTGCGGCGCGGCAGTGGATTTGCCCATGCTGATTGTCTCCCGCATTTTTCAGGCGGCAGGCGCTGCCATGCTGCAGGCGAACTCGGTCGCGATTATCACCGCCGCTGTGCCCCCGTCCATGCGGGGCCGGGCCATTGGCTTCCAGGGTTCGGCGCAGGCGATTGGCCTGTCTCTGGGCCCGGCCATCGGCGGTGCGCTGATCGGGCTATTCGGGTGGCGGGCTATTTTTTATGTCAATGTGCCGGTCGGGCTGATTGGTACGCTGATGGCTGCCATGATTTTGCCCAAAGACCGGCTGCAAGGGCATCAGGCCACTTTTGACTGGTGGGGCACGGTGCTGATGACTCCTGTTCTGGTGCTGGTGATGATGGCTTTGACCGAAGGCAATAGCTGGGGGTGGACTTCACCCCTGATTATCGGCATGTTTGTGGGCTCGGCCATATTGCTGGCCGGATTTATCTGGCGGGAACTGTCGTTCCGGGCGCCGCTCGTCGATATGCGCCTGTTCAAGATCGCCATCTTCAGTCTAGGCAATTTTACCGGCCTGCTCTCGTATCTGGCGATGTTTGGCGTTCTGTTCCTAATGCCGTTCTATTTTGAGCGTGTCCTGAGCTATAATTCGGCCATTACGGGTTTGATCCTTACCTCCGTGCCTTTAGGGATGACTGTGGCCGCGCCGAAAGCCGGTGCGCTTGCCGACCGCTATGGGCCACGCCTGTTGACGACGGGGGGCATGGCGCTGACGGGCATGGCCAGTCTCATGCTGGCGTGGACTATTGGGCTGCACGCCAATGTGGTGCTGATGGTGATTGAACTGGTCCTCGTCGGGGCGGGTCTCGGGATTTTCACCCCTCCCAACAATTCATCGGTCATGGGCAGTCTGCCCAGTTCCCGTCTGGGAGTAGGCGGGGGAATTCTGAATATGGCGCGCTCATTGGGAATGGCCATGGGCACCGCCATTTCCGGCACGATCCTCGCCGTCTTCCTGGTTGCGAACGGGGGCCTGGAGAAGGCTGGGGGACCCAAGCCGCCGTGGATTCCCTCGACCCGGTTTGCGCTGTATGTTCTGGTAGTCTTGTCGCTCTTGGCCGCGGGACTGTCCATTTTCCGCATAGCGGGAAACCAGAAGCCCTCTGCAGGCCAGGAGCACGAAAACATGCCGCTGGAGTGGTAGGAACGAAGCGGTGCGGCGCGTTCCAGAATTGACCCGGACCTATGGGAATCCTACAATGAGAGATATGAGAGCGTGCGGGGGAAAGGCGGCATGGCCTTTTCCCCACATTGAATGGCCATCTCAGCGAGGAAAAGGGAGGAGGCCCGGTCATGTGCGGATGTTGCCCACTGGGTGGTGTAGGGATAGGCCGCGCGTTGCGGGCCCGGCGCAACCGGTGGAGATAGGCGGTTGGACTGTCTCGGAACTGCTCACCCGCCTAAAGCATCCCGGCCCATCTTGGGGCGGGGGCACAGCTGGGGCGATTGCTGCCGCCCAAGGGTGTGCGCTCATTGTAAAAATCGCGGGAGTCGCCCGGATTCCGATTCCGGAAGCTGTGTCCTTGGGGCCAGACGTCTTGGTCGCACTGGCTGAAGAGGACCAGCAAGCCTACACCGCCATGATCAGGGCCCGGCGGGACCCAGTTCTTTACGCGCAGAAACTGCGGGAATCTGGCACATCATCCTTAAAAATTGCGCAACTGTGCGAGCAGGGGATCCAAGCCGCGGCCGATCTTATGGCCACGGTCAAGCCCGTTTTGCGCGCGGATTTGCTGGCAGCATTCCACCTGCTCTATGCTGGATGTCAAAGCGCCCTCATCAATATAGAGACGAACTTTAATGAGGCCGACACTTACGGCCAAGCGGACCGCGAGCTGTTGGCTTGGTGGAAGCGCCGGCTCCAGGCACTGGCCCGAGAATGGGCAGCATACAGTGAATCGCCCGCTTGGGATGATTAGGGCAGCGGGCGGAATATTTCGGGAGTGCAGCGCGACGCCTCTTGTGGCCTCACACCCCACACTGCAGGCATTATGGCATGCCGTTCAAGATCCGAGACCAATTAGGTGATGCTGACACTGCGGGCAATGGTGCCGAGCCACGACTGGTCTTTGGCGGGGACCACCATGGACAGGGCGACCCATCCATGCCCGGGCCACTCGATGTCCAAAGTTTGGGAAGCCGTGCCGCTATTGCGGCTTATTGGCGTGCCGAAGGCCTGGGCTCCTAGCGGTTCGGTCGCGGCTGAGGACTTAGCGGGGACCACCGCCAGGCTGACGTAGTCGGCCGCTTGGCCTCCTGAGAACCCCCAGATCCACTGGCCGGGAGACGATGAGCGCAGGGCGCTCATCGTTTGCGGCAGAGCAACGCGTAAGGTGGCGCCTTTGAAATGTTCGGCAGCGCTGACCCACCCGCCCGTTGTAGACGGAACCGGAGAGGCTGGGGACGAAGGAGCCTTTGAGGGGGCAATAACAGAAGAGCTGGGGGCGGCCTGCGCGGGGTGGGCCCTGGGAGTTTTGTTCCGGGGAGAGGTCTTCCGGTTTTGGGGGCTGAGCGCGGTGAGCGGCCCAGTCGCCAGACGGGTCGTCGTCAGGCTGTGAATGACAAAGCCAGCCAGGCCTAACAGAGCGATTCCGAGCGCTCCGGCGATCCAGAACAGAGAGGGAGGCCGCCGCGACGGTTTCCGGACGCGAACCGATTCTTCCGGCAGGGCTGTGCCGCAATAGCGGCAGAACCGGTCGCCTACCCTAACGGGTTGGCTGCATTGAGGACAGGTTGGAAATTTCTTGCCATCTGTGGGGCCTTCACCCAATTTGCATACCCTCCTAACACGGTTTACTACCATTGTAACCATTGCCGGGCCGGCTGGCTTGGTGAATGTGCCTTCCCGCAGAGAAGGTTTTCGCCATCATTCCGCCGTTTTTCACCAAGGCATCTGCTGGCCCATGCGGGGTTTGATGGCGCCTGGGCCCGTTTTTCCCAAGGTGCCAGGTGAGGCTCCGCCATCTCGACAAAACGCGGCGTGATGCCGGGTAGACAGGAAAAGCACTGGCGGCGGGTGGGGACTGTCCGCTCCAGTGCTTTTCCTGTTGTCCTGCCCTCTCATGTCAGCCGGGTTCAGCCGGGGACGCACATGTGCCCCCAGCCGAAATGCGCAGATGTTCCAGTTCCTGAACATTATGCGTGTCGAGCAGAATCGACAGCGCTTCGAGACGGGTCATTACCAGAGCCGAGACCGTGTCTTCACGTTCGAGTGCCGTGCGGGCTTCCGTGACCCATTGCGCCATCAGGTCATGGTCGCGGTGCAGGGCGCTCATGGCGGGGATGTGGCGGTACAATTCAGCCTCTTCGGCCTGCGCGTGCCACAGTTCCCGCTCACTCCAGATAGCTAAGATCGCTCCTGCCAATTCATACGCTTCACTGTGGCGTCCGGCCTGCAGTGAGCTGCGCAACAGGCGCATGGCCGCATCGAGGTCGGCTGTCACAGAGTTGTGGATCGCTTGGTGGGTTTCCACCTTTGCTAATCCGCAGAGGCTTGACATGGCAGGCCATCCTTTCTGGGCAGCTGCGCCCCGGGGGGTCATGACACCCCGGACTTAAAGGTCATGATCCACATCGACATCCCGACAAGCCCTATCGCAATCACAATGCCCAGTCCCAGGGTCACAATGTGCCATGTAGACCCACGGCTTTCCCGCAGGTGCATGAAAATCCCCAGCTGCAGCGCCGCTTGCCCGACCGCCAAAACGAGGATGACCACGAGAAGGCCGAAGGCCGGCAAAATGTGGTCGACGACCGCGAGCAGGGCGGCGATGGTCAGGAGCAGGGAACCGACGTAGCCAAAAATCTGCAGCCACGGGAATCCGTCTGATTCAAAGTGGGGGGCCAAGAACCGGGCTTCCACCTCGTCGCCGTTCCCGGTGGGGCCGTTCGGCGAAATGGCAATAACCTTGTGCCTTTTGTTATCCCCGTTGTTGAACATGATTGTCATCCTCCCTTTGAGACGCGCTTGCGGCCTAGATCTTTCCGCTCAGGTACACGACCGTAAAAATGAAGACCCAGATGATGTCGAGAAAGTGCCAGTACAGGGCGAACATGTACATTTTACGGGTCGTGACCGTGGTCAGACCACGGCCCATCAGCTGGATAATGAGGGTAATCGCCCACAGAATGCCGAATGTCACATGGGCGCCATGCGTGCCGACCAAGGTGAAGAAGGCGGACAGAAAGGCGCTGTGGTGCCAGGAGTCTCCCATCGCGATATAGGACACAAACTCCCGGACCTCCGTGGTGACGAATCCTACGCCCAAGAGAAGGGTGACCGCCAGCCAGATGATGGTGCCGCGCTTGTGGTTGCGGCGCATCTGGTAGACGGCAAGCCCGCAGGTGAAGCTGCTCGTGAGCAGCAGCAGCGTCTCGACAACGGCGGGACCCAGTTTGAACAGCTGGTCCGGAGAAGGGCCTTGCATGCCCACGCGGCTCTGGTACACCGCATAGACGGCGAATAGACTGGCGAACAGGAGAAGGTCTGTCGCAAGGAATGACCAGAATCCCAGGATCTTCAGACTTTCATGATTGTCCGTAAATTCTAAGGGCAGCTTGGCGGTTGAATCGGGTTCGACGGGTAAATTCATCCTTGTAACCTCCCGAATGCAGATTCCGTGTTCTGGATTTCCTGACGCGGCACTTCTTTGTGGTCATCGTAGTCGAAGGTTCCCACCAACATGCAGACGACGAATCCCAAGAATCCGGCACCGGCAATCCACCACCAGGAGAACACCATGCCTACTGAAAAGACGAAGAAGCTGAGTCCCATCAGAAACGGAATGCCCGAGGATTTGGGCAGTTCAATGTCGGTGATTTCCTGGGGTTTGATTTGCACCACATTGGTTTTTTGCTCCTGTTTCATGGCCCACCAGGCATCACGGTCGGTCACCACGGGAATGCGCGCAAAGTTGTACTCTGGTGCCGGCGAAGGTGTCGACCACTCCAGAGTGCGCCCGTTCCAGGGATCGCCTGTGACATCAATTTCTCCATGAATCTGGCTCCAGACGAAGTTGTACACCATGACCACAAATCCGGCTCCCATGACGAAGGCTCCAATGGTGGATATCAGGTTCAGGCTGCTCCACCCGAAACCGTGGGAATAGGTGTACATGCGGCGTGTCATGCCCATAAAGCCCAGAGCGTACTGGGGCATAAAGGTGAGCCAGAAGCCGAGGAAGAAGAGCCAGAAGGCCCACTTGCCCTGACGCTCATTGAGCAGCCGCCCGGTGACTTTGGGCCACCAGTAGTAGACGCCGGACATCAGCCCGAAGACCGTGCCGCCGATGATGACATTGTGGAAGTGGGCAATCAGGAAGTAGCTGTTATGGAACTGGTAGTCGCCCGGCACCGCTCCCAGCATAACGCCGGTGGCGCCGCCCACGACAAAAGTGGGAATAAAGGCCAGAGCCCACATCATGGCCACTGTCATCTTGATGCGCCCGTTCCACATCGTGAAGATCCAGTTAAAAATTTTAATGCCGGTGGGAATCGCGATCAAGATGGTGGAAAGGCCGAAGAACACGTTGACGGCGGCGCCAGCCCCCATCGTGAAGAAGTGGTGAACCCAGGTGCCGTAGCTCAGGAAGGTGATGGCGAGCACGGAATACACCATGGTCGAATACCCGAATAGTTTCTTGCGGGAAAATGTCGCGACCACTTCGGAAAAAATGCCGAAGGAGGGGAGAACCAAAATGTACACTTCGGGGTGTCCGAAGAGCCAAAATAGGTTCAC
The DNA here is from genome assembly GCA_027309085.1 of Sulfobacillus sp. Classification (GTDB taxonomy): domain Bacteria; phylum Bacillota; class Sulfobacillia; order Sulfobacillales; family Sulfobacillaceae; genus Sulfobacillus. Next base: position 38,020 of record DAIDDL010000001.1, read on the forward strand.
ATACATCATCGGCATGCCCCCGCGCCCTATAGTGAAGAAGGCCGTGCCGAACAGGCGGTCAAACAGCGTCAGAACCATGGCCACGGTCAGGGGAGGGAAGGCAAACAGAATCAGGACCGACGTCACCAGGGTAGTCCAGGCGAACATAGGCATCCGCATCAGGGTCATTCCGGGCGCCCTCATACGCAAGATGGTCACCAGGAAGTTGATGCCGGTGGCCGTCGTGCCGAGTCCGGTCACCACCAGCGCCATCAGGTAGTAGTTTTGACCGACTCCGGGATTAAAGGCCAGCTCGGTCAGTGGAGGGTAGGCGGTCCATCCCGCATTGGGCGACCCGCCGATGACAAACGATATATTGAACAGGAACGCTGCGAAGGCAAACAGCCAGAAGCTGATGGCGTTGAGCCGGGGGAAGGCGACATCGCGCGACCCGATCATCAGCGGGATGGCGATATTGAACATGGCGAAAATCAACGGCATGGCCATGAAAAATATCATGATGGTTCCGTGGGTGGTAAAAATTTCATCGTAATGCAGGGGGCCGAGGAGGTGATTGTTGGGGACGGCAAGCTGGGCCCGCAGCAGCAGAGCGTCTGTGCCGCCCCGGAAGAGCATGGTGACGGCCGCAATGAGGTACATGATGCCGATTTTCTTGTGGTCGACCGTTGTCAGCCACTCCCGCCATAAATATTTCCAGCGGTGCCAGCGAGTCAGGTAGAAGATAATGGCGGCGGATGCCAGGATAATCAGCACGTCGGCGCTCAGTTCCATGTTGCGGGTGGTGCTGGGCGGGAACAGCAGTGCGAGAAGAGATGACATGAATGTGTCCACCTTTCTGTCAAAAATGCCTCAGGGGCTCCACCGTTACTTCGGAGTCGGCTGCATTTCCATATACATTCCGCCTTCCAGCGTAAATCCGTGGGTTTCCGCGGGGAATGTGGCGGCAGGATAAGCTGAGTAGTAGCGGGGCGCAATCCAGTTGAACTTCAGAAGCTGGCGGTAATCGGCCATGGTCATTTTAGGCTGGGTCGTTTTCACATTCCTGACCCAGGCATTGAAAGTGGACGCGGGGACTGCATGCACATTAAACGTCATATGCACAAACCCTGAACCCGAGAAATTTCCGCTGCGTCCCCAGTATAGGCCGGGCTTGCTGGCTTCTAGCCACAAAGGCAGCACCTCGCTGGGCATGGTGTATTCCATGCCTCCGAGCTGGGGCACCCAGAAGGTGTTCATGGGCGAGTCTGCGGTGAGCTCAAACAGTACAGGCCGGTTGGTCGGGACATCGATATAGTTTACGGTCGCGATGTGCTGGCTGGGATATTCAAACAGCCATTTCCAGTCCAGGGAGGTGACGTCAATCACGATGGGAGACTTGCCTTTGGGGACATGGGCTAGCGCGAATGTCTTGTTCCATGTCGGCACGGCAATAATGACGGCGGCAACGACGGATACGGCGATGACGCCGAGCTCCAGCTTTTTGTTGTGGTCCCACAGGGGGCGGTAGGGAGCTTTGTTGCCCGGCGTGTCGCGGAACCGGACGAGCGCGATGCCAAAGAGAACCCAAACAATAAGGATAATCACTATCATTGTCGCGGCTGTAATTTCAATAAGATTCAGCTCACTGGCGGCCACCGGACCGGCAGGATGCAACAAGACAAAGTCATTGCCGCAGCCAGAGACTGACAAGCCGATAGCCAGTGCCATGAAAATAAAGCGAATCGCTCTCTTCGAGCGCTTAAAGGACATCGGGAACAACTCCTTTATACAGTCGTTGTTGTGAAAGCGAATACTAGCAACCCCAAGAAAATAGCGAAAAGTAAGTCATTAAATAGATTAACTCACGCAGCGCAACGTCCGCTTGGAATAAACATTTTGGGTCTGCGGACAGCCTCAGCTCAAAACAGTCATGCAATAGGTGTTAATCACCAAGTGAGTAAACTTCGTTATGAGTATAATGCAGTTAAATAATGAGATCAAGAAGTTAAAAGAGGATACAGCAATTATAGTTGCTTATATGTACTGATGTTGGTCGATATATTGACGGATTTGTCGGTTAATTAACCAGATCCTTGACTTTATGGAATAACAAGATCGGACATTTAGATGTGGAGTTAAACGAAAAAGGAACAGCCATTTCGCGTCTAAAAGCGGCTTTAGGGGGAGGATGAATGATTCAGACTGCTGCACTAGGGGTGGGGAGTGCGGGGGGAACGTTCCATTTCGTGGAGTGGGTGTGAGCGATTTCGGACACGTCCGGTCCCCGGAAATATTCACGGGGCCCTCACCCTAAGGAGTCATGCGTCGACCGGGGGGAAGGTCTTTGGAAGGTTCGGGATCTTCGTGACCAAGAAGCGGCAATAGAGCGCGGTGGGGTGGCCGTGTTAAGATAACAGGGAATCCAGGGCCGCATGGACCTGCAGAAGTGAAAGAGTGCGCCGCCGCGTGCTGTAAAAGGAGGATCGGCATGGAAAAAGATATTTCCCAGTTGTTGTCGCTGGTGCTTCCGGATGAGCGGACTGTGGGGGAACCTTACTGGGCGATTATGGAGTCGGTCCCGGCGGATGGCAAGCTGACAGGGAAATTTTGGACGCTAACCCAATCGGGGCGCATGGTGGTGCCTCTCTTTGGCCGTGCGGAGGACGCGTCGTCAGTTTGCTCAATGCTGCCTGCCCGCCAGAACATGGTCGTCAGGGGAATCACGAGGAGACACTTGCAATTTCTCCGCCGCCGCCCTCCCCAGGGCGCTGAGCTGGGAGTGGTCAATGCCTTGTCTCCTACGGGCGAGTTGACCTTGGCTTTGCTGCCGCCAGTATAGAGACACAGCCGTAGAAATTTGGCCACGGGACTGCCGGGGTGAGCATTGGCCATTCGCGGACAGGGGTCCTGCATTTTAGGGACCCGCCTTCCTTTCCTCTGCCCGGCCCGGCGAAAAGAGGTGCGACCAGACGCAGTGTGTTGGAAATCACTCCTTAAACCTCCGGAACACTGAAACGTGATATTAATGCATTCTTCATAATGGCGACACCGCGCCTTAACGATGGCGCGGGATAATGGGCATGCCGCTTCACGATCTGCCTGCTGCCTGGAAACAGGGGGGCAGGTCTGGCAGAGATCCGTTAGGAGGAATTCACCGGTGCGCCTCATCGGTTTAGTCGCCAATGATCCGGAAAAATGGAAACAGGATGTGCGGTGTCCGGTGCGCTGGAAAGAGTTGTCGTCGGTGCACCAGGTTTTCGAAGTTCTGCGCAGCCAGACGGTGGACGTGCTGGCCCTGGAACTGAAATGGTTTGAGGATACGGCCTGGATGGCCGCCATACTGGAGCAAAGCTGGACAACGCCGGTGGGCATCGTGCTGCTGGTCGAGTACGAGCAGCGCCAGTGGCTTCCCGTAGCCCGCAAGGATTTTTCGGCGGAATTGTGCTTGCCGGAAGCATTTGGCTGCGTGCGTATAGATATCGAGCACCACACGGTATGGCACCAGGGGCGCGAACTCTCCCTTCCTTGGCGGGCTGCGGAGCTCTTAGCCGTGCTGGGCCAGCGTCCCGGGATTCCTGTCACTCTGAACGCGGTCAACCAAGTGTCGGCCGAGATTGGCTGGCCGACTTGGACAGAATCCACCACGAAAGTGGCTGTCCACCAGATCCGCCGTACTCTGGGAGAGTCCCATGTGGAAACCATCAGGCGGCACGGATATCTATTTGCGCCTTGCCAGCTCTGATGCTGCCCGCCAGATATTTAACACAATCATCACCCGAGGTTAACCGGGAGCACATGACGGGTTAATACATCCTTGCGACAATGAGTGCAGGCCTGCAGACACCGGCAGGCCAGACCGCAAGGGGGTCAGAGATGTGGATCGCATCATCATAACCAATGACGACGGATATCAGTCCATGGGAATTGAACTGCTTACCGAAATTGCCAGTGGGGCCCGCTACCAGGCGCATGTGGTCGCGCCGGAAGAGAATCACAGCGGGCGCGCGCACTCCATCAGCATGGGACCTTTGCACGTGCGGCGCATTGCAAGCCGTGGCGATCAGCGGTGGTTTGCAGTAAAAGGGACCCCGGTAGACTGCGTGCGCTTGGGGCTGTCCGAGTATTTCGCACACCGGCCGGTGTGCATCTTGTCGGGAATAAACTTGGGTTGGAACATGGGCCGGCACGTGATGGCCTCGGCGACGGTGGCGGCGGCCAGGGAAGCGGCCGCCCACAAGGTGCCGGCGATTGCCTTCTCCGCGTCCCAGCACGGCTCGTGGGACCATGTAGCCCCAATGATCGTGCGCCACCTAGATGGCTGGATCGCCTATGCTGTCGCGCACCCTGGCGACTACCTGAACATTAACCTGCCGGAAGTTTCGGGAACGCAATGGCGCTGGACGGCGCTAGATAGCCGTCCCGTCAGGATGCGCGTGTCGAGCGTCTCTCCCAACACCTTAGGCGACTGGGTGGAATTTGAGTGGGTGGATGAAGGCCCGGATTATGAGCCCGGAGTCCTCTTGGACCGTGAGGCTGTGGCCAACGGCTATATTTCTGTGACGCTTCTCAGCGCGGGGCAAGACGATAGGGCGTCCCGCGATTTGGACAGCCAGGCTGCATCCGGATCCTGACAGTGAGCATATCTCGCGGCCGCAGTGCTGCGCTCGTGAGCGATGAAGAGGCTTTTCAGGGCGGATACAGCCATGGGCGGTCCGGGGTTCTGGGGGAGGTCGCTGCCGCCTGCGGGCGGCTTTTTTCATTGAGCGCCTGGCCGCTCATCTTTGGTGAATCCGCCGTCCGGCAATGGCCCGGGCGGCCAGAAATCCGCTTAAGGACGCGGAGAGGATGCCGGGCCCGGGAAACACCGTGTCGCCGGCCTGATACAGGTGGGGTTGGCGAGTGAAAGACCCGGGCAGTTTCCGGAAGCCGGCGGCAGTTAGGGGGACACCGCCTACGGCAAACTTGTGGAGGAACCGGTAATACGTCGCGGGGGTCGCGATGTGAAATTGGCTGGAGAGCTCGCGCAGGTGTGGGATGACCCGTTCGCAGGCTGCGGCGAGGCACCGGGCGACCTCCTGTTTCTGCGCGCGGTATGCGGCCTTGGCCATTCGCGGCTGCCAGTGCCGAATCTCAGTGTGGGCTGAAGCGGTCCACAAGATGTCTGCAGGGCCAGCGCAGAGTCCTCGGTGAAAACTGAGATAGACAGCGCCTTGCAGATACTGTAAGCACTGAGGATCCGGCGGCAGCAGAATCTGGAAGGACCGGGGCAGATCCCGGACAATGGCTGCAGGGAGGCTGCGGCGGGAGATCACGCCATCGATGCGGAAAGCGCCTAATTCGTGCGGTCCAGGCGGGGAGGCGGAAGGCAGGCGGAGAATCCCGTCCGGACGGGACGGCAAAGGGCGCCCCGTCGCATTGATCAGTCGCGAGAACTGCTGTGGAGCTCCAGGACCGGCACTCACAGCCCACTGCCCGGTGGCGCGGCTCCACTGGCAGTTCCTGACGACGGTGCGGTAGTGAATGGCGCCGCCTTCTTCCTCAATGCGTTCAGCCAGGGCCTGCGCCACGGGCTTCAATCCCCCTGGCACTCTGAAACTCCCTCTGCGGTACATGTCCAGGGCCACTGCCGCCATGAGTGCCGATGCATCCTGGCCTGTGGTCTGGATGCTGTCTATCAGGAGACCATCCAGCATTTGCTGGAAAGCCACTTTCTCGGCAGAATCCGCCCCATCGAGATGGTGCGCAGCCAGAACGGCGCGCCAAGGTTTGGCAAAATACCACAGCAGGCTGAACCATGACTGGGGGTGATCCCAAAGGGCGGCGGCTGCGGACCAGGCGTCGCCTAGAGACCGCACTGGCCACCGCGTGCGGGTTTGAGCCAGCGCATAGACGGCATCGGCCATAATGCGGACGTGGCGCATCAGGCGGGAAACAGCAGGGGCAATGGTGGGGAAGCGGGCTACCCACTCGGCTTGCTGGGCGGACACGTCGGCATAGATGCCGACGACCCGGTCGTGCAGCACGACATCGAGCGGGTGGCGGAGAAGATGAACGGGCACAGTGATATTCAATTCCTCCAAAAGAGTCCGCAAAGCTCCCCGGCTTTCCATGCCGAACACCAGTGTGGCCCCGGTCGGAAAGCGGCAGTCTCCCAAGTCATAGTCGCTGGCGCACCCCCCTGGCCGGTCTGCCTTGTCAAACACGTCCACGGCCCATCCTGCTCGGGCCAGAAAGGCTCCCGCTGTCAGACCCGCCAGTCCTCCCCCGACAATGCCCACTGTCTGTGGTGCCCGCAATCGCATCCGCCCCGTTCCGTCCGGAAAATGTGTTGGCGTGGCAATATGCCATTGCCACTTCATTTTTCATTATACTGTGCGGGGGGCCGGGGCAGAAATCTGACTGCCGGTGAATGGCCACCGCCTTTTTGGAAATATGGCTCTAGAAATCCCGCACACGGCGATCCGGGAGGACGTCTCGGTAAACTTAGACGCTATGGACCAGATGTGCCGGCACCCCGATCTGGACATCTTGCTCATCGAAAGCGGGTGCGGGACAATCTGGCGGCAACCTTTGGTCCGAAACTGGCCGGCTTTGTGATTGATGTGATTGGCCTGGCGGCTGGCGAGAAGCTGCTCCGCAAGGGAGGGTCCGGGATCCAGAAGTCGGACCTGCTGAATAAGACGGGACGGAACTGGCCCCTTGCGTGGGAGCCCGGCTGGAAGTGACGCGCGAAGATGAGACAAAGATGCGGAGCAGGCCCTGTGTTCTCACCAATTTGAAGACGGGAGCAGGCTTCGTGGAATGGCTCGCTGTCGTTTTGCGTGACGGACTGTTCTCGGGCCTAGCTTAGGGCGCATGGAGGAGCAGAATGCTCCAACTCCCGCTGTGCAGTTCGGCCACCCCAATCAGCGCAAGGAGCGCAATGGTGTCTCCTCCGAAGACCAATCCGATCAACCGCATCCCGCTGTCTGCGGCAGGGTTTGAACTGCTAAGTTCCGGACGGGCGCACGCCCGGAGCAATTTCATGCGCCGGCCACGGTTGGACGTTCGAGGTGATCGCCGCGCCGATCTGGGCTCCGGGATGCACTATCACAAGAAGGGCGTGAAGTGGCTGCTCGATGATGTGGTGGCAGGGCCGCATCGGACGCCTGGATCACGCACAAAGACCAGCTCCTGCGCTTAGGCACGGAACTGGTCTTCGCCATTTGCGAGGCCAAAGGTTTCGAGGTCGTGATCCTCACCCCGGGCAAAGACTCCCCATGCGAGGAAGGATTTCGACCATCGGCGCGGAGGCGCGGAAATTCTGATCAGTATTCAAGGGTCCCGTGGATCATCACCTTCATGGCGATGATCCACGGCAGAGCACCGAGTACGGAGTTCGATTATGGGATAAGCGCTGTCACGGATTCAGATTTAGCTTAAACAGAGATGCGGCATTGTTGTACAACACGTCAGGCAGAACCTTATCCGAGAATCCCAATGTCATAAATTCATCGACCGTCTGCTTCATCGGCCGAAAGGGATACCCGGTGCCAAACAAAAACTGGTGCCGCATGAACCCGTTGGCGGCTTCAATGTACATCTTGGAGCCGGCGATGAAGAGGTAAAAGTCCGGGCATACATAAACATTCTCGTGCATAAAGGCGACGCCCAGCATCTCGTCCACAAATGGGTACCCTCCATGCGACACAACAATCTTCAGGCGTGGAAATTCGCTGGCCACCCTTCCGATTGTCGCAGGATGAGCGTAGCGCAGATCTGGTGACGTGGGCCCGGTCATGAGGAACACGGGGAGCTCCAGCCTCTGTGCTTCCTCATAGAGCGGATATAGCATGGCATCGTCGGCCTGAAGCGGCCTTGTCAAAAACGCCGGGTCAAGATTAATACCCTTGAGCCCCATTTCTTTTTGAGCCCTCTGGATATCCCCAACAGCCTGCGAAATTCCTGTCAGTTCCGGATCGAAGGCGGCGATGCCAATCAATCGGTCAGGAGCCTGATCCACGACCTTCTTCACTTCTGCGTTTTCGATACGCACCGATGGCGTGCTGCGGCCTGTGACAACTGCCGAGGAAATTCCTGCATCATCGAGAGCTTTTATGTAACTGGTCATGGAATTGTGGGCAGTAAAATGCTCAACGTCGCGAGCCCCGACCCGAGCACCCAACCACCGCACAACCTTTGCTTCTGAACTGTTGGCATCCTTGCCATAAAACGGATGGAGAAATGTTGGCCGATTCCGCACATCCACGATCTTCTGACTTGCCAATGAGAATTCCCCCTATGTGCTAAATATCACTACTGAGTGTTTATCAGTGGGTGGTTAAATACATTATACTGCTCTTGCTTAGGGCGTCAAAGCGTCCTTGGGTTCCGCTATAGGGTGTACATATAACGGATTCTTAAATCCTACTTTTCAGGACGGCCCGTGCTCTCCATACAGACTGTCGATTCGCCTCAGTCTCTATGCCTCGCACGCGGCTATTTCGCCGACTTTCGCGGTAATAATTAGCGGATTCTTCTTCCGCCGAATTTATCTTTCCCCACAAAGCGGCCTGGCACTGCCTTTTAGCTAGACCCATGTGCAAGCCCTGACGCGAAAGGGCCTCCTGTGGATAGAGGGATCATCTCGCCCAGCGCCCAGTCCAAAAAAAATTTCAGAGAGCTGATAAATGATTTCAGCTAAGAACTCGTATAATTACAACCTAGGCTTCGACGTTAAAATGGTTATTTATCACGTGTTAGACAGATCGGCCGCCCCTTGGCGGCCGCACCGCCTCTGGAGAGCATATGGCGTTCCGCACGTTTCACAGCACTCTTATGGTGGAGCGGGAAGGGGAATTATGGCCCCTTTACCGGGAGCATCAGTGTTTTGGGCCAGCCAGCGGGCGCCTTCTGAACGGTGGATACTGGGGCCGCTTCCGCGCTTGGGGTTCAGTGGCGGCTTTCGGGTGGGGGCCTTTTGTGTTCGCACCGGAGGTGGCGGCAGATGATATGGTGCCCGGACCGTATCATGCCGGGACACCAGAAGGCCTGCGCGGGGGGCCTGGCATTTGCTACGGAGCCTCGGAGGTTGCGGGCGACTGCGTGCTGCGCGCCTCGCTGACGACATGGCGATGATCCAGGACCGGCCGCTAAGGCCAGACGAACCAGACGGCCAGACCCGCGGTGGCAGCCGACAGCGCACAAGCCCACCACGATCCGCCCCCGGCGGCGACGATGGCCGCCGTGCCTGCCGTCACAATCCAGGCCGGGAGATCCTGGAATCTCTTGAGCCCGGAAAGGTTTGGCTCTCTCACAGTTCCTTGCCTCCCGCAGACACGGGCAATGCCCAGTGCGGGATTTTTGTGAGAGGTCGGTCCTGCTCGCCGGGGGAGGGGGATGGACTGAGCAGCCAAAGCGGGTCATCTATAAGGATGGCGCTGACCCCCTCCCACTGGGTCCGCTCGAGGGCAGCCGGATTCTCAAATCCCCCGAGGGTAGCTGATATCCCGCTATCCATAGCCAGCCAGCGGGCATGGTGCCGGTAATGGAGAGAAACCCCTGCTGGACGGCATAGGTTCACGAGAGCAGGCCACCGGGACGGGTCGAAAGAGTCGAGGATTAAATGGGTGGGGATTCGGGGCATAATTTCAGCGAGGCGGAGTAGCGTCGCCGGATCGCTGCTGGAGAGTTCGACGGCGGTTTCGGGCAGATAAGAGTGGACGAGGTCGCGAATGCGGCTAACCATCTTCTCCCGGGAGACCGGCAGGGACTGCAGGTTGAAGCAGTAACGGGTATTGGAGGGCATCCGCGGGAGCAGGTCCGCCAGCCGCACCAACTTGTGTGAGGACAGGTGTCCCTGAGGCCAGCGCAGCCGGATACCGGCCAGTTCCGGCCAGGTATAGTCGGCAAACAGACCGCAGGCGTTGGTCGTCCGGTCGAGGTAGCGGTCGTGGAACAGAACGGCTTCCCCATCGGCCGTGAGTTGGACGTCGCAGGCCACGGCATCGACCCCCTCAGCTGCGGCGTAGGCGAATCCGATCCAGCTGTTCTCCGGATACAGAGCGGGAGTGCCTTGGTGAGCCCAAATTTTTATTCCGGGACTGAAAGAGTTAGGCCGCATAGCAGGCAGGGGCTCCTTTCCCAGTAAACTCCCATCGCTTGTTATTGTGGACAGTCCGAATCCAAGGGAAACTCCGGTGGCTACCCCTTGACCTTAGCAGGCCTATGTTAGGATTGTGGGATCTTCGCGGGAAAGACTCATGAAGATTGGGTTAGGCAGGGGGGTGACGTGAAACAGGTTCGCGGAACACATGCAGACATTGTCTGGATGACTTCTCGCCGTAACTGTGTTAGAGTTAGGCAAATATCAAAGGGGCGAAAATATCGTGAGCCATCTTGACAGTACTCTGGATACGTTGTATGAACGCCACCTGGAGCTCAGCAACAAGGTTGACTGGGGATATCACAACCTGTTGCCATGGGAACGCGGACGGAACTTCAATGACGACCCATGGAGCCCCGATCAAGGTACCATCAGTCCCGAACTGACCGTCGCCGTGGAAACAGCCATGCTGACGGAGGTCAACCTCCCCTGGTTTACGTCGGGCCTTAATGCCGTGTTTGCCGATGCGCCTTCCGCCTTCAGAAACTTCGTTCATACATGGACCCGCGAGGAGGACCAGCACGGGCGCATTTTGGATGTCTATCTGTTGCTGAGCCGCAATGGAGAGCCGGAGATGCGTGACCGCATCCGAAAAAACGTTATTGGCACCGGATGGAACATCGAAGATAGCGACCCTTTCTCTGTGATGGTCTATACGAGTTTGCAAGAACTGGCGACGCGTGTTTTTTACCTCAACCTGGCCAGGGCGGCAGAGACTCAGGATCCTGTGCTTTCCAAGATCTTGCGGGTGATTGCCAAGGACGAGACCTTGCACTACGCCTTTTACCGGGATGCCGCCAAAGCGTATATTGACGAGGATCCCTCGCGCATTGCCACCGTCTGCCGGATTATTCCCCAGTTTGTGATGCCCGGATTTGGTATGCCGAATTTTCGGCAGCGGTTGCAGGTCATTGCGAAATATGCCAATTACGGGATCTATGCGTATTACCAAAATGTCCTGAAGGTTGTTCTCGAGTTCTGGGGCGTGCTGCAGTATGACGTCTCTTCAGGGACCCGTGACGCCCGCCACACGCTGGATCAATATTTGACCAAGCTCCAGCGCATTGCTGGACGGCAGACTCCCGCCGCCGAGTGAGATTTTGAAGTCACCACCGAGGCGGTCCATTTTATGGAGGCCCCGGCATAGTCCTCAAGGCGCCCCGTGAAGGGCCGTGTCGGCTGCGTGGCGGATGGCCTGGGATACCGCATAGGCAGCGAGTGCACCTGCGCGCCCCGTGTCTGCTGGGTGGCTTCCATAGGACACCGCAAAGATGGTGTCCCCGTCCCATGGGGTGTGGACGGGGTCGATGGCGCGCGCGAGACCGTCGTGAGCCATGCGCGCCACCCGGGCCAGCTTGGCTTTGGACAGATAGCCATTGGTAGCCACGATACCCAGTGTGGTGGCCGTGCCTGGCCCCAGTTTGGGAGAATGGTCTGTGAGCCACTGCGTGGTATCGACAATCTTTCCATCATCTAGCCGTGGGCCCGCTATTACCGTGCCGGATGTGCTTTTAATGCTGCCCGCAGCGTTGACCACAACCAGGACAGCGATTTCGAGGCCGTCTGCGGTGACGAGGCTCCAAGCGGCTTGACCGGACTTCATACGGGAGTGGGATCCCAGCAGCTTGCCTACGGTGGCGCCTGTGCCAGCGCCCACAGAGCCATTCAAGGGCGGGGGCAAAGCACCGGCCAGCGCTTGTTGGCATGCGTTTTGGCCGTCCTCGGCGGTCGGCGGCTCAGGCAGTCGGTAGTCCAGATCGAAGATGGCTGCGGCGGCGACAACCGGAACGCGCACGGACCCGACAGCGAATCCCCGGCGGGCGTGGCGCAGTGCCTGTGCCACCCCATCGGCCGCCTGCAGGCCAAAGGCGCTGCCCCCTGATAGCACAATGGCGTCGGGCCCGCTGACAAGATTTTCCGGGGCGAGAGCCGCCGTTTCCCGGGTAGCGGGAGCGCCTCTGGACACATCCGCTGCCCCTCTCGCCCCTGCTGGGAATACCACAACCGTAACTCCCGTGCCCTTAAGAGAGTCGGTGGCCATTCCGATTTGCAGCGCTGGAAAGGGCGCCTCTCCGGGAAATTCTATCATGGTCTCCCCTTTGCTGACCGTGCGGCTCAAAAATGGCCGCACGGTCTCTTTTTGGTGGAGGTGAGTATGGCCTAAAAACGTCTTGCGTCCAGTATAGCGCACCCGGGGAACCAGGGATGGGGCTGAAGCGTTCTTTCTGCCGCACTGGGGTCTTCTATCAGAGACCATGCCACTTGCCAGCGGCAGAATCCCCACCCGCGGGCCATGCGGCTCGGGACTGTCAATGCCCGGGCAGGATAATGACAGCCGGGAAAGAGTGGGATATGCTTGGAAGAGCGTTGTGGGGTAGCCGGGGGGATGAGCTGGGGTGGCAATGAAAGTGCCAACATGGAAAATGGCTGCCTACAGCGCGAACCAGCTGGGGGTCAATCTGCTCTGGCAAGCCTTCAACACGGTGGCGGTATTTTATTATGTGACAGTCCTGAAGGTTCCCGGCGCCACTTTGTCTGAGGGGCTCATCGCCTTTGGCATTATCAACGCTTTCTTTAACCTCGCGGCAGGCTATGCCAGTGACCGCCCCAGCACGCGCTGGGGCCGGCGCATCCCTTACGTGGTGGCGACAGCCTTGCCCTTTGGGCTGGCCTTTTACTTTCTGTTCCGGCCCCCTGCGGTGAGCGCCTCTGCCCTGATTGTGTATTTCGTTGCGCTGACATTTCTCTTCGATTTCTTTTTCACGGTGACGACTCTGAATATCATGGCCCTGTTCCCCGAAATGTACCAAGAACCCCGCCAACGCAATTTTGTTTCGGCGCTCTCACAGGTTTTTGGCATCGCCGGCCTGATTTTAGGAGTGGCCCTGTCCAAGTCGCTGGGGCAGACTATTGGCTGGAGCGCGATGGCTCTGGCTTTTGGGCTTTTGGGGGCGGCTTCGGTCTATGTGGCGCTGCTGGGCAGTTTCGAAAACCCGGTTTACCGGGCCGTTCCGGCTCTTCCTCTGAAACAGGCCTTGACTGCGACGTTTTCCAACCGCCGGTTTGTCCACTATGTCGTGGCCAGTTTTCTGATTCAACTGGTCACGACCATGCTCACGACGATTGCCGCATTTTATACCAAATACGTGGTGCCCCTCAGCGCCCTTGATTACAGCCTCTTTATGGGGGCTATTTTTGTAGTGGCTGTCCCCGTCTCTTTTGTCTGGGCAAAAATAGCGAACCGCCTGTCCAATGCTGTGGCCGCTCTGCTCAGCACGGCCCTGTGCGCGGTGACTTTGACGGCATTTCTGTTTGACCGCTCGGCCCTGTCTGTCATTGTCACCGGAGTCGTGCTGGGACTATCCATTTCAGGATTTCTGGTTTTGCTAAATGTGCTGCTGGCCGATGTCATTGATTACGACGCCCAGCGCACCGGCCAGCGCCGCGAGGGTATGTATTTGGGGATGAACGGCTTCATTGTGCGCATAGGGCTGTCGGTGCAGTATGCCATCATGGCGGTATTCTTCTCTGTCAGCGGATTCAACGCGGCCCGTACGGTCCAGAGCGTCCGCGCGGTCTGGGGTTTTCGAATATTGCTGGGCGCCCTCCCCGTCGTCTTCCTCATCATTGCCCTGATTTTCTTGGTGGCGTACCGCCAAGACACCCAAAGGGCGTGATATGCTCCCCTCATTCATGGGGAGGCTCCTGGTCATGGGCAAGGCGCGGAGCCATGATGGCCCAGACCATCCAGACGACCACAAACAGCGTGGTCAGCGCGCCGCTCCCCCAGATGCTGGAGAGACTGGGGTTGGCCGTGACCGTCAGCAGCACCAGGAGGTGGCGGGCTGAGGCCAGGGACAGCAGGATGATTATCAATTCCGGGCGGATGTGGTGGGTGGACTGCATGACCATGGCGGTATGCGCCAGCTCAGCAAATAGAAAGGCCAGCATCAGGGGATCGACGCTGGTGTGAAGTGCGCCCAACAGATTAGGGTAAGCCGTGACCCACTGCCATATGGCCGATCCAATGGCGAGCGCCGTGGCCAGAGTGAAGGCCGCGGTCATGGTGCCCCACAGCCAGGATTCAAATTCATAGCGCATCGCGGTCTCCCCCTCTTATATAATAGCGTTGATGATACACTAGAATCCTTGCCTTGTACAAGTGCAATGAGCCGTCCGGACTATAATGCTGGGATTGTGCCGGTGCCGGTGAGGCTGGCTGCGGGCGGTTTTGGGTCTGCTCTGCGGACGCTTGCGGTGCGCTGGCAATAAAAATCTGATACCGTTAGTGCAGGAGCGTTTGAAGGCGGAAAATACCGAGGAGGGGTCCGCAGCAATGGGGATGGACCGGGAGGCTCAGCAATTCTGGAAGCAGAGGCGCCGCGAAATGTTGCGCCGCAGCCGCCACGGGCGCGGGGGGCAGGGCACTCCTGTCACCTTTGCCATTATTGCGCTGATGGTGCTGGGGTGGCTTGTGCAAAACTTTTTCCCTGGTTGGCTTTTTGATGCATCGGTTTACGGGGGGCGTCTGGGATTTATCCTGGTGTCCACCATACTGCCGGGAAGCTTGATTGGACTGCTTTTTGACGGGCTGTTTGTGTGGCTCATCGGGTCGGAATTGGAGAGGACTATGCGGCCCTGGCAGTACCTCATCGTGTTTTTCGGAGCGGGTATTGTGGGTGGCACGGTGATGACCGTGATGGGGGCGGGCGCTGAGGCTCTTTCCGTGTTTGGCCTGGCCGGGGCTTATGTCTATGCGATGTCCCACTTCAGCTATCAGGGTGCGGTGCGGTGGGCTCTGGTTCTTCTGGTGATCAATGTGGTGCTGTCGGGGTTTCATCCCGCTGTCCTCATTGGCATGGCGGGGGCATTCGGCACGGGGCTTGGCTTGGCCTGGAGCATGGGGGCGGGCGGGCGTTAGCAGGAGCGCATGGAAATTGGGGGATATGGGGAGTGACGAAAAATGCTTCAAGTGCATCCGCCCGGAACACCGGCAGACGGCATGTGGGCAGGTGTCGTGTGGAGGCAAGAGTGGGGCGGGGACGTCATGATGTCCAAGGGACAGCGACACTATATGGTGGATCTTCACCTGCTGATTGCCTGGCGGGGCAGTGAACGGGTGGGACTGGCTGCTTACCGCTGTGAAGCCAACGGGGCCGAATTGGTGAGCATTAATGCCGTGGAGAAAGGAGCCGGCATTGGGAGCGTGATGCTTGACGCGATCGAGCGAGTGGCTTTGGCGTCCGGTCTGGCCAGAATATGGCTTGTCACCTCCAATGACAATCTCGATGCGTTGCGGTTCTATCAGAGGAGAGGCTACCGCATTGTGGCGGTCCATAAAGGTGCAGTGGACCGTGCGCGCGAACTGAAGCCCTCCATTCCCTGCGAGGGATTGTACAATATTCCCGTTCATGATGAGCTGGAACTCGAGAAACTCCTGACATGATTGCCTGCGGGCTTGCTGCTGCGGACTGCGAAAATGCTGCGGAGCGTATTTGAATCGGTCCGGTTTAGTAGCAGCCTCTCCTGAATGACGGGTGCCGAAGAACTCTGAGTGGGCGATACCATGTTCACTTAGGGCTGGGTTCTTAGGACCGGAGAAAGTCAATCCAAAAGGCCGGGCCGAATTGGGCCGTATGACGCTCGTGGGGCACTGTGCGGACCTCTATCATACTCATCAGGTGAGTCAATCGGATGATACGATAAATGTCGGGGCGGGTGAGCATATGGTCGCAAAACATTATTCAGAGGAACTCAAAAGCAAAATTCGCCGGGATCTATGCCGGCTGCCTTCTGCGGCTTCCATTGCCCGGGCGTACAGTGTGCCCGTAGCCTTCGTGCAGAATATCGCCCGCCAGCTTCCCTGCCGGCAGGCGCAGTCCGCAATTTACGACGAATATGTGCATGAACTGCACCAGTACAAAGCACAGATCGATGACTGTATGCATTACCAGAAGCATCTAGAGGCGCAGCTTGAGGAGCGGGACATTGAGTTGGCCCGCATGTTGGAGATGAGCCGAATTCACGCGCCTGCTGGACCATGCAAGGGCAAGGAGCGCCGTGGCCCTTCTACCGACTCGCCATCTGCCGTCAAATAGAGAATCAGCCGCCGGGCAGAGCCCTGAAGTTTAGGAGAGGGGTTCCGGAATCTGCATGAGTTCTATGCCGGCGGACTGGGCCAGGGTCCAGGTTTCTGGGCTGTCATAGGGGCGGAGAAAAAATATCCGCTGGATTCCCGCCTGGGCCAGCGCGCGGGCACAGAAACGGCAGGGCAGGTCGGTGCAGTAGAGGTCGGCTCCTTCAGTGGCTATGCCGTACCGGGCACATTGCAAAAGGGCATTCAGTTCGGCGTGAATGGTGCGCACGCAGTGGTCGTTTTCCATCAGGCAGCCGACTTCGAGACAATGGGGCTGCCCGGAGGGCGCCCCATTATAGCCGGTAGCGATGACCCGGTGGTCACGCACCAATACAGCTCCCACTGCGCGCCGGGGGCAAGTGGAGCGGGTGGCTACGAGCTGGCTCATGGTGCTGAAATATTCCGTCCATGAGATCCGGGGAGAATTTTCTTCGGCAGGCTGTTGTGGCGTCATGACCCTATTGTACCTGAGAGGGCGGGCGGGGGTCCATACCTCAGCATAGCGGGAAGAAGCATGATCCGCTGCGGGCGCGGGTCACGGGCTGGCGCCTTGCACAGCGTTGAGAGACAGCCCGTTCATGTAACTGTTGGGGGGCGCGCGGAAATGGCTTACGCTCTGCACGTACAGGGATTCCGACAGTGAGGTGAGCAGATGTGCGTCAGCCTGACGGGCACTGAGCATGGGGTTCGTGCTCCACGGGGTAGGTGAGGCTAAAGGCAGGGGAACAAGGCCGTGGACGGTCGGCATCGCCATGCCGCCGTAAGACCAGGGTGTCACCTGCAGTGCTTCGCTGCTGCCTGTGGTGAAACTGACTGTGCGGCGTGAGCTTGGGGCAATCGACCCCCATATCAGTGTCTTGAGCGTCGCGGACTGCGCGCCTGTCGGTCCTAAAGTTTCCGGAATGCCGGGGGTCGTCGCGGTCCACAGGATGCGGCCGGAGGGTGCGCGGAGAATAATGGTCGCCGTCAAGTCCGCAAAGTTTTTCGGCCAGGGATTTCCGCTCCAGTGGAAGAGGCCGTCGCGTACCCGGAGGCTCTGCTGGAAGATGGGAGTGCTGTCCCCAGGCAACGCCTGGATTTGCATAGTGACGGCACCGGGAGCCGGGCTGTATCCCCACAGCGTGAGCGAGGACAGGGGGGTGTAGGCGAGCCCGGTTTGCAGCACGGCTGCGTAGAATCCGCGGCCTCCCGGCAGACTGCGAACCAAGAGAGTCAGGCGGTGTGGGCGGCCTGCCAGAGTGTCGGCCGCCGCTGCGGCCACGCGGCTTTTTCCGGGATTCACAGCCAGGATGGTATACACTCCCTGCCCGGGCAGTGTCAATTGATAGGAGCCGTGTGCAGTAGCCACGGTTTGGGTGGACTTTACCCCATTTGCAGCAACCGGGAGCGCCAAAAGCAGAGCGTGCGCATCGCCCCGGCCATTCTCCAAGACACGGCCGGCAAGGGGCATGGCCTGCACAGGAAGGCGTTGGGATGACAGTGTCACGGCATAGGCATACACTGCCCGGGAAATATTGACGGGGAACCGGTAGGCTATGTTCGGGCCGAACAGGCCCAACTCATAGTGGCCTGGGACCAGTTCGGTGTGGACAGCAACCAGGCTCCGTTCCATTTTGGAATAAGTGAAAGACTGCTGGTTGAATAGGGCTGTGTTCCCGGTGCGCACATCTTGCAAGACAGCCGCGGAAATATTCTGCACCGCATTGGGGTGCCCGCTCACGGTAAAGGTGGCCATCACTGGTTTTGTTTGGGGCGCCTGCGTCGCCGTTCGGGCCGGGTGTGCGCCGGCCTGATGCGCGATATCCGCGCCGCACCCTCCCAATAGGGCAACCGTGCCCAGAGCCAGCGCGGCTTGGGAAATTCTTCGAACTGTTGAGACCATGCTTGCTCGCCACCTCGGTGCTTAAGGGTATCATGAGATATAACGCCGACAGCCCCTTTCTGGTCACGGTGGCTGGAGCTTCCCCCATAACTGCGGCACAATAAGAATGCTCTCTACGAGCACCTAGGAGAGAGCATTCTTGCATCACAACGGATGAACTTGCTAGAGAATTACTTGGCGCTGTGCAGCATGGTTGGCGGAACGTACTTGATAAAGTCAAGCATATGCGCCCACACCGCGTCGTAACCGGTAAACAGCCAGATCAGGGCTGCCACTCCCAACACAATCGAGGTAATGATCACCAGACCCCGATTCTTGTGCCAATAGATTGAAGGTACAACCAGGATGCCACCAAGACCCGTCAAAACAAATCCTACAAAAGCCACTCCAGGAGCTGAACCCATTTTCAGATCCAAAAGCCGGAACCCGACAATGATTGCGTAAATGCCTCCAAACAATCCGTAAATCGCGGGAATCAACGGTTCCCACTCTAACATCAATGTCAGTCCGGCCGCTAGAAACACCATGCTCAAAAACAGCATCGGTCCGGCGTAGGCCACGTTGAAGCTGCTCGGCAAAGGCCACATAATCAACATTGGCAAAGACGTCATCAGCCCGAAAAAGCCGACGGCAAAAAATCCAGCCGCCCAACTCCGCCGATTTTCTTTCGCGGGGTTGACGTACAGGTAATGAGCCAGCAGGGCCAACCCAGCACCCAAGTTCAGCAACATTACAGCAAGATAGTCAACAAACATTTGAACCGCTCCCCTTTGCTAAATTGCCCTAGTCTACTCACCGAGTCGTCCTGTGAGTACAAGCGTAATATTGCGGATCGCCGACTCTATATGAAGAGTCGCATACACCTGTAGACGGCAAGCCACTTTCCTTTAAACCCTTATTTAGAGTCCATTCTCCTGGCCAATCATCTTAAAAAATTCCACACAGCTTGACTTTTGAGAGTGAACTCTACCTGTATAATACGTAGCGCCTGCTGCCTATGTTCAACGCACGGCCTTGTATCCCGTCTATTTCCTATCCGCAATACCATCCGCCTTTCAATATCATTCTGCAATTTCCTGCGGTTTCCTTCGTGGGCCATAAGGACCAATCTCTGCGGCGCCGAACGGTCCCTATTGATTAGCCACATGGTCTGAGCCTAGCTCGGAGGGGGCAGATTGGCCGCTCGTTTGCGTGGCGCACCCGCTGGACTAAATGGCTCCAAGCCGGAATTCATGGCCCCGGCATCACTTCGGGCGCGAGATCCCCAAGGGGCCACGGTTTGTTCCACGAGGTCATGCCAATCATCGAGGGCTTGCGCCACTGACGCGAGCGACTCCGAACCGTCTCGGTCGACGGGCACCTGATGCGCCGCGCATCAGGTGCCTATGCTTGCCATCAATTCTGCCGTGAAGCGTTCGCACGGCAACAACCGCGGCGGGAACACCGGTTCCACGCAACAGCATCGGCGACAGCGCGTATGCCGGATAGAGGAGGACGTTCTGGCCAGACGCACAGGTGACTACCGAGTATAACCGCCTTGCCTTTCCCGATAGTGTTGGAATTGTCGGCACAGACGTCAGTCGGATTCCCATGCGTGCTGTAAATGCTGCATAACAGTGGCTCGACGTGACCCGCGGATGCTACAGTCGCATGTGTCGACTGCCAACCAGACGGGGGCCCACCAAGACGATAGGTCCCCGTCTGGTTTTTCATTGCCCTTGATGACATCCTTCTAGGGCCACCACATCACATCCCTAAGAGGATACTAAATATTTAGGCCGGAATCGGTGGCAAACACTTTAGGCCGCCCGAGGGTCGCCCAACAGTGTACGGAGAAAACCTTGTAGGATAGCCAAATAACGCAAGAATCAACAGGAGTGGCATTCGCCGAAGGGCACTCCATCAGCTTGGTCCAGGGAAAATTAGCGCTTGGATCCCGGCTGGTGCCAGCCGCGGAATTTAAGGCGTGTGCCGTACTGTCGGCACACGCCTTCGGTCGTTGAGGCGAACCCGGTGATCCCGGGGAGCGCTGGACTGCTCCCAAGGATGATTCAGGGGGTGTCTTTCCGGGGCACAGGGACGATCAGCACCGGAAGGCGTCCGTGAATCACCAGCCACCGCGGGAAACTGCCAAACAGTCCTTCAATCCGGGTGGAGCCGTGATGCTGGCCCACCATAACCAACTCGGCATGGTGTTCGGCGGCCGCCTTGTCAAATATGGCGGCGGGGCTGCCATCCCCTGGCTGCATGGTGAGGATTTCCCATTCCCCCACGCGACCAGCGCCCGCCACCATCTCCATCGCCTTATCCTTCACGGTGCTGGCATAGCGGTCCCACTGCCGGCTGACGCGGTCAACGTCCACGTTGGGCCCTCCGCTGAATGGCGTCATCCCCATTTCGTTGTAAAGAGGTGTAAAATCCTGAATGTCGATCATGACAATTGTCCCTCCGGGCTCCGTCAAGCGGCATGCCCAGGCCAGTGCGTCCATGCTGGAATCGGATCCATCCACAGCCACAGCACAACAACTCACCATATCGTGCATAGAAATGTCTCCCCACTCTCTCAGTCGTTACGAGATATTTTACACAATCCGGTGGCAGAACTGTATGCACGCGTCTAACATACCACGAAGACTCCAGCCTGGCCGGGGCACTTCCTATCAGGGGCGTCCGGGAAGACCGCAGAAGTTTGTCCGAATGGACCAAGTTGTGTCAAATGGTCCATTTTCATTAGGCCATATGGCGGGTTTTGTGAAATAATCGATATAATGAAAAATGTTAAGCAAATACGGGAACGCGATATTTGCAAATCAAGTTCGTGCCATTCTAAAGAACTACTTGAGGGGTGTTTGGCATTTGCTGAAAGTTCTGACAGAAGGCATTCGTCACGATGAAGCCTGACGAGAAGCAGGGAGCAAGTTATGGCCGTGTCTTCAGAAAGATCTCATTATCCCCGCAGAAGCTCCTGCGGGGCATCCACCGGTATTTTCCTCAAGATCTTCGGTTTTGCAACTATGGGAGAAGGACCCTATGGCGGTGGATGTGTCTCAGCTTGACGAGCTGCTCACGCAGTGCCGCCTGCAGGGGAACCAGGACGCAGACGGGTTTGTATGGATTTCAGGGCTCCATGTCCACGGCCGGGCATGGGCATTCCGGCAAGAACGCGGGGAACTGGCTGTGCGGTTTCATGGACGGTATGGAGAGCGGCGGTTGAAGCGCGCGGCTGCCTCGGCCATTTGCGACGCCCTTCCCGGCTCAGGGGATCTCGAAGGATGGGTCCGGCTGGCGCTTTGTGTGTTAATCGACGCCGACGCGGATGAAGTCTGGGAATAAAATGCTGGGCGCGGTTCGAAAACTCCGGTGTTTGCCGCCTGCGGGCTGTGGGCCAAACAATGGCCGGCCCGGGGGCGACTTGGCACTGTGCGGGGAGGGGATACTGCCGTCAGGCCAGCTTCTGCCGGGAACCGGATTTTTCGGGAAATGGGCCCGAATGGTTCTTGACGGGAGAAGGAGCCTGAGCCCATGCTGGCAATACAGGGACGTCGCCGCCGCTCTCAGCGGGGATGCATGAAGGAGGGGCGGCTGGCCTCTCGTAGGCAATTCAATGGCGCGAGACAAGGAGCTGACAGCATGGCGAAAGTACCCGGAACACCGACACTGACCGGAGAGGAACAAGAGCAGCTGAACGCCTGGTGGCGGGCTGCGAACTATCTCTCCCTGGGAATGCTCTATCTCCAGAGCAACCCCTTGCTAAGAAGTCCTTTAAAAAAGAGCGATATCAAGCCCAGACTCTTAGGACACTGGGGATCCGACCCCGGGCAAAATTTCATTTGGACGCACTTGAACCGGGCAATCCGGCGCTACGACCTGAACATGATGTACATTGCGGGTCCCGGACACGGGGCGCCAGCGACCCTTTCCAATACATATCTGGAGGGAACCTATTCGGAGGGTTACCCGGACCGCAGCCTGAATGAGGAAGGAATGGCGCGCTTCTTTCACCTGTTTTCATTTCCGGGGGGAGTGGGCAGCCACTGCACGCCGGAAACTCCCGGATCCATCCATGAGGGGGGAGAACTGGGCTATTCTCTGTCACACGGGTTCGGGGCAGCTTTTGACAACCCGGACTTGATTGTCGCGGTGGTGGTGGGGGATGGTGAGGCGGAAACGGGGCCTGCTGCCACTGCCTGGCATTCCAATAAGTTTCTGAATCCGGTCCGCGATGGGGCGGTCCTTCCTATCTTGCACCTTAACGGCTACAAGCTGGCCAACCCGGCGGTGCTGGCCCGCATTTCGGAAGAGGAGCTGCTGGATCTCTTCCGGGGCTACGGCTATGAGCCGCGGCTGGTCGAGGGTGATGACCCCGTCGTGATGCACGAGGCGATGGCATCGGCGGTGGACAGCTGCATCAGCCAGATTCAGGGGATTCAGGAAGAAGCCCGGCGGACACAAGTGGCTAAGAGGCCGCGCTGGCCCATGATCATCTTGCGCACCCCGAAGGGCTGGACAGCGCCTAAGACGGTGGACGGGCACTACATTGAGGGCTCGTGGAGGGCGCACCAGGTGCCCGTGCTCGACGTGACCACCAACCCTGAGCATCTGGCCGTGCTGGAGCAGTGGATGAAGAGCTACCATGCCGAGGAGCTGTTTGACGAGTCCGGGCGCCTGAAAGAATCTCTGCGCGCTCTGGCGCCCGAGGGGGACCGGCGCATGAGCGCGAATCCTCGCGCCAATGGCGGTTTGCTCAGAGAACCGCTGAACCTTCCCGACTTTCATGACTACCAGGCGCGCTTTGACAAACCCGGGCAGGCGAGTCAGGAGAACACGTATATCCTGGGTCAGTACCTGCGTGACGTGATGCGCCGCAACATGCACAACTTCCGGGTGTTTGGCCCGGATGAGACGGCGTCCAACCGTCTCCAGGCGCTGTATGAGGCGACCAAAAAGACCTGGATGGCCGAATTCCTGCCCGTCGATGCGGACGGGGGGGAATTGGCTCCAGAGGGCCGCGTCATGGAGATGCTCAGTGAGCACACCCTGGAAGGCTGGATGGAGGGCTATGTGCTGACGGGACGCCACGGCCTCTTGAATTCTTACGAAGCTTTTGTCCACATTATCGACTCCATGGTCAACCAGCACAGCAAGTGGATTGAAAAAGCCCGCTTCGAGGTGCCGTGGCGCGCTCCCATTGCATCGCTGAACATCTTGATCAGTTCCACCGTATGGCGCCAGGACCATAATGGGTTTACCCATCAGGACCCTGGGTTTTTGGATGTGGTGACCAACAAGCAGGCTGACGTGGTCCGCATTTACCTGCCGCCGGACGCCAACTGTCTGCTGAGTGTGGCCGATCACTGTCTGGCCAGCACCGATTACGTCAACATTATTGTTGCTGACAAGCAGCCGCACTTGCAGTACCTGACGATGGACGAGGCGGTCACACACTGCAGCAAAGGCGTCGGGCTGTGGACATGGGCCTCCAACGACAATGGCGAGATTCCCGATGCTGTGGTCGCCAGCGCAGGAGATGTGAGCACCATGGAGGCTCTGGCGGCTGTCGCGTTGCTCAATGAGAAGCTGCCCGAGCTGAAGATCCGCTTCGTGAATGTGGTCGACCTGTTCAAGCTCCCCCCGACCACCCTGCACCCGCACGGAATGTCGGATCCGGACTTTCTGGGGCTGTTCACCCCGGACCAGCCCGTGATCTTCAACTTTCACGGATATCCGGCGCTGATTCACAAATTGACGTACCGCCGGCCGAACCACGGCAATTTCCATGTTCACGGCTATCAGGAGATGGGCAGTATCAATACTCCGTTGCAGCTGGCTATCGAAAATCATATCGACCGGTTTTCTATGGCTATCGATGTCATCGACCATGTTCCAGCCTTTGCGGTGCGTGCCGCCGCCGTGAAGGAATGGCTCCAGGACCAGCGGATTGCGCATTTGAATTATGCCCGCAAGGAAGGCATTGACCCCCAGGAGATCCGCGAGTGGACGTGGCCGGGGCGTATGGGCAGCTGAGCTGTCCTCTTCTATCAGGAACAAAGGCACCCGGCTTTCTATGCAAAGCCGGGTGCGGCCTGGAAAGTCAGGGGGATGGATTTCTTTGCCCAAGCAGGCGGAAGGTGTGGCGGGCAATGACCAGATCTTCGTCGGTCGGAATCACCGACACTTTCACGCGGCTGCTGGCTGTGGAGATGACCGGGGCATTTTGGGCATTGGCGGCGGGGTCAATCTCGACGGACAGAAAGCCCAGGGATGCGCAGGCTTTTTGGCGCACCGCTACGGCATTCTCCCCGATCCCACCTGTAAAGACGAGCGCGTCGATCCCTCCCAGCGCGGCCGCCATCGCCGCAATGGCCTTGCGCAGGCTATAGGCAAACATCTCCACCGCCATTACCGCGTGGGGGTCATCTGAGCGCAGCAGGGTCTCCATGTCCGAGGTGATGCCCGAAATACCCAGCAGGCCCGAGATGTGGTCAAGAACTCTTTCCAGCTGGCTGCCGTCGTAGCCCTTTTCATTGATGAGATAGACAATGACGCCGGGATCCAAATCTCCCGTCCGGGTGCCCATAATGACCCCCCCGGTCGGCGTGAGTCCCATGGTGGTGTCGATGGACTGGCCGTTCTGGATAGCTGCCAGGCTGGCCCCGTTGCCCAGATGGGCTACCACTATCCGGTCTGTGGGACTCGGGGGAAGCTGGCTGACGATATACTCGTAGGACAGGCCGTGAAATCCGTATTTCCTGACGCCTTCATGCCAGAGATTTCGGGGCAGGGGGAGTCTGGCCGCCACTTCAGGAATATGGCGGTGAAACGCGGTATCAAAGCATGCGGCTTGGGGGATGTCCGGGAAATGCTGCGAGACCGCGTCGACCGCCCGGGCTTCGGCAGGGAGGTGAAGGGGCGCAAACCGGAAGTAGTTGCGGATGTCCGCCCGGAAAGCCGCGTCAATCAGCTGGTGGTCGATATACTTGGGCCCTCCCGATACGAAGCGGTGGCCTACACCCTGAGGCAGGGGCAGGTGGTAGAGATCCAGCAAACCGAATAAGGCTTTTACCGCGTCGGCGTGGTGGGCAAACGCTGCGCTCTCATCGTGCAGGGTCGCACGGGGGGTCTTCAGCCAGATGCGTCCGCTGGGCAGTCCAATGCGTTCGGCTGCCCCGCCAGCAATGAGGTCGGCCTGCGCACTCCCGCCGGCGTCTTGGCGGACTTGGTACAGCGAAAACTTGAGGGAAGAGGACCCGCTGTTCAGGGCCAGTACAGGCATGCTGGTGGCGGATATGGACTCCATGACTATTCCTTCTTTCATATCTCATCAATGGGATGATCCTAGCTTTTCCTTCACCTTAAGGCTTGGTCCCCCCATTTGTCCAATGCTTTGCATTCTTGTTTTGCCGGAAGGGGCAAAAAGGAGCGTTTGGCAAGGGGCATTAGTCCATCTGGACCTTACGGGCAGTATTTTACGGACGGTAAAGTGAACATATAAAGCATTCGGAGAGGTTGTCAAACCGGATGTGCGACTGAAGAGAAGAGGTGAGCAATCCATGCTGAAAACTGTGGCAGTAGCGGTGGACGGCTCTCCAGCCAGTCTTGAGGCGTTGCAGTGGGTCGCCCAGTGGCTGGGAGGGGACGGCCAGATCATCGCGGTCGATATCAAGGATCCCAGTCTGTTTTACCGCAAGCGCACTCAAGTGGCCCATGGCGCGGACCTGGATGTCGATGAAGCAGATTTTTTGCGGGAATGGGAGCATAATGCCCAAAAAGTTCAAGAGAAGGCCCTGCAGATCGCAACTCAGGCGGGGGCGCATATGGAGTGGCAGACGGTGCCCGTCTCCTGGAATCACAATACCCCTGCCGCAGCCTTTTACGATTATGCCTGTCAGCGCCAGGCGGATGCTCTGGCGGTCGGCCGCCACCATGGTTCGGTGCTGGTGGAAGGGCTGTTCGGCAGCTTCCCCCGCTGGCTTATCACCCATTCGGACCGAGCCGTCATTGTCATCCCGCCGTCGCATTCCCGCTTAGGACAGTCTTGAGCCTCAAGCGCGGCAGCCGGCCCCAGTGGATCGCGGGGCGGGCTGCCGCGTGGTGTCACGCGGGCGGGACTCTGGACGTCACCACAGACTGTCCGGGGTGGCCAGCTGGCTGGCCAGATGGGTCAGAAAGTGAGCCGCATCCGCGCCAAAGACGACCCGGTGGTCACAGGTCAGAGTGCATTGTGCGGAGCCGTCCGAATCCATGGCGGCCACGGCCAAAATGGCGCTGGCTCCTAAAGGCACAACGGCATCGAACTGTCTGACGACGGGGTAAACCCCTAGATTGGACAGATAGAAGGTGGCGCCGGAATAGTCTTTGGGACCGAGCCGGGCTGACTTCGTCTGGTTAAGGAGATCTTTCCACACACTCTGCAGATCCGCCAGGGATTTGGCGCCTGCGTCTCGGAGGACCGGCGTAATCAGACTGTCCTGTGCTTCCACCGCAATTCCCACGTCAATCCGGTCCCGGAGAGCTAGCCCCTCGTTGGTCCACACGGCATTGAAACGGGGATAGGCCTGGATTGTGAGAGCGCAGGCTTTGCTCAGTGCCACGGTCAGGCTGACCTGCCGGCTGGCTGCCTGATGCTGCAGCTCGCGGATGGGCAGGCGCGCCGTCACCCGGAACGAGGGGGTGGCCGATGCAGCCATCATCGTGCGCGCGACCGCCTCCCGGCTTTTGGTGGGGGATTCCAGACGGTAGGGCGGCCCATAATTCAGCGGGGGCTGGGCAGGTGCGAGCAGCGCTGCCACAATCTCCGGGGCCTGCACTTTCCCGTCCGGGCCGGGAGCAACCTGAGCAATGTCGATGCCCAAATCAAATGCCAGAGCGCGTGCGTAAGGCGAGGCCGCGTGACCTTCCGAAGGTCCGCCCGGAAAAGCTTGTGGAGCCGGTACGGGTTCTGCCGGGGAGGTGGGACTGGGCTCTGCCGCCGCCGGGGCCGCGGGAATGGGCTCTGTGGGCAGGGAGGGCTTCGGCGGTGGCGACACCGGGGGAACTTCAGAAGCGGGCACCGGGTCTGCCGGCGCGGTCTGGCCGGTCTGCACGGCCTCTTCGGCCGTGTCAGCCAGGTAGCCGATGACCTGTTTCACAGGAATATCCTGATCCACGGGAGCCAGAGGCCCGGCCAGGTAGCCGTCGCTGAAAGCTTCGACTTCCAGGACGGCCTTGTCTGTCTCCACTTCGGCGACAGCGTCTCCTTTGCTGACTTTGGCACCGATAGATTTGACCCACTGGGTCAGGCGGCCTGTGGCCATGGTGTCTGAGAGGACCGGCATTAAAATGGGGTGCTTCATGAGGTTTGGCTCCTTTCCAGCAGCATTTTTTTGGCTGCCACGACAATGTCGGCGGCATGCGGGATGGCGGCAGATTCGAGGGCGGCATTGAACGGGATGGGGATGTTCATGCCGGCCACCCGGGATACCGGCGCATCCAGGGAGTAGAAGCAGCGTTCCTGCACCGTGGCCGCCAATTCCGCGCCAGCGCCTGCAAAGCCGCTGTCCTCTTCCGCGATGATCATGTGGTGGGTTTTTTCCACCGACTGCTGCAGGCATTTCCAGTCGATCGGAGAGAGGCTGCGCAAATCAATCACTTCCATAGAAATCCCCGATTCTTTCAATGTCTCAGCCGCAGCCAGCGCCTCCGCCACCATGAGCGAATAAGCGGCGCAGGTGATATCTGTCCCTGCGCGGCGCACAATGGCCCGGTGCATGGGAGGGGCTTGGGCATCCAGATCGACGGCTCCTTTGGAGAAGTAAAGCAGGTCGTGTTCGAGCACGATAATCGGGTCATTGCTGCGGATGGCCTGGCGCAGCTGCCCATAAGCGTCCTGCGGAGTGAAGGGCACGGCTATGCGCAGGCCGGGCACATTCATCAGGGTATGTTCGAGTCTCTGCGAATGCTGGGCGCCGAGCTGCTTGGCTACTCCGCCTGGCATCCTAATCGTTAGAGGCACCGGAAACTGTCCCCCCGACATAAAGGGAATCTTGGCGGCGAGGTTGACAATGGAGTCTAGTGCCAGAAGAGCAAAGTTTAGGGTCATGATTTCAATCAAGGGCCGGAGTCCCGTCATGGCAGCGCCTACACCCAATCCCGTAAAGCTGTTTTCGGAGATCGGAGTGTCACGGACTCGCAGTTCCCCGTATTTAGCCATGAGATTTTCTGTCGCACGGTAGGTGCCCCCATACAGGCCCACGTCTTCGCCCATCACAAACACGTCAGGATCTTCCTCCATCGCGCGGTCTAACGCGATATTGACCGCCTGCCAGTAAAACAGGTTTTCATCCATTTGCCATTCCTCCTTGCCTTGCGCGGTTCTCGCCGCGGGTTCGTGCAAAAAAAGGCTGGCTTTCATCAGAAGAGGACTTCATGGGCATGATTCTGGTTGGCCAGATAAACCGCATCATCCATGGACAAGCTGGGACTGGACTGGGCGAAAGCCACCGCCTCGTCAAGAATCTGCTGGATTTGAGCTTTCATAGTCGCCACATCTTCCTGCTGCCAGTGGCCCGCGGCAAATCCCTTGTCGATGTGCTGCTGGATCACGTCCATCGCCGGGTCCGAGGCTTGCGCGCTTTTAGAGGGTGGGTTGTGGCGGGCCAGTTCCCGCGTGGCGAGAAGGATGGGATCTTGCCCGCCAAAGGCGCGCACTTCCGCCGGCGGCCGGTAGGCGCCGGGGTCGGCCATCGAGTGTCCGCGGTAGCGGTAGGTCTGAAATTCGAGCAAATACGGTCCACCTCCCGCACGGATGCGGTCCAGCGCGCTGTGGGTGTGCGCATAGACTTGCTCGACGTCCATGCCGTCCACCTGTTCGGCGGGAATAGCGTAGGACGCAGCCCGCTTGTAAACATCCACGACAGCCGAGTGGCGGTGAATCTCCGTGCCGATTTGGTAGTGATTGTTTTCACAGATGAATAGGACCGGCAGCTTCCATAAAGCGGCCATATTGAGAGATTCATGAAAAGTGCCCTGATTCACGGCGCCGTCCCCGAAATAGCACAGGACCACTTCCGGCAGGTGGCGGTACAAAATAGAATACCCGATGCCTGCCGCGATAGGAAACGTCTCGCCAACGATGGCGTAGCCGCCCATGAAACGGCGCTCCTTGTCAAACAGGTGCATGGACCCGCCCATTCCACGGCTGACACCTGTGCTCTTGCCGTATAGTTCGGCCATAATTTTTTTGGGTTCAATATCCCGGATCAGTGCGTGCACATGTTCGCGGTAGGTGCTGACGATATAATCTGAAGGCTCAGCCGCTCGGATGCTGCCCACCGCTACTGCCTCTTCCCCAGGATACAGGTGCAGGAAGCCTGCAATATGTCCCTGTGTGTATTCTTGGGCGGCCCGTTCCTCAAATGCCCGGGCTAACAGCATGTCGTACAAAAATCCCTGCAGTCGCTCATGGTCCATGATGATTCTCCTTTCCATCCCACAGTCTGTGGTGCGGTTATTCACCGGCAGCGTGTGAGGCCTCTAACGGCGGTGCCGGACCCTGCGCTCACGTCTGGGAACCTTTCAGCGCTGTTGCCGGGCATGCATCAGCACAGCCAGCGCGGCCGATACCAGACGGGCTCTGGGAGGGTCTGAGCGGGACGTGAGGATAATCGGCACTTGGCCTCCCAACACGATGCCAGCTAAAGTGGCTTGTGCCAGATACTCCAGGTCTTTGACGAGAATGTTGCCAGACACCAGGTCGGGCACAAGAAGAATATCCACATCGCCCGCCACTGCGCTGCGGATTCCCTTGATTTGCGCCGCTTTTAAGGAGACGGCATTGTCAAAGGCCAGAGGCCCGTCAACCAGAGCATGGGCAATTTGCCCACGGTCAGCCATTTTCGACAGACAGGCCGCATCCATGGTGGAGGGGATTTGCGGGTTAATCACTTCGACAGCAGACAAACATGCGGCCTTCGGCTCATCTACTCCGAGAAGGCGGAGAAAATCCACGGCATTTTGCAAAATCTGCGCTTTATCCATTAGGGAAGGACTGATATTGATGGCGGCGTCCGTCACGCAGAGCAGCTTGGGATATGTCGCCAAATCGGCGACAAACACGTGGGACATGCGCTCGCGCGTGCGCAGCCGTGCCAAGATCGGGTGCAGAAATGCATCGCTGTGGATATGGCCCTTCATCACTGCCTGGGCGCTTCCCGTGGCCACCAGATCCACGCCTTTCTCGGCGGCTTGTCCATCGGTTCCGGCATCCACGATCTGGAACTCGGGACACGGCTCCATGGTGGCCAGGATGCTCTCAATCCGCTTGCGGTCCCCAATGAGGATGGGTTCTATTATTTTTCGCTGCTTGGCCTCGCAAGCCGCTTCCAGGACATATTCCTCAGCGGCGTCCACCACCGCTACTGGCAGGGGCGGCAAGTCATGCACCGCATCCAGCAGTGCGTCAAAGTTCTTGAACAATGGGTGTGCACCTCTCTTGCCGGTTATCAATAGGGCTGCCAGGCCGGAATGCAGTCTAGCGCCTCCATGAAGGGATACCGCCTCTTCCCGGGCAAAGCGGGCTGGGCAGAGACCTAGTTGATTAGACACAAGGTCGGTGCGCAGCGGCCTGACACCACTATCATACTCCACTATCCAGTATGGACCGGGGGTCTGCAGGCGGTTAGGCCCGAATGGACCAAATGGTCCCGCCAGGCCAGACCCTCCAGGGCACACTCTGAAGAGCTGAAGCAGATCCGGGGCGTATGAAAGGACCCAATAGCGGACAAACCAGGGCCGAATGGCTATGGCGGGCAACAGGGCGGCGGGCTACGCTTGAACTGGACAGGGGAATGTGCGCTATGGCCCCAACGCAAGGAATGCGGCGAGAGCGATCCTGCTCTTGTAATCTGTGCTCCCGGGGGGAATGATGATGCGCTATTTTGTCCGTATTCGCCTGGCAGGCGGCATGCGTTGGAAAACGGTGGAGGGGATTTCTGCGTCAAGAGTAGCCCATGACGTACTCACCCGCCTGAGCCCGGCCGTTGATGCGGTGATGGTGTGCCGGGCGGACAGCGTTGAAGACACTTTTTGCGACTGCAACATGGAAGCGGAAGAGTCCCGAACCTATACCCGCGAGGAAGTGGTAAAGCGCTGAGACGGGAACGCACAATGCTGACCGTGGATTTGGCTCGTTTCCCGGCATCGCAAAAAGAGGTACAGAGGGCAAGCCATTGCAGATTTATGTGCGGGGCGGTCGATGACAGTCGCCAGCTTTGCAGCAGCGTTCATGCCGCAGTGGACGCGTAACACCGTGAGCTCCTGACTGTCCCCGGATATCGCCCGGGCCTCCATCTTTACAGATCTGACACCATTGGGCGAATAGCCAGAGGTGACTCGGTGCCCCCCCCCCCCTTCACCTACCCCGTATGTCGCCAACGGATTCGCTGGCCTTCTCGGTGAGATCATTCCTTCGCCCGATTCTCTGATGACCTGTGAAATGTTGACGGTCTAGGCTGTCTGTATCGCCCCCACCAACCGTCTAAATGACGGGGAAACGGCCTGTCTCCAAAAATAATTGCAGACCCCCTATAAGTAACTAAGTTTTTCTTGTTCCGAGAATAAACTGATATATAATAGGAACATATTGAGAATAGGCCCTTGGAACTAGTGCTGAGGAATAGCAACGGGCCGCATCATTCCTGTGGGAGGGAAATTGGCATGGTGATGCTGATCTTGGTCTTGGCTTTTTCTCCAGTGCTCGTTGTCGTGTTCGGGCGGCATGCGTGGAATGGCTTTTGCCGCGTAGTCTGGGAAGCTCTGGTGCATCCGTCCGAACGTGTTGTCACTTTGCCCGCGGGCTGGCGGAGAGTGGCTATCCGGTTATTCCGCCCGCCACACAAAGAAGCGCCTGTTCCCCAAAAACACGTCTCTTGATAGTGCAAGAGAGGCGTCCGCCGGGGAGCCGCAGGAAGCCTTTTGCCCGAGCAGCTATTTAAGCTGAGACCGGGGCACGAAATACACGGTCTGCGTGTAAATGTTGCCGAGAATGGATCGAGGACAGGGTGTCCCGCGGCCTGGTCATACCACGGATTCCACCCGTATTTGGCAGGGACGGCCATGATGCCCCCAACCACACGCTCGTGCCGGCTCAGAATAATTCGCAGAGCAGGGCCGTCAGGTCCCCAGATGGACCCAGTGCCAGGAGCGAACTTTTTAATTTGGAAGTACGGGATGACGTGGGTCCCATTGACCTTCTTGAACTGGTCGAAGCTGCTCAGGTCGGAAGGCACATTGGCGGCCATGGTCGGGGTGATTTGCGCCGGTGGCACGAACATCAGGTGCTGGCTGTATATGGCTCGTCCCGCTACAGTCGTAAAGGCTGCCAGCTGGGGCCGTTGCTGGATGCACTGGCGATGCGCTGCGCAGGGCCAGGGCCAGCGCGGTAATCGATGGATTCATACAGCGAGAGCCTGGTTAAAAAAACCTAATAATCCATAGTATTAGGCCACTACGACAAAAACAATAGCGCGGATCTCACAGGATTCGTCCGCTAGGAGGCTGCTTGCGCACTAATGAGAGAGGATGGATGCTGTGGACATCCCTCTCTCGCCGAAGAGGAGCCTAATCGGAGGAGGAGTCAGCACTGCACTCGGTGTCCGAAAAGTGGGACCCTCTTCCCGAGTGTTACTCGGTCCTGTCTGGCAGATATCCCGCGATCCCTTTCACCGTGTGGTAATCACAGGAGGTATTCCCTTTGAACAAAAACACTGGGCGCATTAGTGATCGAGAATGACGTGATGTTGGGCGATCCATTGGGTCATGTACTGTTGATTCTTTTTTAACGCGGTGGTCATCGCTTTTTGAATGCGGCTCCACGCACTCCAGTCCGCTTTCCGATAAGCGGTCTCATTCCATTTTTCGTGCCGTTGCATCCACTCGCGCAAGACTTTCGGGACATTTTCTCGCCGCATTTTGAGACCGCCCCGGCGGCCGATCACTAAAGCCGCCGCATGATGTCCGCTCATTCCATATTGCGGTTGATATTTGAACCGTCCAATAATGGACGTGTAGGCGGGCTGAACTTCTTGCACTTCCACGCCTTCCCGCGCAGCGTGTCGCTTGAGTGACGTGAGAAAAGCTCGGTAAGTGAACTGGTGGGTTACCCGATTCAATTTGGCACTGAGGTCTTTGTCATGTAGGAACTTCAAATTTTCTATGACGAGGCCCGCGCCACGTTCTTTGGCCCATTGCACGGCTTGATGGGTCAGAGCGCCAATCATGGCCTCGCGTTGCGTCGCCCTGGCATCGTAGCGCCGACGGTCGCCGAAGGTCGTGAAACTTTGCGGATTGCCGTCGGGCTTGATATGGCACAGCGCTAAGAAGGGGACGTTCGTGTCCAAACCGACCCACCCGTTTATCGGATAGGTTTGCAGAGGAGCGGGCTTTTCCTCTACGGTAATCCGCACCTGATAGCGTCCGTGACGGCGGAGAATTTCCACTTGGTAGGGGTCACCGGAAGCCAGCACCCGGCGCAGTAAGCCTTCATAATCCCGCCCATTAATCTTTCCGGTTTTGCTATGCACCTTGCGGGCGATGTAAAGCGGCAACAAAAGTTTTTGGTAGCGGATGCCCTTGCTCGACGCATCCCGTTTATCCAAAGAAATTTCTCCCATCCAATGGTCGGACCCTTCGTGAATACGCAGAAGCGGATTCCCTTTTTTGGTGCGGTCTCCTCGAGCGGACAGGCGCCCACTGCGCCCTTCATCCCAGCGTTCTTTCCAGACCCGTAGGCGCCGCTCTTCGGCTGCGGGGTCTCTCAGGGTGTGAAACCGTTCTAAGAATAGCTTGCGTGTCCCAAAGATGACCGGGGGGAACGGTCCGGCGGTGACGTGCTGCTGCTAAACCGCTGCGTGTGCTTGTTGCCGAAGTAATTTGCGTTCTAACCCGAGAATCCGCCGGGAATTTGGATGGTTTTTCTGGAGGAACGTTAAACGTGCCCGGGTCTTTTCCACGCGACGCTTCCATAACGTCAAGGCATCTTGCATCGCTTGACGACGACCGGTGATCAGTTCCTGCGCATCATGGACGGCATCTTTGGCGTAGCGCAAAGGCAACCCCGTTTCACTCGCGCAATGCTTTTCTATCGCGCCGATCTTCATAATGCCTTCACGGAGCCGCTGAAAGGCAAAGCGCATCATAAACCCATACTCGCACATGAGGCGGCGGAGGGCCGCATTCTGGTCTTCATTCACCTCGAGGATCATGCCAAACATGGTTGTTTTCATACCGAGTTTCCTTCCTGGGCTAACGTGGCCATCGCTTGCCGTACCGTGGTCCCGATTTTCTTTCCCCCACGCTTCCCGTAAATGCGGGCCGAGAACGATGTCGTGATGGCTATCAAATCTTCGACGAGTTCTTGTTGGTCATCTTTGACCTCATGATCCATGACCACCACTTGCACCCCGAAGGCATGCAGATAGCTTTCGAGGTAATGAAAACCCAACCGAGCTAGCCGGTCTTTATATTCCACCGCGACAATAGCGGCTTGCTTTTCTTGCACGAGAGTCAAGAGATGCTGAAGCCCTCGCCGTTTTTCATTGAGACCGCTGGCGACATCGGTCAAGGCCGCGACCACTATCCAATGTTGCTCGGCCGCAAATGTGGTCAGACGCCCGAGTTGGCGGTCAAGATTCCCGGCTTCTTGTTGTTTTTTCGTGGAGACGCGGGCATACAGGAGACATCGTGTATCTCGGGCAACGCCCGTCACATCCTCGTGCATCAGAGCGTGTAAGTCTGCGATACGATAACGCCGCTGATTTGTCAAAGTCCGCACGGGAATTAAAATGCCGGCGGCTTCCCATTTACGTAACCCATCGATACTCATGCCAAGCATCTTGGCGGCTTTGCCAATACTGACAAACTGTTCGTCCATATGTCTTTCACCCGCAAGTATTATACCATAGAATCTGATAGTTTCTCAGCAATTATTGAAGCAGTTACAACCTCCTCACAACAGGATAGGCTCAGTGTGCGCAAGGTCCGCTTTTCTATGCATGTGCCCCTCCGGAGGGGGGTCACGCCGAAGATTTTGTCCATGCAGGCAACTCCAGAGGCACGCCGTGGTTGGGGGGCATCAGCAGGTCCCGGCGCGAGACCTGGGCCGGGACGGGGTTGAGAATTAGGTAGCGGGGCGCCCAGCGCTGATCCCACTGCCAAATCCCCACCAGTTCTACCCAGCCCGAAGTTTTACCATGGAGGAGCAGGGCTAAGACAATCGTTCTGGCCCTGGGCTGCATAGCCATCATGAAGCCGGTGACCGCACCGGCTTTTCCCTGCTCCTGACCCCAGGACCCCGCCGGGGTCACGGTGACCGATTTCGGCGCTGGACCGTTTTGCTGGAGGCGCCGGCCCCATTCCAGCATGGTCTGCAAGGGGGTAGGCAAAAGAGAGAGCGTGGGGGAATTCAAAGACGCGGTATCCCACTGGACTCCTCCGGGTGCGCTCTGCCCAAACCACACTTTGTTCCCCTGAAGCAACGGCCAAATCCACCAGCTCTGCTGGGGGGACTTGGGGTTGGCCACAATCCACGGGCTCCAGCCCTGACTGTTGTGGAGGGCTTTGGGAATCCCGTCCGCGACCCAAGAAGCAGTCCATGCAGACTGGGCATCTGGAGCAAACCCGGCGGCTGCCACCGGTGGTGACAAGCTGGGCGCGTGGCTTGCGGACACGATATGCCAGGACCACACAGCGCCGCCTGCGAGGACCACCCCTAGGAGGATTTTTGACCAGGTTTTCATCAGCAGTTCTCCCGTTGTCTAAGATGGACAAAAATAGCGATAGTGAACGGACGCCATGCAGATGCTGAGCCCGGAGTACCGATAAGGATTGTATGTTTTATGATAGCATTTTTATGTGCGCGACTTTGGGCCGCTTCCCGCAGGCACTGGTAAATATATCAGTTAGGCCCAGGGGGACTGCGGGCGGCCGGCCAGCACCTGAGTCTGTATCCTTCCCTGCAGTCGGTTCCCGCTAAGCCCAGACAGGACAAAGGCCTAACCGCAGGCCGTGATATTCCAGGCTGCTACCGAAGTTGTTGCACCCAGCCCGGCAGCCACAAGGCGGGGCTGGGTGGTCTGAAGGGGAGGGCCCACCGGTTTGGAGCGTCAGAGAGGCCGCGCCGGGACCCCGGCGGGCTAGCCTTGCAGGCGGATATACTGCTCAATGGGCAAGGCAAAAACGGTGGCGCCTCCTATGGTCACGGTGGTTGGCGAGGCATAAAAGTCGTGATGCAAGGGGACGTGGCCAGAATGGCCCAGAGTTTCTCTCTGATGGCTGTGCTCGTGGACGCATGCCAGGATTTCTGGCACCTTCTGCCTGTTGGTGCCGATCATGTAGGTCGTGTTGCCCTGATCTAAAAAGGCGCCGCGGGATGCGAACTGAGTGAAAGCGGCCGGCAGCGCACGCAGGGCTTTTGAGAGGGCCCGGGCGTCCTGAGACTGAATAATGACGATGAGCAGAGTGTCCACACTGTCGGCAGGCATAGCGTACCCCTCCTTTTTTTGTATGTGCCCCTATCATATAGGACATTGGCCCCGAAGAAAACTAGGCAGATGCTGAAACGAGGCCGGAAATCCCCGACAAAAATTTCGGCAGGAGAGGGGGATTTCGGCGGGTCCAGTCAGTTTGCGCCAAGGCCGGTGCTGCCTTGCTGCAGCAAGAACATGTTGTAGTACAGCCCCTCTTGGGCCAGCAGCTGCTGGTGGGTTCCCTGTTCGACGATCTCCCCATGGTGCAAAACGAGGATCAGGTCGGCATCTTGAATGGTGGAGAGGCGGTGGGCAATGGCGATGGTGGTGCGCCCGTGGCGCATTTTCTCCAAGGCCCGCTGGATGGCCTCTTCCGTTTCCGTATCCACACTGGCGGTCGCTTCGTCGAGAACCAGAATGGAGGGGTTCATGGCCATTGTGCGGGCGAACGAGACGAGCTGGCGCTGGCCCGTGGACAAGGTGGCCCCCCGCTCGCCGATGGGGGCGTGGTAACCCTGGTCCAGGGCCTCGATGAATCCGTCCGCCTGCACAAAGCGCGCGGCACCCACGACCTCGCTGTCGGAGACAAAGGTGTTGCCAAGGCGGATATTGGAGGTGACGTCGCCAACGAACAAGAAGGGGTCTTGCAGTACGAGTCCGATTTTCCTGCGCAGTTCATGGTCGGAAAAGTGGCGCAGGTCGGTGCCGTCAATCGTGATCCGCCCCCGCTCCACAGGGTAGAACCGCATCAGGAGATTGACGGTAGAGCTTTTCCCGCTGCCCGTGTGCCCGACGATGGCCACAGTCTGACCCGGCATCGCCGTAAAACTGATATGCTTCAGCACATCGGTGCGGCCATCATAGGAGAACGACACATCTTCAAAACAGACACGCCCTTCATGTATCACCGGATGGTCCGTGCCTTCCTGTTGCGGGGCGGTGTCGGGATTGTCCAAAATTTGGAACACCCGTTCGGAAGAGACCATGGCCTGCTGAAAAAAGTTGAGGCGCTGGAGCATGCTGTTCACCGGCTCGAAGAATCGGCTGAGGTAGGTGACAAAGGCGTATAACACACCGATGTTGACCAGGTGCGAGAAGGAGCGCTCGCCGAAGTACCATAAGATCAGCATGAGCGCCAGCAGGTAGATGCCGTCCATCAAGGGGCGCAGAAGCAGGGCGTTGAGCTGCATGTTGCGGAAGCGCACCCGGCGGTAATCGTTGTTGATTGCTCCAAATTCGCCCCGCAAGCGCTCTTCCTGACGCATGGCTTGAATGACGGACATCCCCTGCAGGGATTCATTGAGCTTGGCGTTCAGCCAGGAGAGGCGCTGCCGGGCCATGTGGAACACGGGGGAGGTCACCTTGCGGTACAGCATCATAATCAAGGCGGTCACCGGCATCAAAACGAGGCAATAGGCTGCCAGCCGGGCGTCAAGCGCAAACATTGCGATGAGGATCCCCACGAGGACAGTAATGTTTTGCACAAAAGTGGAGAGGACGGTCATGAACATCTCCAATATCGCTTCGGTGTCATTGGTCAGCCGGGAGACGAGCACCCCGACTGGCGTCCGGTCAAAGAAGGCTAGGGAGAGCGTCTGCACTTTGTCAAACAGTTCCACCCGCAAATTCTGGATAATGTCCAGAGCCAAAACTTGGAAGAGCAGCAACTGGGCGACATTGAAACCCGCCGTCAGCAAGACCAGCAGCATATAGCCGCCACCCAACAGGATCATGGCCTTTTGGGGGAAGTGGCGGGGAATCAGGTAGCCATCAATGAAGATCTTGATAAGAATAGGCTGGAACACGTCCGTGGCCGTCGCCAAGAGCAAAATGACGAGGGAGGCCAGAACTTTCTTGCGATACGGCAGCATATAGCGCAGAAGGCGCCCAAGCGTGCCCTTCTGCCCCGTGCCGGGAGTGAAATCCATGGCTTCCAGGCTCATGCTCTGTCACCGCCCTTTTCCACAAGGGTTTCCAGCTGCTGGCGCTGGTACATCTCCCGGTAGCGCCCACCCAATGCCCACAAACTTTCATGGGTGCCCCACTCGGCGATGGCTCCATCCTCCAGCACAATGATCTGGTCGGCGTGTTCGACGGTCCGCAGGCGGTGGGTTGCAATCAGGGTGGTTCGGCCCGCGCGGTTCTGGCGCAGGGCTGCGAGGATATTGGATTCAGTGCGGCCATCCACGGCGGAGAGGGTGTCGTCGAGCAGCAAGATCTCCGCGTCCTGCAGAAGCGCCCGGGCGATGGAAATTCGCTGTTTCTGCCCTCCCGACAAGGTCGTGCCCCGCTCGCCGATCAGGGTCTGATACCCTTCGGGAAATTTTTCAATATCGTCGGCGATATTGGCCATGCGGGCCACTCTCTGGATTTCCGGCAGTGTCGCGGTGGGGCGCGCAAATGCGATATTCTCCGCGATAGTGGCGGAAAACAGGAAATCATCTTGGGGCGCGTAGGCTAGGCACTGGCGGAGAGCGCTCAGGGTGACGCGGTAAATGGATTGCCCGCCAATCAGGATGTCCCCGCCGCTGACGTCAAATTCCCGCAGCAACAGCCGCATCAGGGTGGTTTTTCCTGATCCTGTGCGCCCGACAATGCCCAGAGTCTCTCCTTGTCTAATGTCCAGGCGGATATCGTGCAGAGCGGGCCGGTCGCTTGACGGGTATTGGAAGACCGAAATGTCGTAGTGGACATCCCCGCTGGGAACCGTAGCAGACGCGCCCGGACGGTCTTGAATCTCCGGGGTGATATTCAGCAAAGTTTGGACCCGGTCATAGGAGGCTCCTCCGCGCTCAACAATATTGAATAGAAAGCCAAACGCCAGCATCGGCCAGATCAGCTCCCCCAGATACAGGGTGAATGTGGTCAACTGGCCAATGTTCATCTGGTGGTGGACGATGAAGTCTGCGCCAAAAGCAATGGACAGGAAATAGGAAAGTCCCACAATGACGGAGATCGTCGGGTCAAAAAGAGAATCGATCCGGGCTACGGACACATTCTTGTCCACGACGTCCCGGGAGAGCGCGACAAAATTTTTTCGTTCCCATTCCTCTTGCCCGAAGGCCCGCACAACCCGGATCCCCGAGACGTACTCCTGGACCCGGTCGTTAATATCCGAAAAGGCAGCCTGTGCCAGAGAGAACCGCTGGTGCAGCATCTTGCCGTAGCGGGAGACGGCATAGGCCATAAGGGGCATGGGCACCAGAGCGATGAGCGTCAGCTTCCAGCTGATCGTGGCCGCCATCGTCGCAATGACCACGGTTCCCGTGGTGATGGAATCCACCAGGGTCAGAACGCCGTCGCCGGCTGTTTCCTGGATGGCCTGCACATCGTTGGTGGAGTGGGCCATCAAATCGCCAATGCGCTTCTGATGGTAAAACTGCGGGGACATCAGGGTAAAATGTTGATAGAGGCGGGTGCGAAGGTCAGTAGCCAGCTGAATGGACCCACCATACAGAAGAATCCGCCACAGATAACGGATGCCGTAGGAGACCACGGCTGAGAGAAAAATTGCGAGCAAGGCATAAAACAGGCGCGTTGAGGTGAGGGTGCGGTGCGCCAGTTCATTCACGACAATGCCGACGACCTTAGGGGGAATGAGGGCGATGACGGCCACGACAATCAGCAGCGCAATTCCGCCCAGGTAGCGTTTCCTGTGCTCTTGAAAAAACCACATCAGGTCGGAAAATACACGCACAGCATTCGTCCTCTCTTAAATATCGGTGGGAAACGGCGGGACACGGCCCGTGAAGTTTACCCAGCAGGCGGGCGCCGGGCAAATGGCGGAGCACTGGACATGGCGTTGGATCTTTTGCGCCCCAGTTTCTCCTGTAAAATTATACCGGAAGCGCGCCATGCGTGTCTGCAGTCTGTGCAGGGGCAGGCAAATCTGTCCGGCCCGCAGTTGCTATGGCTTGCGGGCCCAGGCAATTGTGCGGAGCGCTAAAATATCCGTGGCGCTGAATAGCGCCGCCTGCCGGCGCCACTTGGACTGGGGAAAGATGACGGGGATTTCAGTGCAGGCGAGCAGCAGGGCGGGCACTGCGTCGGCCCAGGGCCGTTCGGCTATCTCTAGCAGGGACAGCCCTAGAGTCGTCGGGTCCCCGCCGGCTTTGACACGGCCGATGATGGCCATAATCTCCGACTGGCTGCGGGGGTCGGGATACACCGGCGCAATCCCCAGCGGCAGCAGGTAGGGGTCATAAAGGTGATATTGCACAGTCGGGGTGGTGGCCAAAATGCCCAGCCGCGCAATTCCCTGGGCGGCGGTGGCATGGCTTACCGTGTCCAGCATGTTCAGCCAGGGAAGAGAGACCGCCTGGGACAGATCGGGGTAATAGGCATGGGTGGTGCTGGACGGCATGACGAGAAAATCGGCGCCAGCCTGCTCCAGTGCGCGCGCTGCCCGCACCAAGGCTGGAACGGGCGAGGGGCCGCGGTTCTCCAAGTGGGCGATTCGGCTGGGAACCGCAGGTGAAGACAGCAGAATCACGGGGAGATGGTCCCCGTCATCTGCTGCGGGGGTCAATTCGATCAGGCGCCGGTAAAAGTATGCGCCCGCCAAGGGCCCTAAGCCCCCGATGATGCCAACTGTCCGCATAGCGGTCTTGCCTCCTTCTCTTGACACGGGGGTATTTTTGACACTGATGTCAGCTATTCCACGGCCGCGCGCACAAAAGCCATATTGTCGGTGAGAGACTTTCCGGTGATCTCGCACGCGGCCCGGGTCACCGCGTTGATCGCGGCCAAACGGTCTTGCCCCCGGCGCCGCAGCAGGCCGACGTAGAAGGGGTAATACACCAGAGTCGCCTGGTCGACGCTTAAATTGTCCAGCGGCAGGGGAATGCCCAATTCTTCCAGCTTTTGCCGCTGGCGGTCTTTGGCTTGGGCGGCGACAAGTTCCTGAAGCTTCTTATTGGCGCCCAGCAGCTGGGCTGTGACCATCTTAGGTTTGGTGCGCGGTGGCACAAAGGCAAGAGCGGCGACTTCGCTCAGATCCGGGGCGAGCCCGAGACGCTGAAAAAAGTGTCCGTCCAGCGCACTGTAAAGGTTCCAGATTACTGTGACTTTGGTCGTGGCGCGTCTCAAGAAATCTTTGACGACCGTGGAGCAGCGCATCTCGAGCAAGTGATAGGGAATCCAGACGAGCTCGGCCCATACCACTTCCTCCCGGCTGAACCCTAAGATTCCCTTGCTCTGTGCGGCCAGGAGCTGTTGCAACTGGTCTGGCGAGGCATTGACGGTGGCCACCGCCTCCAGCATGCGGGTGTTGGGAGTGTGAAGTTCCGCCACCGAGAGCGCGCCCAAGCGCCTGGCGATGTCTTCCGGGCCCCACAGCTCCAGTCCGAGCTGGGCGGCTGTCTGCTCAGCTCCCAGCCTCCAGCCTTGCAGGGCGACGATCAGGCCCTTGTTGATCCCGGCATCTTGCACCACCATGGACAGCTTGGACACCACGTCTTTTTCAATGGGCTTCTCCCAGGCTTTGCATTCGACCGCAATGACAAATTCCGTGATGCCGTCTGACTTTTTGGCCAGCACGTCGATCTCATGCCGGGCGCCCGATTTTCCTTCGGCGATAACATTCTGCTGCACATCGTAGCCGTTCAGGCGGAAGTAGGCGCCGATCCTTTCTTCCAGCTGCGTTCCTTTCATGAGGGGGTCGTGGGTCATGACATAGTCTCCTTACAATTTCGGTGTGAACATCATTGCCGCGGGCCCCGCATCAGAATGGGAACACGACGGTGCGGTTTCCTGAGACCAGCACCCGGTCGCTGACGTGCCAGTCGACGGCGCGCGCCAGCACCATGCGTTCTACCTGCCGCCCAAGGCGTTTGAGGTCGTCGAGCTGGTGCCGGTGGTCCACCCGGTGCACATCTTGTTCGATGATGGGACCCGCATCGAGGTCGGCGGTGACATAGTGGGCGGTGGCGCCAATCAGCTTGACTCCGCGGGCGTAAGCCTGGTGATACGGTTTCGGGCCGACAAAAGCCGGCAGAAACGAGTGGTGGATGTTGATTATCCGCTCGGGAAACGTGGAGACAAAATGCTCCGACAGCACCTGCATATAGCGGGCTAGCACAATCGTCTGGGCATCATGTTCCCGAATCGCCCTGATGGCGCGGGCTTCGCTGTCCGCCTTCGTCTGGGCTGTGACCGGGAAGTGGTAAAAAGGGATGTCAAAACGGTCAGCGAGCGCCTTCAGGTCGCTGTGGTTGCTGATGATGAGCGCAACCGAGGCGGCGATGTCGCCGCGCTGCGTCTGCCAGAGCAGTTCGTTGAGACAGTGGTCTTCGCGGGAGACAAATACGCACAGGCGCTGGGGACGGCGTGCCAGAGCGAGTTTCCACTGCATGTCATACGGCTCGGCAATATTTTGGATCTGGGAGGACAGGCGCTCCGGGCCCGTGGCGCCAAGAGCCGCGTCAAATTCCGCCCGCATGAAAAACATGCCGTCCTCTGACAGGCCTTCGGAATACTGGTCAAAAGCCGTGATGTTGGCCCCTTCGCGCCCCAGGATATCGGAAACGGCGGCAATAATGCCAGGGCGGTCGGAACATGCAATCAACAGGCGGTAACGGTCGGTGTTTTGTGGCACAGCGAGTCTCCTCTGCTTGGTTTTAATGGATTTCCCTAGGATTGTGGCAAGTCCTGTCTCGGGAAGGGCCAGATACCCTATTTTACGGCAAAATCCGTGCTGTTGCTTGGAATTTGACTGAACGAAACAGGAGGACTGCCGTATTTTGCCTGGCGCGCAGAGATGGCAGGGTGGCCGCAGTCCCGTCCTGGGGTGAATGCAGCCGTGAAACGCTGCTATTTCAGGGTGATGGCCGAACTGGAGCCTATGATAGCTGTGCCCGGGACATTTTGGTAAATCACCCGCACTGTGCCGGTCTCG
Source organism: Sulfobacillus sp. (assembly GCA_027309085.1). Lineage (GTDB taxonomy): Bacteria > Bacillota > Sulfobacillia > Sulfobacillales > Sulfobacillaceae > Sulfobacillus. The sequence goes on from DAIDDL010000001.1 coordinate 81,556, forward strand.
CCTTTGATTGCCGGGGAATATTGGAACCGGTACGTAGGAGGGAGGCCGTGAGCGCTAAACCCGGTGCCGCGTCCCGGATGCTGTCCCCTGCCTTCGGCTTGGGGCCCCGTGCTGACGACCGCTGTTCCCTGGGTGGGGAGCCATTCCAATTCTGCCAGCTGGTATCCGGGCGGAGGTGCTGTCACCACAAACGTGAAGAAGCTGCCGGCACTTCCCGGTTCAGTTTTCACCGTTATGGAAGGGTTGGGAAAGTTCTGGGCCATCAAGTCCACAGTGCCTCGGGGCCACACCACATCGGCATGACTTACGGTGCGGTCTGATCCGGAAAATACCCATAACAGCTGGTAGCTTGCTCCTGCGGGATATAGGTCAATGGTGGTTCCGTCCGCCCTTCGCACCAGTCCGGGTGAGCCTAGCACAGACTCAATGTCTTGGAGAGTGATGTTCTTGAGAGGCGCGGCAAAAGACCGGACGTCAAAAATTTGATCGCCCACGTTGGTGCCAAAAGCGGCGTGATGCTTGTCGTAGGTAAAGTAAAACCCGGCCCCGGCGCCATTCTGGCTGCTGGCCTTGCCCCATGCTTGTTGCACCTGGCCGATGTTTTGGCGGTCGGCGAACAAGACGCCCACCGCTCTCCCGACTTCAGCGGCTTGCATCCATTGCCGCACGCTCGCCGCCGCATCTCGCGAAGCGGCTGACGGGGAGTGCAGTCCCTTGGGGGCTCCCGTGTTGCTCCTGGCGCTCGGGTGACTGGGGGTGGTGAGATGCCCGTTAGTTCCACAACCGGCCAGCAGAGCGCTGCAAAGCAGTGCGCAAGGGCCCCAAGCGCGGTAGTGTGTCATGATGGCGGCTCCCTTCCTGAACCTTTAATGTCGGCAAGCGTACTGCGCTAATATTACTGAAAAACTCTGGGGATGGCCAAACTGGCCAGCGCCTGCTTCTTTGTCGTCAACCGCGGAATGCATTTGCCACCCAGGCCGCGCGCCTGCGGAGCGCGGTTCAAGGAAAGAAGGGGAGGGTGAAGAACAGGGCAAGCCCGTGATGATAGAATAGGCAGAAGGCAGAAGAGGAATTCTGCACCCTTAAGGAGATGGTGGAAATACAGGCGATGGTTATCAACCAGTACGGTGAGCCCGATGTTTTTCATGCAGCAGAAATTGCGCATATGCCGCTAGGACTGACCGATGTCCTGGTGAAAAATTATGCCACATCCGTCAATCCGGTAGATTGGAAAATCCGCAGGGGCTTTCTGGCAGAGCGGATGCCGTTGGACTTTCCGGCGATTCTGGGATGGGACAGCGCGGGGATTGTTGAAGAAGTGGGAGAGGGTGTGACAAACTTTCGCCCAGGCGACAAGGTGTTCAGCCGCCCAGCTACGGAACGGCCCGGAACATATAGTGACTATGTGGTTATCGATCAGGCGCTGTTAGCCCCCAAGCCGGCGGCGCTGACCTTCCTGGAGGCGGCCAGCATCCCATTGGCGGGGCTCACGGCATGGGAGGCGCTGATAGAGATCGCCAAGATCCAGCCGGGACAGCGGGTGCTGGTCCATGGGGGAGCCGGCGGAGTCGGAGGCTATGCCATTCAGCTTGCGAAGTCCCAGGGGGCTTTTGTGGCGACAACGGCCCGGGGGGTAAACCGGGACTACGTCACGGATTTAGGAGCTGACATGGTGATTGATTACGAACAGAGCGCGTTTGAGCGGGAAGTGGAGGATTTCGACGCGGTGCTGGATACGATGGGGGGCGGGGTGCAGGAGAAGAGCTTTGGGGTGCTGAAAGCCGGCGGGGTTCTAGTGTCCATTGCACAGGCGCCGGATCCAGACAAGGCGCAGGCCCACCACGTGCGCGCGCACTGGTTTTTCCTGCAGCCGGACGGCCGTAAGCTCGCGGCTTTGGCCCAACTGTTTGAACTAGGCAAGATGCGGCCCACGGTGGGGCAGGTATTTCCCCTCGGCAATATTGCGGACGCCCACCGCCTGAGCGAGACCGGCCACAGCCGCGGGAAGATCGCAATTGTGGTGGATCAGGCGCAAGCGTACCGGAAGTAGCCATTCGAGAAATCTCCCGCGCGGCTCGGGCCATGCAAGCCGAGTGCGCAACCTTTTTGGGGGTTCGTGGGACTCTTATGGGGACTCACGGACCCGCTTGGACGGGACTGTCTGCTTCTGTGTCACGATACTGCCTGTGAGGGTCTTGTTTCGGGTGGCGCAGAAACAATTTTTGTCTGGGCCTACGCGGTGGCCGGGGGCATAAAATAGAGGCGCAGAAGCAAGGGGGGCTGATGTGAAACCACTGATTGTATTCGATCTGGACAACACATTGTACCGGGGAGACGACCCCTTCCGCTACTATGCCGCAGCGGTGTCGCGCAAGATGGCCCCTAAGGACGCACGGGCGTACCGGGAAGCCGTAGAGTCCCACCTTTCCGGGGTGGCAGGGATTGTGGAGGGGGACAACTGGGAAGCCGTGGTCGTGCTGGCCAGGAAATACCTGAGAGATGACCCTGTGTTGATAGAGGCATTCCATGATGTTCGGGACTATATCCTGAGTCCCCAATGCCTTTTGGAAGTGCCGCCGGGGCTGCGGGATTTCCTCCACGGTTGGCAAGAGTGGGCGGCATTCGTCTGTGTATCCAACAGCCCGCAAAATTCGGCGGTGCCGGTTCTGGAAAAACTTGGGCTGCTCTGGGCGTTCGAGAAGGTCTTCGCCCATGCCCGCAAGCCGGAAGGGCTTGCCGCTATTACCGCGACCCTGCTCGAGGGAAACGAGTCCGGTGGGGATGTTCTGAGCGTAGGCGACCATTACCTGAATGATATCGCCCCTGCTCTGAAAAAGGGGTGGGCCACCGCCCATATCAGCCCCCGCGGATATTTTCCGGGACCCAGCACCTATCAGGGACGCACCATGGAAGACGTGCTGCCGGGCATTCAGCACTGGTTGGCTGCCAGGCTGGAACAGACCGATTATGGTCAATCGACACCAGCGGGGATGCCGCGGCCGATGCGCTAGCCTGCCTGGCGGCCTGGTGCGCCCCGATATTCTGGTGCCGCTCCATTCCCAGGGGCCTGACAGATTCCTTGGCCTAGCGGGACAGACGGCCAAGCGTGACTCACTCAGCCAGACGGCATCCCTTTACCACCCGCACCCATGCGGGCCCCTTTCTAGTGCGTTCCTGTCCATTTTGAGCAAAATGTCCGGCGGGGCTTGGCCCTTCTCGCCGGCCCAAGGCTGCCGGTGCTCGGCGCCTTGGGCTTTTTTGCGAATTCATTTCACCCCAATCTCGAAAAAATGCTATGGTGATAGGAAAAAGCTCGTAGACGGCTCCACAAGTCGGGCAAGCCCGGGACCGCCCTCAGCGGGGAGAAAGAGGCGATGGCAATGAATATTGGACGTGCCGCAAGCATTATTGTCTACCGGCAGAACGGGGGCCGGCCAGAAGTTTTTCTAACCCGCCGCTCCCGGCGGGTCAAATCTTTTCCAGGATTTTGGGTGTTTCCTGGAGGGAAGCAGGACGCGGGCGATATTGCGGTGGCCCACTCCCTTCCTCCCCAAGTTTTCAATCCCGGCTTTATCTTTCAGCCCGTCTTTCAAGAGGCGATGGCAGAGGAGTTCCAGCAGATGCTGGGAACCCAGCCAGACTTGGAAATCCGCCCGGCATTTTCCGATTTCGAGTGGCTGTCTCTAGCTGTGACCGCCGCCCGGGAATTATGGGAGGAGACGGGGATGGCATTAAGCCGCCCAGCTTTGGATGAGGCCTCGTCGGCGGCTGTGCAAGCGCGCCTGCTGGAGCAGGCAGACGGGCTGCAAGACCTGCTGGCCCAGTTCGCATTCGCCCTCGACCTGTCTGCTGTGGAAGTCGCCGGACGCATCACCACGCCGGACCTGGGCCCACACACACGCCGGTTTGACACGGCCTTCTTCATGGTGCCGTGGCCGGACAAAAGGGTTCGCGGGGCATTGTCCAAAGAGGTCGAGGCAGGGGAGTGGCTTTCACCTGAAGAGGCGTTGCGGCAGTTTGCTCCCGAGCAGCTGGCGATTCCCACGCAGTATATTCTGCGGACTTTGCACGAGCGCTGGGCTCCACAGAACATGGAAGGCAGGGGGTGATGGAATGGCAGAACGGCTGAAGCAGCTGGCGGAGGGGTTGTGGCAGACGGAGGTGCCAGCAGCCACCATCCCTCCCTACACGCATACCCATTGCTACTGGATTCAGGGCACAGCGGGACTGGTTCTGATTGACACCGCAGATGGCGGTCCGGCTGGAACGGCTGTGTTGCGGCAGGCATGGAATGAGCTGGGCCAAGAGCCGCTAGCAGGGGTATATATGACCCACGGCCACCCTGACCATGTGGGGGGAGCCCGGTGGGCATTTGAGACGTGGGGCTGTGATTTGTGGCTGCATCCCTTGGATTATGACCTGCTTCCGGAGTCCTTGCGGGTTCTGCCCGCATGGCGCTCCATTGCGCCGGAGGGCGACCGCAGTCCTCTGGCTCCCGGAATTGACATTCTGGATGCTCCCGGGCACACTCCGGGGCAGGTGAATATCTATCTGAAAGAGCATGGCATTCTTTTGGCCGGGGACAATCTGCTGGGCAACAGCACCAGTGTGATTATTCCGCCCCACGGACACCTGCGCACGTACTTGGCGACCCTGGAGCGGCTGGGAGCCCTCAATCTGCGTTTGGCGGCGCCAGCTCACGGCGATCTCATCGAGGACCCCCGGGGCTATATCGCCATGTACCGCGAACACCGAGCAGAACGCCTGGACCAGGTGCTCCAGGCACTGCGGGCAGCGCCCCTGTCCGCTGCGGAATTAGCCAGCCGCATTTACCCGGCGCCTCTGCAGCAAATTGGGAAGCTCATGGTGGAGTCCCACCTGGAATACCTTGTGGAAGACCAAAAGATTGAGACCGTGGCGAACGGCCGGTTTGCCCGCGCAGGAGCGTAAGAGTCTCTCCATTTCAGAAGGCATGGGCATGGAAAGAGGGCCGGGTTTGGCGCCTGACACTCGGCAGGCTGGGCCCAGGGCCAACAGCCGTCTCGAGGCTCAAGGACTCTTTCAGCTCTGGGCTGAAATCCACTGCTGCCAGTCAGCCGTCTGCTGTCCGGGGACCCACAAGATGACGGCGGTCCAGCCTAGGGGACCGTCCTGGCTCTGGCGCAGCAGCGCCGCCCGGCATTGCCATGAGCGCTGGGGTCCCTGCAGGTTTACGGTGAGGTCTTGCTGTTCTGCCAGGGCCTGCGCCACATGGCACCGGCATCCTGCCACGGATAGGTCCTCGGTCATGCCTTTGGTCCGGCGGTGGGGCCACAGACCCCACCGGATGCGCACCGGCCACTGCCAGGCGAAGCGCCGCATCCGCCGCTGCTCAAAAGGGCGGGGAGCGCTCAACAGCTGCCCGACCACAAATCGGTCATCCATGGGCATCGTCTGCAGTTCTACGGACAGCTGCCAGATCAGGGGCGAGCTTTGCCACTGGACCGTAGCCATCTGGGGCGTGTTAAACAGCGGGGGTGCAGGGTCTGCCAATTCAAAGTATATTTGGTCAGGCAGCCGCACACGGACAACCGCATCCCACTCTTGAGATCCCACAGTCAATTGCACCGCCAATCCTGGAGATAAGACCGAATAGTTCGCCATCAGTGTCCTCTTTTGTTGTTAGATTGGACCAGAGTCCTTAGGCGCACAAAAACTGTGCGCCTAAGGACTCGGACTCCCCGGCCCGCGTACGTGGCACCAGCCCGTGAACGGGCCGGGGAGTACGGAACATACCGCGTTCTATTGTACGTCTTGCTGTGCGGCAGGGAGTAGCAGATGGCAGAAAATCTATCCCTATGGGGGTGTTGGGGGAACACCGCGGGTGGCCGGGTACACGGAGCTTAGCCATTTGGAAGGATGCGCCCAAAAGGCGGCGCTTTCTGGCGGCCCCTTTCAGGTTCTCTAACACCAGGCATGCCGGGTCAAGGTATTGGCGAGGACGATATAAGTCATGAAAATGGAAATGCCCACTCCCAACCACGCCCAGCGGGGCCACAAGGTGCGCCAAGCCGTGCCGCCGGCCAGACCCATTGCCATGATCAGCACGTCAGATTCGGTGCGCAGCGGGCGGTGCAGGTCGACAAACAGGTCCAGGCGGGGGCTTGTCCAGATGAGGCCGGCCAGGGCGTTGCCGATTAAGAAAGCGGCGGCCAGGGTGCGTGCGATTTGCCAGCGCAAGGCGCTGGACTGGTGGGGGAGAAATGCGGCCATCACTCCCTGCACCAAGCGCTCGACGGTGGGGACAAGCACCAGGGCTGCGCCCATGCCCAGCACTCCCATGGCCCACGCCGTCACAATGTGCGGGCCCAGGCACCCGTGGCGGTCAGAGGAGACAATGTCCCGCGTAATCCAGTGCGAGACGCTCACGGCGTAGCCCAGGGCGAGTGCGGCGATGGCAGTGGCTTTAAAGAGAACCGGCCAGATGTTTTGGCGCATGCCGTTATACTTCTCCTTCATGCTCTTGTGCCGGGCGTCTGGCCCACAGCGCTTGCCTTCCCGCGGCTAAGGCGCGCGGATGCCGGGGGTGACTGGACGCCGCGCCGGGCCAGTTCGATTAACACAAGCCAGGGGCCGATCATGCCGGGTGTGGGCGCGACATGCGTCCACAAGGCGCCAAAGGCCTGGGGGATGGCCCACAGCCACAGCACCCACAAGAGTGTGGCGAGCGGAGCGTGGCGCCAGTTTACAAGCCAGGCGACTCCTACTCCCAGCATGATCAGAACGAGCAATGCGTTGGCTAAGACGGGGTCATGGAAACTGGCCATCACGCTTTGGCTGATGGTGCGCTGCAGCCAGGCGGGCTCTGAGCCATTCATCGTCACCAGGCCAAAAAGCTCAGCGAGCCGGGCGCCTTGCCAGAACCCCGCCCCGGGCAGCGCTTGAAGTCCTGCCATCATGATCCACATCCAGGCTACCGCTTGCCGGACCCTGTATGTTACTGAGCCATCAGCCCAGGACTGCGGGGGGATCAGCAGCAAGGCCGTGCACGCCCCGTAAAGCAGGGCCGTGCCCGGTGTTCCGTCCAGAACACTCCCCGTGCCATTGAACAAGTTGCCAAACCCTTCTCCCATTACCCAGACCACAAGACTCCACGCTGTCAAACCGTAAGCGGCGCCGCGGAAAGTCCGGGGAGCGTGTTTGGGATTCCACCAAATCACGGCGCCCCCGGCCAATTCCACGGCTCCAATGGCTAGCGGCCAGATGCGGGGTGAGATGAGCCACCAGGAGTTGCCGGCATGCAAGAGGCTGCGGAGGGCGAATGGCTGCCATGCCTCTGCCACAGGAGCTAACACATCCGTAAAAAACAGCGGGCTGCGGATCAGCGGCTGAAACATCAAGAGACCGGAAATAATCCATAATGCGCCAATACCGAGCCGAACCCGCTCGGACCACTGTCGGGGCAGTCCCATGTCTGCTGGCGGGGCCTCCTTTCGTGTTGTACCCATTTAGACGGGTCCGGACTTTGACCAGGATGCGCCCCCATTGGTGCTGGTCCATACGATCGGTACAGAGCCGGCCTTGCTCATGACCCACAGGCTGCCGGCGGAATTTACTGCCAACGCCACGTCTGTCCCCTCCGGCAAGAGGGAGCCGGAGGCACTCCACTGCCGCTGACCCTGGCGCCACTGAACGACCCGGGTGCGGCCCGCGGTCGGGCTCAGGGCATAGACCGTATTGCCACGGATGCTGACGGCAGCCGCGGGGTTGCCCGTGATGGTCACGGGCGGAGAGGAAGTCTGCCACGAGCGCCCGCCGTTTTGCGTGGTATCCCAGACGAGTGATTCGCGTCCATGGTCCTCTTGCACGATGCTGACCCCACCCTGTAGCGGTCCTGCCCACTGGGGAGCGCCGACAGTGACCTGGCGCCCCTTCCAGTCGGCGGGGACGGGGACCGGCACCGACTGCCCTCCGTGTCCTGCCGTAAAGTGCCACAGTGAAGCTGTGCGGTGTGCGGCAAGCTCTCCGGCGGCCCACAGCGACGACGGATTTTGGGCGGACAAGGTGGCATTTTTGAGCCATGGAACGGTGGAGGACACGCTTGTCCACTGCGCTCCTCCTGTCGTGGTCTCCATGAGTGCGTGATTGGCGAGAACCCATGCCTTGGTGGCGGAGGTGGCCGCTAACGGGTGAATGGCTAGCGGCGGGATGGCGCCCGGGACCGGCCAGGGCGCTCCCCAACTTTTCCCGCCGTTTGCCGTCACCCGGACCATGGGGTCGAGTTGCAGGCCATAGGCCCCGATCATCGTCCAGGCCGCAGATGGGCCAATGGGGTCGATCTCCATGCCGCCGCGGTCAGACATCGCGGCGGGGGTTGCAGACGTCCAGACACTGCCGCCGCTGCCGGTCCAGGCCAGTCCCCTATACCCCTGATACGGGTATAGGGCCCAGCCTTCCGACGCGCTGTGCGCGCTTAAGGCGTACGATAAGCCCATGGGCTGCCAGATCCCGCGTCCCAGACCAGCGACCTTGGGAAGTGTGGCCGGAAGAGACTGGTGCAGCATCCTGGCCACATAAGTGGCCAGGAGCTGGGAAGTGCCTCCGAGGTAGCGGGTATGTGCGCTCGGGTCGCTGAGCCACGCTTCCTGTCCCTTGGGAGTAATGAGCCAAAAGACCTCGGTGTGCTGGATCATGCCGAACTTGGGGGCATGAACATATTCAAAATATTTATGCCAGACCTGCTGGAGCGTCGCGACCGACGGGGAGGTGGCATAGGTCCAGTTGGGCACATGAGTCAGCCCATGCTCCTCGTCAAATGCCTCCACGTCTGCCACGCTGTGGTACTGAGGGTTGGCCACGATGCCAATCAGCGCGACGCGAGAAGACAGTTTAGGTCCCAGAATCTTGTTCATGTCCACCATTTCCTGAGCTTCGAGCGGGCAGTCCAACCAGCAGACCGGATCCAAAAAGGTGATGACCACGGCCTTGCCGCGGAACTGGCTTAAGCTGACCGGCTGTCCCTTTTGATTCACTAAGTGGAAATTGGGAGCAGGATCGTGATTGACTGAGGTCATACCGTCCACCGCCAAAGCTTGTGCGGCGGACGCGGACAGCTGGTGAGTAGGGGAATTCACCCACAAGCGGCCTGCAGCCAATCCTACGAGAATGGCCACCGGGACGGCGGCCCATGGCCATAGCGGCCTTTTTGCTGGCTTGCTCATAACGCCGAATGCTCCATGACGGCGTGGCGCCGTGAAAGCCAGCCCATGACCGGAAGGTCAGCCAGCTGGGCGTACGCGGTCAGACCGACCAACACGACGACGCCGCTGTTGGGGTCGGTCCCCATCCCGCCCAGCACCCCAAAATCCTGTCCCAGCCACCAGGTGGCGAAGGTCACAATGGCGGTCAGCCACCAAGTCCATGTTGACCGCGGCTTCACTGCCCAGAGCACCGCGAGCGCAACGAAGACTGCGACGAGAATTCCGTTCCACAGCCCAGGCTGCTGGCTCAGGAGCTTGGCCCATGCAAGCAGAGGAGCGGAAAATACGGCGGGCTGGGGCATTGCGCCCATGCTGGTGACATATGCGGAGAGGGTTTGGCCGTGCCACCAGCCGGAAGCGGGCCATGCCTGCAGGAAGGCAGCCAGTGCCCACAGGCTGAACATCGCTGCCCGCAAGGCTTTGGCGGCGCGTGGAGAATTCCAGTAGCTGGCCGGGGCCAGAAGAAGCACGGCGGCCAGCATGTACAGTAAAACGGATCCCGGAGTGCCCGCCAGCCAGGTGCCGCCGACAAACAAGCTGCCGAAGGCTTCTCCCCCAGTCCAGACGACCAAACCCCAGCCTAGAGACGCCCACAGCCCCACGCGGCGCCAGACCGTGCCGGCGCCGAACAGCATGGCCAGTCCAATGCCGATTTGCATCCAAGTGGCAAATTCGTTCCAGATCACGGGATTGATGCCCCAGAACCGGATGCTGAAATTCATCAGCGCCTCGACCAGGGCAGGCTGACCCTGCAGCATGGGCGCAAGGAAACCGCCGATGAAACGTGTGGTCATGAGCGGTTGGGCCTGCAGTAGACCGTCTAGCAGCCACAGGGCCCCTACCGCGCGCGCCAGCCACTCATAGGCGTGAGGATAGGCCGGAGACTCGTCCAAGGACTCGGTGCGTGCTCGGCGGGCCCTCACTCCTAATACAATTCCACCCGCCAAAACAATTAACAAGATGGCGAAAAAAGTGTGGTAAAAATCGGCTTCGGCAAAAGCTGGCGGCAATGGGGAACCCATGTTCATAATTTGACACCTCTCATTATGTAGTTATTTTACGTTAGTCCTATCGTAGCACACCAACTGAGCGCATAACACGGTTAAATCTGGCTATTATGGGATCCGAAAGGAAGGGTATCGTGGTGATGGTCAGAGGAAGCGGCATTTTGTAAGTGGTCTCCTACTCCCCTGCCGCCCGTGAAATTGGAGCCGCCGGAAGGGGTATGATTGCCAATTCAGCGAAGGACAGGGTGACCGGTATGCTGCGGACTACGTCTTCCTCGTCACGCCCCCCATCCCGGACGCCGCGATTACGACGCTGACGATGACGGTCGAGTTCGAGTCGCGTCCGTTGCGCCGCAACGGCCCAGCAGAGTCTGCCTCGATCAACGTCTCCGCAAGGGTGGTACCGTCGGGACGGTCCGGAATGCCTTTTCGGGGACCGCTATACCACCCAAACGGCTCACCCCAGACCGCGTAGCGGCCATCATCGGCGACGGCGACCACGATATAAAGCCGCTTAGACCGCACGTACTCGGGATACTGTCCCTTCCACGCGAATGTACCGTAAGGCGACACCTCTACGCGTCCCATGTGGACCAGGTCCGAATGGTCATACGTGGCCTTCTGGACATTCGTTCGGCCCCGGTGGCCGTCATACAAGCCTTCAGAAGGCGCTGGGCGGAAATAAAGGTCCACGTCCCGGTAGGCGCTCCAATCGCCGGTAGACTCGACCACAACCGGACGGCCTTTGATGAAGGCTGCACGCGTCTGAATGGAACACAGCGGCGGATGATGCTACATGACGCCGTTGATAGAGAGGCACAGCGGGCTGTCCATGCCCATCATCTCCTCCGGAGCATTCGTCTTTCTATGACCGTACGCCTGCACGCTCCAGCAAAGGTGCTAGCCTTGTTGGACATCCGCCCCCCATAATCTTATAGAAATTCCACTCAAGCGTCCGCAGTCCACTGGCATTGACGCAAAATGGAGTGCGATGTCCCCACGGCGAGCCCGTGGGGCATGGCACCGCCGTGTAAACGGCGGACCCTTCACAAATCCCGCGTCCCCCTCTAAAATGGGGGGGACGAGTTGAGTTCATTTTAAGCGGCGCTCGCAATTTTGGGAATGGGAAACTGTGCCGCATTGAATGCAGTGCGGGCGTCCCGGTCAGGAAAGGACGGATGATGGTTCATGGTGATTGCTTATACCAAAGAAACGGCCGGCAGCGTGGGGGATGCCCTCGAGAAAGTGGCCAAGGCGGTTGAGTCTCAAGGCTTCAAGGTGCTGAATCAGTTGAACCTTGGGCAGATACTGGCTTCAAAAGGACTCGACCGCGACCCCATTATCCAATTCGAAGTCTGCCATGCACCATCTGCTTTTGCCGTACTCAATAGCAATGTGGACATCGGGCTGTTATTGCCCTGCAAAATCAACGTCTATCAAGAGGGTCAGAAAACATATATTTCGGCACTCGACCCCAATGTGATGAAGGTGTTCTTTACGGAGCCAGACATCCAGCGGGTAGCGGATGAAGTCCGTGTCAGTCTGAAAAATATCGTGGACCAAGCTGCTCGTTCATAAGCCCGCGAGTTCTGGCCGTCAGTCTTTCCGGTGTGATAGATTTGAAGGACGGGAATGAAATGCGCGCCTGTTTAAGTCCCAGGCGCGCTTTCCGTAAGGAAACCCACCGCACCGGAGCCTGTGCGGCGGAAGATTGTGGCGGTCTTTGTGCATGGCCTGTCCTACAGCGCAATTGCGTTTGCGTTGCCGTTTGAACCTCCGGATGGCACTCGCCTTGGCTACCGCCCATTTTCTTGATGCCCGAGACAAGAACACACTGATCCCCATGATTTCCTTTACCTTCCCCACCTCCAGACGCCGCCGCGTGCCTGCCAAGAATACATCCGAACATCTGTTTGATTATTGTCCCTATTTAGCGTATATGCTAGGATCTGACTAGTCGTACTAATCTGATACAAAAATGGGGCAGGGGGGATCTTTATGGAGGACAGCCGGGTGGTGCCTGTGACGCTGACGGTCAATGGGAAGGCCATCGCGCGGGAGGTGGAGCCGCGCACGCTCTTGGTGCATTTTCTGCGGGATGATGCAGGGTTGACGGGCACGCATGTGGGGTGCGACACCTCGCAGTGCGGAGTGTGCACAGTGCTGTTGAACGGCGAGGCGGTCAAGTCCTGCACCGTTTTGGCCGTGCAGGCCGATGGAGCCGATGTGCTGACTATTGAAGGAATGGAAGAAGAGATTTTGCATCCTGTGCAGCAGGGATTTTGGGAGAAGCATGGGTTGCAGTGTGGGTTTTGCACTCCGGGCGCGATGTTGACGGCGTCGTACCTGCTGTCCACTCATCCGCACCCTTCTGAGCAGGAAATCCGCGAAAGTCTCGATGGCCTTTTGTGCCGGTGCACGGGATATGAAACGATTGTCCGCTCGGTCCAGCGCGCCCAGGAGATCATGGATGAGCGCCGGGAGTCCGCAGACCGTGAGACCCGCGCAATCTAACTAATGGATGGCAGGAGGGAGTGGCTGAAATGGCTGACGTTATTGGGAGTGCGCTGAAGCGGCATGAAGATATCCGCCTCATCCGCGGCAAGGGCCAGTACACTGATGATATGAAGATTCCGGGAATGGTCTATGCTTCGATGGTGAGAAGTCCCTATGCCCATGCCCGCATTGTTGCCGTCGACACGGCTGAGGCCAGGCGAGTGCCGGGGGTGCAGGCGGTCTTTACCGGACGGGACCTGAAAGATGAAGTGGGCATGGTGCCCACGGCTTGGATTCCCCCCGACTCGGATATGAAGATGACTCCTCACCCCGCTTTGGCCTACGACTTTGTCCGTTACGCAGGGGACGCCGTGGCCGTGGTTATCGCAGACACTCCCTATATTGCCCAGGACGCCGCGGATTTGGTGCGGGTGGAATATGACGCGATGCCGGCCGTGACCAATCCCCGCGATGCCGCGAAAGAAGGGGCGCCCCTGGTTCATGAGGATATCGCCGGCAACGTCGCCTTCCACTGGAAGGCCGGTGTGAGCGTGGACGAGGTGTTCAACAAGGCGGAAGTGGTGGTCCGCCATGAATTCCGCCAGCAGCGGCTGGTTCCCAGCGCCATGGAGCCGCGGGCAGCTGTCGCCCAGTGGAACGCCGCCACAGATGAGCTGACGGTGTGGGTGACAACCCAAAATCCTCACATTCACCGATTGCTGATGTCCGGCATGCTGGGAATCCCTGAACATAAGCTGCGGGTCGTGGCGATCGACGTGGGCGGGGCTTTCGGCAGCAAAATTGCCTGCTATCCGGATGAGGTGGTTGTCTCCTGGGCGGCACGCAAGTTGAATCGGCCGGTCAAATGGACCGAGACCCGCTCCGAAAACTTTACGGTGACGACCCATGGCCGTGACCATGTGGAGGAAGTGGAGGTCGCGGGGACCAAAGACGGGCACATTCAGGCAATACGGGTCAAAGCTTACGCCAATCTTGGCGCCTACCTGTCGACCGCCGCCCCGGGCGTGCCGACAATTCTTTTTGGACTTATTGTCAATGGGGCGTATGCGATTCCCCATGCATCCGCCGAAGTGTTCGGAATGCTGACCCACACGACCCCTGTGGATGCGTACCGGGGAGCGGGACGCCCTGAAGCCACGTTTCTGGTCGAGCGCATGGTTGACTTATACTCCGAGGCAGTCGGCATGGACCCGCTAGCCGTCAGGAAAATCAATTTGATTCCCGCGGACGCCTTCCCCTACACCAATCCTTTCACCCTGCAGTATGACAGCGGCAACTATCAGGGCGCTCTGGCCAAAGCACTGGAGATGGTGGATTACCAGCAATTCCGCAAGGAGCAGGACAACTTGCGAAAACAGGGCAAGTATGTGGGCATCGGATTCAGCACTTATGTGGAAATGTGCGGACTCGGACCCTCAGAAGTGGCAGGCGCCGTGGGATTTCAAGGAGGACTGTGGGAGAGCGCGACCGTGCGCGTGCACCCGACAGGCAAGGTCACCGTGTTTACCGGAGCCTCTCCCCACGGCCAGGGAGAAGAAACGACCTTTGCCCAAATTGTGGCTCAGGAATTGGGCCTGCCCCCGGAGGACATTGAAGTGGTTCACGGCGACACCGCCAAAATTGCTATGGGCTGGGGAACCTACGGGTCGCGGACCACAGTCGTGGGGGGCGCCGCCATTCACATGGCGGACCAAAAAGTGATTGAAAAGGCGCGTAAGATTGCTGCCCACAAGCTGGAGGTGGGGGAAGATGATGTCGCTTTCGAGCAAGGCCTCTTTTCCGTCAAGGGCCTCCCGGCGCGCACGGTCACCTTTCAGGAAGCCGCGCTTGATGCGTACTTGGCGTGGAGTTTGCCTAAAGGGATGGAACCCGCTCTGGAAGGCACGGCCTTTTATAATCCGGAGAACTTCACCTACCCGTTTGGCACGCATATTGCCATGGTGTCGGTGGATCCAGAGACTGGGGACATTGAACTGATGCGGTATGTTGCCGTGGATGATGTCGGGATCGTGATCAACCCGATGCTTGTGGAAGGGCAGATTCACGGGGGCCTCGTGCAGGGAATCGGGCAGGCCTTGTATGAGGGCGCCGAGTACGATGACCAGGGCCAGCTCCTGACCGGGTCCTTTTTGGACTATGCGATGCCCAAAGCCCGCTTCTTCCCGAAATTTGAAACAGCGCATACGGTCACGCCCTCCCCCCACAATCCGCTGGGAGTCAAAGGGGTGGGGGAGACCGGGGCAATTGCCTCGACACCGGCTATAGTCAACGCGGTGATGGATGCGCTGGCGCCGTTTGGCATTCATGATCTGCCAATGCCGCTGACGCCGCGCAAGGTCTGGCAGGCGATTGCGGCGAAGGGAGGGACTCACTGATGTATACGGCACCGTTTGACTACCGCCGTGCCCATGATACGCAAGAAGTGGTCACATGGCTTCAAGAAGATCCGGACAACACTAAAATTATCGCGGGCGGCCACAGTCTGCTGCCTTTAATGAAGCTGCGCCTGGCATCCGTGGCCCGGCTGGTGGATATCAGTCAGGTAGCCGAACTGCAGGGAATCCGGGAAGACATGGGAGGCCTGCGCATTGGGGCGTTTACGCGCCATGCCCAGCTGGCCAAAGATCCGGCCGTGCGGGAGGCGGCCCCCCTTCTGGCTAGCGCTGCCGCCGTGATTGGCGATATGCAGGTAAGGAACCGCGGCACTATTGGCGGGAGTTTATGCCATGCGGACCCGGCGGCTGACTTGCCCGCCGCCCTCCTGGCGCTGAACGCGGAGCTGGTTATTGCCGGTCCGGGAACAGAACGCCGGGAAAGCCTCGACGCCTTCTTCCTAGCGCCGTTTATCACCACTCTGGCAGCGGATGAGGTGCTCACGGCGATTGTCGTGCCGCGCATGGTTCCAGGCGCCAAGAGCACATATCTCAAGCGGCCTCACCCAGCGTCTGGATATCCAGTGATTGGGGTGGCGGCGTGGGTATCCGTCTCCGGGGGGCGGGTCGAGGACTGCCGGATTGCCCTGACGGGGATCGGGCCGGTGCCGTTTCGGGCTGCAAGGTCTGAGCAAGTGCTGACAGGGCGTGCCTTCAGCCGGGAGGCTATTGCCGAAGCGGCGCGGGAGGCCGCGGGCAGCGGCACGCTCGAGGATGACGAGGACGGCTACAAGAGCCAGTTATGCCAGGTCTATGTATCGCGTGCCCTGGGCGATATCGCCCAGGGGGCTGGCTAGAGGCAGAAATGAGGCGACCAGAGAGCGTAGGTGCGGTCATTGCCGGATTGCAGGCGCACCACTATCTGGCCGGACCTGCTCTGGGCACGGCCGTCTTCCTGAGTTTGAAACTGGAGCGCCCTCTGTTGTTGGAAGGGGAGCCCGGGGTGGGGAAGACGGCGCTGGCTCAGGCGCTGGCCCAGATGCTGCATGTGCCGCTGATCCGCTTGCAGTGCTATGAGGGCATTGACCGGGAAAGCGCGCTGTATGAATGGAATTATCCGCGCCAGCTGCTGCATATACGGCTGCGCGAACTGAGTGGGGAAGACCCGCAGTTTACGGAACAGTCTCTGTACCGCGAGGAATTTTTACTCAAGCGCCCGTTATACGAGGCGATCCGGCCCGAGGGCGACCCGCCCGTGCTGCTCATTGACGAGATTGACCGCAGCGACGATGAATTTGAGGCATTTCTCCTGGAGGTGCTCTCCGAGTTTCAGATCAGCATTCCCGAGATCGGAACTCTAAAGGCGACCCAGCGTCCCGTGGTGATCCTGACGTCCAACCGGACCCGCGACGTCCACGACGCACTCAAGAGACGGTGCCTGTACCAGTGGCTGGACTACCCCTCCTACGCGCGCGAACGGGAAATACTGCGCGAGCGCATGCCTCAGATGGACCCGTCTCTATCCACGCAGATTGTCCATTTTGTGCAGAACCTGCGCCAGCGGCCGCTTGAGAAAGTGCCGGGGCTTTCCGAGACGCTGGACTGGGCTGCGGCGCTTGAGGCTTTAGGGGTGCTAGCGCTGTCGGAGCAGGTAGTGGAGCAGACCTTGGGATGTGTGCTCAAATACCGCGATGATATTATGAGCATGGGCGCACCTCAAGTGGTATCCCAAATACTCGGGGAGATCGCCGCCGGTGGAGGATAGGGCGGCCGAAAATCTGTGGATTCTGGCCCGCGCCCTGAGAACCTTGGGATTTTCCTTAAGCATCCAGGATGCGGTATTGGCGGCCCGCTCGGTGGCCCTGACCCAGGATCTGTCGCTTACGGGCGTGCACGACGTGCTGGCCGCCTTGTGGGTGTCTTCCCACGAACAGCGGGTGCTGTTCGACCAGGCGTACGCCTATTTTGCCAGTCTCCTGGCGGGCGCGCTCGACTCTAACATTCCGCAAGGAGCAGGACCGTGGCTGTCGGGACTTGGCCTGCCCCAAAGCGGCAGGACCTGGGTCAGCTGGATTGACACGGCGAAATCTTCGCAATTCCGGACATCGGACCGGACCGTTTACAGCCACAGCGGCCGCGCCAGCAGCGAAGAAGTGCTGGCAGGCAGTCAGAGCGGGCACAGTCCGGCGGAACTCCCATGGGTCCGCAGGCTGGATTCCCTGCCTGCCCACCAGGTGCGGGGGTACAGAAGGCAGGATGTGCGCCGCGGCAAGCTGTGGAATTTGTCCAGGGTCCTGCGCCGGAACCGGGGGCGGGCGGAAATTACTGCGCTCTGGCGCCAAAAAAGGCGGAACACCCTGCGGCCTTCGCTGTTTTTATGGGATGCGAGCCGTTCTATGGACGGGTTTTTGTCCATGTATTTTCAGTTTTTGCACCGCCTGGTGCACACTAAAAACGCGGTGGAGGTGTGGACGTTCAGCACCCGGCTGACGGATGTTACCGCGGAGTTGCGCACTGTGGACCCTAAGCAGGCGTACCGCAGCGTGTTTGAGAAAGCCCGGGACTTGCGCGGGGGCACCCTCCTCGCCAGTGTGGCTGAGGCCCTGACAGCGCGCACGGGCAACCGCCTGTCCACCAAGAGCGATATCGTGCTCATCACCGACGGCTATGATGCAGGATCGCCGGAAGACTTGGCGAATATACTATCTAAGATGGGCAGGCGTTCGCACCGCCTGATTTGGTGGAATCCCTGGCTTGGCCGCAAGGGGTATGAGATTGCTACGCCGGCCGGGAGAATTCTGGCCAAGCATTGCGACCGTGTGGACGCGTCGGGAACGCTGGCCGACTGTGTGGCGGCGTGGCAGCGTCTGGCCTGAGACACACGGCCAAGAGAGGAGAAGGCCCGTCAACTACCCCGCCCTGAAGGGCGGAGCTTGGAGCGATCCTAGCTGGGTTGACCAGGGACAGCGGTAACCAACCCGCTACGTTTGCAACAGGTCGGTCAGACGCACCGGCGAATGCTTCCTCAGTCCGCCGCTCTGCAAGGCGGGAATCATGTGGGCGAAAGGTCAAGCGCCGAAGGTTCCTGCCGTCACCGCAAGGTGAGAGCCGGTTGCAGACATTCCCGAGGGGAGCCGAGCCGCAAGGCTCGTGTCACAAGACCCGTAAGGGGGAAGGAGAAAGTAAACAATGGCGGTATTTGTCTTGGACACACGCAAGAAACCGCTCATGCCGTGCTCGGAAAAACGGGCGCGGCTGCTATTGAAACGTGGGCGAGCCCGGGTACATCGGATGGTGCCCTTCACGATTCGGCTGGTGGATCGTCGGGTGGAGGATTCCGCCTTGCAGCCCCTGCGGCTGAAACTGGACCCCGGCAGTCAGAAGACAGGACTGGCGCTCGTGCGCGAAGTGGAAACAGTGGATGTCGAGACTGGCGAAGTTTCGCATTCTGCGGCAGTCTTGATGTTGCTAGAACTCAAGCATCGGGGCCAAGGCATCCGCAATGCCTTAAGGCAGCGACAGGGGCATCGGCGGTTTCGTCGATCCCGACGGCGTTATCGTCCCGAACGTTTTAGTAATCGCCGTAGGCCAGGTGGCTGGCTCGCACCGAGCCTGCAACATCGAGTAGACACGACCATGACGTGGGTGAAAAGACTGAGGCGGTGGGCACCCGTGACCGCGATTTCTCAAGAACTGGTGCGCTTCGACATGCAGCAGATACAAAATCCAGAAATATCCGGTGCAGAGTACCAGCAGGGGACATTGCAGGGATATGAGGTCCGGGAGTATTTGCTGGAGAAATGGGGGCGGAAATGTGCCTACTGCGGGGCGCAAAATGTGCCGCTGGAGATCGAGCATATGCATTCCAAAGCCAGAGGAGGATCCGATCGGGTCGGCAATCTCACCCTCGCCTGTCACCCATGTAATCAACGCAAGGACACGCAAACCGTGGCCGAGTTCCGGGCGCACGATCCCGGTCTTGTCCGCTCATTATTGGCGCAAGCACAAGCGCCCCTGCGGGATGCGGCGGCGGTGAACAGTACCCGTTGGACCTTGTTCCAGCGGCTCAAAGCGACGGGCCTAGACGTGGAAGTCGGTACAGGCGGCAGAACGAAGTGGAATCGTCACCAGCTCCAAGTGCCGAAAGCCCACTGTCTGGATGCCGCCTGCGTGAGACATGTCGATGCCATTGAAAACTGGCAACAGCCCGTTCTCCGCATCAACGCTACGGGACGCGGCAGTTATCAGCGCACACGCCTAATGAAGCATGGCTTTCCGCGGGGATATCTGACCCGGAGCAAAAGCGCATTCGGTTTTCAGACCGGGGACCTGGTGAAAGCCATCGTCCCTACGGGCAAGAAAGTCGGGAGTTACCTGGGCCGTGTCGCGATACGGGCCAGCGGCAGCTTCAACATCAAAACGACCTCAGGACTCGTTCAAGGGCTCTCCCATCGTTTCTGCGCTCTCATTCAGAGAGCGGATGGCTATGGGTATTCGTGGACCACGATCACTCTGCAAACGAAAGGAGGAGCGGGAATGGGCCAGGCAGAACCTGCCGCGCTATCCCTCACCGGCCTGAAGGCCGAGGTTTCCCGCGCAACTGGATGAAAATCGAAGGCCATAAGCTGATTGAAGCCCGTCCCGAGGAAGCGTACCGGTTATTGACAGATCCGTCCGTTCTGGTTCGGACCATGCCGGGCCTGAAGGCGCTGGTGCCGGATGGGGAAGGGTCCTACGCGGCCGAAATGGAAATGGGAGTGGCCTCCATTAAGGGAAAATATCAAGGCCGCATGGAAATTGTGGACCAGATTGTGGCCCAGTCTTACCGTCTGGTAATGAATGGCCAGGGGCCGGGCGGATTTGTGACGGTCAGCATGCAGGTGGCATTCGACCCGCAGGAGCAGGGCACAGAGGTGACGTACGCTGGCGAGGCGCAGGTGGGAGGCACTGTGGCGGGAGTGGGCCAGCGGATGCTTTCCGGGGTGGCCAGCTACATTGTGAAGCAGTTCTTCGCGGCTATCGCCAAAGAGGCGGCTGCTGAGAACAAGGAGGCCTAAAAATGTCCTCTCTTCGGGAGGCGAGAAATATTTGGCAGGTCATGCAAGACGCGCAGGGAGCGGGACACCGCGTGTGTCTGGCCATGATCACCCAGGTTCAGGGATCCGCGTACCGCCGTCCCGGCGCGAAAATGATGATGGCAGACAGCGGGCAGATGGCAGGCACCTTAAGTGGGGGATGCCTGGAAGGCGATTTGTACATGTATGCCCAAGATGTGATGAAGAGCCAGCAGGCCACCACCCGCCATTACGATCTCACAGAAGACGACATGTGGGGGTTGGGCATTGGCTGCAAGGGACAGATTGACGTCATCATTGAGCCGGTGGATGTGACCCATCCATTCTGGGAGGCCTATGGTGCGGCTCTGGAGGCGGACCAGCCTTTCTGCCTGGGAATGGACCTCGCTCAGGGGGAACGCTTTATCCGCCGCGGCACCAAGGTGACCACCTACTCCGGCCACCCGGTGGGGCCGGTGGCGGAAGAGGTTTACGGCCAGACGGTGGTGCGCGGCCACATGATTCTGGATCACCTGACGCCGCCCGAGAGACTGGTGGTGGCAGGGGCGGGCCATGATGCCAAGCCGCTGGCCGCCCTGGCGCACCAGGCGGGCTTCGAGGTCAGCATTGTCGACCCCCGCAAGATGTTAAACAATCCCCAGATGTTTCCGTCTGCGGTCGAGTGGGTGGACACGAACGCGCAGGACATTGAAGCGGACCGGTGGCCGCATGCGTATTGGGCCATCATGAACCACCAGCAGGACCGCGATGAAAAGGCTCTGCAGCTGGCGCTCCGCTCATCCCCCCAGTACGTGGGGGTGCTCGGGCCGCGGAGCCGGACACAGGAGATGCTGCGCCACATTGGCGTGACCGGGGAAGACCTGGCACGACTGCCGGTGTTTTCGCCTGTGGGTCTCGACTTGGGGGCGGAGACGCCGGAGGAAGTGGCCATCAGCATGGTGGCGGAGATGATGGCCGTGCGGAACCATTGTGCCGGGGGCAACTTGAATGGGAGGGAAAGGATTCACCAGGCATAAGACGCTCACAGGCCGCCTGAATGGCTGTGAGCGCCTTCTTTCAGCGCGCCTCCTCGCTGACCCTGGTGGCCCAGCCAGGATTGTCCATCAGATATTGCGGGCCGTTGGCGTTCAGCAGCAAGATCAGTTCTCTCTGATATTGGGCGTACAGGTCAGGGTTTTTGTCCATGACCCATTGATAGAGCAAATTGAGGTTGTCGGCGTTGAATCCGCGGGACATAGAATCGGCACGGGTCCGGTAGAGAAAGTACGGTTCCGGAATGACAACGCCCTGACACCCCCGCGACAGCAGCCGGATCATGCTCTCATAGTCTTCCATCCCGTATTCCATCTCCGGGTCATTCAGCCCGTATTCGAGAAAGTGGTCGGTGCGGCAGATGAGGCTGCTGGTGTTTAGAGGATTGTGGTACAGAGCATAGGGCGGTTCCGGATTCCAGGTAGGCCATAATGCCGAGCTCTCCCCGAAGTACTGGGTCCAGGCCCCGACAAAGCTGACATTGTCATAGGCGTTGAGAATGTCCAGGGCCCGCCGGTAGTAGCGGGGATCGACTTTGTCGTCCGCATCCAAAAATGCCAGAAAAGCCCCGCGTACTCGGCGCGCCCCGTAATTTCTGGCGGCGGCCAGACCCTCGTGGGATTTGCGGAGAATTTCAATCTGTGGGTAGCGCTGTTTGACTTGATGCAGAGCCGCAATGCTCATCGCCTCAGTGCTGCCGTCGTCCACCACCAGAATTTCCAGGGCCGGGTCTTGAATCTGCGCCAAGCTCTCTATTGTGTCGAACAGGTAGGTGCCCAGATTGTAGAAGGGCACGACGATGCTGACAAGAGAGTTGCTCTGGGACGGCGCCATCGGAGTGGGTCCGAGGGGTCTGATGAACGGGAACTGGCGAGACTTGCGGCCGCTTTCCCGGACCCGCTCGAAATATGCCATTTTGCGTTGGTAGACGGATTCCGGGTCCGTGTGCCGGGCCACATCCTTCCCCGCGCGCGCCACCATCTGCTGGCGCCGGGCGGGAGACATCGCCACCGCTTTGAGCAGCTGGGATTCCAGGCTGGTTTCGTCGAACAGGTAGCCATTTTCACCGTCGGTGATGATCTCCTGCTGCCCGCCGTGTTCTGAGGCGAGAACGACTGCTCCCGACGCCATGGCTTCGATGACTACATAGGGAAAATTTTCGAAAAGAGACGGCACGATAACCGCCTGCGCCTGGCGGTAGGCGGCGGGCAGCCTGCTCGGCGGCACAGGGCCGTGGATGTGGAGCAAACCCCGGCGGATATAGGGCTCGTAGCGCTGTTCGACATACTTTTTCATGGACATGTTGCGCGGATGGTAGTGGCTGTCCCCGCCGATCATGTCGAGAGGCCAGGCGAATCCCCGGTCCCACATATTCGCCAGGGTTTCGAGGAGCACCAGAGTGCCTTTAAGGTACTGCATGCGCCCGACATACAAAAGTCTGGGCACCAGATTGCCGGAACTGGGCTTTGGCGCAATGTACGGGTTGGGGATCACTTCCGGATTGATCATGCTAAGCTCCTGCATCAGGCACTTTCGCAGATAGCGGCTGGGCACAATCACTCCGTCTGCAGCACTCAGGGAAAACCTCTCCATCTCGCCTACCCAGTACTCGGGAAAACGGTAAAGGGGGGCCCGCTCAACGCTGTCGAGCAGGAACTTGGGGCTGTGGGACGTGACAATGACCGGGACGTCCGCAAACAGCGGGTCGAGGGTGCGCTTGCGCTGCAAAAGGTGCGCGGCGATGCCGGAAAAGTCTTGGCTTTCAATAATGTCGGGCGGGCCCTCCCGGGCAATCATGGCAGCGGCGTGCAGGGCATAATGGTAGCTGAGGCGGGGAGCGTAGCCCAAGTTTTCCAGGTGAGGTCCGGATGCATTGGGAAAACGCACGATCCGCAAGTTCTGCTCCATCTGCACGTGCACGTCCGGCACGTGGTTGTCCGCGACAAATACAGTGACCTCGTGATGCCGGCTTTGCAAAAGCTCTGAGGTCATATGGCTGTAGGTTGCGATTCCCCCGCCAAAGTAGGGGGGATATTCGGTGGTGAGTAACCAAATTTTCATGGCAACGTCCTTAGATTCGTTAGTAGGCTAGCTGACTTTTGTGTTTAGACTATCATATTCCGCGGCCTGGCTTAAGCCCGGATGCGGGCCGCGAGGCATCCGGGAGCAGAGCCCGGGGCCTCAGCACCGGCAGGACAGCCGGGACCACCCGGCAGACAATATGGTCCACCTGCAGGTCCTCCCCGTCCATATCCAGGGGCATGAGAGCGGGGGCGGTGATCTCCACCTCTGCGGACGTCATGACGCTGACCCCCTTGAGCTGAGTGTGGCGGCCCTGGTAGACCTCGATAAAGTGGCGCAGAAAGAACGACCGGGGCACATTGTCGACAAGAACCAGGGTGAGCAGGCCATCGTCGAAGCGGGCGGGGGGAGCGATCCACATGCCGCCGCCAAAATACCCGCCATTGGCCATGATGACAGCCAGGGGGGAAATTTGGGACGTCGTGCCGTTCACGGTCAAGACTAGGGGCTGGGGGTGAAAGGTGGCATAGGCTTCCAGCGCCCCTGCTACAAAAGACATGCGCCCGCCCAGAAACTTGGTGCGCCGGTTGACGATGCGGGCGGTGAGACCTCCCAGCCCGACATCCGCCACATTGGCGAAGTAACGCTGGACTGTGCCCTTGGGCCCGTGCAGGGTGAGGTGCCCAATATCAATGAATTCTTCGGGCCAGGCCAGCACGTGGCTCCAGAAGCGCTGGGGGTCCGCCAGTGCAGGGCATTTGGGGTAGAGCGTCCGGCTGAAATCCGAGCCCGTCCCCACCGGCACCAAAATGGTGACGGGCAAAGAGCTAGCCTTGAGGCCCATCAGGCCGTTCACCACTTCATTCATGGTCCCGTCGCCGCCAATGACAAACACGGCCGAGGCGTTTACGCTGAGGGCTTTCTGGCTTAGTGCCGTGGCATGCAAAGGGCTTTGGGTATGCCATGTCTCAATACGCAACCCAAAAGCAGCCGCTGCGGCCTGGGTGGCGTTCCACTTTTTTGCGGCGCGGCCGGATCCCGCGCGGGGATTGACGATCGCAATCAGTGGGCCTTGGGCCCACATGGGTAGATTATTGGTGGATGAGAGCATCGCTTAACCCCTGGCTCTGCCGGATTGTCGGGTTGAGAAAAAATTTGGCGCGATAGGGTTTCACAAAAATGCGCGCCCTCCCAACAAGCATCTGTCTGTCTACGGGCCATTGTACCACGCAAGGTGCCCAAGCAGGCGCAAATTTGACCGCAGGCCAGCAATCCCGGTAATGCGGAGGATCTGCTGGCACACAGGGATTTCCGTCAGGCGGTATCTCTGGGGGGCTAAGTGCGGTAAGGTAGAACAAGGGGATTTATAGGGGATGTTTGTGGACTGCTTCATGCAAGACTCTCAGGGGACCCGGTCTGGGAGCGGCATTGGGAAGGGAGAGCTGTGTATGGCGCATCCGCTTTTTTACGGATTCTTGTCCAACAGTTACACCTCGGCGTTAATTTCGCCGGATGGGGTTGTCGAGTGGCTGCCTTGCCCGAGGTTTGACAGTCAGGCGGTTTTTTGCCGGCTCCTGGATAAAACCCGCGGCGGCTTTTTCAGTATCCAGCCGGAAGAGGACTTCGAAAGCCAGCAGCAATACGATGATGATACCAATATTGTTGTCACAACTTTTCACACGGCAAAAGGAACCGCGCAGGTGCGTGACTTTCTCCCCATCGGCCGGGTTGCGCTGTGGCGGGTTGTGGAGGCCGATATTCCCATGACTCTAGTCTGCCGGCCCACCTTTTCATTCGGGGCGGCCGTGTCTGCCTATGACATTACAGACCATGGCGCCATTTTCACCCACCCCTCTGGGAATGAGGCGGTGGTGCTGACCATTCAGGGGACGATGAAGAAATTGTCCGGGCGTGATCATTGGGAAATTGGGCCGGGCAAGGTTGTGGTGGTGCTCCGCTATGCGCAGGATTATGAACGCGACCGCGCAAAGCTGGATGAACCCTTGGCTGACCCCGAGGTGATGGAGGAGGGAACCAGGAAGTTCTGGCACCGTAGTCTGCTGCCGTATGAGGGCGCTCACCCGGAGTCTTTTAACCGGAGCCTGTTGGTAATCCGGGGATTGACCTACCGGACTAACGGGGCGCTGCTGGCGGCCGCGACGACGTCCCTTCCTGAGGCCGTGGGAGAGGCGAGACAGTGGGACTACCGCTTTGTGTGGGTGCGCGATGCCTCGTACGCGGCGGAAGCCTTGCTGGTTGCGGGCGACCCGGTGGCCTGCCGCCGGGTCATCGAGTTTATGCTGAACACTGTGGATCTGGCCGGGAAGCCTTTTGCCGCGCCCTTTTATCACGTGGACGGCACCAGAAGCCAGGGGGAGAGGGACCTGCTGTGGCTTGCCGGCTATAAGAATTCCCGCCCAGTGCGTGTCGGCAATGCCGCCAGCGACCAGATTCAGATGGATGTCGAGGGGGACCTGCTCTGGGTTGTTCTCCTCCACTGGCGCCAGACGCATGATGACACTTTTATCAAAGAGTACTGGTGGGCGGTGCTCACGCTGGTGACATGGGTGGCTCAGAATTGGCAGACGCCGGATGCTTCCTTGTGGGAATTCCGCGATGATGATGACATCTATACCCACTCCCAGCTGATGTGCTGGGTGGCGCTGAAAGTGGGGCAGACGCTGGCCCGTGAGGCCATGCACGACGAAGAGACAGCCCACGGCTGGGGCAAGGTGGCCGACCTCGTGGCCAAGGGCATTATGGACGACCTCAAAGCGAGCGGCCTGCCCTACTTTACCCAGGGTCACCACCACCGCCATGTCGATGCGGCGCTGCTGACGATGCCGCTCTACGGATTCCTGCCCGTGGACGACCCGGTTTTTCAAAGAACCCTTCAGCACATCGAAGAGGTCCTCGTGCACAATGACTTTGTTTACCGCTACCGGGAAGACAATATGGGGCCTGCGCTCTACCCGTTTACCTTAGCGGGGTTCTGGCTGGCCCGCAACTATCTGCGGCAGGGAAATCTGGAACGCGCGGATGAGCTGATTGGCGCCCAGTTGCGCTGCGTCACGGATATGGGCCTGTTCGCCGAACACGTCGATCCGGAAACATTTGAACCGCACGGAAATTTTCCCCAGCTGTTTCCCCACGCCGCCTTAATCACGACATTGACGGAGCGCAAGCAGGCCCAGCAAGGATTTGTGTCCCCGTACACCGCGTGAGCGAGGCGGCCGGGGGCCCGCCGGGATTTGCCCAATGCAAAGGAGGCCGCATCTATGGATGACAAGAAAATGTCCGTCGTAATTTTTGGGGCGACGGGAGACTTGACCCGCAGACTCCTGTTTCCTGCGATCTACCGTCTGTATGCACACGGAGAATGGGTGCCCACCCGCGTCATCGGCTATGCTATGGAGGATTGGAGCCAGGAGAAATTCTGTGGCCACATTGAGGAGAATCTGAAGAATTTCGTTGCAGAATTCGACCCCGCCGTATGGGGCAAGCTGAAGCAATTCGTGTCCTACCAGTCGGGAGATCTGCAGGTAAAGAGCCTGGCCCGCCTGAAAAGCCAGGTGCAGGGTCCAGCGGTTTTCTACCTCGGCCTTCCTCCCCAGCTTTTTTCTCAGGCAGCTTCGGGCTTGGGACAGGCGGGTCTCAATGAGGAAGCCTCAGGGTGGCGGCGTCTCGTGATTGAAAAGCCGTTTGGCTGGGATTTCGATTCCGCCGAGGCGTTGGGCAAGGCGCTTGAACCGTGGTGGAAAGAGGACCAAATTTTCCGCATTGACCACTTTCTGGGAAAGGACACGGCCCAAAATGTGCTGGTATTCCGGTTTGTCAACCGTCTGATGGAATCGGTCTGGAATGGGGCGCATATTGCCCAGGTGCAGATTACCTATGCGGAGACCCTCGGCCTCGAGGGGCGGTGGCAGTATTATGACAAGGCGGGGGCCCTGCGCGATATGCTGCAGAACCACCTGATCCAGCTGTTTGCGCTGGTGGCGATGGAACCGCCCAGCGAGTGGGATTCGACGGATTTACACAATCACAAGGCGGAAGTTCTCAGATCCGTGCGCCAAATCCCCGAGGGCAAGGTGGGGGAGTTTGCCGTAGCAGGACAGTACGGCCCGGGGAGCATCCAAGATGCGGCGGTTCCGGGATATGTGGAAGAAGGCGGCATTGCCTCGGCATCCCATACGGAAACCTTCGCGGCCCTGAAGTTTTATGTAGACAACTGGCGCTGGCACGGGGTCCCCTTCTACCTGCGCAGTGGCAAGCGGATGGCAGCGGATTATGCGGAAATCGCTGTGCAGCTGAAACCCGTGCCGCCCAAGCTGTTCGGCGAGGGACTGGCGGACTGGCTGGTGTTCCGCATGAAGCCCGACGAGGCGATTGACCTGGTGATGTGGGCGAAAAAGCCGGGGCTGGAGCAGGAAACAAAGCAAGTGATTTTGAGCGCGCCATACAAGAAAGCGGGCGAAAATGACTACTCGGCCTATGAGCAACTCCTGCTGGATGTGCTTAAGGGGGACCAGAGCGCATTCCCCCGTTTCGATGAGGTGGAACAGGCATGGAAAATAGTCGACCCGGTTCTGAAGGCGTGGGCTGGCCGGGCCCCGGAAGTCTATGCAGCTGGAACCCAAGGTCCAGAGGGCCAAGAGCGGCTGATGGATCCGGGGCTCAGCTGGCGCCCGCTGGGGGATTAGGACGGGGTGCGAGACGGGGCCGGACGGAAATAAAGGCGAGGGGGATTTTCCCTCGCCTTTATTTTGGCCTCGTGTGTTCACTGCACGGTGATAGTATTTGTCGCCGTCACGGCGTAGTCCGCGGTGGCGGGCGCGTACGGATCTTTGGCATACACTGTTGCGGTGTATGTGCCTTGCGACACCGGAGTGAAGGTGTAGGGGACATGGCCGTAGGCCCCGCTGGAACTCCATGTCCCCGAAGGTGACTGGATCCAGAACTGATAGACGGGGTCTGTGAGCCCGGTGGCCTGTGCGGACACAGTCAAGGGCTGCCCCGCTGTCCCCGTCTGCGGCGCCGAGAGGGTGACGTGGCTGCCCACGTTAATCACGGACGTAGAGTAAAATGCCTGGGAGAAGTCGCGGTGCTGGTACTGATGGGAATCGAGCGCATACACGGCGACCACATAGGAGCCGGACTGCAGATTTCCCAGTGTCCATGCACTTTTTTCGGAAAAGTTCTGGACCATGGCCCATCCACCATGGGGGGCGCGCACCCAGAACTGGTATACCGGCGTGCCCCCGGTGTCTGTGGCCTGCGCGTGGAAGGTGACAGACTGCCCGGCCTCCTGGAAGATGGCGGGTGCGTTGACGCTCAGCGCTGAAACCATCGGCTCCCCGGCTGGAGCGGCCACAACCAAGGCTTGGGACACTGACAGCGGAGATTCGCTCAGCCCCCGGACATACACCTTGACCTGATACGCTCCGGGAACGGCCGGGGTGAAGCGGAACTGGCTGCTGGTGGAGTATGCTCCCTGCGGAGCGCTCCAAAGGCCGGTCTGGGGATTGCGGAGCCAAAACTGGTAGCGCAGCGAGTCACTCGGCGCTGCGCCTTGAGCAGTGACAGTCACCACATGGCCCACGGTCGGGGCAGAAGACGTGCTGACGGTGACCGGGGCTTGGACAGAAACGGGGGAGGACGTGGCGCTCCACTGCGGATTCTGTACGGACGTGGCGGTGAGTGTCTGGTTGCCCACCGTGCCGAATGTTACGGGAAACTGGGCTTGGCCTTCGACCAGGTCAACAGATGCCGGCAGCGTGGCCAGGGGATCGGAACTGGTCAGGGTGACGGGGCCGGAAAAGGTTGCGGTGGGATTCCCCTCGGCATCGACGGCGCTGAGGGTCCAGGAAACGCTGCTTCCCAGGGTAGCCTGGGCGGGGGCATGGGTCCAGTGCAGACCGGCTGCGGGACTCGGCTGCTGCCAGGCTTGGGCGATTTGGTCCCACTTGGGCGCCCCCAGGCCGGTGACGGGATTCCACGTGCCGGGGGTGGAACTGGTCACCTGGTAAAAACCGTTGCTGCCCCACAGTGCCTGCAAGAAGTCCTGCGGGTGGGACTGGGCAGTCTGGAAGAGGAGAGGATTGATGTTGCCCAGACCTTGATGTTGGACCCCGTCAGCGCTTTCCATGTCATCGACCCATCCGGCGGTCAGGGGCGCAGCCAGACTCGTCCCCCCCAGGTCGGCCGCGGTGCCACCGATGACGCCTTGGAACGAGGGCAGGCCCGCTAGGGAGGCAATATCCGGTGTGCCCAGACCTGTCGCCTGCGCCGGCATCAGCGGAGCTTGCCAGCTGGGGACGGGGGAGGAGCCAAAACCGCCGGTCGATGCGTTGTTTTCGGCCAAGAATGCCTCCAGGGTGGGGGTAGGCAGGCCGTCCAGGTAATCTCCGCCCCAGGCTTTGAGCACGGCGGGCCCGCTCAGGCCCGCCATGTTGCCATTGTTGTCGAACGTGGCGGAGGCGGCCATGTTGAGTCCTCCGACGGTGACAGCGGCCGGGTCGCTATCGGGTGCCGGCAATCCGGGGCTGGTCCCCGCAGCGCTCGCATAAGCGCCCTCGTCGCCGCTGGCGAAAAAGACTGTGATTCCCTCGGCGGTGCAGGCGTTCATCAAGGTGCTGAGAGCTGTGGCGTTTTCCCCATAGAACCCGTAGCTGACCGTGGCGATTTTTTGCGCGTCTTTCTGGGCCAAGAGGGCCAGAAAAGCGGTCAGGGGGTCAGCCGGGTCACTGGATGAGTAGACATAGTCCGCGATGGGGGCGCCCGGTGCGGAAGACGCCACCGCTTGCAGGTCGAGATTGGATTCGAGGCCGGTCGGGGCGGATGAGGACGGCGCCGTCCCTGTTGGGGAGGAGCCGGTGTCCGGGAACGCCACCTCTGGGGTGGGGAGAGATTCCTGGTTCATCAGCGCCGACAGGTCGGACAGGCTGGGAGTGGTGCCCACGGTCAGGATGGCCACTGGCCCGGGAGGTGAGCTGAGGGCGTCCTGGTATAAGTTCTGGGCGCCCAGGAGCTGGCTTAACTGCGCCCCGTCCAGCGGGAAGAGGGCGGTCGCCGACCCGGTAAAGTCCGGCAGGGTGAAGGAGACCGTCTCCGTGGTGCCGTCAGTCAGTGTCACAGCGGCGGTCAGGGTATCGGGCTGGGAACTGGCGCCGAAGGCGGCCAGTTCCAACTGCCACAGCGTGTTGCTGCTGGCGGGGAAGGCCTGGCCGCTGCCATATGACCCGATATTGTTTTGCGTGTCCGCGATGTTGGACACGGACTGAATTGCCAGCGGCTGGCCAGTTGCCGTCTGGGCGGACAGGACAATATTGAACGGCAGTCCGGCCGGGAGTGCGGACGTGACGGCGGGATTGAAGCTCATGGCGGTGAAGATGTCCCCGTTCGCGGACGTCACCCTTTGCGCCAGTGCGGGGGGGCGGGCTAGGCCATATGGAGCCAGGTATGCGGAAGACACCGTCAAAGCTGGCCGCACGGTAGCGTCGTCTCGGGGCAGCCGGCGCAGCGGGGAGGACGCGGACGCCTGGGGGACGGTGATGTGCACAGCTGACAACCCGTCTACGGCGTACAGGGCCGGGGCCACGGGAATTTCTGCCCGGGCGCCGGCTGCCGGCACTTCCGCTGTGACCGTCAGCGCCGTATGGCCCAGCACCCGCCACCCCGCCGCCTGCAGAGCCTGGCGGACCTGCTTGGCGGCAGCGGGTGTCGGGCCGAATTTCCGGACCAGCGCTTGAGGACTCAGAAAGTGGTGGTACAGGGGCGAGCCGGGGGTGCTCACCTGGGATGCGTACTGTTTGAGAAGGGCTGCGCGGCCCGGTGTATCGACGACCACGGTCACCTGCCGGGCCCCGGTGGATCGGTCCAAGGCAGGCAATTCCGTCTGGTAAAAGGGAGTGGGCGGCAAACTGGCCTGGCGCAAAGCATGCACCGGGACAGCATAGGCTGCGGGCAGGGATTGAGCGCGGCTGATCCCCGCGCTCAACAGCGGCAGTCCCAGCGAGGCGGACAGCATAACGGACATAAGGCGGATATTCACGGGCGTGCTCCTTTGCTAGCCATGGCATCATAATCTCTTAAAGAAAATTCGCCGTAGCGGCGAAAAATCCTTCTCAGATTGTGCGGCAACTGCTTAAAGCTGAAAGGAGCCGTAGCACCGGGGTGAATCCGCTCGGTGGGCTGCGGGGTTAGGGGGTCTCAAGATTTTGCAGCAGTCGGATGCTGGGCGGATATGCTCTGCAGATGGTGCCTGGGAGTCTATTTCACGCCAGTCCCAAGGGGCCCGCAGTGACCGGAAAAAATCCGGCCTAATAGAGGACCGAAGTGGGGCCTGGCGGGCCTGCGTCAGGAGGACGGAGGTTTGCGGGTGCGCAGGACGATCTTGCGCACTCCTTGCAGCACTGGGCCTGCGGCCCGCGAGTCCATCAGGTGCCAGTAGCGCTGAATGGCCCGCCATGACCGGGAATTGTGGACCACGTCCAGCTGCTGCTGCAAAGATGCATTGGCCTGCCTCAGCCATTCGGTTTCTTCGGCGAGGGGCTCAAGTTGTTCAAGCCGCTCCAGACGTTCCTGGTAAGAGGCATGGATGGCCAGCAGATCCTCCGACATGACGAGAATGTCGTGCTCAGCCTGGTCAAGCTCAGCCTGCAAGCGCTTCTCGGTCTCTTGGGCTTCAGCTATTTTCCTCGTCTGGCGCTCGGTTTCCTCGGCGGCGGTTCTCAGGCGCCATTCGGCATTGCCGATATGATCCCAAAGCTCTGTCAGAATGCGCCGCTCACTCTCCACACAAAATCCGGCCAAAGAGGCTGTTAGAGGCGCTGCACTGCTCTGGGTGATGAGGGTGAGGCGTTTGTTCTGGCTGACAGGCGCCGGATGGGAGCCGGACTCGCCAACGTCTACTCCATATCCCGCAAAGGAGTGGTCATTGGGCTTCCATATAATGCTGGCGGCGTTGATTTCCTGGGAGTACAGTTCGGTATAGGCAAAAGAGGAGGCCAGAAGGCTGCGCAGCTCCGGTTCAGTCATCTCCCCGATGTGATAGGGATTCTCTTCTGCAAAGTCCTTGGTGCGGTCATGGTCAGGGGTAGACATCAAAAAAATTCCTCCGGGTTTGAGGACGCGGGAAATCTCTTCGATGAGTGCTGGCTGCTCATCTTTGGACACGTGTTCCAGGACCTCAAACATGATGACAGCATCAAAAGACGCATCCTCAAAATGGTGGCTCTTCAGATCACCCAGCAAAAATGTCAAGTTGGGTGCGGGGTAGAGATCCGCAGCATTTTGAACCGCCCACGGATCCACATCAATTCCGGTCAGGCTGTCGACGATGTCCGACAGGTAAGCGGCTCCGTAGGCGGTTCCAATACCCACTTCCAGTACCTTGAGATCCTTGAGCAGGGCGGCTGCGGTCTGGTAGCGGTGCCAGTGAAAAAGCAGTTCCACATAATCATGGGATGCTGCGGACAATCTTTCTTCTGCCATACGCTCTTCCTTTCCCATTCTCTTGTCGGACGCACGCTGTCCGGAACATGCCAGCCGGGGACCCGATACCGCTGGCGATCAGGACCGCCGCACTTTAAAAGTGGTACCATGGCTCATCTGAGCCATGGTACCACACGAAGCTGGCACAAGGGAAGGAGGTCTGGATTGACAAGATGTGAAGACGGGGCGGGCATGTGATTTAACCCCGCGGTACGGTCAGGTGGAAGGGGCCGAGCGGATTTTCGGAAACGCCAGGGCCATGGCCAGGGCCGCTCCTGCCAGAATTCCGTACACCAGCACCCGGTGGTGGTGGGATAGTGCCCATGCTCTTAGCCCGGCAGCGAGGATTGGCGCTTCTACGAAAGCAGGTGCCCCAGGTGCCGGGAAGAGACAATGAACTCAGGGCATAGAAGTCCCTGAGAGGATTCCATGCGGTATCGTTCCCGGCAGGAAAATCTTATGCCGCGGCGTGTCAGCATCCCGGTCACCTCTTTCTAGTGTGATTGTGCCACTCTATTAAACAGCGGAGATTCCTTCAAGGGCTTTTGGCCCAGACATGGCATCAAACGGGTGTCCCGCCTGAACGGGTCGGGCTGACCACGAGGAGGACTTTCCCGGTGCTCTGCCGATTTTCCACCCACTCTTGGGCGGCTCTGGCCTCGGACAAGGGAAATGTCCGGCCGACAGTCATCTTCAAGTGTCCTGTCGCAAGGTAATCCATGACATGCTCGGCCGTGTCTTGCAGCAACTCAGGCCGCTCGTTGCGAGTCGTGCCTAAGCTGAAGCCCAGCACGGCCCGGCAACTGGCATGCAAGTCAGTTGTGTGGACAACACCAGGCTGGCCGCTGGCATTGCCAAACACGACGAGTCGGCCGTACGGAGCCAGACATTGCAGGCTTTGTCCCGTCACAGAACCGGCGATGGAATCCAAGATCACGTCGGCTCCGCGGCCGTGCGTGAGGTCGTTGACTTGGTCAGAGAAATTGCCGCTGGTGCAGCAGAAGGCATGATCGGCACCGGCGCTGAGGCTGACGGGGATTTTGGACGGATCTCCCACTGCGCCGATCACCAGCCCTGCTCCCAGAATCTTGGCCAATTGCGTGGCGGTGGTGCCAATGCCGCCTGCGGCGGCATGCACTAAAACGGTTTCTCCCGGCGCGAGCCGGGCTACGTCATGAAGCAGCTTATAAGAGGTAAAACTGACGAGAGGGCACGCGGCCGCCGTGTCCCAGTCGATCTCCGGCGGCAGGGCAAAGGTGAGGGCGGCGTCCGCGCAGACGTATTCCGCATACGACCCATTTTTAGGGAAGACGATCACCTTCTGGCCGGGGTGCCACTGGGTGACGTTGGAACCTACGGTTTCCACAACGCCTGCCGCGTCCAGCCCAGGAACGAAGGGAGGCTGGCTGGCTCCGTGATACTGGCCGTAGCGGGATTTGATGTCAGCAAAATTCACGCTGGTCGCATGGACCTTGATCAGCACCTGGTCTGGTCCAATGGCAGGGATCGGAATGTCAGCCATTTTTAAAACCTCTGGTCCTCCGAATTTCGTCACGATTACCGCCTTCATTGGCTTCCCTCCTAATTCTCCTTAATTTATGGCGCGGGTCCGCTCTATGATCTCACACCGCGCCCAGACGGGCCAGCGCCGGCAGCGGCCCTTGGAGACTACTGTCTACCGGAGCACAATCAGCGCACAGCCCAGCACAATGGCCGCGGACACGAACACAGACCGTACTTGCCACGATTCTTTCAGGACAATCCAACCGGCGAAGGGCGCAAAGGCGATGGCGATTTGCCGCAGGGCCAGGACAGGGGCGACCGCTGCGCGCTGGTAGGCATACAGTACCAACAGGTAGGAGATTACACTGCCAATGCCCGACAGGGCCGCGGGGCCAGCAGGACTGCGCTGGCCAGAACCTAGAGCCCAGGGAGCCAGCACAAGGGCGGTGCCAAGATATTGAGCAGAAATATACGGCCACGGGGAGATGAAGTGCACACTATGGCTGTCGATGGCAGAGTACAAGGCGATCAGTGCCGCGACACTGAGAACCCACCCCAGTGTCGCCAGATTCCCCCCAGACCGCAGCGAAGGGATGATCACGGCAACTGCAATGAGGCAGGCGCCGGTGACAGCATACACTCCAGGAACCTGGTGGAACAAGATCAGGGCTAAGGGAATGCTGAACAGAATCCCGCCGCCCCGAGCCGCCGGGTAGACGTCGCGCAAGGCGCCCTTCCGGTAGCTTTGGGCCAGGGATGCGAAATACAGGGAGTGGACGGCGACCGTGGCCAGGACCCACGGCCATACTGGCCCGAAATTCCAGGGAATTCCTAAAACCATGGTGCCGGCAGCGGCAAAGAGGCCGCCCGTCAGCACCAGAAGCCAGACAAAGCGCAAATTTCCTGATGTGGAGCGCATAGCTGTGTTCCAGCCAAGGTGCAGGAAGGATGACGCGCTCACCAGTCCTGCCGCAAGTAGATTCATCTGCCACCCTCCTGCAACCCTATAATAATACACCGCCAGCTGGCTATTCCCCTACGGGGCGCCTGGTACAAGCCATGATTTTTGGGAAGGGGGAAAGGCGGTGTGCCGCCTGCTGAAATCTTCCGGACAGCCTTGGTGCTGGGCGAAACTGTCAGGGTGCAGTAAGATGGCATCAAGCGGCAGGGACAAGTCTCCGGGATGGTTTCGGTCAGCGCGAAGAGAACCTTATTTTTAAAACAAGGAGGATATTATGGCGAAGGGTCATAAAAAACACAAAGATGGAGCGCCCAGCGTGGCTGAGGTGAAGAGTGCTTACGAGAAGGACCTGCGGGGTTTGCAGGTGGAGCTCCTCAAAGTGCAGATGCATGTCACCTCGCACAGCAGCAAGATTCTCGTGATTTTTGAAGGGCGGGATGCAGCGGGGAAGGACGGCACGATCCGCCGCTTTGCCAAGCACATGAATCCCCGCCAGACGCACGTGGTGGCTTTGGACAAACCATCGCCGCGGCAATCGACCCAGTGGTATTTTCAGCGCTATGTCCCCCACTTGCCCTCAGGCGGGGAAATTGTCCTGTTTAACCGGAGCTGGTACAACCGGGCAGGCGTCGAGCGTGTGATGGATTTTTGCACCCCTGAGCAATATGAGGAGTTTATGACAACGGTGCCCTATTTTGAGCAGATGCTGCGGCACTCCGGCATTCAGATCTTCAAATACTATCTGGACATTCACAAAGATGAGCAGAAGGCCCGTCTCGATTCGCGGCAGGAAGACCCGCTGAAGCGGTGGAAAATGAGTCCGATGGATGCCAAGGCGTTAAAACGCTGGGATGACTACAGTTTGGCGCGCAACCAGATGTTTACCCGCACCAGCAGTCCGGAAAGTCCCTGGATAGTAGTCAGGGCGGATGACAAGCGCGAGTCGCGCCTGCAGGTGATGCAACACTTTTTAAGCGCCGTGGACTATGACGGCAAAGATGAGACAATCCTTCACCCGGACCCCGAAATGGTGTTCCCGTTTACTGATGAAGACCTGCGCAACGGACGCATTGCGCCCTGAGCCTTGTCCAAGGTCTCCCGTTTGCCATGCTCCGCAAGACATACCGGCTCCCGTTCAGGCGTTGACAGCCGGACGGGTGTCATAATATGGGAGCAGTCCCTTGATAGTGGTAAGCTGTTCTTCGACTTGCCGGAAGTCTTCGTCCGTTTTGGCCAGAGAGACCATGCCGTGAAACAGCCCGACATGAAATGCTACCAGCTGTCTCTGGTACACGGTGCCGGATTTGCCCAGGCCATCCGTTTGGATGGGCTGGATGGAAGAGTACTCGGCAATCAGTTCCCTGCGCCGCCGTTCCGCTTGCTGAGAGGACATTGGGAAGCCTCCTGAGATAGAATTTATGACCATGTGATAGTATTATATCCTAAATTCATGAGCGTAGACTATTTTTCTCAGTAAAATTTACCGGATGAGCAACTTGATGAACCTGCCTTCCCCCAAGCTCTGTTGTTGGGCGGGGCAAAGCGCACACTGCCTGGCGTCCGCGGGAGCCGCGCAGCCGCCACAAACTCCTCCGGTTGCCTTGCCCGTTCCGGGGGGAATTCTTCAGCCTGATATAGAAATTGGAGGTAATCTGCCGCGTGCTTCCCGATCTTCAGTTTTCGTCTCCCGGCCATGACTTGGCGGGAGACGAAAACTTCTGCCCAGGCTTGGCCCGCTGGCTAGAATCCGCGCCGCGGATCATTTACCATCTCTAGACGGCCACATTCGGGGCACACGAAGACATGTACAATGACGTTCTTTTCCGTCATCTGGTCAAACATGGTTTCGTCGCGAGCTCCCAGCAGCATGTCGGCGGCTACACCCCAGCCGCGGTTCATGCCGCCGGTGCGAAGAGCGTGGGGCCCGTGGTACTGCATGGCGACATTGCAGCTCTGGCACAGGTGATCCGGCATGTTTTGGGCAGGTTGTCCCTCGGCCATGTTCTTGAGCGACTTGAAAAAGCTCATCTGAATCATCCCCTTTGGAGAAAAAGTTTCTCCTGGATTTTAGCATAGTCTGCAGGTGGGATCAGGGCGGCGCCCTATTTTGTGCGCTCCGGAACGGGCGTGCGGCCACCCACCGACCGGCCAAACCCTTCGAGAAAACTTAAGAGGGTGCGGAGGCCCTGCGCGGTATCAGGATTTTTCAGAGCGCCCAACAGCTGGAATATGCCCATGCCTTCTCCTGGCCGGGACGGCTTCGTGCGCGCCATGCTCTCCAGACCGTTTCCTAAGGCGTGCAGTGCCATATCCCAGCTGTCTTGGGACATCGAGCCCATAAAGGCTGCCAACTGCTCGAGGTTGTTGATCGCGTGCTTGACGCCGGCCTGATTCATTTGCCCCACTGTGATGTGGAGAACCGGATCTTTTTGCTCCAGCAGTCCAGTCAGGAAGTCGAGAATTCCCGCGCTGCGTAGAGCGCGGACAAATCGGAGGAGGTCCTCTGTTGTGGCCATGTCTTCTGCCGGCAGTGCTTGCTCCCCGGAACTTGTGAGAATGTTAGTGGTGGGATGGGCCATGGGTGGTGTCCTCCGCTCCTCGGTGTTGTTGGGCCGTTACAAGAGGGATGTAGTCCGGCCGTGCCCATTTGCGGGCTACCTCGACCCCTTTTTGCGGGTGGCGTTGTTTGAACCGCCAATTGCTGCGGGGCAAGGGGGAGCCCTGAGGCTGTTCTTCGACAATTTCCATGTAGGCCTGAGTGTCTTTGTAGGCAGGAGTGTGAGTCTGGGTATCAACCCCTGTGCCTGTAATGTCATTGACGGCGCCGGGACCTTGCGAATTCATAGGCAGGTAAAGATTGTGCCCGTTCACCCGCCCGGTTACCAGCACGGGGACCTTCAGGGACCCGGTGGGAGAGACCAGACGGACCACGGTGCCGTCGTGCAGGTGCCGCTCCCGGGCCAGTTCAGGGCTGACCTCCACAAAAACCTCAGGAACCAAATGGCGGATACCTTCGGACCGGTAGGTCATGTTGCCTTCGTGAAAGTGTTCCAAAAGCTGCCCGTTGTTGATGTGCAAGTCGAATTTCTGGTCCTGCGCGGTGGGCCCCGACAGTGTTAAGGGAACCAGACGGGCTTTCCCATCGGGATGGCTAAACCGCTCGGTATACAGCAGCGGCGAGTCGGTGCCGTCTAGCTGGACCGGCCACTGCAGTGTGTGGTACCCGTCCAGACGGTCGTAGCTGACCCCAGCCAAAAGAGGCGTCAGCCTGGCCGCTTCGTCCATAATATCGCGGGGGTGGGGGTAGGGCGGCCAGTGGGCATTCAATTGAGCGGCGACGTCTTGTAGAATCACCCAGTCGGGTCGGCTGCCCTCCAGTGGGGCCAAGGCCTGGTAAAAGCGCTGGACCCGCCGTTCCGTATTGACGAAGGTGCCCTCCTTTTCCAGTGATGGCGAAGCCGGGAGAATGACGTCGGCGTACTGCGCTGTCTTGGTCAGAAACAGGTCCTGCACGACCATGAAGTCGAGCTGCTCGAAGGCCTGCCGGGCTTCTTGGGCATTGGCATCCACTAGTGCGGTGTCTTCGCCGACGACGTAGAGCATTTTGATCCGACCCTGCAAGATGGCGCCGGCAAGTTCCTGATTATTGATTCCGCCGGTCTTTGGCAGATCAGTCCCCCATTCTTTTTTAAAGCGTTCCCGGACTTCGGGGTCCGCCAGGTCCTGGTATCCTGGCAAATAGCTGGGTTTGGCGCCGAAATCGGATGCGCCCTGCACATTGTTGTGACCTCGCAGAGGATATGCGCCCGTGCCAGCCCGACCGAAATTTCCGGTGAGCAGCAGCAGGTTGGCAATCGCAAGGGATGTTTCAGAACCGTCCTGCTGCTGTGTGACGCCCATCGCCCAGAGAATGGCCACAGACCGGACGCTGTGGATCATCCGGGCTACCTGCATGGTAGTTTCTTCAGGTATGCCTGTGACAGTGTGGGTGTGGGCGAGAGTATACGGTGCCAAAAATTCGAGGTACTCACCGAGTCCGTCCACATGGGCTTGCAAAAACTCCTGGTCAATCCATTGCTGGTCGGCCAAATACTTGGACAGCCCGAGAATCCACGTACCGTCGGTTCCGGGGTTTGGCTGCACAAACAGGTCAGCCCGCTCCGCCATTTCATGTTGGCGGATATCCACGACCACAAGTTTCTGCCCATGGAGCTTCTGTGCGCGCTTAACCCGGGTCGCCACCACTGGGTGCGATTCAGCAGTGTTGGAGCCGACAATGATGACCAGTTCGGCCTGGCCGATGTCGTTCATCGAACCGCTGTCCGCTCCGTAGCCGACAGTCTGGCGGAGGCCGTAGGTAGCAGGGTCCTGGCAGTATGTCGAATCATTGTCGACGTTGTTCGTGCCGATCGCCTGCCGCGCAAGTTTCTGCACCAGGAAGGCTTCTTCGTTGGAGGCTTTCGAGGACGCGATGAACATGAAGCTGTCGGGACCGTGCTGGTCTTTAACGCGAGTCATCCGCTCGCCGATGACTCGGTATGCTTCGTCCCATGTTGATTCATAGAAAGCGTCTCCATGGCGGATGAGGGGGTGTGTCAGCCTGTCGGGACTGTTGACAAAGTCCCATCCGAACTTGCCTTTAATGCAGGTCGAAATGCCGTTGACGGGGGCCTCGGGAGTCGGCTCGACTTTGAGAATGGTGCGACCCTTGGTCCAGATGTCGAAGGAGCACCCCACGCCGCAATACGTGCAGACCGTCTTAGTCATTTTTATGCGGCTTTTACGCATGGCCGACTCGATATCGGAAAGGGCGAAGACCGGGGGCAAACTGGGTTCAACGTCCTCAACCCACTCGATCATCGGCTGCAGTGTGTCAGGAGGGAGGTTGGTCAGGTAACCGGCCTCGCCGATCATGCTCTTTTCCATGAGGGCGTTGCAGGGGCAGACTGTGACACAGTGGCCGCAGGAAACGCATGAAGACTCGCCAATGCTGACCCCGTCATCCCAAATGACGCGGGGGCTGTCCAAGCTCCAGTCAATCGAAAGGGTCTCATTGACTTCGAGGTCCTGGCAGGCTTCTACACAGCGGCCACAGAGAATGCACTGGTCCACATCATACCGGTAGAAGGGATTGGTGGCATCGATTCTTGCGTAGGGCTTGGGTTCAAAAGGATATTTTTGATGGGTCAGCCCTACCTGTTTAGTCGTGTTGTGGACCACGCAATTGCCGTTGTTGTTGTCGCACACGGTGCAATAGAGCTGGTGGTTGCGCAAGAGGCGATTCATGGCTTCTTCCCGGGCCTCGCGCGCACCCGGGGCCACAGTGCTCAGCACCATGTCCGGGGTGATTTTTTCCTGGCACGCCCGCACCAGGTTGCCGTCTGTTTCCACGATGCAGGTGTCGCAGGTTTGGATCGGACCTAAATCAGGATGATAGCAAACATGGGGAATATCCCGCTGGTGGTGCAGCATGACTTCGAGAATGGTTTCGCCGCGGACGCCTGCGAGGATCTGGCCGTCAATGGTAACTTTCCATGGATCCTGACTCAAGTGGCGCACCTCCTGAACGTGAGTCGCCCTTAGGTGAGGGCAACCTCTTTGAACAGTTCATTGTGTGTGGTGCCTAGATTTTTATTCTGGGAAATTGCTCCACAAAGAGCACTGGTGGGGTACGGAGGGAATAATTGCGGCCAAGCGGCTGTCAATAAAAGGGCCATTGTGTCCTGTTGGAACCGTGTGCTATTGGCTATCCTGAGCTTAGGATGTGTTGAGAAAAAGTGTCATCGGGGTAGTTTGAGTAATGAAATGGAGGGCGACTGATGGAAAACCACTATGATCTTATTGTCATTGGAGCAGGCGGCGGGGGCTATCCTGCGGCGTTCCGCGTGGCCAAGAGCGGGCGGAAGGTTTTAATGGTGGATGAGAAGGGGAATTTAGGCGGAAATTGTCTGTATGAGGGGTGTGTGCCGTCGAAATCCGTGCGGGAAGCTTCGGTGATCTGGCATCAGATTGCCGGTGTCGGATTTTTTGGCATGGAAGCTCAGGGAACGCAAGCCGACTGGTCAAAAATTCGCGATTACAAAGACGGGGTGCAGGCGAGAAGATATGAGCAGCACAGCAAGGAAATTGCTGGAGCCGCTAATCTTACGTTTATTCGGGGCCAAGCT
The DNA here is from genome assembly GCA_027309085.1 of Sulfobacillus sp. Classification (GTDB taxonomy): domain Bacteria; phylum Bacillota; class Sulfobacillia; order Sulfobacillales; family Sulfobacillaceae; genus Sulfobacillus. Next base: position 122,946 of record DAIDDL010000001.1, read on the forward strand.
CACTTGCAGGATGCCAGCCATGTGGCTGTGGATGACTGGGACAGGCAAAGCAGTTTTACGGTGTCCGCCAGTAATATTTTGATAGCCACGGGGTCGGAAGCCGAGAATATTCCCATCCCCGGATTTGACCAAACCTGGAATCATCACGATTTGTTTGCATGGAAAGACACCCAGCCTGCTATGCCGGAAGATATTGTGATCCTGGGAGGAGGATATATCGGTGTGGAGAGCGCATCCATGCTGTCGGATCTGGGTGTAAAGGTGACCGTGATAGAAATGGCGCCAGCGATTTTGACAGGAATGGACCAGGATTTGGTCCGTGCGGTTGCGGATAGTCTTGGAAAGCGGGTGAAAATTGTCACAGGAGTGCAGGTGGACGCCATCACCCCAAATAGCGGACACCAGTACGTGGTCAAGGGCCACTCCCTGGCGGATGGGGGTTCCGAGGAGTTCTTGGCGAGCCGGGTACTGGCGGCTGTCGGGCGCCAGCCCAGCCTGCCTAAAAATCTGAATCTGGACCAGGTGGGAATTGAATACAGCCGCCACGGGATTGTGGCGGATAGGCGCATGCATACCAATATTCCCCACATCTACGCCGCCGGTGATGTCAACGGCCAGTCCATGCTGTTCCACTCTGCTGTGCGCATGAGCGAAATTGTGGCGCAGGATATTTTACTGGGAGAGGCCATGGATGACTTCTTCAATCCGTGGGAAATGCCGACCACGGTGTTCTCCCGTCCGGAAGGCCTCGCGGTGGGGATGACGCGTGAACATGCCGCAGCCCGGGGCATTGCTGTCACCGAGCACACCCGTGACATGGGCAGTGAAGCCTGGGCGCAAATTGCGGGAGAGCTGGAAGGATTTATCAAACTGGTGATCAGCCGGTCAAGCGGCCGGATAGTGGGGGTGCACGGGGTGGGCGTTGATGCCTCGGCGCTGTCGGCCGCCGCTCATATGGCTGTGCGCATGGGCCTGACACCAGCCGAGCTCGGCCGGATGACATTCCCGCACCCGACCCAGTTCGAAATTCTTGACCGTTTGGCCCGCTCGGTCTAAATTCTCATGGGGCGGGAGCATCATCCAACCTGAGCCTTTAAGCGCAGCAGCCACGCGGGATGTCAGCCAATCCGCTGGCTGCTCGCTTATTCGCCAAACCCGAGGCTTGCAGGAATTTGGTGGGTTTGGAACGGGAGGGCTGGCTTGCTGCGCGATGGTGAAGTCCGATATATTCAGCCTCGGGTGGGCAAGAGAGATCCTGTCTGGAGAATTTCTGCACAGAGCAGTCACAGTATTTTTGTGATCTGGTGCAGCAGGATTTTATCAATGGGTGACGAATCATTATGCTGTAGCTAGCGCGTAAATTTGGCAGGCCCTCCAACTCCCATCAGCATTCGTGGCAAACGGCATTCCCACCCGTTCTTTTGTCGCAATTGTGGGTCTATGAGATTTTTCCAGCGCGAGCATCTATTGCATTGAAATCCAAACTCAAGGAGGCCCGTCTTATGTCAACCCAGCCCCGCTCTGATTCCGCGCCTATGGTGACGGTGCGTTCCGTCGCGGGACGCAGTCCAGCCATGTTTGCGCTGATCGTGATTATTTCCGCTATCCCTGCCTTTTTAGAAGGATTCGATACGAACCTGTACACGTTTGGATCCCCATTTGTGGTGCACAATGTACACGGCACGGTGGCGCTCTTGGGCGAGGTGTCCACGGGATACGCACTGGGAATCGCCATATTCAGCATGGTGGGCGGCTACCTGTTTGACCGCTTTTCCGTGAAATATACTATTATGGCGTCCGTTGTCATCTTTGCGGTATTCACTGTCTGGACGGGGTATGTCACGAGCCCGGCCGGCCTGTTTGCAGCCCGGTTGGGAGTGGGCATTGGCGTCGGGATCTTTCAGCCGGCTATTGTGGCGCTGCTGGGAGATATTTTCTTTGAAACAAGGGGGCGCGCCGTGTCGGCTTTCGCCGTATTCTTTGGGTTGGGGCTCTTTATTGGCCCGAACCTCATGAATCCTTTTCTGCCTCACTACCGAACTCCTTTTATTTTGTCAGGGCTGGCCGCTGTCATCTCTCTGCTCCTATTTTATTTTGTGATTCCGAAGACCTATAAGAAACCGGAACGCCGCGGGATCGGATTTTCTGGCATCTTTCACCGCAATGTTGCCGTGCTGTCGGTCGCTATTTTCCTCTTTGGCATTGCGCTATTCGGGTTTCTCGGATATTACTCGGATTATCTGCTGAAAGGGATTGCCCTGTCGTCCGCTCATGCCGCGGAGGTGGTCTCGATGGGAGGGCTGGGCGGCTTCATCTGCGCATTTCCTATCGGCTATATGGCGGATAAGCTGGGACGCAAACGGGTCGTGTCATTTGCCGCCCTGTTGATTGCCATTGGCTGCCTGGGGATGTTCAGCGTGGGCAGCATCACCGCCTTGCTGGTGCTCACCTTTGCTTTCGGAGCTGGCTGGGGCATCTTTGTGGATTTGGTCGCGACGATGGGGCAGGACTCGGTGGATGACTCGATAGCGGGCACCGTGACAGGCTGGCTGTTCTTGGTGTTCAATGTAGGCGCGCTTCTGGGCGGGCCGCTGTTTGCCTCTTTGCTTCCGGAGGGGTTTGAGACCGCTGGCCTGATTACCTTGGGCCTCTCCAGCGTCTTGGCGCTGGCGTTTACCCTGATGACCCGGCCCATCGAGCAAAGCAACATCGCTTTGGCGGAATAGGCGGATCACCATGCACAAAGGCGGGCCAGCCTCTTGCGGCCCGCCTTTGTGCATAGTCTACAATATGAGGGCGGGATTAGATGAAGGGAGAGCACGAGATGAAGAACGTGGAATTTTCCGTGGAGGATGGCATTTTGACGATACGGGTTGACCTGTCACAGGAATTTGGACGCTCCGGGTCCGGCAAATCGGTGATTATCGCTTCCACTGAGGGCAATGCGGTGCTGCCTGACCGTGATGAGCGGGTCGGTCTCAATGTGTATAAGCTGGTCAAAAAACCTTGAGAGCGCAAAGCCCGAGAAAAGGGGACCGGGAGCAGACCATTTAGGGACTGCGGAGTCTTTGCCACAAAAGGCGGCAGACAAGCCGTTCGGGCCCATTCCGCATTAGGGGAACGGGCCGGAATGGCAAAAAATGAAACGGGATTAATAATGGTTCTGCGCGGCCATGGCGCGGCCGAGCCGATTGAGAATGTCGGGCGCGTCCAGACGTCCCATCAGGACTTCCACAAAGACCAGCCGGTCTTTGGCGATCTCGGCGGCCGCCAGCGCGTCATCCAGCTGCTGCACGGTGGACACTTGGAGGGCCAGGCAGGTGCTGTCTCCGAAAACCCGCGGGAGCTGGTGGTAGCTCCACATGGGGATGTCATTGTAAGGTTCGTCGGGACCGTGAATGGCGCGCTCCACTGTGTAGCCGTCATTGTTCAGCAGCATGACAATCGGGTGGAGCCGCCATTTAATCATCGTGGACAGTTCCTGAACGGTAAGCTGGAAGGAGCCGTCGCCGATGACTAAAATATTGCGCCGGTCCGGGAAGGCCAGCTGCGTGCCCAAAAGTGCCGGCAGGGTGTAGCCGATGGAGCCCCATAGCGGCTGACCGACAAAAGCGGTGTGCTCAGGAATGGGGATTGATGCGGCGCCAAAGTAGGCCGTACCCTGATCTGCGATGAGCACATCCCCCGGGATGAGGAACTGGCTGAAACGGGACCAAAAATGCTCTTGGGTCAAAGCCGCCGTCCTGTCCTTCCCAGGCTCCGCCTGGCGGGGCGCTTCTGCGGCGGAGGCCGGGAGAATATCCAGTGTGGACGGGTCCCGGGGCTCAAAGTTTCCGCTTAGTGCCGTTAAAAGCTCTTCCATATTCACGCGGTCATAGCGCACCGCGCCGATATTGGTATGGTGGGGATGCACTGCAATGGCGGTGTCGAGGTCAATGCCGTCAGTGAAGCTCCCGGTCAGGGTGTCAATTAGCTGCACGCCCACCAGAATCAGACAATCCGACTGGGCGATGCGCTCCTTAAGATACTCTGCGCTCAACCCGCCGTTGTATACACCGATGAACTGGGGGTGATTCTCCGCAATGACTCCCTTGCCCATGCTCAATGTCGCGACAGGAAACCCCGAGCGCTCCACGAGGTGCAGCAAAGAGGCTTCGGCATGATAGCGGTTCACCTCAAAGTCTGCTAAAATAACGGGCTTGCGGGCCGATCGCGCGCGGCGTGCGATCTGGGCGCGCACCTCCTCAAGGTTGGCAGGGTCACTGGCGGGAAGGTCCAGGGAGCCAAGAAGCGGGCCTGCAGGAGGGGCTGCGGGCTGGCCGCTGACATCAGACGGCAGGGCGATGTACACGGGGCGCTTGGAGGTCCAGCACGTACGGAGCACCCGGTCGATTTCCAAAGGGGCTGTGTCCGCCTGCAAAATGGTCTGGGCTGCAGTCACCTCCCGGTAGGCCGCGTGGAAATGGCCAAACTGTCCGTCCGCCAGCGAGTGGTGCACCAAGAGGCCCTGGGCCATGACCGACGTGGCCGGAGTTCCTGTGATGGCCACGACGGGGACTCTTTCCGCGAAGGATCCGGCCACGCCGTTTATGGCGCTCAGCTCTCCCACCCCGTAGGTGGTGACCAGAGCTCCAATGCCTTTAAGGCGGGCGTATCCGTCCGCGGCGTAAGCGGCGTTGAGCTCGTTGCGGTTGCCCACCCATGTCATTGTTTCATGAGTCATCACCTGGCTGAGAAAGTTTAAGTTGTAGTCGCCAGGCACGCCAAACAGGTGGTCTATGCCGAGTTCAGCCAGGCGGTCCAGAAGGTAGCGGCCAACGGTGTATGTGGGGTTCTCCATGTGTGTCACTCTCCTCGGAAAATAGGTCAATAGATTTGACTTATAGTGTATAGGGCGGGGTGTGTTAAGTCAATAACATTGACATAAAGCAATTGGACGAAATTTGGTGGCTGCAGCCCTGCGGTGAAGAAAAAGCCGGACTGTGGATAGATTTCTGTGGGCTTGTGCTATCATGGACGGGTCAAGGCTTCAGGGCCGCTAGGTTTGCTTCACGCGCTGAACCCCATCGCAGTCCCCCGTTCCTTTACGTGTGGGCCGGCGATGCGCGGGACTGCGATACATGGCCGGAACCGGACGGAGGGGAAATGCTATGGACGACCGCCGCAAGTCGCAGCTCAACAAAATCTTGGTGCTCTTCTATTTCGCCTACCGGACATTCACGGATAAGCCCGATCAAATTCTGGCCAAGCATCACCTGCAGCGGGTGCACCACCGCATTCTGTTCTTTGTGGGGCATTTCCCCGGCCTCACCGTCAATCAGTTGCTGGCCATGCTGGAAGTCAGCAAACAGGCGCTGCATAAACCGCTGAAGCAACTGGTTGAACTGGGTTTCATCCACAACACCCCGGCTGAGCGTGACAGGCGCAGCCGGCTTTTGACCCTGACAGACACTGGGGAGGCGCTGGAGAAAGAACTGAGCGACGCCCAGAGGGTTTTTCTCGATCAGATCTTTACGGAAGCGGGAATCGGCACCGAAGAGGCGTGGGTGCAGATTATGGCCGCGCTGTCCCAAAAAAGGCCCGCGGTAGGATTCCTCAAGGATCTGCAGTAAAGAGCCTGCCAAGCCGGACGCCCGACAGCGCTCCCGGTGTGGAAGGCAAGAACACACAGAGAGGCTGGTATTGTCCATGATAGGACTGTTTGCCGGATTCCCCCATGAGCTATAAAGCCATCCGCTATCACTTATCCCTGCCAAGATTGGCTCGGCAGAAATTTCTTCCCCGCACGGCCAAGATGGGGGCGGTCTCGTCCCTGAAATCTGAAATGGTCGCGGAGCCCGAGGTGGCCTCACGCCCTGGCTGGATCCGGGTCAAGCCCGTTTTGTCCGGGATCTGCGGTTCCGATTCCTCGCTGCTGCTCGGCAGCAGTTCTCCCTATTTGGCTCCTCTAACGTCCTTTCCTGCCGTTCTCGGCCATGAAGTGGTGGCGCGCGTCGCCGACGGCAGCGATGCTTGGGTCAAAGATACGCTGGTGGCAGTGAATCCCTCTCTCTCATGTCTGGCCTTGGGATCGGACACTCTCTGCCCGGCTTGTGCCAGCAATCAGCCCAATTGGTGCCATCACCGCAGCCGGCACGACCTGGGTCTGCTCATCGGATTTCACAAGGATTATCCCGGAGGGTTCGGACAATATATGTGGGTGCCCGAGGGGCAGCTGGTGGCAGTGCCGCCCTTGATGCCGCCGTCGCGCGCGGTTCTGACCGAACCCCTGACCATTGTCCTGCATGGCCTGTCCCATGCTGACTGGGACAGGGTGCGCTCGGTGCTGGTGATTGGAGCCGGCACGGTAGGTCTGCTGACGCTTTTGGCTTTGCGGGAGGGCCATCCGGCAGCGGACGTGGTCAGTGTCGCCCGGTATCCCCAGCAAGCCGAATGGGCGGGCAGACTGGGCGCCCGGGTTGTTGTGCGGAGCCTCGCGGACGAGGCGGTAAACGCCTACACCGGAGCACCCGCTCCCCGCCTGTGGAACGCGCCGGTTTGGCGCCCCGCCGGATTTGACCTGGTCATCGATGCGGCGGGCACAGGGTCCTCCCTGCAAGATGCGCTGGGTGCGGCGGCCCCGGGCGGGCAAGTGCTTCTCATAGGGGGCACGGGGGAGGTGAAACTGGACCTGACGCCTGTGTGGTCGCGGGACGTGACGCTCTTCGGCACGTTTGGATACGGCGGCACAGAGCATGACCTCTTCTCGGAGGCCATCGCGCTGTTGGAAAACACCGATGTGCCGGCCGAGGATCTGGTGACCCATATCTATGCGGCCCGCGACTATAAAACGGCCTTTCACACCGTCTGGAACAAAAATTTGGGGGCTATCAAGGTCTGCCTGAACGATTTTGAGGGATAGAGACTGAAGGAGGCCGGCGTGACAGAGTCTTTGACCGTACAGCAGCAAGACCTGAGGCGGTTTCTCTTGTCTTTCCAGGGTCTGAACCCGCTGAGCCGTCCGGTTCCGGACGGCATGGAACCGGATCTGGCCCAGCTGATCCGAAATTTGGAATGCGTGCAGATCGACCCCGTGTCCCTCATCGGACGCAATCAGGATCTGGCCTTGCTCGCGCGTCACGACGGATACCGCGCCGGGAGCGTGGATGTTCTGCTGGCCCGAGGGACAATTTTTGAGTACTCCACGCATGCGGCCTGCTTGCTGCCCATTGAGGATTTTCCCGTGCTGAAAGGGGTGCGCGCCCGCCGCCGCCAGCAGCTGCAACGGGAGATGGATGACTTGGGCAGCGTGATCGGAGAGGTCTTAACCCGGCTCAATAACGAGGGCCCTCTGACTTCGCGGGCATTTGAGTCGCCGGCGCGGGTGCAGGGCTATTGGGATGGAGCGGTCGGCACCACCAAAGCAACCTCCCACGCCCTGAATCTGCTGCGGGACGCCGGGATGATACGGGTGGTGGGCCGTGACCGCTCGTTGCGCACTTTTGACCTGGCTGCCCGGGGCTTGGATGCTGAGGTGGCCCGGCGCAATGAGGAAATCTCGGAAGATGAAGCCGACCAGGCTCTGTTTGCCAAATACCTGCGGGCCTTTCGGGTGGTCACGGAGAGAGATCCACTGTGGGGATGGAAGAAGGCAACCCTGAGCCAGCGGCGCAGTCTCGCCGCGGAGGCCGCCAGCCAGGGCGTTCTCGTTCCGGTTATGATTCAAGAGACGGGGCGGTCCTATTACCTCCGCCGCGAAGATATCGGCCGCATGGAGTCGTGCATGGGGCAGGAACCTTATGACCTGGAAGATCCCGCCCTCCGCGTGCGGTTTCTCCCACCGTTGGACAATGTATTGTGGGGCCGCGAACGGCTGCATGATCTCTTTGGGTTCCGGTACGTCTGGGAAATTTACAAACCTCCGGCGCAGCGCCAGTTTGGCGCCTACACCATGCCCATTCTCGCCGGGGACGCGCTGGTGGGGCGGATGGATGCCCGCCTGTCCAGGGACACCGGGGTGCTCCATGTTCTGCAGATGGCATTCGAGCCGGATTTCCGCTACCCGTCATCTTTTGCGCAGACGTTGGAGAGAGACTTGCAGCACTTTGCCCGTTCACTGGGAGCCGCCATTGTGGAGCGTCAGATTTCCGGAGAGGGGCGGGGCGTGTGAACGGGGTCATAAGGCCTGCAACACGGTAAGATATTCAATATATTCGGAGAACGCCTGAGGGGGGATCTGCACTGGACAGCTTGGCGCAGGCTAAGAAAATGGCCGCGGAACGCGCGGTGGAATTTGTGGAAGACGGCATGACCGTGGGGCTTGGCACGGGGTCAACGGCTTACTGGGCTATTCAGAAGCTGGGGGAGCGGGTCCGCCAGGGATTGAAAATCCGGGCGATTGGGACATCGGAGCAGACGGAATCCATGGCCCGGGAGCTCGGCATTCCTTTGCTGGACTTTGCCACTGTCAGCGCTTTGGACGTGGCCATTGACGGGGCCGACGAGGTGGCCAAGTGTTTTGTCCTGACCAAAGGCGGCGGGGGGGCCCTGCTGCGGGAAAAGCTCGTGGCGTCGGCTGCCAGCCGCTTTATCGTGATCGTGGATAGCACCAAGATAGTCAACCGCCTGGGCCATTTCCCCATGCCGGTGGAGGTGGTCCCGTTCGCATGGGAGCTGACTGCGCGGCGGGTCGAGGCCAGCGGGTGCCGCAGCACGCGGCGCTCCCAGCACGACGGCACACCCTTTATCACGGATAATGGAAACTATATTCTGGACTGCGACTTTGGAGAAATAGCTGATCCGCACAAAACTCATGCCTATCTGAAGGCACTGCCCGGAGTGGTGGAAACCGGATTTTTTATTGATATGGTGTCTGTCGTGGTCGAGAGTGATGGCCAACGTGTGGATCTGCACTACCCGGAAAACCGATAGCACACACCCTCCCCCGCAGGGGGGAGCGCTGGCGGTTAAAGCGCGCCGGCGTGGGCGGGCGGTGCGAGCGGCAGACCCAGCAGTTCAAAATGATCTCCTGAACGGTTGGCGTGCACCCCGGCGACGTTGGAGAAATGCAGGAGCCCCGAAGACTGCCAGGGCGCCTTCAGGATGTGGAGGGTGACGGCTTTGAGACAGTCGGCGTGGGTAATGGCCACAATCAGCCCCGAGTCATACTGCTCTCCGACGTCTTGCAGGAACGACGCCATGCGCAGGCCAACGGCACTGAGCTTTTCACCATGCGCGGGAGGGGACTCGGGGTCGCTCTTCCATAACTGGTAGCGCTCGCTGTCGTGCTGGGCGAGGTCTGAAATGATGCGCCCGTCAAAATCCCCCAGTTTAATCTCATGGAGGCGGGGGTCAATTTGGACGGCGGGGCCATGCGTTTCTTGCTCCCAGATTTTCGCCGTGTCGATACTGCGCAGAAGCGGGCTGGCATAGATCGCGCGCGGCGGCTGTGCCGCCCACAGGCGGGCCAGGTCTTGCGCTTCCCGGCGTCCGCGGGCTGTAAGGGCCGGGTCGGAGCGCTCCGACACCAGCATGTTCTGGATATTGGCTTCACTCTCGCCGTGGCGCACAAATAAAACAGACAAGGCCATAAAATCGTGAACCCCCTTTAGCCGCCTGCTGATTTGACAAGCCAGGCACTTGGCTGTGATGAACTTTCCTAATAGGTATACCGCATTTTCCATGGATCCGGAAATTTACGACGCGCTGTTCCCCAGCGGTTTTTGGCATGGGAAGCAGGAATTGGGGATGCACGGAAACGATTCAGAGCTTGTCGCCATCATTTGGAGAGGATATGATAGGAATGACTAATCTCGGCCCGTCAAATGCGGGGTAACCAAAGAGGAGCTGTATGGGGTCATGGCAATGCGGTCATTTCTTTACGATATTCAGGTATCTTTGCTAGATATGCCATGGCCGGTATGGCGCCGGCTTATGGTGCCAAGCACCATCACTTTCAAAAAGTTTCACGAAGCCATTCAGATTGCCATGGGGTGGCAGAGCTACCATTTGTTTGAGTTTAAGTACGGACCGCTGGCGATTTCCGTGCCGGATGAGGATTTTGTGGTGGATGACTCGCATTTCGATGCGCGCTGGAAAAAGCTGTCCTCATTGAATCTGGCCTCGTCCGATGTCATGTCATACCTTTACGATTTCGGGGACAACTGGGTGCACCTGATCCATGTGAAGGGAGTCAGACCCCTCGAGCACCGCGAGATGGCGGTGCGCTGCACTGCGGGGGAGGGGGCGTGCCCGCCGGAAGACGTGGGTGGCCCATACGGTTACGAGCAGTTTCTGCAGACGATCTATGACAGCGATGATCCCGAAGCCAGCCACTTGCTGGACTGGGTGGGAGGCGAGTTTGACCCGTGGGCTTTTGACCGGAACCATGTGAACGAAGAGATGGCCCAGCGTTTCAAGAAGTGAGTCCCTAAGGACTCACTTCTTGATTTTTTGCTATTGACACGATCGGGATTGAGAGAAATTCGGCGGAGGGCCTCTTAGGAATAATAACTCTTCTTCGGGACGCAAGGTCAGGTCCTCAAACTTCCGCGCGCCAATCAAATTCACCGATTCCCCGGATGCAGGGGTCGGTTTCAAACCCTTTTGGGCTCACATGCAGAGGCAAACCTTGCCGCTCCAAGCAATCGGTAGCCGCCCCGGGAGTGCTGAGTGCCGGACTGAGGCAGCTGTTCCGTTCCTTTGCAATGCGCTCCTGAACGGCCCGCCATAATAGATTGTGATGTGCCCGAGACCTGCCATTCCCACTTCTTTCTTTAGCCATAGCCGTTATGCGCGCTCCGGGGAGATAATGCGGCCCATTGCATAGACATTCCACGACTGCGCGACAGAGGTGAGCAGTATGAGCCCAATGACCATGACCGGAGAGGAGATCCAGTGCACCCCGATGGCGAGGATGGCTACCGTCAGCAGGCGGCCGATATTCAGCGCCACTTCCCGGCTGAGGGTATAGCTGACCCGCCTTTGGGTAATATCAGGGTCCTGGTCCATAACTCCCATCGGGATGGTCTCGGAAGGGATCATATAAAAGGGCAGCGTCAGCGCGAACAACACCCCATAGGCAAAGATCCACGGCCAGGATGATCCGCCTAACAGCAAGAGGCCCGCGCCGATCATCCCGGCAACGCCCAGAGCCATGGACCCCAATTGTCTGCCGTAGCGGACGTGGCGGGTGACCAGCAAGGAGGCGGTCATGCGTGCCAGTGCCGTCGCCGCAGTATAAATTCCCACGAGAGCAGCGCTGTGTGTCGCGAAGAAAATAAGAAAGAGTCCGGCCAGGCTGGTAATGCCTTCGCGGGTGCCCCGCACCACCACGGTTTTGATAATGACTGCCCAATCGGGGCGGTCGGCGACCACCCGCCAGCTGTCTGCTATGGGCTGCAAGTGCATGGGGGGGCCGGTCGGGACCCCGGAGCTGATAGCGAGCGCCGCCGCATACAGGGCAAGCGCGACGGCAAACACAATCAGGTAGCCCCCCAACCCGGCGACGGTGCTGATGACCAGTCCGGAGAACAGCGGGGCAGCGACCCCGGTAATGCTGTTGACGGCGCCGCTGACCCCAAAAAAGTGCATGCGCGAATCTCTGTCGATGGTATCAAAGGTCATGAGGTTGAACCCGAACCAGTAAGCGCCTTGGGCAATTCCGTAAATAATGCCCAGCGCCAGCACAAGGTGGCCGGCATGGTGGGAAAGGGCGAGCAGCAGGCCGTAAAATGCCATGGTCAGGAATAGCCCCCACCGGTAAGGAACGAGGGGAGGTCTGCCGTGAAACACCTTTGAGGCCGCGTAAAAGACCACCGTGAGCGCTACGAAATACCCGATGTTGAAGGTGATGAGGCCTGTCAGGCTGTGGGCGACCACAAGCATAAACAGATTGACAAAGACCGTGGCCACCGCATTGGCGGTCTGGGCGCCAGAAAAGGTCAGGAGCAGCCATAACGCCCCAGGGGATAACTTTTGCCGTGGAGACTGGGACATGAAATCCTCCTTGTGTTAGCCAGTGCGGTTTATGGAAATGACACCTTGGTATTGTCGGTGACGGTTCACAGGCGTCACCAGTGACCACTGTGCCAACCCCCTTGCGCTGATTATTAGTCTCAGTATATCATTAGGTTACTATGGATGAAACAGAAATGATGTCGGCCTCACACGCCGTGTACTCTCTTCGGTTGCATATCGTCTTTGTGACCAAGTACCGGCGGAAGACCTTAGTCCCCGAGGTGCTCGAGGCTTTGCAAGGGGCTTTCGCGGAGATCCTGGCCGATTGGCGCTGCACCCTCATAGAATTTGGGGGAGAAGCCGATCATGTCCATTTGCTGGTGGGTATCCACCCGGCCCTGAACATCTCGATCTTGATCAACAATCTGAAATCCGCCAGTTCGCGCCGGATGCGCAACCGATTTGCCGAACATCTCGCAAACTACTATGGGAAACCATACTTCTGGCACCGCGCCTATTATGTCGGGAGTGTCGGGGGGGCATCGGTGGATACGGTGAAGCGCTATGTCGAGGCCCAAGGGACGAAAGAAAAACCCCGCAAGGCGGCCAAGGCGCTGCCCCCCGCTTGACCTCGCCAGCTGTCGTCTCAGGGGCAATGCGCGGCCGTGATGTTCAATTAAGCCCTGCTTGAGTGCTTGTTGACCAGTTCTGAAATGACACACGTGTCTAGAAGGCTTATTCCCGTGGACAACATAACCACCTTGGGCTCTGCGCGCACGCAATCGATTGGGGACTATCTTCGGATTGGTGGATGAGATCACTCCACTTGCCGGCGGCCCGACCGCGCTCTGTAGCACCTTACTGGGTACAAACGGCCAGAGGGGAACGGCGGGGCCTGCAGGCATGGAATATCAATTGCCCGCATAATGCCTATATGAGGATAGATGCCATGGATAGCGAATCCGGATGGAAAAAATTCGGGATGACTGTGACCTGACGTCGATTTAAGCGTTATATGACATAGGGAACGTTTGGCGAATGCTCAATAGGACATATGCGGGAGGTTGTCGTGCATAACCATTTGAATGAACCATTGCCGAAAAGGCAGCAGGTGAAGCCCAAGAAGCGTGGAAAATGGCGGTGGATACTGCCGGTGGGGATTTTGGGCGCCCTGGGCGCTCTGGCTGCGGGGGCTTGGTGGAAAGTGAATCCCACGCACGCCCTGACGACTCCCCGGGTAAGTTCTCTCAACAAAAATTATGCCTTGGGCCAGCAGCGGGTCACCATCTTGCTCCTAGGCAATGCGCTCAGCATTATCAACGGCAAAGACGTGACTAATCCGAAAGTGCGGGACCGCACCGATGCCATGCTGCTGCTGAGCGTGGATACGAAGACGGGGAAGGTCAACGTGCTCTCCATCCCCCGCGATTCACTCGTGGACATTCCCCATGTGGGCTACACCAAGCTGAACGAGGCCAACTACTTTGGCGGGCCCAAGCTGGCCGTTCAGGAAGTCGAGAAGATGATGCACATCCCGGTGGACTTTTACATGGAAACGACGATGTGGAACTTTGCCGATATCATCAATCAAATTGGCGGGCTGACAATCTACGTGCCCAAAGCCATGCACTACGGCGGCACCGGCAAGTACCTTGACATCAACCTAAACAAGGGTCTGCAGCATCTCAATGGCCAGCAGGTGCTGGAATTCGCCCGGTTCCGCCATGAACCGATGGGCAGCATCGCCCGTTCGTTCCAGCAGCAGGAAGTGATCAAGGCCATTATGCACAAACTGCTCGACCCCTCCAACTTGCCGAAGCTGCCGCAGATTGCGCTGGAGCTGCGCAAGGATATTGTCTACACCAATCTGCATGACAACCAGCTTCTGGCTCTGGCCCTGGTCGCCCGCCACGTATCCCTGTCCAGTGTGCAGTTCGCCACCATTCCGGGCACGCCAACGACGCGGATGGACCCCTATATGCACGTTAAGCTCGATTATTGGGTCGACAATCCCAAGTGGGAGCAGCTGCTGGCTGACCAGATGCTGATGGGGCAGCCATGGACCAAGGCGCAGAAGAAGAGCATCGATTTTGTCGTGCGCAGCGGCACCGGCTCCCTGGCCCCAGCCCAGCAGTTTGCCAGTTGGCTGAAGCAGCAGGGGTATACGGTCAATGAGGTAATCTGGGCCAACAATCATAACCACGTGCAGAACAGCATCGTGAATTTTACCGGGGACGAAGGGTTTGCCACCTCTCTGGCGAGCGCGCTGGGACCGTCTGGCGCCACGGCCATTTCCAACAGTCCCTACCACGATGTGCCGCACCTGGATATGATCATTACCGTGGGCCAGGACTATAAACCCAGCCTGGGGAACTAAGGCGCTTCTGGGGGCTGCCTTAGTTTGACACGGACGTTTCCCGGAACAAAAGTTTGTACGCGAAAAAATCCTTGCGGTTTAGCGCCCGAGCGTTTACAATAACCCCGAACATGGACAGACAAGGTGAAGGGAGCAGTTTTTGATGAGGGATGGATATGGCTTTACCATCGAGCAAAACCCCGCGTGATCTTCTTCGCTTGCTGATTTTGCCGCTTGTGGATGGATACTTCTTGTCAATGGTGGTTTCCGGCCGCTTGGATCACTGGAATGTGGCGGTGCTGGTGGGCCTGTTGGCCTTCAGCGGAGCCGGAGTGGTGACCACTGCTTCTCTCTTGCCTCACAATCCGAAGAATTTCCGGGGAATGGCCCTGACAATTGCCCGGGTCTATTTGGTGATGCTGCCAACAGCCTGGATTGCGACGCTGCTGATGGGCCCCCTGCAATCCATTGAATTGCCCTACCAAGGAATTTTCACGGCGCTGATCCTAATCGGCACGGCGGCCAATATGTGGCCTACAGAGCTGCCGGGGCGGTTGCGCGGACTCTATAAGCCGGCGCAGATGGTCGCGGTGCTGGTCTCGGTCATGCTGCTCTACGGCCTGGAAAGCCACAGGCTTTTCCCCCTGCGCTTCCACCTGAATCTTGACCTCATCGGCATGGTCTCCCTATCGGTGGCGGTAGGGTTCACACTGACCATCTTGGGGAGCCTCCTGCAGTGGAAGTGGGGCGGGCTGGATACCCCGTTCTCCCGCAGTGTGCTGGCAGCGGGAGGGAGCATTGTCCTCCTGCTGGTCTCCCTGACGCTCTTGGGCGTGCCTGTGCCCGCTCTGTGGATTTGGAGCGCGGAGGGGCTCGCGATATCAGGCGCCGTCTTTGCCACCAGGTGGCATGCGGGCAAGCCGCCGCTGTCCCTTTAGGCCGCCGTCTTGGCGGCTGACTACTGCACAGCCCACAGGGGGTCGTCTAAAAAGACGGCAGTAGCGCCGTTGCGCCGGGCCCGTTCATAGTGGCTGTAGCTGTGAATGCCGTAGATGCCGGTGTGGATATGGCAGGCCCTGAGCTTGAGGAGGTCTTCGGCCGGAGTGTATTCCCGGTCCATGTGGAGAATGCTGCAGGGAACCGAGCGCGCTACGGCAGCTGGGTCGAGCAGGCGCGCGCTGTACAGCGCGGCTACGGCAATGTCCGGATCCTGAGCCAGCGCATAATGCAGTTGCGGGTGGTGGAATGAGGACAGCAGGACGCGATCGCCCAGGCCATAGTCGCGGACCATCTCCAGTACCCGGTCGACCAGCAGCGGAGAAGGATCTTTGATTTCCAGATTGAGGGCGGTGGGTGGGGCTGCCATGGCCAGCAAGTCCGCCAGGCGGGGCACTCTGAGGGTAGGGTCGCCTTTCAGGGGCACTGACTGCAGTTCCGCCCAGAGCCATTCACTGACCAGCCCTTGGGCCTGGGTGGTGCGCTCCAGGGTTTCGTCGTGCAAAATGACAACCTCTTTGTCCCGGGTTAGCTGGAGGTCGCATTCGATGCCGTCGGCCCCGTCCCTGATGGCCCTGTGAAAAGCGGCCAGGGAGTTTTCCGGCAACAGGGCTGAAGACCCGCGGTGGGCCCAGATAAACGGGCGGGATAGCGTGGGATACTGGAACATGCGCAAGGCTCCTCTCTGCTGTGGCTGCTATATCAGAAATCATAGCAAATTTTACCGGAGAGGGAAGGCTTTTTTCTTCAGGCAAGCTCCCGGTGGAGACCTTCCCAGTATTTGCGCCCAGACCCGAAAAATTCTCTGCCCGTCGCATCCAGCGGACAACGTCTCCCCGGGCCGGTGGCGCAATACTCTACTATTAGCCGTGCAGCGCGGCGGTGATCAACGTGCGGTGACCCGCAGAAAGGGCAAGGGATGACCAAAGGCAGAATTCCGTCGGTGAAACTGGGGTGCGTGGGAATATGCGACCATTGCATGGGCATGTTAAGCGACCATGAAACCCATGAGCACACAATGCTCTGCCCCGCTTGCTCCGCGGCTGTGCTCATGGTGCCGGTGGGGCGGATGGCGTGGGGCCTCGAAGAGATAGGGCGGCAGCTGGAAAAGATGCAGCCTGTCTCCATTTTCCACCACAAGCCTATCCAGCCGTGGCCCGTGCTTAACGGGGATGCCTGGCACGTGGATATCCGGATGCCCTTGTCCAGCCCTTACGCCCGGGTTGCGGCCCGGTGGTTTCCCAAGGAGTACGGGGGCATCTGGGAGAGTCTTGGCACGGCCGATATTCCGGACGGGGGGTACATTGGAGACCCTCTGGCTGAAAGCTTGGTGATCCCCAAGCTTTTGGTATCGCAGGCGGGAATTGCCCGGTTGGGAAGGAGCATTCGGCAGTGCCGCCAGCAGTTTGCCCAGAAGACCGGACGGGAGTGGATGGAGCAGATGGGAGGCTGGCTGCAGGCCATGGCGGATGAAGACGCAGCTGGCCTGAGGCAAGCGATTGCCCGGGCGCCAAGGCGCCTTGATCCCGGCGAGCGGGATTTGCTGCGCCTTATTCAGCGCGTTCGCGAAGAGGGTCAAGGCTCGGGGCAGGTCCTCCGGTTTCCCTCGGGCGCAAGACGTCGGACGCGGTCCAAGGGCCACTTCCCGCGCTGAACAGGGCCCGCTCCTAAAACAGGTTGGGCGGGTCGGAATGGCCGCCAAACAGCGCCCACAGAATGAGGCCCGCCACAAGCCAGGCAGCCGGCACAATGATGACAATCAGCAGGATCCAATATCCTAATGACACCGTGACCAGCCTTTCCCCGCAGTGCGGCAAACATTTCTCGGAGACATCTCGCGCAACCTAGGCCCTGTTCCGGGGTCTTTTCCCTTTCCCCATCATATCAGCTTGCGAACCAAATGGCAGGATAGGCTCAGTATGTCCCGTTGATGATGATTTTCATTATCCCGACAACGAGGGCCAAGTTTGCTATAGTATCAGCCAAGGTCCAGGCTTGGCCGGTGTCGTATGCACAATTCGCTGATACTGCCTCCCCCACGGATATTGACAGTACCAGACCGCGCTCCGCGCGGTAGTGAATCCGCGCCTGGCAGAACGACGTATAAGAGGGGGGAATGGCCGATGCGCAGGAAATATGCAAAATGGTGGAATCTTGATGCATTGCTTCCGGAGCAGATGGATGAAATCCGCCAGTGTGTAGAGTCCGGATCCACAGACGAAGTGGCGCTGGTGGCCGTGGACTGCGATCAAAAGGCGGAAGAGCTGGCCGACCGGTTTCAGGATGTGTCCGGCGAGTACCTGGTCAGCGAGTCCGGCACCCGGCGTCTTCTGCTCCTGCGCTCCCACGCCTGGGCTATGGCCCGGGATGACAGCCATGACAGGGTGATGGGGCTGATTCAGGTGCTGGAGCAGACGCTGCAGCTGGCCAGAGAGGCCGACCCGGCCCGGAGTGGAGAACTGCAGGCGCAGTGCGCCGATCTGCTGAGCCAATATCCGGAGATTCAGGAACGATTCACCCGCCAGCAAGAATAGCGGCACCTGCAAAATTCGCCTGCACGGCGGACGACTTGCGCCGGGAATTTTGGCAGCGCGGGTAGTGTGGCCGCAGAGCTTTTGACGCGGGCCTCAGGGAACTTTTCCCCGACCTTTTCGTGCATAGACCGTTCGCGAACGGGGACCTTAACAGACGGGACCGGGCAGCGGGGGTCCCGAATCTCAAAGGGGGCAACCATATGGCATCGGTTGATGTGCGCTGCACTGTAAGCAACTGTTATTTTTGGGCGAAAAATGATCTGTGCTCCGCAGACAGCATCCTGATCACGGCAGACTCGGCAGCAGACGGCCATGCCCGGATGGCATTTGGCACCGAAAACCACGGGGACCTGGTGGCGTCCATGGGTGACACGCCAGCGCAGAGCATGGCCAGTACGGCATGCCATACTTTTAAGCAAAAGTAGGACCAGAGGCCCGGGGATGATTTCCCCGGGCCTCTTCTTGGCGTTTCCGCCGCAATAGGCCATCACCCCTGACATTTGACTCAAGAAGTACTCGCCGGCGGAGTCGGTATGCGGCTGAGAGGACTGCCGCCGATTGGCGACGGTTTAGACAGAAAACTGCTGTAGCCTCGATCAGGAAGAACACGCAGCCAATTCGGCCCGTGTCTTTCCCCCAGCGGAATCTGACGCGCATGCATTAGGCAGGACTCCGCTGCGTTCAGACAGTTTCCGGACACGGGCATTTGCGTGGCGCGAAACCCTCGTGACGGTGCGAGGAGATGGCGGTTGTCAAACAATGCCTTGGCGGGAGTTGACGCAGCGACTTATTGTCCCGGCTGTGATTGCCGTATGGATGGTGTTGAACGCCTTCACCGTCTAGCTGACCGCTCCTCCGCAGAGCCAACACAACCAAACCTTGCGGCCGTGTTCTCCCTATCCCTCGAGGGCCCGCCCCGTTGGATGCGTCTTAATCCAAACCACAAAGGCGTCCACGAATGATTGCAGGAATTTAACCGTCTCTTCATTGTGAATTTTCCCCTGGTCATCCAGCAAGTCCGCCACCTCGCCGATATAAGCCTCGGGTTGTTGCATTACGGGCATATTCAAGAATACCAGGGATTGCCGCAAGTGATGGTTCGCGCCAAACCCACTCAGTTTACTCGGCGAGTTGCTGATAATTGCGGCCGGCTTGCCATTCCATACACTGGATCCATATGGACGGGAGCCGACATCCAGGGCATTTTTCAATACCGCCGGCACGGACCGATTATATTCAGGAGTGACAAACAATACCGCAGGGATCTCCTTCATGGTGTTCCGAAATACCGTATATGCCGGCGGAACACGGTTGTCATCGTCATAGTCCTGATTGTATAAAGGCAGGTTGAGGTCTACAAATTCCGCCACATATCCGTCAGGCAATAAAGACGCCACATACCGTGCCAGTTTTTTTGAAAACGATTCGTTCCGTAGGCTCCCCACCAAAATTCCCACTTTGATCATTTTCCATACCCCCTTGGTGTTGTTAGCCGTGCGTGTATGTCTTTTCCCTACCTAGATCCCAATGATACGCGGGGCCACCCAGGCACCCTCCAAAAACAGCGCAACGTTGACCTACACCCATCCTCCCTATTATATCCATTTGGCTATGATTGGGTGTGCCAAGCAGAAACTGCTGTAAATCCCATGATCTTTGGTGATCTCGTGCAGGTCCTTTTCCTTTCTTTCTCAGCGGTGGCGACAGGTGCCAGAACTTCCGACCCGCATCCTTCTTGTGCCTCCTTACAGACATGAGTCCCCCCTAAACTTTCCCTGCCCTAAAAAAGGAATTTCCCGCCGTGTGTCGAAACTCGCTTCTTGTAAGAAATTGTCGAAGGGAATCGGCAAGCGCTTAACAAGAAAGGACTCTGCATGATGAATCTTACAGGCAAGGTTGCCGTGGTGGCCGGGCTGCTGATGGCCGTGACGGTTACGCAAAGCTATTTGTCCATCTCGCGCGCAGACAGCACCCTGCATGAAATCCGGACGGTCTTCGAGCGGGAAAGCATTTTCAACAACGCTGTGCACAATATGGAAACGGCCTTTTACGGCTACGACGATCAGATGAACATGTACGTGCTGGTGGCGGATATCCCCCGCCTGTCGGCGCTGGACTCTACTACTTATGCGCAGGCCAGCGGATTTTCCGGGCAGTTTTCGTCGGACTTCAGGCGGGCGCAATCCAACATGACCGGCAGTTCCGGCACGCCGCTGCTGCGCGAGTTGGGCCAGCAGATTCAAGCCTACCGTGCGGACGCGGCGGTGGTGCACCAAGACGTGCTGGCAGGAAAAATTCCGCAGGCGATTGCCATGCAGACAGTCGGCAACTCCCAGCCCTCTAATATGATTATGCCGCTGTTAAGCCGTTTGAACCGGCTCAGCGAATCGCAGATGTCCACCTCTCTAGCCCTTGTCCTGCAAGACCAAAAGAGCGCAATTTCCTTTGCCTGGACGGCGATGTTTGCGATGCTGCTCGTCGTGCTGCTAGCGCTCGCAGCGATCCAGCGGTATGTTGTCCGTCCTATCCGCCAGTTGGAACATGTGGCCCGCAATCTCTCAGAAGGCAATATTGAAGAGGAGGCGGCCTATGCCAGTGCGGATGAACTGGGCGCTCTGGCTCAGTCCTTCCGCTCGATGACGGCATACCTGGCAGGCGCGGGAGAGATTGCGGACGCTGTGGGCCATGGAGATTTAACGCGCGCCCCCGAGGCCAAAGGGCCTAAAGATGTGCTGGGCAAGGCGCTCGTGGCGATGCATCAGGGGCTGCGCGAGGTGATTCAAGCCATGCAGGAGATGGGACACCAGGTGCACGGCAGTGTTTCTGAACTGAGCGAGCTGGCATCGCTGACGACCGATGCCACACAGCAGATCTCTCTGGCCATCGGCCAGACCGCCAAGGCCACCGGGGAGTCCTCCCACGGGCTGCAGCAGATTGCCGCGTCGATGCAGCAGCTGAAGGCCGCGGTCGAGCAAGTGGCATCGGGCACACAGGACCAGGAGACCCAGGCGCAAGGAGGGGAGCAGGCCCTAGGCACCATGAAACAGGCCCAAGGATCGGTGCAGGAAGCTGCCCAGCGCATGGAGGCCTTGGCTGATGAATCCCGCAAGAGCGCTGTCTCCGGGCGCAAACAGGTCGAAGAGACCCTTGCAGCGATTGGGCGGATTGCGGCTGTGACGAAGACCACAGCGGAGGCCACGGGGATGCTGGGCCGTCATTCCGAACGCATTGGAGCCATTGCGGGAACCATTTCGGAAATTGCCTCGCAAACCAACTTGCTAGCTCTCAATGCGAATATCGAGGCAGCCCGGGCCGGAGAGCACGGGCGCGGATTTGCCGTGGTCGCCGACGAGGTCCGCAAACTGGCGGAGCAGTCGGCCAAGGAAGCTAAGAATGTCAGCGAGCTAATCCGCACGATTCAGGACACGGTCCAGCAGTCTGTGCAGTCCATGGAGAAAGGCCAGCAGGAAGTCTTGGCCGGCCAGTCTTTAGGCGAGCAAACCCGGGAAGCCCTGGGACGGATGGAGGAGGCGGTGTCACAGGTGGCCAGTGAAATCGGCACGCTGTCTGCCACGGTTGCCGGTTTTACGGCCCAGAGCGCGGGGGTGGACCAGGGCATCAAGCAGATCTCCCGGATTGCCCAGGGGAATGCCGCCTCCGCGCAGCAGATGGCTGCGGCTTCGGCAGATGTGACCGACACGATTCAGGGTCTGGCGGCCATTTCTGAAGAGACGGCGGCTGCGACGGAAGAAGTGGCCAGCACCAGCCAGAATGTGGCGGAGTCAGCGGCCGGTCTGGCCGCCAAATCCCGTGACATGGCAGGCGTGGCCACCCGCCTGGACCAGTTGGTCTCGCGCTACCGGCTGTAAGCGGGCGGACGGGCCAATACGATAAAGGAGACGAGCTGCATGCGGTTGCTGCCTATTAATCAACTGGAACCCGGTGACGTTATCGCGGACACCCTGCACAGCGGGGACGGGCGCGTGCTCTTGCGGCAGGGGGTGGCTCTGAACGCGGACATGATCAAGGCGGTGGCGCGGTGGGGAATTCCCGCGCTGCCGGTTGAGTGGCCAGGATTTGAAGACATCGACACAACGCCGATCGTTTCCCCTGCCATCATCGACAAAATAGCTTTGTGGGCCAAACATCCGGGCCCTCTCGACGCCTCCCGCCTGCATGAGGGGCAGGCTCTAGTGAGCAGTCTGCGCGAGGAGCAGCTTCTCGTCCATGCCCGGGCATTTGAAATGCTGTCAGTATATCAAGCGGGAAGCGCCTATCTAACATTTTATGCCAATCTGGCGGGACTGGTCATGCGCTTGGCCGACCAGATTGCGCCCGAATGGTCTGAGGCGTACGGCCTGTCCGCTTTGCTTTACGGATTTCACCATCCGGGACTCGAAGACGGCAAGGTCCGGGAATTGTCCGCCGCTGACTTGGCGGCGCTGATTCTTGCCGTGCGGCAGTGCCGGGCGCCAGCTCCTGTTGTCACCGCGCTGCTCCACCACCAGTGCCGCTATGACGGATCGGGCAGCCCTCCGCTCAAGGGGGAGGAGATTTACCGGGGCGGCATGCTGCTGGGTCTGGCGGAAAGCTTTCTCATGCTGATTTTCCAGACCGACCAAGAGCCGCTTCCCGCCCACGAAGCGCTGGAGTGGGTGATGGGCGGCGCGGGCACGGATTTTTCCCTGGAGGCGGTCAGGAAACTCGGTCGCATCGTCGCCCCTTATGCCGCAGGGCAGGTGGTGACTTTGGGGCGGGAAGTGGCGGTGGTGCAGCGGGTGCCGGCGGACTGGCCCAACCGACCCGTGATTTTAATGCTGAACGGGGAGAGCAAGGGACAGACGGTCGATTTGCGCCAGGCTGATCAGCAGACCCGGGTGATTTCCGGAGTCTACCAGAACAGGCTCTGGTCTTAACTGACGAGGGGGGACGGGAGACAGCGAATGGAAGCTAACGTGGAACAAGTCATGAGCATCTGGGGAAAAATTTGCGGACCGGGTCTGGAAGAGGCGAGCCGTGCCCTGAGCCGCATGACGGGGCTGTCTTTCACCATGGAGGACAAAGCGGTGAGTGAGGTCGAGTGGAAAGATATCCTGGACAAGTTTGACGCGCGCCACGCCGCTGAGCTCTACGCAGTGAATCTGGGGGCGACCGGGCTGATTCCCACCCGCATCATCCTCATCTTCTCTCCGGAAAACAGCCGGAGCCTGGTCTCCGCCATGATGGGGGAAGACGTGCCCCTGCCTCTGGATGACGTGGGGCTGTCGGCTTTGGGAGAAGTAGGCAACGTTGTGGGGACAGCGTTTCTGAATGTATTTGCAAATATTTTCGGAGAGGTGTTTGAACCGACGGTGCCGCAGGTGCGGCAAGGTCAGGGCAGCAGTGTGTTTCCCGTGCTGCCTGTCCGCCAAAAAGTTCTCGTTACGGAAGCGCTCTTCCGGGTGACCGGGGAAACTCTCTGGGGAGAAATTATGATTGCCCCGTTGACGAAGGGAGCGGAGTGACATGACCATCCTGATTGTGGACGATGCCGCCTTCATGCGCATGCGTCTGAAAAAGCTGCTGACCGGTCAGGGATTTGCGGTGGAAGAGGCGAGTGACGGGAAGGAAGCGGTGGCCAGGTATCAGGCCCTAAATCCCGACTGTGTGCTGATGGACATTACGATGCCGGAGATGAGCGGGATTGATGCCCTGCAGGAAATTCGCCGGATCGACCCGGAAGCCAGAGTCATCATGGTGTCCGCATTAGGACAGCAGGCTATGGTGATCCAAGCGATTCAGCATGGAGCCAAGGACTTCATTGTCAAGCCGTATGAACCGGACCGGGTGCTCAGTGCCCTCACCAAGGTGCTGCCCGTGCAAAAATCCTAGAGGAGTGGGCTATGCCTGGCGTTCTGATTGTTGATGATTCCGCCTATGTGCGTTTTGTGCTTAAGGACCGGTTTCGCCGCCGGGGCTGGGAGACGTGCGCGGTGGCGGACGGCCATGCGGCTCTCGCGGCTCTTTCGGGATTTGCTCCCGACTTGGTGACTCTCGATGTGGTGATGCCAGGCATGGACGGCATTGAGACCGTCAAGGCCATTAGGGCTTTGTGGGCAGGCCCCATTATTATGGTGTCAACCCAGACCCACGGAGGCGCCGACCAAACCTGGCCGGCCTTGGAGGCTGGCGCCACGGACTTTGTGGGAAAGCCTGGCCCAGACAGCCCGCTCGGGGACGTGATGGATCAAATTATCACCAAGTTCGAGGCATGCCAAGCGCCTTGCCCGCCTCCGGGCCAGCACCGGGCCGGAGCCCAGGTGCCAAGGGTCCCGGCGCAGGCTGTGGTGGTTGGCGCTTCCACGGGGGGCCCCGCCGCTCTGGCGCGGGTGCTGAGGCATGTGGAGGGAGCGCCCGGGGTGCCTCTTGTGATCATTCAGCACATGCCGCAAAGTTTTACCCCCTCCCTGGCCGCCCGCCTGGGAAAGATTCTTGGCCGCCCCGTGCAGGAATCGCCTCTGGCGCCTGCAAAAGTGCGGTGGGCTCCGGGCCTGGTGGTTCTAGCGCGCGGGGGCTACCATCTCCGGATGGATTCGTCCGGACTGTGGAGTGAGCAGGGGGTTCGCCTGCATGGCGTGATGCCCGCCATTGATGTGACGGCGGGAGATGGGGTGAGGGTGTTCGGCGCCGGATTGTGCATGGCCATCCTGACCGGGATGGGAGAGGATGGGGCGGACTCGGCCGCATTGTGCCGCCAGGCGGGCGGCACGGTGATGGTGCAAGATCCCGAGAGTGCGGTCGTCTGGGGGATGCCGCAAGCAGTGCTCAACAGGGGAGCGGCCAGCAAGGTGGGCAGTCTTGAGGATATTGGGCGGTGGATAAACGAGGTGATGCATGATGGCCGCGGCATTTTTGGATCTGGAATGGAATGACTTTCTCAAGACCGTGGCCCGCCATCCCGATTTGGCGTGGAATCTTCAAGGGTATAAAAGACCGCAGGTGGAGCGGCGCCTGCAGGGTTTTCTGATGCGGGAAGGTTACACTTCTTTGGCCAAACTGGCCCGGGATCTCGACGCCGAGCCAGCCCTGGCCCGCCGGATGAAAAATTTTGTGACAGTGCATGTCAGCGAGTTTTTCCGGGACGGGGTGTACTGGGAGCGGTTGGAAGAGGCGGTGGCGCAAGCGCCGTGGAGAAACCACGCGCAGGTCTGGTCCGCAGGATGCTCGTGGGGAGCGGAACCCGCCACTGTGTGGCTCATGGCCAGGAAGGCGGGCTGGCGGGCAGAAATTTGGGCCACGGACACGGACCTCCCGGTACTGGAACAGGCAGAGACGCTGCACTTTCCTAGAGAAACCTGGACCGCTGCGCTGGAGCCGTACCGGGCCTACGTGCAAATTCAAGAGGACGGCAGCTGGTCTTTAGATGCGCGGGCCCGCCAGGACATCCGCTTTACGCACCACGACCTGTTGGCGAATGCCGCTGACCTTGGGAGCTTTAACCTGATCCTGTGCCGCCACGTGCTGATTTACTTTTCCCAGGAGGCCAAGCAGCAGGTGCTGGCGAATCTGGTCAGTTCTCTCAAAACCGGGGGGTATTTGTTTATCGGCGCAGCTGAAATGCTGCTGGAAGCCCGTGACGTGGGACTCGCAGCGGTGGCGCCGTCGCTTTTTCAAAAGAATGGCTAGGGGCATGGCCTGGGCATTGCTGCGCAATGCTTTCCGCCAAAGAAGTCAAGGACGGGTCACCGCCGGGCACAAGGCGGTGACCCGTCTTTGATGTTAATCTTTCCCGATGTCAAAATGGCCGCTGCATCCGTACCGGGTGGGCAGATGTTGCTATACTCAGCAGGACGCAAGAGACCGGATTCCTGCGAGGGGCCGTTTTACAGCGTGAGACCAGGGCGTGAATGACACGGGGAATGATGCCCAATACCAGGGGTGCGCGAACGCCCGGGAGCGTGAGGGGAATGGACGAAGAGATGGTGGCGGCCCTGCAAGGAGTGTACCGTCCACAGAAGGTCAGGACTTTGCTCGTAGCCGAGTCGCCTTCCGTGGCCGAACGGTTTTTCTACCTGGGCAACTCTCCGCTATTTCGCTATACCTATCTGGCTTTCCAGGATGTGTTCGGATTGCAGGCAGGCACTCCGAAAGAATTTTTGGCGTGGTTCCGGGATCACGGCTTTTTCCTGGACAATCTTGCGCAGCACAGCATCGGGCATCTGCCACAGCCGGCCCGCAGGGCGGCGGCTATGCTCTGGGTCCCGTCTTTGGCGGAGCGCCTGGCGATCTACCGGCCTAACAACCTTGTGGCGGTGATGAAGAGCCTCGAGAGGCCTGTGGCCCAAGCCATCGAGCTGGCAGATATTTCACTGGAAAATATGGCGGTCCTGCCCTTTCCAGCGCGGAGTGTGCGCAACCAGTGGGCGTACCGGGAGCAGTTGGGGGGCTTGGTGGGGGCATGGGGAGTTTAGTCTTTCGCCCAGGACAGCCTCCGTGTCATAATAGGAAAAAGCGGTGGCGCGCCAACGAACTAGACGCCATGCGCCGGAATATGACAGGAGGGCATTGGATGGGGATTGCGGGCCTGTGGGGCTTGTTCAATGAAGTCGTCATGATTGCCAGTGCCACCGTAGTGGCATTCGGCTGGTATTTTATCCGTCATAAGCAGGTCGCCGTGCACCGGAAGTTTATGCTGGCTGGCTCGACTTTGGGGGCGGTATTCTTTGTCAGTTACCTTCTGAGCACGTTTCTGGTCGGGGATACGTATTTTGGCGGGCCAGCTAAATATAATGTCAGCTACCAGACCTTTCTTTTGATTCACATCCTGCTGGCCACTGCGGCGGCCGTGATGGGAGTCATCACGCTGCGCTATGCGCTGAAGGGAAGATTCCGGCAGCACCGGAAAATTGCGCCGTGGACCGCTACTTTTTGGTTTATTGCGGCTATCACAGGACTGGCGGTATTTTTGCTGCTCTTTGTCATTTTCCCGCCGGGGGCGACCACCAAGAGTTTGATCGATATCATTGTGGGCCACTGAGGACGCCGCAGCATGGGAAAAAACTGGAGAATGTAAAGGAGAGGGAATTTTGGAGTTGATCGCGCAATACGCTTTGCCGGATATGCCGCACTATCCGCTCTTGATCTTGCTTCACGGTCTCGGATCTGACGAAAATGACTTGATGGGGCTGGCGCCTGCTCTGCCGCCGGGATGGGGTCTGGCCAGCCTGCGAGCCCCCTATCCCTACGGGCCTGGCTACCAGTGGTATTCTCTGGAGAACATCCGGGATCCCGAACCGGCCGACTTTGCGGCGAGCCTGCAGGCGGTCGAGTCATGGGTACGCGCAGTGCCTGAGCATGTTCCTGGGGCGGATGTGTCCCGGATTGTACTGGGAGGATTTTCGCAAGGGTCGGTGATGGCGGTTTCCGCAGGATTCTCCGGCCGGCTGAATGACCTCTTGGCTGGTGTGTGCGTGATGAGCGGCTATGTTCCGGATCACGCGGTACTCGCCCCGGGACCGCGGCCGGTGTTTTGGGGGCACGGCACGGCAGATGGGGTGTTGCCTCTGGCCTTAGGGCAGGCAGGGGTTCAGCGGCTTGAGGGGCTGGGCGTGGCCGTCAGCTTTCACCAGTATCCCATGGGGCATGAGGTGTGCGCGGCCGAGATGGCCGATCTGAGTGCCTGGCTTGAAGCTCTGCCCGAAAACCGGCAAGCGGGGCGCTAAGTTCAGATGCCAAAGTTCCGAGTGAAAAGGCGGCCGAGAAGGTACCGGCCGCGCTTCAGGTTTTGGGCAATGGGCGCGGGGCTGGCAGTTGTGGCCGGGGCGCTGGCTCTGCCCCGGATGGCCGTGGTCCACCCCTTGGCGCTGGCGCCAGCGGCCCAGCGCTCCTTTCGCCTCGCCCCTGACCCCCGCAAGTGGTCGACCCTCGCCGGAAGCAGTGAAATCCAGGTCGCTGGCGGCCCGGTGCTGTTCGCCAAAGGCCAGAATATCGAGCGGCCGATTGCCTCTACCACAAAAATTATGACCGCGTACCTGACGCTGACCAATCCGTCGATGCCGCTTGGCAAGCAAGTGGCGATTACCACGGCAGAGGTGCTTAATGACCGCGACGGCATTTTGAAGTCCGATAGCGAGGTGTCCCTGAGAGTCGGGCAGGTGGTTACCGTGCACGACTTGCTGTGGGCGCTGATGCTGCCCTCGGCTGACGACGCGGCTTGGGCCCTGTCGCGGGCAGGCACCGGGAATAATCCCAACCTGTTCATTGCCGAGATGAACCGGAAAGCCCGCGAATTGCATATGAACCGGACGCATTACACGGATCCTGACGGGGTCAGCCACCAGGCCTATTCTACCGCCAAGGACCTGATGAAACTGACAGAGGTGGCCATGAAGCTCCCCATCTTCCGGGATATCGTCCGGACCAAGACGGTGATGAGCCCTTTTGGCACGCTGACCAATCTCAACCAGATGCTGTGGCAATATCCGGGGACCATCGGGGTCAAGACAGGGTGGACGCCTTGGGCGGGGAGCTGCCTGGTTTTCGGCGCCACCAGAATGGTTCACGGCAGCCCCCTGACAGTGTACGGGGTGGTGCTTGGAGAGCCTTCATTCAATCCGATGTTCCAGGACACGGCGCAACTGATGAATACGGCATTCCGCGTGCCGTGGACGACTTTGCTGCCGGCCAGGTCGCCAGTGGCCGCGGTGGCCGTGTCAGGGCTGTTCGGTTCGAAGACTTACCAGTTTTCTGCCGCAAAACCTTTGGGAGCTTACGAGGCGGGGGAGTCCGCCCGGCTGCAGTGCCGCTGGGACATCAGCGGGAGCGCATGGCGGAAGGGTCAGGTCGTGGGCTACTGCCGGGTGGATGCGAGCGGATGGCCCCAGTCGCCATGGGTGCCGGTGACCGCTGACCAATCATACCGGATGCTGTGGTGGGGCCGTTTGTAGTTTGACCTGGTGAAATCCCCAGTTGAGAATTTTCAGGGCGTCGGCGTCTTCCGGGGGGAAGCCGTCTTGCGCATGCAAAATCACTCCGAGCAAGGTGACGGAATGTCCGTTCACCTTGCGCGTGGCTGCAAAGATGAGGTTGAATCCGGCCGCTGTCGTCCACCCCGTCTTGACGCCGATGACCTGCGGGTCCATAAAGAGCAAGCCATTCAGATTGCGCACGACCGGGTTGTGGGGCAAGGAGGTTTCCTTGGTATCGACGATCCGGCGGAACAGAGGGTTCTCCAGATCCTGTTCCGCGATGATCGACAGATCCCAAGCGGTGCCTATGGACTGCGGGGAGAGACCGTCGGGGTCGGCGTAATGGGTGCCGTGCATTCCCAGCCGCGCAGCCTGCTCGTTCATTTTCGCCACGAACCGGGCAGTGGAGCCCCCCATGGTCTCGGCCAATTCAACGGCAGCGTCGTTGGCGGAGGCCAGCATCAGGCCATACAGCAGCTGCTTGACCCGGTAATGTTCGCCAGGTGCCATATAAATGTCGGACCCTGTCGTTGCCGCCGCGTTAGGGGTGACGGTCACGGTTTTTGTCAGGGGCAATTCTTTGAGGGCCAGGTAGATGGTCATCAGCTTGGTAGTGGACGCCAACGGGCCAGGGGTGTGGGGATTCAACTGCCATAAAAGCTGGTGCGTGTTCAGATTCCATAATACCCCGGAGCTTTCCCCAATCTTAAAGGGCAGGGGGGGTGTGGGGGCGGACACGGGCTCCACGCTGTAGAATTCCGGGGTTTTAGCGCGGGGCAGGCCCGCCTTGTGCACGGCGTGGGTGCCTGGCGCCTGATTAATCCATGCGGTGACAATGAGGGCCAGCACCACGAGGGCGGCAGCCCACGGTGCCGGAGCCGGTTTTCTGCGGCGGGATCGGGAAATCATTCAGTATTCCTCCTGCAAGGGTCGTTGGATACTATATTAGCAGACTCTCACGGCTTGGACGCAGGGGGGATTTTTTGGAGGAATTTGTCCCACCACAGGGGATTCTGATCGATAAAGGCCACCAGCGCGGTCAGCCGGTCCAGGGTTTCGACGCTGAAGTAATGTTCGATGCCCTCCACGTCATGGTCAATAATGCTGCCCTCGTGGATGGCCAGGTGCAGGAGAAACCGCTCGAGAATCTGGTGGCGGGCCAGCAGCTGGCGCCCTTCCGCCATCCCTTTGGGAGTGAGCGCCAGCCCCCGGTAGCGTTCCACATCCAGCCAGCCGTCCGCTTTGAGCTTGCGGATCATCTTGCTCACAGAGGCTTGGGAGATATGCAGGCGATCGGCGATATCGGACACGCGGGCATACCCTTTCTCCTGGGTCAGGCGCCATATCGCTTCCAGATAGTCTTCTTGGTTGGGTGTGGACACCTCCCTCACCCTCTTTTCCTTTTCCGCCAGGATATGCAAGAGCGGCTCCAATTGTGCATGCGCCTCTCAGGAAGGGTGAGCGGGGCGGCGGGCGCAGTCATCATCCGGGCGTTGGTGGGTGTCGGTCTCCAGCTGAATAGTGACGTGGTGGATGGCAAAATCGGAGGTCAGGCGGGCAGCGACGGCGGACAGAAGCTCCTGGCCCTCGCGCAGGGACATGTTGCCGGTGCGGACGTGGGCGGAGAGGACATTGTATCCGGACTCCAGCGACCAGATGTGGATGTGGTGCACATCTTCCACACCCGGGATGTCGCGCAGAGCTGCATCGATGAGGGCAGGGTCGATGCCTGGCGGGGTGGCTTCCATGAGGATGCTGACACTGCGCCGGGTAATGCCAAGGCTGGCGCGGAAGAGGATGAGGCCAATGAGAATCCCGGCCAGCGGGTCGAATCCCGGCCACCTGGTCCAGATGATGAGCAGGCCGGAGAGCACCACGCTGAAGGAGCCGGCAGCATCGCTCAGGGAGTGCCAGAACATGGATCGGACGTTGAGGTCGTGCTCTTCGTGGCGCATCAAGAGCCCCGTGATGGCGGCGTTGAAAGCGAGAGCGGTTAGCCCCAGCCAGATCATGGAAGCGGCCCCGACAGTCTCTGGGCGGATGAGACGGTAAATTCCGGCGCCTATCAAGAGGCAAGCCAGAATCAGCAGCACCAGTCCGTTGACCAGGGCGGCCAGAATTCCACTGCGCCGGTAGCCGTAGCTGAGGCGGGTCGTGGGCGGATTGTCCTGAACTTTGGCGGCATAATAGGCGAGACCCATGGCGCCGCTATCGCTCAGCAGGTGCAGTGCGTTGGACAGCACCGACAGGCTGTGGCTCGCGAGACCGCCCAGAAATTCAATGAGGAAAACAGCGGCGGTCAGGATCAGGGCCCACTTCAGTTGGGCAGTGGCTGTAGGAATTCTTGGCGAATGTGCGTGCACGGCGTCAGTCTCCGTCTCCGGTTGATATATTATTATACTGCATGCTTGCGGTTCGGTGACACGGCGCTGGCCTGCGAGGACGGCCAGACGGAGGAGAATCAGTGTGCCCACAAAACCTTTGATGATTTTCGACTTCGACGGCACGTTGTACCGGGGCGATGAGCCGTATCTCTATTATGCCCGGCAGGTGGCGGATCTGCTCAGTGAGCGCGCCGCGCAAGAATACTTGCGGAAGGTCCATGCCCATGTGGCGGGGGAGGACCTGGTGCCCGCGGCAGACAACTGGGAGGCCGTGGTCCGGCTGATGGAGCCTTTTGGGCAGACCCTGGCCCCGGAGCAGTGGCAGGAAGCGTTTATGGCCACCAGACGCCACATGCTGGAGGGCGGCTGTCCTCTGGAAGTGCCCGCGGGGCTCCAGAACTTTCTGGAGCAGGCGAGAGGGCAGGCGACCCTGGTTCTGGCCAGCAACAGTCCTTATGAAGCGGCAGTGCCGCTGCTGGAGCGTCTGGGCCTCGCCCAGTTTTTTGATGTCGTCCGCTCCGGCGCCAACAAGCCGCAGGGCCTGGTGACGACAGCGCGGGAGCTGATGGGCCCGGAGTACGATCCCCTGCGCGTATTCAGCATTGGCGACCATTACACCAATGACATTGCCCCGGGTGTGCTGGAAGGCTGGACGACGGGGCATATCAGCCCGCGCCGGATTTTTCCTGGCCCGTCGACTTATCAGGCGGCCACCATGGAAGAGATTCTGCCCAGCGTCCAAGATTGGCTGGACAGACACAGCAGGGAGGGGTAAGGCGTGGCAACTGTCCGGTTTTACGGCGGGGTCGGTGTGATTGGCTCCAGCAAAATTTTGATTGAACAAGGCGGCTGGCGGGTGCTTTTGGATTTCGGACTGGATTTCAGCCCCGGCACGGGGCTCTTCCGGGGAGCGGTAGGCCCGAGGCCGGGCCACGAGCTGTCTGACCGTCTGAAAACCCAGATGGCGCCGCGCATTCCGTTTCTCTACCGCCCGGAGCTCATGGGCGCGGTGGGGGACCTGCCCTCCGGCACGGATGGCCGCACGGCCGTGTTCATCACGCATGCCCATATTGACCACATCGGCTTAGCCGGCGATATTGACCCGCGCATCCCTATCTGGGCTTCTGCCGACACCGCGCGCATCATGAATGCCTTGAAGAGCAGCCAGGAGCTTCAAGGACCGTGGCCCGAGCTGCAGGTCATGGCGGCTGAGACTCCGGTGTCTTTCGGCCCGTTCCGGGTGGTGCGCTACGATGTGGACCACGATATTGTCGGCGCCTCAGGTTACGGGGTGGAAACTGAAGACGGGGTGGTGGCCTTTAGCGGCGATCTCAGGCTGCATGGCCGCCATCCCGAGAAAACCTGGCATTTTGCCCAAAAAGTCCAGGGGGCGAGAGCTCTGGTCATGGAAGGGACGACACTGTCCTTCGGATTTCAGGAAGCGGTGCGCACCGAAGGGCAAGTCGACCGGGATTTCGCCAGAATTGTGGGGATGACGCCGGGACTGGTGCTGGCTACGGTATACCCGCGCAATATTGAGCGGGTGGCGGTGTTTATGCAAGTGGCAGAGGACCTGCACCGCGAGTTCTTGTGGCCCCGTCCCATGGCCAGATTTTTTCAGGCGATGGGGCTTAAGGCCGAGGTGTGGGACGCGGACCGCCTGGAGGGCGTGAACAAACATCCGGAACGCTACATTATGCAGCTGAGCCCGCCAGACTGGCCCATGATGCTGGACCTGCCGCTAGGCCCGGGCGCCGCCTTCATCCACGCCAACGGGGAGCCTTTGGGAGCATTTGACCCCCACTGGACTCTCTTGCAGGACTGGCTCGCGGCCCTGCACACCGGATTTTGGCCGATTGGCACGGGCGGCCACGCATCGCCCGACGGCATCCGCCAGCTGCTTGAGACCATCAGGCCGGACATCCTCTTCCCGCTGCACTCGAGGGAGCCGGACCGCATGCTGCCCCCGCCGGGGACTGCCCGCTGGCTTCCGGAGAAGAACCGCGTGTACGACTTGTCGTTAAACGAGTCCTGAACTTCAGGAAATCTTCATTTGGCTTTAACAGCCTGTCATATTATAATGTTCAAGGCAGAAATTCGTGTGTTTCGTATATCGACTTGGGAGGATGCTTCGTGAGAATACTCGTATTAGGTGGAGACGGCTATCTCGGATGGCCGACGGCTATGTATCTCTCTAAAAAGGGCCACGACGTTGCAGTGGCCGACAATTTTGTACGGCGGCAGTATGATTTTGAACTGGGAGCCGACAGTCTGGTGCCTATCGCAACTTTGCAGCAGCGCATCAAGACATGGAAAGACGTCACCGGTCTCCACATCAATCTGTATGTGGGAGACATGACCGACGCAAGTTTTGTGCACCGGATGATCGGCGAATTCAAACCGGACACCATTGTGCATTATGCCGAACAGCGGTCTGCCCCTTATTCGATGATTGACCAGGAGCACGCAGTCTATACCCAGAAGAATAACGTGGTCGGCACCTTGAACGTGCTGTATGCCATGGCCGACCTGAACCCCAATATCCACTTGGTGAAGCTCGGCAGCATGGGCGAGTACGGCACGCCCAATATCGACATTGAAGAGGGCTTTTTGGAAGTGGAGCACAATGGCCGCAAGGATATTCTGCCTTATCCCAAGCAGCCGGGCTCTTTCTACCACCTGTCCAAAGTGCACGACAGCCACAATATCCTGTTTGCCTGCAAGAACTTTGGGTTGCGGGCCACGGATTTGAACCAGGGCATTGTGTACGGAGTTGAAACGGACGAGTCGGTTCTGCACCCGGACTTGTCCACCCGCTTTGACTACGACGGCATCTTTGGCACCGTCCTCAACCGCTTCTGCATTGAAGCCGTGCTGGGACACCCCCTGACGGTATACGGCTTAGGCGAGCAGCGCCGGGGTCTTCTGGACATCCGGGACACGGTGCGCTGTATTGAAATTGCTTCCGAGAATCCGCCCGAAGCCGGCGAGTTCCGGGTATTCAACCAGTTTACCGAGGAGTTTTCCATCAAGGAGTTGGCAGAGCTGGTGGCCAAGACCTATCCGGGACAAGCCCGCGTGGAAATGGCGGAAGATCCCCGGACTGAGGCTCTGACGCACTACTACAAGGCTCACAACACCAAGCTCATCGACCTGGGCCTCGTGCCTCACTTGCTCTCCGACACCCTGATTGAGTCGATGTTCAGCGTCATCGAACAATATCAGTCCCGGGTCAACTGGGACATCATCCGCACGTCGGTCAACTGGCGGCGGACCCGCAATCCTCTGTACGACAACGAGAAATAAGGATTTCGGTCAAAAGAGCCCTGCGGCTGATGCAGGGCTCTTTTGTTGCAGGAAACGGGGATGCGGGGAGATTGTGTTTGCTGCTAGGGTGAAAGGTTATGGGGAATAGCTGGCATGCCCATCGGTATTCTGATGCTCAGGACAGCAAGGGGAGTTTCTTGCAGAAGAGGGGTTCCTGAGGCATTCTACAATGTTCGCCAGAGATCACCCAATTTCAGCGCGAACGGGGTTCTGTTGAGGAGGCTGTGCGGGACTGGCGTGCATGCACGGGGGGCTTGCGGGAAGCATTCTCGCCTTTGGTGACCCGTGAGAGAAGCGTCAAGGGGGATTTGAGCCCTGCTCTCTGGGGGCTCACGACCGCTCTATGGCCCGGTGGTATAATAACCCAGAGAGAATAGGGCAAAAAACCAGCGGAATGAGGGACGCCATACATGAAAATTGGATTCATTATGGATACTGACTACCTCACAGGCCACCCCGAAGATTCGGCACTATTAGCGCAGTGGGTGGTCAAGACCAGTCCCCACCGGAGTCTCTATGTCGTGGATGACGACCAGCAATTGGTGGGAGTCATCCGACTAGCAAATGCGGTGGAGCCTGTCCCACTAACACTGCAGCAGATGATGATCCCACTCAGCGAGATATCTGCGGTCAGTCCCGACGATAGCGTGGATGTTTTGGTCCCGCTGTTCCGGGATAATCCGGAGTGGTCTTCCATCCCTGTGATGCGGGGAAACCGCCTTGCCGGCATTGTCAGCCGGGAATGGAAAGCGCCCGCGAATCCGGCGGCTGATGACGACTGGGATGCGGTGTCAGTCGGGCAGCTTTATGAATCATTGCTGGATGCGTTGTATACTGGGCTGATTATTGTGGACAACAGGGGCATGACGCGCTTGTTAAATCCTGAAGGCGCAGAAATCTTAGGGGTTGACCCAGACGAGGTGGTTGGCCAGCCCTATGAGGAACTCGCTACACGGCTCTTTGACCATATGCGCGACTATCTGACACGCAGTGCGGTGCCTTTAGCCCTGACGGGGGCCGTAGACCGGGGTGAGCGGGAATTGCGTGTGTCCAATGGCCGCCATGTTTTGTTTAAATTTGCGGCGGTGCGGGAGGCGCAGCATGTCCAAGCCGTGCTGATCACGTTTATGGATGTCACCCCTCTAAAACATGCGGAGGTACAGGCCCGCTATCAGGAACGGGAACTTGAGATGGCGTTTGCCCTGACACTGCCCAACAGCAAGGTCGAATACAAGCTCAAATCGTCCCCGGAATATCAAGATATTTATGACCCCGCTACGGGCCAAGCCCAGATCACCGGCGTGATTGCGGACGGCACGTATCACCACGTGATTAATGGCTTGCGCATTATGGCGGAACTGAAGGAAATTGGGGTCTTCCAGCTTGTGGGGATCGATAAGGACACATTGGTCCAGGCCTTCATTTTCCATGATGTCGGCAAAGCCCAGCCGGTTCTGCGGGTAGGACAGATATTTGTGCCTCAAGAGACCTTTGAGCCGGGCTACCTGCATGCGGGGCGCAGTGCCGATTGGGCCCGCAAGGACTATCATGTGACGGAGGATGTGGAGTGGCTCGTCCGCTATCACCACACTCCGGAAAAGGAATTGCCGCCAACCTTTCCGGCTGCCTTAAAACCCATGTGGCGGGTGTTTAAACTGGTCGATGGCCTGTCCGCCGGGTTGACCCGGCGGGATGCGGACATTGCTCCAATGACACTGCGGGGGAGTGTGCTGACTATTCACGAGACCAACCCGGACCAGCGCTACGACCGTCACTACCGGTTGGCGATATACAGCGGGGAGATTATCCCCGTGACCGGGTAACGGCAAGCCCTTGGGCTTGGGCGGTGGGGAACCAGCCACCCGTCCGGGGCGATGGCCACAGCGCCCAGAATATAAGGGATTGGCAGCCTCGGCGGAACTCGGTTCCGTATGATTTCCGCCGGTCCCGCATACCTAACACTTTCAGAAGGATGGTGTGTCCCTGCGGAGCCCCGTAGTGCGTCCGCCTTAATGGGAAAGCCTTTCCGGCTGGAATGACTGCATGGTGCGGTCGCGCGAAAAAATTTCAGTTCTCTAATCCTATCTTTCTCCGTCTCCGCAACGAATTCGCCAGGATTGACCAGGCTAAAGTTGACGAAGAAGGTCCGGCCATCCATTGCCTAACTGGACCACCTCAGGCGGTCTCCTTGGGTGCCGGGATTTTTCGGGAGGTACCGGTTCTAAAATGGGGGCATAATAGGGCACAAGGACGGTAATGGAGAAATATCTGTACTCCAGGGCGGCCAGGAGCCGGTCCTGGAGGTGCTGGGTGCCACACAACATCCGGAAAAATTGTACAATAGCCAAGGGTGGAGAGATTAGGGAATGTGCAGGGGGGAGACATGAGCGTGAAGCGAAAGTGGGGTTTAGGCATACTGGGAGCTCTGGGCCTGGGATTTGCCGCCGTGAGAATCAACGGCAAGCTGCGGCCGGGTCCCATGACGATGAAGCTCGAGCGGTTTTTCCTCACCAATCCTGTCCGGGTAGCCTATTTCGGTCCCCGCGACGCATTGCGCCTGACAGGCGATCTCAGCGGTCTGCGGGTACTGGAAGTGGGGACGGGAGTGGGGGTGGTGCTGGCCGAAATCGCCCATAGGGTGGGCGAGGGAGGGCAGGCATTCGGGGTGGATATTCAAAGCGATGCGGTCAGGCGCACGGAGCACCGTCTCAGCACAGAAGGCCTGCTGTCCCGCACGGGTCTGGCGACGGCCAGCGCCACGGAAATGCCGTGGGCGGACCAGAGCATGGACCGGGTTGTGATGGTGGCAGTGCTGGGAGAGGTGTCCCCCAGCCAGCGGGTGGGGGCGCTGGAAGAAGCCCGCCGCGTGCTGACCCCGGATGGTCTTCTGGCCATCACGGAATTCTGGCCGGACCCGCACTATATTCCCCTGGCAAGAATGGTGCGCCATCTGCGCCAGGCAGGATTTTCCATTGTGGATGTGTTTGAAAAGCCGATGCTCTACAGCGTATCTGCCAAACCGGTCCGCTCCGCTGAATCCTGATCCAAAAGTGGCGACATGATCTTGTTAATAAGGTGGGAGTCAATGAAACGCATTGAAAAACCTTGGGGATTTGAATTGTGGTGGGCGGTCACGGACCGCTATGTGGGCAAGCTGATTCATGTCAACCAGGGACAGTCCTTGAGTCTGCAATATCACCGGATGAAGCATGAGAGCATGTATGTGGTGGCGGGCGAGGCGGACGTGCTGATTAACAGTGAGGTGAAGCGGATGCGGCCGGGTGATGCGGTGGAGATTGCGCCCATGACCAAGCACCGCCTGACGGCGGTGACGGACGTGGACGTGATGGAGGTCTCTACGCCAGAATTGGACGATGTGGTCCGGTTGGAGGACAATTACGGCCGCCAGGGAACCTCTGCCCCGTAGAGAGAAAAAGAAGCCGCGAGTTAACCGGCGGCTTCTTTCCCTAAGGTCTGCTTGATGCGCTGGGCAATCGTGAGGAAGATGCTGGCCGCCTGGGAGTTCTGGTCGGTGGACGTCGTGGGCCGGCCTTTGTCGCTCCCCTCGCGGACGGTTGCTTCCAGCGGAATTTGGCCGAGCAGCGGCACGTCAAACAGGTTGGCTAAAGATTGCCCGCCGCCTTCGCCAAACACGTTCATACGCTCCCCGTGGGGACAAACTACATAGGACATGTTTTCGATGACGCCGATGATCTCCTGGTGCGCTTTCTGTGCCACGTCTCCAGCACGGTGCGCCACTTGGGTGGCGACTTCCTGGGGGGTGGTCACCAGCACGAGCTTGGCTTTGCGCACTTTCTGGGCAATGTCCAGGGCGACGTCGCCGGTGCCGGGAGGCAGGTCGATGAGCAGGTAGTCCAGAGTGGGCCATGCCACATCGGAGAAGAATTGCTGCATCATCTTGCCCAGCATGGGTCCGCGCCAGACAATAGCCTGTCCTTCCTCGACAAACATGCCCATCGATACGAGATGCACACCGTGTACGGACCAGGGGATGATTTTTTCCTGTTCGTTCACTTTGGCTTTTTCTTTGGCTCCAAACATGCGCCCTTGGCTGAATCCGTAAATATCCATGTCAATCACGCCGACGCGTGACCCCATACGGGCCAGCGCCACGGCAAGATTGGCGGTCACGGTGGACTTGCCCACCCCACCCTTGCCGCTGGCTACACCGATGATGACGGTGCTGTCCGCGTCCGACATCATGCCTGCAGCTGCGGCCTGACCCGGCAGCGGGCCGATGATTGGCGCTTTTTTGCCGGACGACTGGGGCGGGGGTGGGGTAACGCTGATGCGAGCTCCGCTCTCCGGACGCGCCGGCTCGCCCTGGCGGGCTTTCTGGGCGGCCTCAAAAGCTTTTTGGAACGCCGCCCGGCGCTCTTTCTCGTTCATCACCGACAGGGTCACGGCGACATCTTTCACTTCCGGCAAAACTTTTAGGGCCCGGTTGACGTCTTCCGTGATTTTCTCGTGCAGCGGGCAGCCGTCGACGGTGAGGGCAATATCCAAAGCGACACGGCCATCCGGCTCAATGGCGACCGTGCGGACCATGTTCAGCGATACGATGCTCTGGTGAAGCTCCGGGTCCTGAACGGTGTCCAGGGCCTGCAAAACACGGGTTTGATCTAGCATATATCCACCTCGCAGACAAATTAGAAGCCGAGTAAGCGGCGGCCTTCATCTGTCAGCATATCAGGAGTCCACGGCGGACTCCAGACAATGTCGACATGGGCTTCTTTGACGCCGTCCAGTGTTTCGATAGCCATTTCGGCCGTCCGCGTAATGGTGTCGTGCATGGGACACCCCGGAGCGGTCAAAGTCATTTCGACGGTGACAGAACCGTCATTTTGCACGTCTACACTGTACACCAGCCCCAAGTCTACGACATTGACGCCTATTTCCGGGTCGCTGACCTCTTTGAGCACTTCCAACACCTGATCCTTGCTGGGCGCTTCTACCATAGGAGTCGCCTCCTTTTTATAGAGTGGAGATATGCTCAATCCTGAGCATATCACTCAGTATTATACCGCGTTTTGCTTTTTTGCAACGCCCGGAAAAAGTTTCTTGGAATGGATGCATACCCCAGAATATTTTGGCCACACTACGAATATGTCTGGTAGGTAACCCAAAAATTTATTCACCCTCCCGTACAGGTATCATCATCTTTTTTAGCCTAGACATACGGAGATGGGGGAAGAACGATGACAGGCCAAGAGTCTCACGCAAGTCTGATGCGGTTGATGTGGTGGAGCCTTAGGCTCGGATGGTCGAAAAACAAGGAAGGCCGAAGGCGTGCTAGGCGGCGCATTTGGGGGATGCTGGAAGCGCGGTGGATGCGCTTGGTGCCTGAGGCAGTCCCTGGTGACAGCAGCGGGGTGACGCGGGCGGTGTGGCTGGGGGCGGCGCTGGCGTCACGGTCGCTCATCCGTTACCCTCTCTTGCCGCGCAAACTGAAGTCGCGGCTGATTTGGCTGGTGCGGCTGGTGGGACGCAACAACGGCAAGGCGCTGGTGACCGCCTATCTAGCTTGGGCATGGATGGCTGACGTCGCCCAGTCGCCTAGTTTTATTGAAGCGCACGCCAGTCCTGAAACCCTGTGAGGAGGACCCCCGGTCCTCCTCTTTTTACTTGCTGGGGCGGGAATAGCGCTGGGACTTGCGCCAGTACCAGATGGACACAGCGAAGAAAATGATGGCGATGATGACCTTGCTGAAGAGGTGCGAGGGCGCTTTGGTGATTCGGTAGCTTTTCGAGATGAGGATCTTTCCTGAACTGGTGAGGGCCGACGCCCTCAGCTGGCCGGTCTGACGGAGCAGGTAGGCTCCGGCATACTCATGGGCGGCTTCTTTTTTCAGCGCGACCCGCACGGCTTTTTGCCCCGTGATGCGCAGCTCCAGCACTGCGGGCACCGCCTTTTGGCTGACCACGATAAAGGTGGTCTCCGCCGGTGCCTGCACCGGAGTCGGTGTCACCACCATCTGGACGGCGGGCGCCGCCCATG
This sequence comes from Sulfobacillus sp., assembly GCA_027309085.1. Lineage (GTDB taxonomy): Bacteria > Bacillota > Sulfobacillia > Sulfobacillales > Sulfobacillaceae > Sulfobacillus. The sequence continues at coordinate 163,445 of DAIDDL010000001.1, forward strand.
TCAAGGCGGAGAAGGCGAACAGCGCGATTAGCGCGAGGATGGACGATTTGACAATATGCACGGCGAAATCCTTTCTACAGAACGCTCTTGTCTGCTATTCTACATAATTCCCAGCGGGGCACAAAGAAAAACTTTTTCCACCTCATTCGACTTGAAAATATTTACAGGACTGTCTCCTTCTGCGTATAGTGGAAGCAATCGGAAGAAGGAGCGGAAAATGAATGAAAACGACAAAGAGGAAGGGACTTGGCAGTGAATCGGGGCAGGTTCTGCCCATCACGGTGTTATTCATGGGAGTCATCATCGGGGCAGCAGCCATCTCGATTGATGTCGCCAAGGTGTCTGCTCTGAGAAATCAGGCGCAGACGGCCACCAGTGCGGCGGCGTTGGCGGCGGCGCAGCAGATTGCCTCTCAGATTAATGGCGAGGTTCAAGGGATATCGACAAGACCAATCAGTACAACGGGGCCTACGGCCGCGGCGCAAGAGATTTATAAATCCAATATAGCAACAGCCATTGGCCATTCTTCCACCCTAAACAATTGCCAGGTTTCTTATTATATTGGATCTACGCCTCAGTCGTCGGGTTCATTAAACTTAACTTCTTTGACTGTTCCAGTGTATGTCCGCGTCACCGCAGAAGGAAATACGCCGATGAATTTCGGTGCCGCACTTGGGATTTCTAGTGCATCAGTGAAACCAGAGGCAACCGCGGAAATTGTGCCACAGTCGGAAATTAGTACCAATTCTATGTTGCCCTTGGTTCTACCTGCCACGGCTGGGGACGTCGCGAAGTTACCATTGTCGTCGACGACTATTAACACATGGAGCACCTACTGGAAACCAAACCAACAGTACGCGGCATATCGAGGCAATGGAAATGGATTAATACCTCAGTGGGCCGAGAGCTTAGGCCATAACTATATAATTCCCTATCACAAGAGCACAGGAAGTGGTATCTTGGGGGACGGTCTATTCGGATGGTTTCCAGTATCCTCTACTTTAAGTATCGGAAATAATATTTCGGGAATTCCTGGAGCAGCACATTGGAAGGCCGTGTTAAAGAATGTAGAGAACAATCAGGTCTATATAGTTCCTATAGGCAATCCGGACCCGAATGAAAACAAGGAAATCACTGTGTTAGGATTTGCGACCATCACTATTGATGCCGTTTATGGTCGAAAGAGCGAACCGAATGTAGGATTTCTTTTCACCTTGGATGGAGATACTGCTCTGCCAGGCAATACAATATTAGGCTCCAAGACACCAACTCCCGTGAACTACAGTGTGCAATTGGTTTCAAACTCGTCTATGCCGTAATCTGACTTGCAGAGCTTTGGGTGTCCGGTTCCACACGAATTACCTGAGGATGCGTGAACAAAGAGTAGGTTCCTCTCTCACCGTTTTTCATTGCCACCACCACTGGTGAGTGAAAAGTATAGTCCCGTACAGGCTGGCGGCAATCCATAGAATTACAGTGATAGTCATAATTCGACGATTTTTGATGAGCGCTAGACCCGCGTAAACGGGAAAATACACACTCATCAACCGTAGTGTGCTGTGAAACGGCCAATTCATGGCCAAAAATGAAAGCGAGACAACCACGCCGATCCATGTGAAAATTATCGCCGGCACATTTTTATGTGACGACAGTAATTTAGTTAATAGGACAGTACCCACAATGTAAGGAATGGATAATACAGCGAACAACATTTCAGCCACCCGTGTCTCTACAGGTACAAGGGGAGCAAATATTAACGTATATTGACTCCACGGCCACACCCACCGGGAGTGCCAACTTGCTTCGCCTTGCCACGGGGCGAGAAAAGAGTGCCAGTGAACTGCAGAATACAGGCTGTAGAGAATAATCATGATCGCGACACCACTGCCCCAAAGGATAGCACCGCGAACTTTCGGCCAATCCCTCCGAAAAAGTGACTGAAATAGCAGTGTGAGCAGCATGATCCCGACCAGTGCGCCTGTCGGGTGGCTTAGAACTGCCAAACCTGCAGATATGGACGCAATGACATATTTAGATTCAAGCGCGTAAACCAGACTCATTGCGATGAGAAGTACTGTGAGAGGCTCCGTATACAGAACGGAATAAAATATTGCCGCGGGATTAAAGGCAAAGAAGATGAGGGCAAGAGTCACTTGATTGGATGAGAGTTGCAAGAGACGAAAGTACCGATTAAGGAAATATAGGTCACCAGCAAATACTGCCTGCATAATTAACAGGGCGATCCATTTATTCATGGCCAGAGCGATGATTATGGGCAAGAGAGGATAGAAGGCCAAGCTGTACGGTGCATAGCCATGATGAGCAATATGGAGGTAGATGAGAGAATCGTATTGAAACCATAATAAGGCCTTGGAAGAAAATAATTCGGTGGTGCGCAATATGGCCGGGGTTGGATGGTTAAAAGGAATCATGGTTCCAAACAATAACCATAATTCGTGCAGAATGAACACGCCTAACCATACCGGACTGTTGAGATACCAATAGCGAATCGATCTCACTGCGGCTTGTCTCTCCATAAGGCCCTCCAATCATGTACTAAGCATTATTCGCCGTACGCATCGCATTTCCTTGCAAAACGGAAAAAATGTTAAATGTTCCCGAAAAAAGAAGGAATGGGATGGTCAATGTCGAATATCCCACATGAGCAGGAAGATATTGTATCTTGCTATTGCCCGCGGAATATATTGGAGAAAATAGGAGGATTATATTGGCGACGATCGGACAGTTTTTAATGGCGTTTATGACCCGCCTGAAGAAGAAAGACGGGCAGGCACTTGTTGAGTACGCTTTGATTTTGGCCCTAATTGCTATAGTCGTAATTGTGGCCCTGCATTTCTTAGGTGGTGCCGTTAGCAACACTCTAAACAATGTGGGACAAAATATTGCGAAACCGTAGTAGCATAAATGTATGGATGCGGCTATTCATCGTGAAATAGCCGCATTTTCTTCGGAATATAGGAGGGTGCACTGTGGCAATTGCCAAACGCATGGGCACATTTGTCCGAGTCAACCGGTGGCTGTTGGCAGGTGTGGTAGTCATTGGTGTGGCGGCTTATGTCTCGGCTAGGTATGTGCAGATTGCCATTCAGCAGGCCAACGCCAAGGTGAAGACGCCAACGGTCCAAGTATTGGTGGCGGCCCAGCCTATTGCCGCTTACACGCCGGTGGCACCAGCAATGGTGACGGTTAAAACTTTTCCTGCCGCTTCCGTTCCGGCGGGAGCTTATTCGGCATTGACGGGTCTGAGCGGCGCATGGACTACCCAAAGCGTGTCGGTGGGCATGCCGGTTGTGTCCAGTGAGGTGTTTTTTCCAAAGACCGCGAATGTGATCGCGGCCCGAATCAGTCCTCAGGACATGGCAGTGGATGTGCCTCTTTCATCGACAGCCGCCATCGACGGCTTGATTATCCCCGGAGACAATGTGGCCCTGTTTATCACGATCACCAAGGGTGGTCAGAAAGTCCTCGCGGATTTTATGAATGATGTCAAGGTGCTGGCCGTGAACGGCTCCATGGCGGCGCCGGCCGCGCCGGCGGTTGGCTCGAGCCCCAACCTCATTGTGGCCATGCCTCCCGCCAAAATTGAGTCCCTGCTGTATGCGGAGCAGTATGACGGCGGATTTACGGCGGCCCTGGAATCTCCGCACACGAAAGCCAAAGCACCAGCGCCGTACGGCATGACGAATCTTCAAAATGCCATTCCTTAACAAAAAGGGCGTGTGCTCATGACAAATGTGCTAATCGCGGCGATTTCTCCGGTAATGGAAATGATCCAGCGCACGGTTCAAAAAATGCCTTCGGTCCACATTGCCGCGACCACCGACAGTGTCCGCGAGGCCATTGACTATTGTTCTGTGGAGTCTTTGGACGCCATTATTGTGGACGAAACGCTTCTTATCGACAGCTGGGGACTAAGCGACCGGCTGTCCCGCGCAGCCTGCCCCATCGTCTTGGTGATTGAGTCGCCTAGTGCCGAGTCCACCCGGAGGGCCTTGGCTATGCACGCCGCGGACGTGATGACACTCGAGGCCTTGCCTACGTTGCTGCCGCCAGTGCTGAACAGTTTTGATAGCAAGGATGCGGACCAAGAAACGGTGCACCGGATCATTGGTGTCTATTCCGCTAAGGGCGGGGTCGGGAAGACAACCCTGGCGGTGAATTTGGCGTGGCTTCTGGCCAAACTCTCCGGAAAGACCACGGCGCTGGTGGACTTGGACCTCCAGTTTGGAGATGTGGGGCCAATGGTGCATGACCATCCCGACGTGACTATCCAGGAACTGGTGGAGGGGTCGCCCCAGACCATTGAAGAGGACAAGCTGGCTCGTTCCCTGATTGCTGTGGACAATCTGCCTCTGGACCTCCTCCTGGCTCCCATCCACCCGCAGTACGCGGACGCGGTGGAATCCCACCACGTCAAAGACATCGTGAAGCATCTCAAGTCTTCGCATGTCTATACCGTTTGTGACTTGTCTTCGGGACTGATCGACCAGAATCTGAGCGCTATGGATATGGCCGACGTGATTGTCATGGTGGCCACTCCAGAGATGATTACTCTGCGGACGGTGCTGCGCTCTTTAAAAGTTTTAGGGACTCTTTATCCTCAAGAGGGGAAAATCCGCGTGGCGCTGAACCGCGCAGGCAGCGGCATATCCAAAGAAGAAATTCAAGCATTTCTCGGTCTTCCGGTAACCTACTGGATGTCGAGCGGGGGGGTGGCGCCGGTGCGCTCCGCCAACTCCGGCAAGCCCTTGGTGGTTGTTGATCCTGGGAATGCCCTGGCAGTGTCCATTGAAAATATCGCGAAAGGGCTGCTCGCGGAATTTGAGGGAGCCAGCAGGAAAACGGCAAGAAAAGAATCGCTGTGATCAGGGTGGCAGGAAGGAGGAGTTAGGATGTCTTTACGGACCAGGATTAATGGCATGTCCCCGGGAGCTTCTCAGGCTTTCAAGTCCATTAAGGCCCCGCAATCTGCCAAGGCGGCTAATGACTTTGACTATTTGGGCGCAAATTTTATGGCGCTTAAGAGCCGCATTCAAGATGCGCTGCTGATGCAAGTCACGTCTCCGGAAAATTTGTCGCGGGATGAACTGCGTGGCATGATCTGGAATATCGTCGAGGCGGACAAAGACATCGCGCCTTTGGAGAAAGATGCCTTGGTGCGGATTCTAGTCGACGAAATTTTGGGCTACGGCCCCATTCAGGTGCTCTTGGATGACCCGGAGATCTCGGAAATTATGATCAATGGCGCGGGGAGCATTTACATTGAGCGGCAGGGAGCTCTGGTGAAAACCAATATTGTGTTTCGGGACGAAGGACACTTGCGGGCGACTTTGGAAAAAATGCTGTCATTCTCGGGACGGCGAGTCGATGAGGCCAGCCCCATGGTGGACGCCAGGCTGCCGGATGGATCCCGGTTGAATGCCATTTTGCGGCCATTGGCGGTGGCAGGCGATTCTGTCACCATCCGCAAGTTCTCCAAGGACCCGTTCATCCTTTCGCAACTGGTTCAGATGGGCACTTTGTCGGCGGACATGGCAGCGTTTATCGAAGCGGCTGTGCGCGGCAAACTCAATGTGGTGGTTTCAGGCGGAACAGGATCTGGTAAAACCACCACCCTGAACGCTTTTTCTGCGTTTATTCCGGGAACGGAGCGTATTGTCACCATTGAGGATGCGGCCGAACTCCAGCTTCAGCAAGATCACAAAGTGACTTTGGAATCCCGCCCGCCCAACATTGAGGGCCGGGGCGGGGTGGCTATCCGGGATCTGGTCCGCAACGCCCTGCGCATGCGGCCTGACCGCATCATTGTCGGTGAGGTGCGGGGCGGGGAGGCGCTGGACATGCTGCAGGCTATGAATACCGGCCATGAAGGCAGTTTGACGACGGTGCACGCCAACACTCCCCGCGACTGCCTGTCACGGATTGAAACCATGGTACTGATGGCCGGCGCTGACCTCCCCCTGCCGGCCATCCGGTCGCAAGTGGCGTCCGCCATCGACATTATCGTGCAGCAGGCACGCCTGCTTGACGGCTCCCGCCGCATTATCCGCATCACCGAAGTGGTGGGGATGGAGAGCGGCACCATCACCACGCAGGACCTGTTCCAGTTCGACCAGTCGGGTGTGGACGAAGAGGGAAAAGTGGTCGGAGTCTTCCACGGCAACGGCATCCGGCCTAAGAATTACGACCGGATCCGGTCTCAGGGTGTGGACCTGTCCCCCAGCATCTTCGGGATGGGACTGTGAGGCGGCTATGAGGGACTTGAGCATCATACTGGCCGTCACATGGGCGCTGGCGCTATTCTTAGTGGTAGTGGGGGTCCGGGCCTCGCGCACATACCAGGTCACCCAAAGGCGTCTCGTGCAGATGGGCACCATGGCTCCCCGAGGCGGCAAACCGGCCCAGGCTCCCTTCAGCCTGCTGGGCAGTCTGCGCAAGACGTGGAGCCAAGGCCAGAGCGCTGCCGCGCTGAAACTCAGGATGAGCGAGTACATCTTGTTTATTGCGCTGGGATTTATAGTGCCCGGACTGATCGGGTTGGCTGTGCGGGGCGCAGTAGGGGGATTGGTGCTCGCGCTCGTCGGCGGCGGGGGGGTGCTCTTGTACTTTCGGTACATGAAATCGCGCTATTTGAGATTGGCCGAACAGAGCCTGCCTGACTTCCTTCGCGGAATCTCTGGGGCTCTGCGGGCCGGCACTTCACTGCTGCAGGCAATGTCACTTGTGGCTAAGGAGACTCCAGACCCACTCGGCGGGGAGATTACACGGGTGCTCAGGCGGGAGTCCTTTGGATTCAGTTTGGAGCAGACCTTGGAGGAACTGACCAACCGGATTCCTTCGAAAGATTTGTCTCTCGCGGTGATGGTCATCAATATCCAGCGGGAAATCGGCGGGTCCCTGGCAGACATTCTGGAAAACATTGTGGACACCATCGTGGCCCGGCAGCGCCTGGCCCAGGAAGTGCGCTCACTGACGGCCCAGGGCCGTTTCAGCGGGTGGATTCTGACGGCTCTGCCTTTTATTCTAGGGTTTATGATTTGGTTTATTGATCCCAGCTATATTGACCCGCTGTTTCACACGACCATCGGCTGGATCCTTTTGGGAATGGCTGCGGTTTCCGTGGCGATTGGCGGGTTCGTCATCAACCGCCTGGTCCGCTCACCTGAGATGTAGGGAGGTTTTGTATGCTGCGCTGGATGGATGTCACAATTGCCGCCCTGTTGGCTCTAGCGGTCATTCTATTCGCGGCCTGGGTCAAGGATTTGAAAGTGTTCAGCCGGCAAAGGGCGCTGGGCGACCGGCTCTCGCCCTACCAACTGCGGCGGGCTGACCCTGCGGACGAACTGGAGATGCCGTTTTCCCAGCGGGTTATCGTCCCGGGTCTGCAAAAGATCTTTGATGCCCTCTCGCGCGCCTTGACCCCTGCCAAAGTGCGGGCGGAACTGGGCCGCCGCCTGAGGCAGGCGGGCAGCACGATGGGTCCCGATGCTTTTGTGCTGTACCGCCTGGCCATTTCCGTGCTGCTTTTAGCTCTGGGAGTGGTGGTGGGGCTGATCGAGACGTCTTTGCCGGGATGGCAGCGGGTGGCGATTCCTTTGGGGATGGGAGCTATCGGCTACATCTTTATGGGGGTGCGGGTCAATACCCAGGCCCAAATCCGTCTGAGACAGCTCGAACGCTCACTCCCCGAAGTGTTTGACCTGCTGAGTGTCAGCGTGGAGGCAGGGCTGGCTTTTGATGGGGCCTTGAGGAAACTGGTGACAAATCTGGGACCGGGCCCGGCCAAGGATGAATTTACCCGAGTCCTGTCGGACATGCAGCTGGGAATGACCCGGTCAGAAGCGCTGACGGCCCTGGCCGAGCGCACTAAATCCCGGGAACTTAAGAGGTTTGCGGGGCTGGTGGCGCAGTCCGACCGGACCGGGGCGGGAATCGCCAATGCCCTTAAAGTACAGGCCCACGACATCAAAGCGGCGAGGGCCGCTCAGGCCCGGGAAAAAGCGGCCCTGATCCCAGTCAAAATCATCTTCCCCATGGTGCTGTTTATTTTTCCGGCTATTTTCATTGTCATTCTCGGGCCTGCGTTTCTGTCCCTGATTCGCGTGTTCCATGGCTGACGAGCTCGTGCCGGAGGGATTCGTGGCCGTGAGAAATATGCGGACTCTGCAGCTGCTAGGGGATCATATTCAGGTGGCCGATTCGTTTTGGCTGCGGTTTCGGGGGCTGATGGGAACTGCAAGCTTGGATCCCGGAGAGGGAATGCTCTTCCCCCGAACCAATTCCATCCACATGTTTTTTATGCGCTACCCCCTGACGATTGTCTACCTGTCGAAAGACATGAAGGTGCTGCGCAGCGTGGTGGTGAAGCCATGGCGCATCGGGCCGATCGTGTTAAAAGCCCAGTGGGTGCTGGAACTGCCAGACATTTCTCAAGCGGACATTCAAACAGGCGATACGGTGAGCATTGAATAGCCAGTGACGGTACTCAACTGGAGCAGGCCGCATTGGTTCCCGCCTCAAAACACCCATTGGGGGTCTGAGAGCCGTTATCTACCTCCACCACCATGGTGTACTGCTGGGTAATGGGCACTTGCTGGCCAAATCCTGGAATACCGATGAGCAAAGGATAGTGTGCTGCTACAGATACAGTTACCGTCTGGGGCAGATTTGAGGTAGTTGTTGATGTGGTGGATGAAGACGGACCAGTAACGGTCCACTTGACTGGCGTATCCACAGGAAAAATGTTGTCTTGGTTCACTTGATTGATTATGGCTTGCTTCGGACTATCTCCCAAAGACGCCTCACGCACCCCGATGCGGGCTGCCTGCTGGATGGTGATAAAGCCGTTGAAGAGCAATCCCATTTGAATGATGCCTAGGAGAAATAGCAAGAGGAGCGGGACGACGAGGGCGAACTCGACAAGAGCCTGGCCTTTGCGGTCCTGCCAGCGGGACCGGTTCACTAGGGATATGCGCATCAAGTTCAGACTCCTTGTCCGATGATTTTTATATAGAAATAGCGGTTGATGTAATATGATTATCTTCAGTGTAAGGACAAAGTGGGGAACTGTAAATAATTTCCTTGGAAAAGTTCGCAGGGACCAATATTGTGTATCATGCAGGGGAATGGACCAGTTTAGTGTCGAATCAGGAGGATGTTTATGTTCACGGTGTATGTTGCGTGCCACGACGAATTGCGAACAGAATTAACGGTTGCCGTGAAAAACATACCGGGGGTGATTCTGAACGGGAGTTCGGCTGACTTGCGCGAGTCTCTCGAGGAATGCGCTGCAGAAGCGCCCGGAGTCTTCCTGGTTGACGATACGTTGCTGGCCCAAAATGTTGGCCTCTTCGAAAAGCTGGCGGCGGTGCCGTATCCGGTTGTGGTGCTGGCCCCCTCGGCCGATGCTGCGGCGGCCCGCCGGGCCCTGGCCATCCGGGCCAAGGATTTCATCAGTCTGGACAGCTGGGCCGAGGACTTGGGGCCCATCCTGTCCCGGGTCGCTGTCCCCATTCAGGGCGAGACGCGGCAGGACGGGCGGGTTCTCGTGGTATTTTCCTCCAAGGGCGGGGTGGGCAAGACTACCCTGAGTGTGAATCTGGCTATCGCGCTGGCAAAGACGAGCCGCCAGCCGGTGGTGATTATGGATCTGGACATCCAGTTTGGGGACGTAGCCCCGATGGTGGGGGACGCGCCTTTGGTGACACTGTTTGATTTGGTGAAAGGAACGGCGGCCGTTGACTCCGACATGCTCAAGCGGGCTGTAAAGCGGGTGGCGAACAACGTGTATATTCTGGCCGCTCCTGACAATCCTGAGGAAGCTGATGATGTGCATGCGGACCAGGTGGTGCAGATCCTGCACCTGCTCCGCGAGACCTATGCCTACGTAATCGTGGATACAGCGCCGGGCTACACCGATATCAACGTGGCAGCTTTTGATTTTGCCGATACCATTTTGACCGTGTGCACCCCGGATGTGGTTACCCTCAGAACAATCGGGCAGGCTCTGCAAGTATTTTATGACGGATTCCACTACCCGAAAGACAAAGTGCGCATTGTGCTGAACCGTAGCGGGTCGAAAACCGGTGTCGAGACGACAGACATTGCGCAAGTGCTGCAAACCCCCATTGCCTTTCAATTGCCGAGTGACGGCGCCTTTCCTGTGCGCGCTGCCAATGAAGGGCACCCGCTTCTGCTGCAGTTTCCGGATTCATCCCTGTCCCGGACCATTCAGAGCATGGCCAATGATCTGGTTCGCGAGACAGAAGGCCGCATCCGGAAAAATCCGGCTAAGCGCACCCTGCTGGCCCGCCTCACAGGAAGAAAACCCAAAGAAGTGCAGTAGCCTCTGGTGAGCTTTTCCCTATTCCACGGTTGGCAAGGACAGGGTCCGCGCATATTAAAGGGTGTTCTGTCAAAATGGCGAGAGGGAAGGGCGATTCAGCATGAGTGCAATCCCGCGGCACTGGCTGTGGGCTGTCCCGGCGCTGACAATGGCAGCCGGGTTGTTTTCTGTGGCGGGCTTGCGCCATACCCAAGCTGCAGCCAGCTCGCAGGCGGGGCCTGCAGCGTTCAGCAAATACGGCATGGGGCGGGACAACAATCCTGTGTTTGAGGACCGCGCGGTGAGTCGTTGGGACCGGAACTGGACCTACACAGCGCAAGAGCCTTTGCAGCAGGCGTCGGTGGCGCAGGGGGCCGTGTATGTTTCGGGGGATGGCGGCCGTCTCAATGATCCCCATAACGATGAGGTCTACGCGTTGGGAGCTGGGACCGGGAAAGTTTTGTGGACCAGGCATTTGGACAATATGTCCATGACCACGCCTGTGGTGGCGCATGGCCTGGTGTTTGTGGGCACGGGCAGCCAGCAGTTTTCGGCCCGGCAGCAGGCTAAGGTCAACCGGCTCCAGAGCCGGTCTGTCGTCCGGGGCACAGGACCGAGTGCGATTTATGCCTTAGGCGCCCATACAGGGGCGGTGCGCTGGAAGTTTCCCACCCGCGGAGAGGACATGCCGACATTTGTCGCGGACCGGTCCACGATCTACGCGGCCAACGGCCAGGGCCGCATTTATGCTCTGGCCGCGCCGACCGGCGCCGTTCAGTGGAGTCTCAAAATCGGGTCGTATGTCAGCATGGCATCCCCGGAGCTGGTGAGGGGAATCCTCTATGTTTCCGGAGCCCACCCGTACCGGCTTTACGCGGTGGATGTCCACACGCACCGCCTGGTATGGCAGAGGCCTGTGCCCAGAGTGTTCGGCGGCTCCGACGACAGTTCCCCGGCCTTCGCCGGCGGGCTGATTTATCTGGAGGGGACAACGGGCACATGGCAGCACCCGGTATCGGAATTGCTCGCATTTCGGACGTCAGGAACTCTGGCGTGGGAAACACGGCTCGGTGCCGGGACCCTGCCCAAGGACATTGAGGTATCAGCCCCTATGGAGCACCGCGGCACCGTGTATGTGGGCTCTCCGGTATCGGACGCTGAATACGCCGTCCGAGCACGGACAGGGCGGGTCGAGTGGCGTTTCAAGGCATACGGTCCCATTTCTGAATCGGCAGCCGCCGTCAGGGGCAGAGTGTACGTCGGTGACGGGAAAGGCATGCTCTATGCGCTGAGCGCCCACTCTGGCCGGGAGATCTGGTCGCGGTACCTGTCCGGGGCCTTTGCCGCCGACTATCCCGTGGTCGTGGGGCAGACTCTCTACCAGCCTGATGAAAATGGCCAGATGTTTGCGTTGCCCATGAGCGAGATGACAGGGCAGGCCCTGCGCCAGCCCCCTGACCTCCCCATGCCTTCCGGCACTTTGGGGCAGGATATTAAAAAAGGCGAGAGCGTCTTCATGGAAGGCATGGGCCCGCAAGGGCTGTCCTGCGCCAGCTGCCATGCGGGCGGCGGCTCCTTGAGCACTTACCGGCAGGGACAGCTGATCCCCAGCCTTCTGGGGGCCGCCTCAGCCTTTCCCATGGTCCGGCAGGGCAAGATCCGGACTCTGGACGGGCAGATTAGGAGCTGCCTCCATGCTATGAGGGGGCCGCAGTTGGCCGGGGACAGTGCAAAAATGCAAGAACTTAATGTCTACCTGCACTGGCTGTCAAGCGGGTGGCCGGATCACCTCTCGACCCAGACTGGCCACAGCAATTCGAAAGGAGGCTGCTGATGGCGCTCGGGAAACGTTTGCGGGCTGCCGCGCTGGGCCTGGCAGTGATAGGGTGCGCAGCATACGGCATATACCATGACGCCCACGTGCAGGCGGTGGCGAAGACTTCTGCCCGGCAGGCATCAGACGGGCAGGAACTGTTTGCCGCAATGTGCCAGACCTGTCATGGCCGGGGCGGGGACGGGTCTGGCGGGGCGCCTGTGCTGAACAGCGGGGCCACGGTGCAAAAGTATCAGGATACCGCGGCCCTGGCCCATTTTATCCGGACCCGCATGCCTGCCAGCGACCCCGGTGTCCTGACCCGTCCGGAAGCATGGGATCTCGCCCTCTTCATTAATAAACTGAACCATCGTCTTCCAGGAAATCCCTAAGTGGTTGAAGTCCGTGTCCCGAGACGCTACAATGAGGACATGGTGTGAAAGGGAGGGCCACGTTTGTTAAGGTATGTCCGTGCCTCGGTAGATGACCAGGCGAAGGTTGAGCAGTTTTTACAAGGGGTTCATGATGATTTATCGGAACAGGTCAGCACCTATTTAAAACAGGCGCAAGGCGGTTTATACCTGGCCCTAGAAGACGACGCAATTGTCGGGACGGCGGTCATTACATTTCCTAAAAGGCACGAGGTATATCTTGGCAGCGTGCGGATGGCACCCCCCCAGCAAGACCGGGATCTGTATAAGGAATTTGCCGCCTACCAACTGGACCAGGCGCAGAAAGCGGGAGCGCATATTGTGCGTGCCCTCGTCAAAGATGATGACACCTTGTGGAGTGCCGTGCTCCGGGAAGAATTTGGTTTTCAGGATGCCGGGCAATGGATTGTCGGAGAGTTTGAAGGGTTTCAGGCCCCGGAGACCCCTCCCCAGGAGGCAGGGCCAGCCTGGGCTGTGGATAAGGCCCGGGTTAAGGAATTTATGCGCCAGTTCCCGGAATCGCTATGGGTAGGCAAGGATATGTATATTCCGGAGTCCCTGACACCGGATGATATGGAGAATCAGTTTGAAGAGGGCGGGATTGCGGTTGCGCCCCAAGACGCCCGGCTGAGTGTCGACTCGGTGGCGCTCTACCGGGTGCGCAACAATGACGCCATTGACGTGAAATTTTTTAAGAGCCAGGGCCGCCATACCCAGGATCTGCTGAACTATCTCTGGATTGAAGCCAGGGCTTGGGGTGTCCAGAAGATGCGGTTCGGCATGGCGTCGGACACTGCAGAACAGATCGCGAAAGCGCTGAACTTGCCCATTCAGAATCAGTGGGCGGGGACTGTGCTCGAGCGGCGCTTTGACCCTGCTGCCTATTCTTCGTCCTCATGACCCTAGGCCGGGTCCGCGCCTGGAAAGATTCATGGTGGCCTGACCCAAAGACCGCCCGGGAACTGATTGAGCTTTTGGTGTTCAGCCGGATCGCGCTGATCTTGGCGGGGTGGGTCGGGATGGCCCGGCTGCCATGGAAGTATTACTCACCCGAATACAACGTCTCGGCGAATCCCATTGTGCTGATGTGGATCCGCTGGGACGGTTTGTGGTATACCGGGATTGCCACGCACGGCTACTGGTTCCAGGCCCTGGCGTTTTTCCCCATGTACCCTTTTCTGACAGCCTTGGTGCACTGGGTGACATTTCTGCCAGTGTACGACACGGCACTGATTGTTTCCAATATCGGTCTGGCAGGCTTTACCTTTACCTTCTACGGTCTGGTCCGCGATATTTTCGGGCCAGACGCCGCCAAACGGTCGGTCTGGATTGCGGTGATGTTTCCCACTGCTTTTTTTATGTCCGCCGCTTATACCGAAGGCATCTACCTGTTTTTCAGCACAGCGGTCTTTTGGCTGGCTTACCGGAAAAAATTTTACGCGGCCGGAGTATTTGGGTTGCTGGCGGGATTAACCCGCAACGAAGGCGCGTTTACCGTGATCCCGATCTTGTGGTCGTATTACCAAAGCTACGGCTGGCGCATCCACAAAGCGTTGTGGAGCGTGCTTTTGGTGCCCGCCGGAATTATCGCCTACATGATTTACCAGTGGCGGGACTTTGGATCGCCGGTCGCGTTCATCGCCGCCCAGGCTTACTGGGGCCGCCAAATTTCCTGGCCCTGGGTGGGAATAATTTTAGCGGTGAAGACCATCGGGAATGGTAGTCCATTGCAGACGGACGCAATCCTCAGTATGATAGATCTGTGCTCAGCGCTCGGGTTTATTGTATTATGGGGTTTAGCGTGGAAGAAAAAGTTTCCGGTGGACTGGCTGGCGTATTGGGGCATCTTATTGCTGATAGATATTTCGGCGCCGGATATTCACGGCCGAAGCCCTTTGCTGTCAATGTCGAGGTTGGTGCTCATTTTGTTTCCGGGGTTTGTCACCATGGGCATACTAGCTAAGAATGAGAGCTGGCAGAGGTTTTTTGGATGGGTTCTGCCGATGTTGCAGATGACGTTCTTTCTGGTGTTTGCAACATGGCATTGGATCGCATAATTAACGAGGAGGCTAATGCATGCGTGCCTTAGTGATTCTTCCCACTTACAACGAATTAGGCAATCTCGGACCGCTGATGGAATCCATTATCGAGCAGGGCGAGATGTTTGACGTGCTGATTATCGATGACGGGTCGCCGGACGGGACGGGACTCTTGGCCGACCATCTCAAGACAGTCTATCCTAATCGGGTGGAAGTGATACACCGCCAAGGCAAGCTGGGATTGGCCACAGCGTACCTGACCGGGTTCCGCTACGGGCTGAATAAAGGGTACGATTACATGTTCGAGATGGATGCGGACTTTTCCCACAACCCGCACTATCTGCCGGAGTTTATCCAGACCATGGTCCGGGAGAAGGCAGATGTGGTTCTGGGCTCGCGCTATGTGCCAGGAGGCGGGGCGACGCGGTGGCCTTGGTACCGGAGGCTGATTTCCCGCGGAGGCTCAATGTACGCCGGACTGATGCTGGGTGTCAGCATCCGCGATTTGACAGGCGGGTTCAAATGTTTCAGCCGGCGGGTGCTGGAAGCCATGAATCTGGAGGCTATCGAATCCACGGGCTACGGCTTTCAGATTGAAATGACTTACCGGGCTGTTCGGTCGGGATTCAAAGTGGCCGAGATGCCCATTATTTTTGAGGAGCGGCGTGAGGGCAAGAGCAAAATGTCGCCAGGAATTTTCGCGGAAGCCTTGTGGATGGTCGGCAAACTGCGTTTGGAAAGCGGGATGGAAGGCGACCGGCGCCCGGCAGACGAGCGGCTGCGCTAAACGGCTATGAGACTAGACAAATACCGGATGATGATTGGGCGCTTCGTGCGCTACGGCATTATTGGGGTGAGCGGGGTCGGGGTGAATTTAGGAGTTTTGACCCTGTTGCGGCACTTGTGGCCGGGTCAAGCCACGACCACCTATGTGCTGGCCGTGGAAGCTTCGATCATCACCAATTACGTGCTCAATGCCTGGTTCACCTTTAAAGCCCGGGTGCATATTCCCGGATTTTTACGCTATAATTTGGTGTCAGCTGGCGGTCTTATTGTTCAGACCGCGATTTACCGTCTGGTGCTGGGTCACGGTGTGAACTATATCATCGCGGACCTGATTGCCATTCCCTTCGGCACCGTGATTGGATTTGTTTTGTCAAACGTGTGGGTTTTTCGGGTACGGGAGGCGCTGTCAGTCCATGACCCAATCGAGAGACCGGTCACTGAACCCCCAGCCAGCACCCTTAGACGCACTAGAGGCGGTCGTTGAGGCCGGGGTAGCAATGCTTACCAGCGGGGCTGAAGTGGCGCGCGTGGAGGATACCATGGCGCGCTTGGCACAGGCCTATCATGTGGCTCCAGTTGATGTCGTGGCGATGCCCACGGCTCTTTTTGTTGCTGGGCCTGAGGGACAGAGTCTGGTTAAGCGCATCCAGCACCGCTCGGTGAATCTGGCAGTGGTGGCGGAGATCAATCAGATGTCCCGCGATGTGGCCAAAAATCCGGTGCCGTTGGAAGAATTCCGGGAGCGTTTGAATGCGGCCCGGCAGCTCGCGGTCTACCCTCCCTGGGCTACGGTGGTGTTTGCCGCCTTTGCCGCCGGACTGATCAGCCAGCTGATGGGAGGGCGCCTGCCTGACGTGCTGCCAGCGGCGCTCAGCGGGGCCCTCACGCAGATGACCCGCAGGGCCCTGGCGCGGACACAGATGCCGGGCAATCTGGGCGACATGTTGGCCGCTTTAGTGGCCACGGTCCCAGCGCTGTTCATGGCCAGGTTCCCCGGGTTTCAGCCCGGCTCTATACTGGTCGGGGGGATTATGGTGCTGACTCCGGGACTGCTGTTCACCACGGCGGTCCGCGACGGCATTGCAGGCGACTTGGTGTCAGCGGTCAGCCGGCTCCTGGAAGCCCTGCTGATTGGCGGGTCGGTGGCGGCGGGCGCGAGCTTGCCGCTTTACATCTATCTCCACATGGGAGGGCGCTGGCCGTGATCGAGCAGGCAGTGTTTGCGGGGCTGACCACCATGGCCTTCGGCTTTCTATATCAGGTGCGGGCCTCTCTGCTGTGGATTTCCGGGGTGATTGGGGCAGTGGCCTGGGGGACGTCGCTCGGGATTCACCTGCTGCCCGGAGCAGGGCTGCTAGGGGACTTCGCTGGCGCATTTGTGGTCGGAGGTCTGGCAGAAGGCGCCGCTTTGTGGAAGAAGAAGCCGGTGACCATATTCGTCGTCCCTGCCATTATCTCTTTTGTGCCCGGATATCTGGTCTACGAGAGCATGGTTGCGTTCTTGAAAAACAACTTTAATGGGGGGCTGCATTTCGGGCTCAGCGCGATGTTTGCCGCGGCAGCCCTGGGGCTGGGCCTGGCGCTGGCCACAGCGCTCCTGCGCCCGCTCCTGCGCCCCCACCACTTTCTCAATCCCCGTTAGACTGGGCTTGTGCCTCTTTTGCCTGGCATTTTGGGCACAGGCCGTGGATCTCCACATCGTGGTAAATGATTTTGTAGTGGTAGGGCTCCACGATCTCATCAATGCGGTGTTCCAACTGGCAATTGTATAAGTCGATGACCTCGTTGCAGCCAATGCAGACGAGGTGGTGGTGATGGTGCCGGAATGGGGGGATGAGTTCGTACCCGACGGATCCATGCCCGATGAGGACGGGGTGCACCACCCCCATGGCGGTGAACAGCTCCAGAATGCGGTACACCGTTGTCTGGTTCATTCCGGTGGCGTGGATTTCCTCGACCAGGGCGGGAATGGAGAGGGGCAGAGGACTGGATTCCAGCAGGCGGTATACGTGCAGACGGTCCGGGGTGACGCGCAGTCCTCGCTGTCGCAGTGCGTTTTGCAGTAATTCTTCATGCGCGGCCATGATGACCCTCCCATCTTGCTGATATTATGCCCACTCCCCAGCGAAAAGGCAATGAAGCGCGCGTTCTGCCAGGGGCGCACCAAGAAGCGCCCCTGGCAGTCTGGGGTTCATTTTATCAAAGCGCCGACCCCCCCCCGGGTTTAGCCGGGAAGAGTCGTCACCCGGGTTTAGGGAGGAAACCGTGGTCTTGCAGCTCTTGCAGCACGTCATGGGGACGGCCGCTAATCACAAAAATTTCCTGGGCTGCACCACTGGAACGCCCGATTAGCTTGAGGCCGCTGGGGGTAAAGTACTGGAAGGAATAGCCCATTTGCCCGCCAGACTTGGGACTGATTGTTCCCGGGATGACACCGTCCACAAAGGACAGCGACGACAAGAAGCGCAGACCAGGCTCCAGCTCTCTGACAACATGATGCTGTCTTTTGACTTTGGACTGCCGGTATTTGGCCATGTCGGATCCTGCCCTTCTCTGATGCTTCTATGGTATCAAATTGACAGGGGGAATCCAAATGCCTGGAAAGAAAAGACAAGGATGAGCGCCCGGTATTGTGCGAATTGCCAGGGGGCGCTGCAGACAATGCGGCTCGCGGGCACTGACAGACAAGTATGCCCGCAGTGCGGGCAGGTGGCGTATGCGGATGCGCGTGTGGGTGTGGCAGCGCTCCTTTACACGGCAGACTGGCAGGTGGCGTTGGTGAAGAGGGCGCTGACCCCGGGGTTTGGGCTGTGGACGATGCCTGGCGGGTATGTGGAAGGCAGTGAGACGCCAGAGGGCGCGGCACGGCGCGAAATCCAAGAAGAGCTGGGCGCATTGCGCCTCCCCGGGTGCTGAAACTTGCCGGGGTGTACCGCGAAGCGGAAGAGGGCGCAGTGACCGTGGTGTACCGGGGGCGGGCCGCCAGCCCCCATGGAATCGCTGCAGGTGCGGTACTTTCACGTGGCCCAAATCCCTTGGGACGACCTGTTCTTCCCGTCGGCCCGGCAAGCTCTGCGGGACTGGATGCAGAGGCGGATCATTGCGGGTCCGCGCGCCACTCCGGGACAGTTAGTTGATGAGTCTTGAGGTCCGCTCAGTTCCCCGCCGCAGTTTGGGCTCCTGGGTGACAATATCCGGCAGTTTCACGTCGGTCCATGGCTGGACAACGATAGCGCCGCCGTCAACATGGGCAAATTCCGGCCGCTCGCCGTGCCCGTCGCCTAGGGCAATGGTGCTCCCAATTTTAATTTGGGCGGGCTGCAGCCGCAGAGCAAAGATGCCGGCGGTGCGCTCCTGAGGCTGGCCTGCGTAGACGGTGCCACGGAGCCAGCCAAACACCATGACGTCGCCCGACGCGATGACGGTGGCGCCGGGATTGACGTCGCCCACGATAATCACGTCGCCCTGATGCATGATTTGCTGGCCGGAGCGGACCGTGTGCCGCACTATCAGGGGGACAGGCGCCGGTTTTTTCTCCTCGAGGGAAATGACCGTGGAGCTGTCCGTCTGCTGCACACCTTTCAGGGTCAGGGCGGGAAATGGCGCAAAAGCCTCAGCAATCTGTTGAAACAGCGAGAGAGTCAGCGCCATGCTGCCCACTTCGAGGTACACCCCGGTTTCGCCTAGAAAGTCATGGCGTGCCTGAAGTGTTGCGGTAAGATCTGCAATCAGGGCTTCCTCCGTCGCGAATCCTGTCGCGACGAGGCGCAGCCCGTGGCGATCTCCCTTGATTTCCATTGGATAATTCCTCCTTGCGCGCCAAAACTCTGAAGTGATGGCGTATGCGGCGCCCAGCCGCTCATACTTCATCAAATTCTCTGGAGGCTTGACAAAATCCTGCCCCTTCCCTCATATAATTTTTCGACACGGCGCGACCGGCGCCAAAATCCCCCCTTATCCAGCATGCGGCCGGCTTCCGGTTACACCTATTGCGGGGGTCTGTGGACGCTGTCTTCGGCCAGGTAATAGACTGGCCCCTGAGCGGTAATTTCCCGGGATCCTATGCGGGCGCCCTGGCGGATGAGGGACTCGGCTTCGGTGGGGCTGAGGGCCCGTCCCCCAGGCCACAGCCGGTAGCGGGGAACCTGTCTTGGGACATTCGCCAGGTCATCATCCTCGGACGGGGGTGCCGGAAGCGGGAATCCAGCCGCAAAGTCCCGGGTCAGGCGATCGACCGGACTGACGCGCCACGGCACCGGGAGATGGGTCTCACCCACCCAGGCTGTGAGGCGGGAGATGCGGCGGGGGCCGCCCGCTGCAATCACCCACAGAGAAAACTGGGCATTGGCAAACCCTTCGAGACGGTAGACGGCGAGTTTGGCCGCCCACTGCTTGGCGGTTTCCTTGCCCGTGTCCACTTCTACCAGCACCGGCAGGGGAGACCGCCCGGCATGGACAATGGCATCGGGATACAGACCGTACAGGGTGCCGGCCGTCTGCCAGCGGCTGACGAGGGGGCGGAGGCGGATAAAGGTTTCCGTGACGAGGTCGCGGTGCTGGAGATGCCCGCCCTTTTGAAACTGGGAGCGGGTCCACAGAGCGCTGTGCCACAAGAAAACCTGGTCCGGCAGGTCGATGTCCTGCAGGCGGAGGCCAAAATAGGTGAGAGCCTGCTGCTCTGACAGATATCCCGTAGCCTCCAGCACATCTTGCCAGGACATTTCAATCATGGTCCCAAGCCTCCTCATGCAGGGGGATATGGGGCAGGGTCAAGGGGACTGGCCGGGTTAGGCGGCCACGTTGGGTGAGCTGCGCGTAGGCCTTGCCGCGGGCCAGGTAGCGGAGGTCGGCCGGAAGGCGGTGGGGCTGGGCCAGGCGGCTGAACACAGCCTCGTCGTCAGCGTGGATGCCCCCTAAGATGATGCGCTGGCGGGCATTGGCCAGGATAGCCTCGCGCAAGGCGTTCGACAGCTGGCCCAAGTCCTGGTGCGCGAGCACCAGCCCCACGGAGTACCCTCTCGCCAGCGCAAGGTAATCGCTGAGGTCGGGAGTGACGTACTGGTGGAATTCGTCGAGATACAGAAAGTAGGGGTGGACATCCCCCGCCTTCAGCCGGCGGTAAGTGGCCATCGCCAGGCCGTGCCAGAGCAGTGTGCCCAGCACCTTGGCAGACTCTCCGAGGCGGGCCAGGGACAGCGGGCAAATGACGGAGATATCCTCGCGGAGCACCGTGTCCCAGTCAAAGTCGCTGGGCCCTGTCAATACCCGGCGGATATCGGGATTGACCAGCAGCAGTTCCAAACGGTTCAGCAGGCCCTGCCGCTGCTCTTGAGCTGTGCGCGCGCTGATCTGCTTCAGCTGCTCCCGAAAATAGCCCAGCACACGGCGGTCCTGGGACTTGCCGAGCACGGTGTCGCGGAAGGACTCCGTCCGCAGAAAATCGAGCACATGGCTGAGGTCGGCGTGTTCACCCAAAGATTCTTTCACGGCCATCACGCTGTACATGAGCAAAACCCGGGAGGTGACGGCATAAAACGGGTGGCCGGCTTCGGTGATTTGGTTGAGAGCCCACGACAGGCCTTCTGCTGCCACGTCGGCTGGGCCCGACAGGGGATTGTAGTGGGCGCAGTCGGGCCGGTGGGGGTCAAAATAGACGACCGTGGCGTGATGCTCCAACGCCGCCTGGTAGGCGGTATAGCTGAGGTCGCCCTTGGGCTCTATGAGAGTGACAGCCCGCCCGGCCTTTAAGTCCTGGGCGATGAGCGGCATGAGAATGCTTGACGACTTTCCGGACCCGGTCGGGCCCAGAATGTGCATGTGCATAAATCTGTCGGACACGGTCAGGCGCACGGGAAGGCGCCACCAAGCGCTGCGCCCTAGAGCCACGGACTTCCGGGAAGACACGGGCCGCAACCCGCCCAGCGCCCACCAGGCCGCAAGGCCCGCAGCCAGAGCCCATGGCCACCGGTCGAGAATGAGAGCGGCCAGCAGCACCGACAAAGCCTGCGCCTTGCGCCGGGTTGGGGACCCTGTGGCCAGCAGGGCTCCTGCCAGCGCCAGCGCGAGGGCGTCACCGAGGGAGATGAAGCGGGGCTGGCCCAGGGCGTAGTGCAGCAGACTGTCGGCCACGGCCGCCGCTGACCACAAAGGGGCGGCAATCCAAAATGCGATCTGAGAAACCGGGCGGAAAAGGCGGCGCATAATTCCCTCCAAATACTGTCATTAATTCGACAATATTCGACACGTTGTCTGGGTTTCCTTTTTTGGAGAAGTAAAAAAATCCGTTCCCGGTGTACGCGGGAACGGATGTGAGGGGTACCGAGACCGATCTTACTCTCCAGACCAGTCGACTGCCGCGATAAATGGGAATGCCGTCAGCGCGGACTGCAAGTCCCGGGTGATTTCGTCAAGATGTTCGGGGGAGTCGGCTTCGGCCCTGGCGACAAGCGCAGGCTGGGTGTTTGATGCGCGGATGAGGCCCCAGCCGTGCGCGTAGTTCACACGCAGGCCGTCGATATCGATGACGGACACGTCCTGGCGGGCCTTGTAGACTTTCTGCAAGGTGGAGACCACCAAGGCCTTCTTGTCGTCAGGGCACTCGATTCGCACTTCCGGCGTGGCGGGCTTGAGGGGCACGTCCGCCAGCAGCCCGGAGAGGGACTGCTGGCTGTGGGAGAGAATGCGGAAGAGCCGTCCTGCCGCATAGAAGGCGTCGTCAAACCCGTAATATTCGTCGGCAAAAAACATGTGCCCCGACATTTCTCCGGTAAAGACCGCGCCAATCTCCCGCATGCGCGCCTTGATCAGGGAGTGCCCGGTCTTGAAGAATTCGGGCTGGCCGCCGAGTTTTGTAATTTCATCGACCAGGGTCTGCGAGCATTTGACCTCCACAATGGCGCGGGCCCGCGGGTGCCGGGCCAGAATCTCGCGCCAGTAGAGAATCATCAGGCGGTCGCCCCAGATAATCTGCCCGTTATTGTCCACCACTCCCAGCCGGTCGCCGTCACCATCAAAGGCCACCCCTAAATCAGCTTGGGTGTCCTTGACCCTCTTGATGAGGTCCACCAGATTTTTGGCGACGACAGGGTCGGGATGGTGATTGGGGAAGGTGGGGTCCGTCTCGCAGTACAGGTAATCCGCTTGCACGCCGAAGGCATCCATCACGTCTTGAGCAAACAGGCTGGGCGTGCCGTTCCCGCAGTCAACGACCACACGCAGGGGATGGGGGCCCAGCTGAATTTTTTCTTTCAGCATCAGGAGGTAGGCGGGAACCGGGTTGGCGGTGGTGCGCTTCCCGGCGCCGGCAGTGAATTCGCCCGCTTCCAGAATGCGCCGGACCTCTTGGATTTCCTCTCCGTAGAGGGTGGAAGGGCCCAGCGCCAATTTGAATCCGTTGTATTCCGCGGGGTTGTGGGACGCGGTGATCATGACGCCGCCGTCAATGTTAAAATGCACCCGGGCAAAATAAAATATCGGGGTCGTGACTTCCCCGATGTCAATCACGTCGACTCCTGTTGACAGCAGGCCCGCAGTGACGGCATCCCGGAAGGCGGGAGATGAGCTGCGCGAATCCCATCCCAACAGGGCCTGAGAGGTGTTGTTCCGCAAAAGGTAGGTGCCAAACGCCTGCCCTAAGGCTTTGACGCCGTCGGTGTTAAAGTCAATATCCACCAAGCCGCGGATATCATATTCCCGAAACACAGTCGGATTAATAGTAGAGGACATCAGCATGATCCTTTCTTGTCAGAATTCCAGGACTTCATGCGGTAAATAATACCGCTTGCGGCCAGAGCCGTCTATGGCAGGACCTTGTCAGCGGGGGCGAGCGAGGCTAAGTCTTGGAGCCAAGGATGTCCCAGATGCCACGCCAGGACAATCAGCACGGCGCTCAAGACGGCAGAGGCCGCCTGGTCGGTGTAGCGCACTCCAGCATGCAGCGGCCAGCGGAAGCCGCGGCGTGTGAGCGGCCAGAGCCACCACTGCCGCTCGTCATTGAACCCGTCCAGCGCCAGGTGGCTGATGCCTCCCAAAAACAGCCCGGCTGCGACCCAAAAAGGAGACAGGTTCCGCAGGCCAGCCGCGTGGGAGGCGGAGGCGGCAAGCCAGGCGGCAATGCCGCTGGCCAGAGTCACCCCCGCCACGGAATGGCCCTGGTGGCGGTGCCAGATAGGGTGGGGCCACCCCGCCCGCCCGACCCGGGGCGGCAGGCGCCCTCCCCTGGACGCGGACACTGCCGGCCACGGGATCCAGCGGCCCACCCAGGATTGGGGAAGGTCCCAGTCGGGAAGCAGGCTGCCAGCGCCCGCGGCCGCCAACAGAGTCAGCGGATGGGGGGCGTGGAGGCTGATGGCCACTCCTGCGGCCGCCAGCCCGCCTAAGAGATGGGTGTGGCCTTTCATGGAATAACCTCCTTCGTTCTGCGCCAAGACAGATGGGATCCCCTAGAGGCAGTCAAACAGGACTGGCCGGCAAAGTCAACGGGTCACGGCCAGAGTCGGCGAAATTCCGCAGACGGGCGCTGAATTTGGGGAGACTGGAAAAAATTTGTTGACTAAATCCGAACGTTTATATAAAATTCCTCTGTTATCGTTCGGAATTATTTTACGCAATATAGGTGCGGAGGTGGACAATGGCGGAGCACAGCAAAGAAGGGTCCCAATACGGTGCAGAGGTGGCCCGCATTGAGCCCATAGGAATTGAGCACGTCGAGGAAAGCGAGCGGCACGGGCATGTTTCTTCCGTTTTCACCCTGTGGTTTGGCGCCAATGTGGAGCTGGCCACCCTGACAACGGGCACGGCGGCCGTGGCTCTGTTCGGGCTGAGCTTCACCCAGGCAGCGATTGGGCTGATTATCGGCAACATCCTGGGCGTGACGCTGTTGGGTCTGGTATCCACGTTCGGACCTCGCCTAGGTGTGCCGCAGATGGTGCATTCGCGCGCGCCTTTCGGCTTTTTTGGGAACTTTCTGCCGGGGTCTTTGAACGCCATTGCGGGAATCATGTGGTTTGCCGTGAACACGGTGCTGGGCTCATTCGCGTTCGAGGCGCTATTCCACACGGATTTCATGGCCGCTCTTCTGGTCATGGTGCTGATCCAGGTCATCGTGGCGGTGTACGGCCACAACATGATCCACGCGGTGGAGCGGTTTATGGCGGTGATTTTGACAATCGTATTTGCGGGCGTCTCCATTTTTGCCTTTGCCCACGCAAATTATGCCCTGCCCTTTGATCCCAAATCCGTGCTTGGCCAGTACACGGGGATCCGCGGGGGGATAATCGAGGCCGTGGGACTTGCGCTCTCCTACTTGCTGGGCTGGACGGTCTTCGGGTCGGATTACACCCGCTACCTGCCGTCGTCCACGCCAGCCTCCCATGTTTTCTTCAATGCGGCTTCAGCGAACTTCATCGCCGGGGTCTGGCTGGAACTGCTCGGCGTGGCGCTGGCGACCATTTTTCCTGCGGCGGCGTCTGGCGCTGACCCTATTGCCCTCCTGTCAGGCATCCACCCCCACTGGATGGTCCCGGTCGCCCTGTTCGCCGTGATTATCGGCACGGTGACCGCGGATGTTCTTAACATCTACTCGGGCTCCTTGTCCGCTCTGGTGGTCAATGTGCCCATCAAGCGCTGGACTGCGGCGGTGCTGGTCGGACTGTTAGGGGGAATTCTGGCGTACGTCGCCCGCAACTCTTACTACCTGGACTTCGAAAACTTCCTGTTCCTGCTGGCCTACTGGCTGGCGCCGTGGACCGCGATTGTGCTGGTGGACTACTTTATCGTCCGACGGGGCCGGTACAATACGGCTATGTTCTATGACCCGAGGCGGGTGCTGCGGCCGGGATTCTGGGCGTGGCTGGCAGCTATCGTGGTGTCCGTGCCGTTTTTCAACCAGGCCATGTACGTCGGCGCGTTTGCGGACCACCACCCGCATATGGGTGATATCTCCTATTACGTCAGTTTTCTGGTGGCGGGACTGCTCTACTGGCTTCTGGGCACGCGCTACGCCCGCGACTGAGCACCGCAGTCAGCAACAAAAAGGGCAGTCCACAACCGGGACTGCCCTTTTTGTTGGAGTCTCCTGGCAAAGAGAAGGAATTTGTTGCACACAGGGCGAACTCTTTCATAAAATGTATGCGAACGTAAAGAGAGGCGAGTGTATGCAAATTCGTCCCTACCGTCCACAGCAGGACTACCGGGCCGTTTTAAACGCGCAATGTGACTTATATAAAATCAATTTTCCCCGCTTTGTCTGCACTCCAGCCTTTTTGGCCGACCAGGCGCAAAGACTGCGGGCGGCGGCCAAAAGGCCCTTTGAGAACGGCATTTTTGTTCTGGAGGATGGTCTGGATTTTGCCGGGTATGTGTGGGTCGCTATCCGCATGGACCTGCAGGGCACGTACGGGTCCGTGGATCAGGTCTACCTGCAGGAGTCGTACCGGAGACGGGGACTGGGAAAGCTGTTGATGGGCGCGGCCCATGATTTTGTGATCAAACAGGGAATCAAAGTGGCCCGCCTCTACGTGACGGCCGGCAATCAGGATGCGGTGCGCCTGTATGAGCGGGAGGGCTACGCCGTTACCCGGCTGGAAATGGAGAAGCCCTTGGCCTAAGTGGCCTAGGGCTTCTCTTTAATTCTGTGCTAGAAAGAGAGTCCGGTGGACGGCGGTGTAATAGCGCGGTTCGGCTCCTGGCCGACAGTGACCGTTTTGGTAACGGTCTTTCCCTGGTCGTTTACGGTGAGGGAAATTTTCTGGCCGACGCTGGCCTTGTCAACCAGCGTCTTCAGTCCGCTGGCAGTCGTGACGCTCTGCCCGTTGAACTGGGTGACCACTTCTCCTGCGGACAGACCGGCGGCGGCGGCGGGACTGCCTGGCTCAACATAAGCGATGACAACGCCTGTGCCAGTCGGCAGCCCGTATTGCTTGGCCATGGCCGCGGAATCTGTGGAGATAAAGACACCGACCCATGGCTGGCTGACATGGCCGTACTTCATGAGCTGGGGCAGCACATGCTCCACCGTGGAGGTGGGGATGGCGAACCCGATGCCTTGGCCCTGGGTGGAGACGGCGGTATTGATGCCAACCACCTGCCCGGCCAAATTGAGCAGCGGGCCGCCGCTGTTGCCGGGATTGATGGCCGCCGACGTCTGCAAAAGGTTGCGGTAGTTGCGGCTGCCAATCGTCAGCGGGCGCCCTTTGGCGCTGATCACCCCGACTGTGACGGTATGGCTCAAATCGTAGGGATTGCCGATGGCAATGGCCCAAGCGCCAACCGGCGTGGTGTTGGAATTGCCGAGCACCAAATATGGCAGCGCTTTAGGCGCGGAGATTTTCAGCACCGCCAGGTCCGCCTGGTAGTCCGTGCCGACGCGGGTTGCCGTAAAGGGTTTCGAATACCCGGGCACGTACACCTGGATTTTGTTGGCGTTGTGAATGACGTGGTCGTTGGTGACGAGGTCGCCCTGGCTGTTAATGAAAAACCCGGAGCCGATGTCCGTCTGCACCTGCTGGGAGGGTCCCGAGGGGAGGCTGTTGCCGAACAGTGATCCAAAAAATGGGTTAAAATAGGGAGACGATGAGATCGATGTGGATTGCGGCACGCTCGCGACAATTTTTACGACCGCGTCCCCGTCCCTTTTCACCACATTGGATATGGTGTCGGGGCCGAGAGGCAGTGTGGGCGGGGTGTATGAAGCCACCGTCGCAAAAGGCGGCTGGTTGGATGATTTCAGGGCTAACGCGTGAGACGGGCCGAAATGGGTGTATGCCGCCATGCCGCCGCTCACAGCCCCGGCACCCACCGCGAATCCGACAATGGCCGCGCTGACGGTGCGTGTAATGGGACGCAACAGGCTCATCTCCTTTTTATCAGAACAGACCGGGAGACCATGTGCTCTCCCGCGCTCATTACTTTGTAGCCGTAGTGTACCCATCACTTGTTACAAAACCGTTACAAAATCTGGAGAATATAGCAATCAGGGCAGGAGATATTCTACTAAAAGGCGAAGTATTTGGAATATAATACATAATATCTAAGGAATGGAGAATCGGCCTAATGGAAAAGCATATTTGGCTCATTGACGACAATAAAGCCCTGCTCGATTTGCTCATTTCTTGTCTTGACGGGCTGAATGTATCCCCGCGAGGGTTTGTATCCGCCCAGGAAGTGCTATACTTAATGGAATCCCGGAAGGTTGTTCCCGATATTATTGTGATGGACTGGACGTTGCCCGACCTGCCTGCTTCCCATTTGCTGGATTTTTTGGCGCATGGTTACCCGCAAGCCCGCATTGTGGTCATGTCGGGAGATTTCAGCATTGAATCCCATTTGCCTTTTGGTTCCAGTTTTTTGGCCAAACCCTTCCGGCTGGCCGCATTTCGCGATATGGTGGCCATAATGGCCGCAGCCATGTCATGAATTATGGCGGAATGCCAATAAAACTGTAAAAAGGCGCAGTGAGGCTTGGATTTCCCGGCGGATTGTGATAGCATACAGCCGCATATTAAATTTTTGGTGGCTAATGTCTAAAATAATGGTTACAATAGAGCCGATTTTAGAAAAGCCTTTTTTCGGAACTTGCATGAGCCCAACTGCCCGAATTCCGGCCCACTGAACTTTTAGACACGCTCTCTTCGCGAGACTAGAATCGTTTTCTTCTTGAGTTTCCCTGGCTGGACAAAAATATGTTTTGACAATGGAGGCATACAATGGAGCGCGAATTGGCGCTGGAGTTTGTGCGGGTGACCGAAGCTGCAGCTATTGCGTCGGGTCACTTAATCGGACGTGGCGATAAAAATGGAGCGGACCAATTGGCTGTGGATGGGATGCGGTCCATGCTCGATACGGTGCACATCCGGGGCACTGTCGTGATTGGCGAAGGGGAAATGGATGAAGCGCCCATGCTGTATATCGGCGAGAAAGTTGGCGCGGGAGACGGGGATGCCGTGGATATTGCGGTCGACCCGCTGGAAGGAACCAATCTGGTGGCCAAAGGAACAGCGGGAGCCATTGCAGTGATGGCGGTCGCTCCGGAAGGCCACCTTTTGCATGCGCCTGACATGTACATGGAGAAAATTGTCACGGGCGCGGCAGGGGTGGGGATTGTGCATCTGGATGCCTCCATCGAGGAAAATCTGAGGGCGCTGGCCCATGCGACCGGGCGGGATGTCCGCGAGCTGACTGTGGTCATGCTCGACAGGGAGCGGCACGAAGAGACGATCGTGCGGATCCGTGCATTGGGATCCCGTGTCAAGCTTATCTCCGATGGCGATGTGTCTCCGGCTGTGGCTGCCTGCCTCCCGGGTTCTGGCGTTGACATGTTAATCGGCAGCGGGGGGGCGCCTGAAGGAGTCATTGCCGCCGCTGCCGTGAAATGCCTGGGCGGGGAAATGCAGGCCCGCCTCATTCCTGAAGACGATACGCAGCTCGAACGCCTGCACAGCATGGGAGTGAGAGATGCCCAGCACATTTTGACAGTGGACGACTTGGTCAAGGGTGATGATGCGGTCTACGTGGCCACAGGCATTACCGGAGGAGATTTGCTGAAGGGGGTGCAGTACGGGCCAGGGGTGTGCACGACGCATTCGATCGTCATGCGCTCGCTGTCTGGAACCGTGCGCTATGTGACCGCCCAGCACCGAATATCTGCGAAATCATGAGCCAGAGCGATGGCAAGGAGGATATATTGATTCATGGTTGGTGAAGGAACCCAAGAGGGCATGGCGGTAGAAGAGACCAAGCCCAAGCGCAGGCGTACGCCGCGCGCGAAGAACCCAGAGATTGCCGAATCCCAGACGACAGCAGAAAATACTGCCCAGACTCCCGCAGAGCCCGTGCCCGCTGCTGCTGAATTATCTCCAGTTTCATCCCCTAAAAAGAGGGGGCCCCGGAAAAAGGTGGAGACGGCGGAGGCCACGGAGCCGGAAGGCACCGCGGCAGTAATCCCGGAAGCCCCGGTTAAATCCCGCCGGCCCCGGCGAGCGGCGGCAGAGACAATTGCGGCCGAACCGCAAGCTGCACAGAGTGCGCCGCCCGAGCCTCCAAAGACAGAAGAGCCCCAAGACACTGTGGCAGCCAAGAAGCCACGCCGGAAGACGAACCGGACTGAGATGCCCGGAACAGGTGCCAGCGGGGAAGCAGGGGTGACTGAGGCGGACCGCCCGGAAACTGCCGAGGCAGCTTCAAGAGTCCCGGAAATGGTGTCCCCGGCGGAACCGCCACAGGCCCCCCTGTCTGCCGCCAGCTCTGACCGGCCCTCCCTGCCAGCTCCCCAGGAAATCCGGGCGAATTCTGTCCCGGCCGCCCTGCTGGTCCCGGAGGCCTTATCTGTGGCGCCGGAGAGAGCGGTTCCAGCGGCCAGCCCGCCGCCCGCTGCGTTGCCGGACCGCATGGCGCCGCGCGAACGCAGCGTGTCGCCTAATACCGCGACCAGGACCCCGGCCGCCCCTCCACGGGATTCCAGCCGGCGGCCAAGCGCGCCGCCCGCACCAGCACCGCGCAGGGATTTGCCCCGCCCGACCCGGGAGAACCAATTGTCCATGGCGCAGCTCGACGCGATGACCCTATTGGACTTATACAAACTGGCCCGCTCCTTGAACGTGGAGAATTTCCGGTCCTACCGCAAGGGGGAATTGATTTGGGAAATTCTCCGGGCCCGGACACATAAGGACGGATTCATTTTTGCTGAAGGACTGCTCGATGTGATTGGGGACTACGGCTTCCTCCGGCCTACAGATTTTCAGCGCTCGCGTGAGGACGTTTACGTATCCGCTTCCCAGATCCGGCGGTTTGACCTGCGCGCAGGCGACAAAGTGTCAGGCCAGGCGCGGCCCCCGAAAGACGGCGAGAGGTATTTTGCCTTGCTGCGGGTAGAGGCGGTCAACGGCATGTCTCCTGAAAAAGCGTCTGAGCGGCCGGATTTCAACGGACTGACCCCTATTTTCCCCCAGTCGCGATTTTATCTCGAAACCAGCCGGGAAGAACTGGCTACGCGGCTGGTCGACATCATTTCCCCCATTGGCCGGGGCCAGCGCGGACTCATTGTGGCGCCGCCTAAAGCCGGGAAAACTGTTCTGCTGAAGAAATTGGCCAATGCCATTGCGCTCAATAATCCTGAAACCCACCTGATGGTGCTCCTCATTGATGAGCGCCCGGAGGAAGTGACGGACATGCAGCGCTCGGTGCGGGCCGAAGTGGCCAGCTCAACGTTCGACGAGCCGCCCGAAGACCATATCCGCGTCGCGGAAATGGTGCTGGAGCGCGCCAAGCGCATTGTCGAAATGGGACGCGATGTCGTGATATTTCTCGACTCCATCACCCGGCTGGCGCGAGCCTATAACCTGACGATCCCCGCTTCTGGACGCACGCTGTCGGGAGGCATGGACCCCGCTGCCCTGCACAAGCCGAAGCGATTTTTCGGTGCCGCGCGCAAGGTGGAGGAAGGCGGCAGCCTGACCATTCTGGCCACGGCACTGGTGGATACCGGGTCGCGGATGGATGACGTCATTTATGAGGAGTTCAAGGGGACAGGCAATATGGAACTCCATCTTGACCGCAAGCTTGCCGAGAGGCGCACCTTCCCGGCCGTTGACATCAAGCGATCCGGCACCCGCCGGGAAGACTTGCTGCTGACCCCGGAGGAACTGGAAGTGGTGTGGATGGTGCGCAAGGCCACCCATAACTTGAAAGACACCGAAGCGACCGAACTCCTCTTGCAAAACCTGCGGCGCACAAAATCCAATGCCGAATTCTTCCGGATGTTTGCGGCAACCCAAGGCGGGGGGTCCAACTAGTATGGAGCCTGCAGCGGAGAACAAGCCGGTCATTTTGCTGGTCGATGATGAGGACCATATCCGCGAGTTGTGCCGGCTGTATCTGCAGAGCGCTGAGTTTGAGATTGTTGAGGCGGCCGACGGGCTGAGCGCCCTCAAGAAACTGGAGCAGAAAGCTGTGGACCTGGTGGTCCTCGATATTATGCTGCCAGGGATTGACGGCTTTGGTGTGCTGAAGGCCATCCGGGAGCGCCAGGTATGGCTCCCGGTGGTGATGCTGACCGCGGTGGGCGATGAGGAGGACCGCATCGCCGGGCTCGAGCAGGGCGCGGACGATTACCTTATCAAGCCGTTCAGCCCCAAGGAGCTGGTAGCCCGGGTCCGGGCCGTGCTGCGGCGCACGCAGGCGCCACAGACTCTGGAAGAGATGGAAATCCTGCGATTTCCCGGACTTATGCTCGATGCGCAGCAGCGCCTGGCGACTGCCGGCGGGGAAGTGCTGACGCTGACTCCCAGGGAATTCGACCTGCTGTGGTTTTTGGCGCAGCACCCCCAGCAGGTGTTCAGCCGGACCCAGCTCCTGGACAGGGTCTGGGGTTTTGACTTTGAGGGGGATGGGCGCACGGTGGATGTGCACATCACCCGTCTGCGGCAAAAGCTGATGAAGGCCGCCTCCGACTATCAGTATGTGGAAACAGTATGGGGCCAGGGATACCGTTTCAAACCCCACGAACGGGCCGAATAGGTGCTGGCGCGGTGGAGATCCAAATTAGGCCAGAGCCTGTCGTCACGCCTCGTGTTCAGCCATGTGGCTGTCACCATCATGGTGCTGGCCATCGCTCTGGGAATTTCCAATATTACCTTCCGCAATTATCTGGTGAGCTCGCAGGTGAAGGACCTGGCGCAGCGCGGCCAAACGATTTCCCGGGTGATGCAGGGCTACTTTTCGGCGACACTGTATGCGCCGGAAACGGCTTACCTGGTGAATGTGCTGCAGGGAACGCTCAATGACCGGGTATTCGTGTTGAACAATACGGGCCAGATCTTGTTCGAGACAGGCAACAACCGCCTGCCGGCAGCGCCCTGGTCGCGGTCCGTGCTGGTCCGGGTGCTTGAGCAGGGACAGCAGTTTCAAGGAGTGCTGGAGGGGCCCGGGCATGTGTCTGAGGCGACCGCGGGGGTGCCCGTGGTCGCCCATGGCCAGATTTATGGCGCGGTATTTCTGGAGGCCCCTTTGAGCTACTCCAACAACACGGCGCGGTCCCTGACCGGTCTTCTGCTGCTCGGCGAACTGGCGGCGATTATGATGGCGGCAGTGTTAGCCTACGGTTTTTCGAAGCGGCTGGCGCAGCCGCTTCTCGCCCTGCGCGAATCGGTGTCCCAGATGGGCCGGGAAAACAGCCAAGATGTCCATGCTAAAGAGGAAGGCCCCCAGGAGGTCCGGGAACTGGCGCAGGAATTCAACCGCATGGCGGACCGGATTACCCTGCAAATGTACCAGCTGCGCAAGGAGGCGGAAGTCCGCGACACCTTGCTGGCTCATGTGGCGCATGACCTGCGCACCCCTTTAACCTCAATCCGGGGCTTTCTGGAGGCTATCCGCGACGGCATGGTGGAAGGACCGGGACTGGACCGCGCGGTCGAGGTGGCGTGGGACGAAACCCTCCGCCTGAAAAGGCTGGTCGACCGGCTGCTGGCAGCCACCCGCATTCAGAGCGGGGTCGGGGAACAGAGCCCCGTGCGGGTATCTGTCTGGATTAAGACCACTCTGGAACGGGTGTCGCCCTTGGCAGCCGAAACCCATCACCCTCTGACTTGGCGGCAGCGCGATGATGCCGAGATTATGGCGGTGGAGGATTACTTGGTGGAAGCGTTGATCAATGTCATCGACAATGCTGCCAAATGGGCGCCGGCCCATACCCCTATTACGATTGACTCCGTGCTGAGCGGGGACCAGGCGTCCATTGTGGTGGCTGTTAAAGATGAGGGGCCGGGAATTCCGGAGGATATGCTGGGGCACATCTTCGAGCGCTTTGTGACCGGTGACAAGGCGCGCCAAGGATCAAGCGGGCTCGGACTTTCCATCGTCCATGAAGTGATGCAGCAGCATCACGGGACGGTGACCGCTGAAAACGACCCCGAAGGCGGGACCATCATCAAGATGACTTTGCCGACGCGAAACCCGCAAGTAGCCCAGCAGTAAGTGAGATTGGCCGGGATGTGCGCCTAATCAAATTTTAGAAATACCGACTAAAAGAACGCTATAAGGAACTGGCTGTCCTTGCGGTAACATGAACTCTCCCGCCGCCTAACCCTGACGGGCTGAGGTGGGGGTTTCCTGGCTCATTGATCGCTGCGTCGAGGCCGTAGGCCTCAAACGACTGACGCCGATCTCCCCAGGCGTGACTTCGGACCGTTCCGGCCTAGTTTCCGAAAAATCCGTGTTCTTTGTGGGCCTTCGTAAGCGGATCTCCGGAGAGGAGTTTCTGGATGCCGCGTTTCGCGATGACGCAGGCGGCATTGTGATCCGCGTTATCCGTGTGTCCGCAG
This sequence comes from Sulfobacillus sp., assembly GCA_027309085.1. Taxonomy (GTDB): domain Bacteria; phylum Bacillota; class Sulfobacillia; order Sulfobacillales; family Sulfobacillaceae; genus Sulfobacillus. Next base: position 197,176 of record DAIDDL010000001.1, read on the forward strand.
TGTTGACAGACAAATTCGACCTGCGAGGGCCGGTTGTCCGGGGAAGTGAATGTGCACACGGCACATTGATTTATAGCCGGATAAGGATCCTGCTTCGCAAAGATGGCGCGGATGCAGTCTTTCCCCGTAAGGTATGATAGGGGAGGGTCTGGGCCCTCCGGTTTTGAGCCGAGCGGTGAGTATTTTCAGCCATATTGTATTCGGCGGCGGAATTTGTTAAAATATCCAATGCGTTTTGAAAGGGCCGGGAAGAAGGTGAGAGCATGAAGGAAGGAATTCACCCGACATATCAGAAGACCACCGTAACCTGTGCATGTGGCGCGGTGTACCACGTCGGGTCAACCAAGACTAATTTGCGGATTGAAATTTGTGGGCAGTGCCATCCTCTTTATACTGGGAAGCAGCGGATCGTCGACACTGGCGGACGGGTTGAACGCTTTAAGAAGCGTTACGGTATGAAGTAACCGAAAAACAGAGCCGGTGGCTCTGTTTTTTTTATGGACACAGCCGGAGCATAATGACGAAAAGAAGGTGGAGTCATGGACGATACGACCCGGGGGCGGCTGGATGCGGCCCGCGCGCATTATCACGAGGTGCAAGATGTCTTGTCGGATCCGCAGGTCGCCTCGGATCCCGACCTGCTGCGAAAATATTCCCAGCAACTGTCTGAATGGCAGGAACTGGTGAATCAGTACGATGAATTTTTGGCGCTCACTGAAGAAGTCGATACACTTAAAGAGATGGCCCGGGAAGATACCGGAGACCAGCTTTGGATTGACAGCGAGATTTCCCGGGCGCGCCAGCAGCTGGAGCGCACAGAAGACAAGATCCGGGCGCTGCTCACACCGAAGGACCCCAATGACAGTAAAAATGTCATTGTGGAAATTCGCGCCGGAGCGGGCGGGGACGAGGCAGCTCTATTCGCGGCGGAACTGTTCCGCATGTATTCCCGATACGCCGAGCGTCACGGCTGGAAAACCGAACTGCTTTCCGCCAGTGAGACAGACATTGGCGGCTTCAAAGAAATCATCTTTATGATTGAAGGGGCGGGAGCATACAGCCACCTGAAATTTGAGCGGGGCGTGCACCGAGTGCAGAGGGTCCCGGTAACAGAAGCGGGGGGGAGAATCCACACGTCCACGGTGACGGTGGCCGTGCTGCCGGAGGTTGAAGAGGTAGAAGTGAGCATCGACCCTGATGATCTGCGCATTGACACCATGCGCTCAAGCGGCGCTGGCGGCCAGCATGTCAACAAAACGGAGTCGGCCGTGCGGATCACCCACCTGCCCACAGGCATTGTCGTGTCGTGCCAGGATGAAAAATCCCAGCTGAAAAACCGCGACAAAGCTATGACCGTGCTGCGCGCACGCCTGAAACATCTCTACGATTCCACTCAAGCCCGTGAAATTGCGGATGAACGCCGCTTGCAGGTGGGGACGGGAGACCGGTCGGAACGGATCCGCACGTATAATTTTCCGCAAGGCCGGGTGACAGATCACCGCGTGGGAGTGACGCTGCACCGTCTCGAAGCCGTGTTGGACGGCGATGTCGAGGAAATCATTTCCGCTCTGCAGGCTCAGGAGCAAGAATCACGGCTGCAGGAGGGGTCATGACCCCAGACTGGCGGGAGCATGTGCGCGAGGCTGCCGGCCGGTTGGAGTCCGCAGGCATTGAGAATGCCTACCGGGAGGCCCAGCAGTTGTGGTGCGCCGTCTCGGGGCTGTCTCTTGCCGACTGGCTCAGCGGCCGGGGTACGGTGTCGCCCGGGCTCGAGACCTCGTACGCTTTGGCCATCTTACGCCGCTGCGCCCGGGAGCCCTATCATTATATTGCCGGGAGCCGGGAGTTCATGGGATTGGAATTTCTGGTGGACCCGCGGGTCCTGATTCCCCGTCCGGAAACGGAGCATCTGGTGGAGCGGGTGTTGCAAGATACCCCCCACCGGTCTCAGAGAATTGTGGACGTGGGCACGGGCAGCGGGGCGGTGGCGCTCGCGCTCTCCCACTACGGGTGGGCCGGGTGGGAGATTGTTGGGGTGGATGCGAGTGTGCCGGCGCTTGAGGTGGCGCGGATGAATGCCGGGCGCCTCGCCGGGGGGAGTGCGGTGCAGTGGCTGCACAGTGACCTGCTCCAGAATGTCAGCGGGCCTTTAGACGTGGTGGCAGCCAACCTGCCCTATGTCGACCCCAGCCAGGGCGGGAGCCTGGCTCCGGAACTTCAGTATGAGCCCCCGGAGGCCCTCTATGCTGAGGACCATGGGCTGGCGGTCATAAGGCGGCTGATTGAGGAGTGTCCGGGGAAAATGGCGGCGGGGGGCCGCATTTACCTGGAAATCGGGCAGGGCCAGGCGAAGACGGCAGAGGCAGTGCTGCGGGCCCATGGTTTCAGCGTGTTGCCCCGTGAGCGGGACCTGGCCGGGATTGACCGCGTGGTCGCGGGGGCGTGGACCACCAAAGGAGGGGATTTCGGGCATGGCTGATGAAATTTCGGCACAGGAGTTGGCCCAGCGCATCAAGGAGGCTGGCCCCGGCCGCGAGGTGATTGTGATTGACGTGCGGCTGGGACAGATCGGGTCCATTCCCGGGGCCCATCATGTGCCGGTGACAGACCTGGAGGACAAGGAGTGGGACTGGAACCCTGAGGCGGAGCTGGTCGTGTACTGCCAGTTTGGCAAGGGCGGCAGCGATTATGCTGCGGAAGTCTTAGAGGAGCAAGGCTATCATAAAGTACATAAGCTCCACGGGGGCATGGATGCGTGGGTGAGCTGGCAGCAGCATTCCCAGGATGGCGGCGGCCCCGTGAAGAAATAATCCCCAAAGGGGGATGCTTGGAGTGACGGAAGCGCAAATTTCTCTGGCCGGTTTGGTGATTTTGTATGTTTTTCTCATTGGAGACTGGTTTCATAGGGCCTGGGCCGCATTGGGAGTGGCGGCCCTGCTGGTCCTGGCGCGGGTGGTCAGTGTTACCGAAGCGATATCTTTCATCAATTTCAACACAGTGGGGCTGCTGACCGGGATGATGGTGCTGGTCGGCCTGCTGGGAGAGGCGGGGCTGTTCCACCGCTTGGGCCAAAGTGCCGAGCGCCTCTCCCGCGGCCAGCCGCAGCGGCTGCTCTGGGTCTTTTTTATCTTCACCGCGATTATCTCCGCTTTTTTGGATAACGTGACTACTATTCTCTTGCTGTCCCCGGCACTCTTTGGCGCGGCTGAGGAGATGGACGTGGACCCCATCCCGCTTTTGATGGTGATGGTGGCTGCCTCAAACCTAGGCGGGCTGGCAACCCTGGTCGGAGACCCGCCGAATATCTTGATCGGGACGGCCGCGCACCTGTCCTTTAATCAGTTCGTCTCGGTGCTGGGACCTCCTGCGGTCATCCTGCTGGCTGGCCTGGCCCTGGTGGTGCCGCGGCACCTGAAGGCGGGGCAAAATCCGCAGCGCGCTGTCGCCGACCCCTACCAGCCTCCGAAGACCTTTCCGCTGGCGCCGCGCCTCATTCCCCTGCTGGGGATACTGGGAGCGGTGCTGGCTGCATTTATCCTGCAGCGCCCGCTTCACCTGTCTGCCGGCATGATTGCGGCGGCCGGGGCGGCTTTGGGGATTGTGGCGAGTGTGGGCAGGACCGGGAAGATCTGGCGCAGTGTCGATTGGGGCACTCTGGGATTTTTCGTCGGCATTTTCGTGCTGGTGGGAGCGCTCGAGCACGGCGGAGTTATTCGCCACCTCGCGACTTTCCTGGCGCGCCAGAACCTCGGGCCGTGGATGCCCGTGGCTATTTTAGTGGGCAGCGCTGTCTTCTCGGCACTGCTGGACAATGTGCCGCTGGTGGCCGCGATGATTCCTCTGGTGGAGCGTCTGGGCCAGATGCACCCGGGCTATGGCCTGGAATTATGGACGGCGCTGGCTCTCGGGGCGGCGATCGGGGGCAACGCCACCATTATCGGCGCCTCCGCCAACGTTGTGGCCCAGGGTATGGCGGAAGAGAGGGGATACCGATTGGAATTCCGCCGCTACCTGCCTTTCGGCCTGACGGTTTTTTCCGTAACCTTGGTTTTAGGAGTAATCTATGTCATGGTAATAGGTTGAAAAGAGGTATCGCCATGCAGACAGTGATTCTACCTTATGGCCAGCTGCTGCTGGCCGTGGAGGCCCTGAAATCTGGAGAAATTGTCGCATTTCCCACCGAAACGGTCTATGGGCTGGGAGCCAATGCATGGGACGGCGCGGCCTGCCTCAAAATATTTGAGGCGAAAGGGCGCCCGGCGGATAACCCGCTGATTGTCCATGTGCTGGACGAAGCCGGACTCCTGGAGTTGACCGCGGGACCCCTCCCGGACTGCGCGCGCAAACTGGTGGCGGCCTTCTGGCCGGGACCCCTTACTGTGGTGCTGGAGGCGGACCGCAAAGTGCCGGCAGCCGTGCGCGGGTCTCTGCCTACGGTGGCCGTGCGCTCTCCCAGCCACCCGGTGGCGCGCAGACTGATTGAACTGCTGGGGGCGCCCGTGGCGGCGCCGAGCGCCAACCGTTCGGGCCGTCCGAGCCCCACGCGGGCGCAAGACGTTCTGGAGGACCTGAATGGGCGGCTGCCCTACATTATCGACGGCGGCGACAGCCCAGTCGGGGTGGAGTCCACGATTGTGGACTGCAGTGGCGGGGCGCCAGTGCTGCTGCGCCCAGGATTCATCGGGCGAGACGTGCTGCAGAAGGTTTTGGGAGAACCAGTTCTTTTAGCGGGGAAAAATACCGCGCATAAAGCTCCGGGAATGAAATACACGCATTATGCTCCCCAGGCGCCTGTCATATGGATTAATATGAAAGATGAACAGCGCACCTTGCAAGCACTGGATGTCTTGCGCAAGGAATATTCAAGGCTGGCGCTGTTGGCGCCGGAATCCTGGCAATTCTACCGCACGCAAGCTTTTCGCGGGATTGGGCAGGATGTAAACGCGGTAGCGCATGGATTATTTGCCGGGTTCCGGGAATTGGACCGGACGCACCCGGACGCGATAGCGGTGGTGTGGCAAGCGGAGGAGGGCGGTGTGGGACTGGCCGTCGCCAACCGCTTGGGCAAAGCCGCATCAAGGCAGGTGACAGAGTGATGGGCAAGGGCAGGCCGGCAATCTTGTTTGTCTGCACAGGCAACACCTGCCGGAGCGCCATGGCAGAGTCGTTGTGGAAGGCACTGTGCGGAGAGGAATGGCCTGTGGCATCAGCGGGAATTCTCGCCTGGCCCGGGCAGCCCGCCGAGGACTATGCAGCCGAGGCGGTCAAGCCGTATGGCGGGGATCTGGCGAATCACCGGTCCCGCAGACTTCCGGAGGTGGACCGGGACTTTTCCCTTATTTTGACGATGACCTCCGCCCAGGCTCAGGAAGTCAGGAGGCTGCGCCCACAGTGGGCGCAAAAAACGTCGGTACTCCCGCAGTTTTTGGGGGAGCAGGGCGAAATAACCGACCCACTCGGTACCAACCAAGTGTATTATGATTCATTAGCATGGCGACTGTACCGTCTCCTTTCCCGGTTGAAGGAAAAGATTGGGGAGGATTCAGGAGCCAATGCGGCAGAAACGGGGGAATAAAGCATGCGGATTGCGGTCGGAGCGGATCATGCAGGATGGCCGTTGAAAGAAATACTGGTCAATCACCTCATTGATCAAGGCTGGGATGTTGAAGATTTCGGGACATTTGGACCGGATTCGGTGGATTACCCGGATTATGCCAACAAAGTGGCTGTGGCTGTGGCCAACGGCAACGTGGAGCGCGGACTGCTGATCTGCGGCACGGGCCAGGGCATGTGCATGGTTGCCAACAAGACCCATGGCGTGCGCGCTGCGGTGGCTCACGATGTGGTGTCGGCCAGGCTTTCGCGTCAGCACAACGACGCTAATGTGCTGACCATGGGCGGGCGCATTATTGCGCCGGAGCTGGCCGAGGAAGTGCTGGACGTATGGCTGGCCACAGCATTTGAGGGAGGCCGGCATGTTCGGCGCCTGCAGAAGATCGAACAGATCGAGCGGCCTGGAATGTGAGAGGCGCGGCCGTCATTCTTGCGGCTGAGAAAAAATAATCGCGGACTGAGAGCGGCGGATGCGGGCAGCCATTTGCCTGGCCGCCGCTCACTACAGCCGGCAAACAGTCTGGCACCCTGCTGGCAGGGCGTCACGGAACTGCTGGCCGCGTGAATAAGGAGCTATTTATGCTGACCGTTGTTGACCACCCGCTTGTCAAGGTGCACATTGCTGTCCTGCGGGACCAGCACACCGGAACTGATGCATTCCGCCGCCACTTGACGGCCCTAACCCGCTTGCTGGCTTTCCCTGCCCTGCAGGACCTCGACATTGCGTCCTTTACGGTGGTGACGCCTCTGGCGCAGACCACGGGCTACCAGGTGGCGAAGATGCTGGTGCTGGTGCCGGTGCTGCGCGCGGGCCTGGGCATGGTGGAGGGGTTCCGGGATGTCGTCCCGGACACCGTGGTCTCCCACCTGGGCATGTACCGCGACCACCGCACCCTTAAACCGATCCGCTACTACAGCAACTTTCCGGCCTCATATCACGACCACCCGGTGATTTTGCTTGACCCGATGCTGGCCACGGGAGGCTCAGCGGTGGATGCCCTGGATTACCTGAAGGCGGAAGGAGCGCGCAATATCCGCGTGGTCAGTATCATCAGCGCGCCGGAAGGGGTGCGCAAGGTTGAAGAATGCCACCCCGATGTCCGGGTTTTCACCGCACAGCTGGACGAGCGCCTAAATGAGCTGGGGTACATCATGCCGGGTCTGGGAGATGCGGGAGACCGCCAGTTCGGGACCGTGCCGGAATGATGTCGGACCATGGGGTTCGGTGGGGGAGATAGCCCGTCTGAGTCTATTGACGGGTTTTTAGCCCTGGACTATACTTATCGATTGTGAGGGTTTTCACCTTCATACCCATGTTGGTATCTGTCGTTTGTGCAGACTACTGTGAACTTCCCGAAATTCAGTCCTTATTGGCGGTAGAGACCCTGCAGTGATTTGCGCGGAACAATCTCTTCAGCCAAGGCATCGTTGGGAGTCTGCCTGGTACGGTTTCATAATTCTGCCGATTATGGGCAAACTTTCAACTGGAATGAGCGAGAAGAGGGTGACTGGCGACGGGATCAGACAAGAACGGCAAACGTCCATTAACGGCAGCCCGTGGACTCGGGATTGCCATGACTCTGTCGATTCAACTGGTCGCAGCCGTAATCATCGGGGTTCTTCTAGGCCGGTGGCTGGACGGGCTTCTGCACACAGGCTCCGTATTCACCATTCTGGGAGTGCTTTTGGGGATGGGGGCTGGAATGTGGGGAGTTTACCGCCTGGCTCGGGTCTTGCTAAAGTGAAGGATTTTTCATTGCTCTGGCGAAGATCGGCTGCAGCGTCTCTAAGCCTTGCGGGTTGTCTCGTGCTCATCGGCCTGGCCGTTCCGGGAAGCGTGATCTTCTTCAGTGTGGCAGCGGGGATTCTCCCGGGAATTGTGGATTTGGTGGGCCTCGGACTGCGCCTGCCGTTATGGGCCAAGCTCAATCAGCGGGCGGCGTTAACCAGTATCAACTTGCGGCTTTTTTCGCGGCTGATACTGCTCGGGGTGTTTTTCTATGTTATCCAGCACTACACGTCCTTGCGTGTCGGCTGGGCCCTAGTAGGGATCTTTGTGCCTTATGCGATATATCTGATCTGGGCGATATTCAGGTCGCGGCACAAGGGGGTGAATTGATGGCTTTTTCATTGACAGCATTTGAATGGCCGCCGTTTTACACCGGTCTTTTGGCCATGCTGGTCGTATTTGGGTTTGGGCTGGCGGCAGTGCGCAATGTGACGACTGCCGTGCCTAACGGGGCACAGAACCTCTTGGAAAGCGCATTGGAGACTTTCCAGGAGCTGGTCGAGCAGATGGCGCCGAAAGAACTGGCGCCGAATTTGACCCTGCTTTCCCTGACCCTGTTTCTTCTGTTGGTTGTGGCCAACATTTTGGGATTGCTGCCCTTGCCCGGCATTGGGAGCCGCTGGATACACTCGCCTACTGCTTTTCTGAGCATGCCGGCAGGGTTGGCGATTGTCATTTTCCTGTTAATCCAGTGGTCCGGGATAAAGTACAAAGGCGTGGGAGGATTTCTGGTCGGGTGGTTCTGGAAGCCTATTCCCGTCTTCGGTTTCATTGTCAACGCGCTTGAGCAGCTCGTGATGCCGGTGAGTCTGGCCTTCCGGTTGTTTGGCAACATTTTGGCAGGAGAACTGGTCCTGCGGATGACGACGAATGTGCCTCACGACTGGGCCGGCTGGATTGTGGTGGTTGTCGTGGGGACAGCCTGGCTGATTTTCAGTCTGGTCATCTCCTTGATTCAGGCGTTGATCTTCACGATTTTGATGGTGGCATACATGAGCATTCAGGCCAGCAATGAACATTAGGCCGGATTGGCGCACAGCAAACAAGAGCACAGCAGAAAAGCTCAAGGAGGAATAACGAGTGAGTTCACATGATATTTTGTTGTTCATTGGAGCACTAGCAGCGGCCGGTGGCGCTATCGGCGCCGGTATTGGAAACGGTCTGGTTATGGGGCGGATGGTGGAAGGGGTCGGCAGGCAGCCTGAGGCCTTGGGACGTCTCTTAACATGGGCCCTGGTCGGTGTGGCGCTGGTTGAAGCATGGCCGGTTATCACCTTCGTGCTGTTCGTCTTCACCAAGATTGGCTAGTCCCGGGACCGAAGCAGACCTGAGATTTTCACAAAGGGGAGTTAAATTGTGTCCAGCACATCGTTAACATTGGGCAATATGATTGCTGGCGTCCTGCAATGGGTGATTTTGCTCATTCTTATGCGCCTGTATGTGTACAAGCCCCTTCTCGCAGCGATGCAAAAGCGCCGGGATAATATTGGCAAGCAAATTCATGATGCGGACGCTTTGCGGGAAGATGCGGAGAAGTTTGCCAGTGAACGGGAATCTTTGTTGAAACAGGCCCGGGAAGATGCCAAAACGCTGATCAGCCAGGCGCGCCGCGAAGGGGAAGAAGAAGCGCGGAAAATCGTGGAAGCGGCGCAGCGTGAAGCCGCTTACCGGCAGCGCACGGCGCTTGAGGAAATTCAGCGCGAGCGCGACGTGGCTCTGCAGACCATCCGTTCAGAAGTGGCGGGTTTGGTGCTCTCAGCCGCAGGCAAGCTGCTGGAGCGCAATCTGGACCCGCATGACCAGGAACGCTACCTTGACCAGGTGCTTCAGGACGCGGGGCAGCTGCAATGATCGACCAGCGCGCAGCGCGCCCTTATGCCCGGGCCCTGTTTGCACTGGCGTCCGAGACCGGGGGCGTCGACGGGATTCAGACGGACTTTCGCGACGTTGTAGACACGCTCGCGGCCGCGCCGGATCTGCAGCAGTTCCTCAGACACCCGCAAGTGTCCCACCAAGCCAAGAAAGAGACACTGCAGCGTGTTTTCGGCAACAGTGTCGCCCCGGTCGTCCTGCACTTTTTGGATGTGGTGGTGGACAAGGACCGGCAAGAGCTGCTCGGAGCCATTTACAGCGAATTCAATGGGCTGGTGGAAGCCAGCCGCGGGATCTTGGAGGCTCATGTTGAGACGGCCCAGCCCCTGAGTGCGGAACAGCAGCAGGTGTTTGCCGAGAAGCTGGGGCAGGCCACGGGACGCACGGTGGTCATTGTCGCCCATGAAAATCCTGCCCTGATCGCAGGCGCGGTCATCCGCATCGGTGACCGGGTGCTTGACGGGAGCGTTCTGCGGCGTATGGAGCTTCTGGGTGCGCGTCTGCGAGGAAACGGAGGAGGGTTAGTCGTTGAGCATTAAACCTGAAGAGATTAGTGCCATTCTCAAAGAAGAAATACAAAACTATGACGTGGCCACCGAGCTGTCGGAATCCGGTGTGGTTCTGAGTGTTGGTGACGGGATCTCCAGAATTTACGGCCTGTCCAACTGCATGGCGGGAGAAATGCTGGAATTTGAGAATGGCGTGTTTGGCATGGCGCTGAACCTGGCGGAGGACAATGTGGGTTGCGTGATCTTGGGCAGCGACATTGGGATTAAAGAGGGCAACCGGGTGAAGCGTACCGGCACCATGGTTGAGGTTCCGGTCGGCGACGCCTTAATAGGCCGCGTGCTTAATGCTCTGGGCGTGCCCATCGACGGGAAAGGCCCGCTGAACACCGAAATCAGGCGCCCTGTGGAGTACCCGGCTCCGGGCATCATCATGCGCGAACCCGTCAACCGCCCGATGCAAACCGGGATTAAGGCGATCGACTCCATGATTCCAATCGGGCGGGGACAGCGGGAACTGATTATCGGCGACCGCCAGACAGGTAAGACCGCCATCGCTATCGACACGATCCTCAACCAAAAAGGGCAAGACGTGATTTGCGTCTACGTCGGAATTGGTCAGAAAGAGTCGACCATTGCCGGACTGGTGCGCAATCTGGAAGAGCGCGGCGCCATGGAGTACTCGATTGTCGTTTCCGCATCGGCAGCGGAGGCCGCGCCTCTGCAGTATCTGGCGCCTTATGCCGGATGCGCGATGGCGGAGGAGTTCCGGGACAAGGGCAAGGACGTTCTCATTGTTTATGACGACCTGTCGAAACATGCTGTGGCGTACCGCGCCATGTCCCTTTTGCTGAGGCGCCCCCCAGGCCGTGAGGCTTACCCGGGAGACGTCTTCTACCTTCATTCCCGCCTGCTGGAGCGGGCGGCCAACCTCAACAAGGAAAACGGGGGCGGGAGTCTGACCGCGCTGCCGATTATTGAAACCTTGGCCGGAGACATCTCCGCTTATATTCCCACCAACGTCATTTCTATTACGGATGGCCAGATTTTCTTGGAAAGCGACTTGTTCTTCTCCGGTGTGCGCCCAGCTGTCAACGTGGGAGCGTCAGTTTCCCGTGTGGGCTCTGCCGCGCAGATCAAGGCCATGAAACAGGTGGCGGGCACCATGCGCCTGGACTTGGCCCAGTACCGTGAACTTGCCGCATTCTCCCAGTTCGGGTCTGACTTGGACAAGGCGACGCAGGCCCGGATTGCGCGGGGCAACCGCACCGTGGAGATCCTGAAGCAGCCGCAGTACTCGCCCATGTCTGTGGAGGAGCAGGTGGTCTCCATTTTCGCGGTGACGCGGGGCTTTCTCGATGACATTCCGGTGGAATCGGTCAGCGCCTTTGAAACGGGGTTTCACCGCTTCCTGCATGAAAAGCATCCGGAGATCTATGAAGCGCTGCACAGAGATCACGCATTTACCGATCAGACAACGCAAGCCCTGACGGACGCCATTGAGGAATTCAAGAAAACGGCGGTGTTGTAAATGGCAGCAGGCGGACTGAAAGAAGTCGATCGCAGAATCAAAAGCGTAAGGAATACGCAGCAGATTACCCGGGCGATGAAAATGGTAGCCGCTGCCAAGTTGCGCAAGGCGGAATCGCGGGCCAAGAAGGCCAGGGACTATTTTGAGCAGATTCAGGCGGTCACCCGCCGCGCTGTCAGCAAGGGCGGCGGCCAAAGGCTCTTGGCACCCCGGGATGTTCAGCGGGTAGGGTTCGTGGTGATTACCTCGGCCCGGGGACTGGCAGGCCCCTACAACGCCAATGTGCTGCGCCAGGCTGTCATCAAGATGCACGAGGTGGGCGGCAAAAACCCCGGCGCATTCGCGATAGGGCGCAAGGGCCGGGATTATCTGGCCCACCGCAATATCGATATTCTCCAGGAATTTCTGGGCGTCGGGGATGACCCGACCTTTCACCAGGCGCGGGCTATTGCCCACGAAGTTTTGCAGCGTTATCTGGATCATGATGTGGATGAGGTCTGGCTTACCTACACCAAGTTCATCAATCCACTGACCCACGAGGTCAAGACGCTCCGGATTCTGCCTGTGGAGGAGCCCGCTGCGCAAGAGCCGGCGCTAGTCCGCAGCTATGTCTTTGAGCCGGATCCGGAAACGGTGTTTGACGACTTGCTGCCCCGCTACGTGGAAGTCGTGATTTTCAGCGCGCTGCTGGAGTCGAAAGCCAGTGAGCACGGGGCGCGCATGACGGCCATGGATTCGGCGAGCAAGAATGCGGACGAGCTGATTCGCCAGATGATATTGATGCGTAACCGCCTGCGCCAGGCTGCAATCACACGCGAGATTGCGGAGCTGGTCAGCGGGTCCGAAGCATTGGAATAGGAGGATCAAGTGTGGCAGCACAGGATGGCAAGGTAGTAGAGATTTTAGGACCGGTGGTTGAGGTGGAATTTCCCCAAGGCCATATGCCGGCCATTTACAATGCCCTGCACGTGGTTGCAGCAGAGCACAAGGTGTCTGCGGCTAGTGCGGGCTCGGAGGCCGTGGACCTGGCGCTGGAGGTGGTCCACCAAATAGGGGACAACCGGGTCAGCTGCATTGCTATGGCGTCCACCGACGGGCTGGTGCGCGGGATGCGGGTGATTGATGAAGGCCACCCCATCAGCGTGCCCGTGGGCAATATTACTCTGGGACGGATGTTTAATGTGCTGGGCCTCCCGATTGACGGCAAGGGCGCGGTGGAAGCGGAATCCACCATGCCGATTCACCGGGAGCCGCCGAGCTTTACGGAGCAGGCCGTCTCGACGGAGATTTTCGAAACCGGCATCAAGGTCATCGACTTGATGGCGCCGTACCCGAAGGGCGGCAAGGTCGGGCTGTTCGGGGGCGCCGGCGTCGGCAAGACCGTGCTGATCATGGAGCTGATTCATAACATTGCCACGGAGCACGGTGGGTTTTCCGTGTTCGCAGGGGTGGGGGAACGGACCCGTGAAGGCAATGACCTGTATTTGGAAATGTCCGAGTCGGGGGTTATTGACAAAACCGCCCTCGTCTATGGGCAAATGAACGAACCGCCTGGGGTGCGCATGCGCGTTGCCCTGTCGGGTGTGACCATGGCCGAGTATTTCCGGGACCAGGAAGGCCGGGATGTTCTGTTCTTTATTGACAACATCTTCCGGTTTATCCAAGCCGGGTCCGAAGTGTCCGCGCTGTTAGGGCGCATGCCGTCGGCCGTCGGCTACCAGCCAGTGCTGGCGACAGACATCGGGGATCTGGAAGAGCGCATCACCTCGACCAAGAAGGGTTCGATCACGTCGATTCAGGCGGTTTATGTGCCCGCGGACGACTACACGGACCCGGCTCCTGCGACCACTTTCGCGCATTTGGATGCGACCACCAACCTGGAGCGCCGAATTTCCGAAAAAGGAATTTTCCCGGCAGTGGATCCTCTGGCGTCGAGCTCCCGCATCTTGGATCCGCAAGTCGTGGGCGACGAGCATTACGCCGTGGCCCGGGGCGTGCAGGCGGTTTTGCAGCGCTACAAGGAACTGCAGGACATCATCGCCATTTTGGGGATGGACGAGCTCAGCGATGACGACAAACTCACTGTGGCCCGCGCCCGCAAGCTGGAGCGGTTTCTCTCGCAGCCGATGTTCGTGGCGGAGCAGTTCACGGGCACTCCCGGCAAGTATGTGTCGATCCGTGAGAGCGTGCGGGGCTTCAAGGAGATCCTGGAAGGGCGCCATGACGATTTGCCGGAAATGGCGTTTTACATGGTCGGGTCCATTGACGAGGCGATTGAGAAAGCCAAGACCCTTTAGGGCCGGGGGGACATTATGGCGACAACGTACCATTTGAAAATCGTAACACCCGAACGCACTGTGTATGACGCACCAGTCACCTTTATCATCGTGCGCTCGACCGAAGGGGAAATTGGGATTTTAGCCCATCATATGCAGATGATCACCCCCTTGGTGCCCCATATCATTACCGTCTACCCGGAAACGGGAAAGGCCGAGCAGTTTACCATTGGCGGCGGGTTTTTAGAGGTGGGCGATGAGACCACGGTGGTGCTGGCTGATTCCGCCGAGCGCGCATCGGAAATCGACGTGGCCCGCGCCCAGCTGGCCCGGCAAAGGGCTGTGGAAACGATCGGGCAGGCTAAGCCTGACGTGGACCTGGTCCGGGCCAAACGGGCCCTGGAGCGGGCGGAAAATCGCCTGAAACTCTCTGGACACAGCTCGAGCATGATTGGGTAAAATCTCTTCAAGACCCTGCAGGATACCCTGCAGGGTCTTTAGTTTTGCGCGGGTCATGTATGAACCTAGGCCCTGGGTGGAACAATCTGGTAGACAACATCTACCGGGAGGGTCTTCTCATGAAGAGTATGGTCAAGAACGGACTGTGGCTTCTGGCGGTGGGGCTGATTTTGTGGATGGGGGCCAGCGTCCGGGCAGCGGTGATTTCCCCGGTCATGACCGCCTTTCAGGCCACCAAAGCGCGGCCGCAGGGTTTCAGCATCAATGGCTGGGTGGAAATGGAGGGGTCCGGCGCCAAGGGCAGCCTGCCGCAGATGGTGCAAACGCTGGCCCGCCAGAGCCATGTGGCGGGCCAGGTGCAGCAGCAAAAGGGCGCTGACTTCCAGAAAGCTGACATTCATGCAGAGGTGGCGGGATTCAAGACGGAACTGATCGCCGAGCGGCTGGCATCCGGGGCGACCTATCTGGTGCTGGACCGTGTCGGCAGCCAGGCGTTCAGCGGGCTTGGGGAGAGCACGGCTCTGGTGCATAGTGTGCTGGCCCCTTATGGCCCGGTCCACCTAGCCCTGACGTTGCAGGGAACTCTGCCTGAGGCCATGGACAGCGTCCAGGAGGAGGCCGTGGTCAGTCAGGCGTTCCGCGCTGTGGCTGCGGCGCGGGTCAATGGCATCAAGACCTCTCAGTACGTCTCTGTGGCGGGTGACACCCCCTTCATCCATTCCCATGACTCCCTTCAGGGCCATGCGGTGAATATCCAGGTTGCCGCCAACTATAACACGTACTGGCACGCCGAACAGATCGACGTGGGCACGCCTCTGGTCACTGTGACTTATTAATCCCCCGTTTGAACTGCCAGTTCCTGGGCACACTGGAATTAAGAGGATATCAATATCCTCGGCGCTGCGGCGCATACGAAAGTGGAGGAACAGACACTATGGCGAATCGTCGTCTCACCATGTTCAGTATCATTGGGGGAGTCGCAGTAGTGGGAGGAGGCATTCTAACATTTGCACTGACACATCGCTCCACCCATGCCGTGACCGTACCGGTGGCGCACACCGTGCCAGCTTCCCATGGCCACCAAACTCCCGCCAAAACACTGAATGATACCGCGGCCCCGTTGCTGATGCCAGTGACTGGCTCCGTGTCCAATCCCTTTGGATGGCAGTATTCGGGAGCGCTGAATGAATGGTATTACAATCCGGGAATCACCGTGTCCGCCAAGGCCGGCACGCCCGTACATGCCGCATGGGGCGGTGTGGTGACGCAGATTGAGAATGTCGACCACCAGGGACTGTCTGTCACCGTGGAGGACGGCAGCAACTATCAGACGGTGTATGGACACCTGGGCAGCGCCAGTGTCAAAGCCGGACAGATGATCAAGCAGGGCGAGGTCGTGGGCAGTGTAGGGGCCAGCAGCATTTACAGCCGCCAGCCGGGTTCGCATCTGGACTTCCAGGTGTTTCACGGGTCCATGGCGACCAACCCGGAAGGCTACATGCACCCATCGTCTTGAACCCATGATATGCCAGAGCAGGATTAATTGCTCTGGCATTATTTTTTTTTGCGGCCCATATACTCTACCAAGTTCGGGGGGAGAAAGGGGCCGGAAATGTGAAGGATCATATCTGGCAACGTGTTGTGGACATCGGAAATTATATTCTGAATAACGGGGCAACAGTGCGCGACACCGCAAAAGTGTTCGGGGTGTCCAAGAGCACGGTCCACAAGGATGTCACCGAACGACTGCCGAAAGTCAATCAGGCGCTAGCCACCGAGGTGAAAAAGGTCCTGGAGTTCAACAAGGCCGAACGCCATCTTCGGGGCGGAGAGGCAACCCGCCAGAAGTTTTTGACGAACCGCCCCGTTTAGCCTGCCTGCAGGCCGGATGCCGGGGACGGCGCACACACCGTCCCCGGGGAGACCCGCTGATCCCCAAGACCACAAGGAAAATGATTCCTCCCGGACGCTTTTCTGCTGGCCCCTTTTGTGGATGTTGACACGATTTGTGGAAACGCTATATACTCGTTAGGACAATTGACTATCATGCTCTTATCAAGAGCGGCGGAGGGACAGGCCCGATGAAGCCCGGCAACCGGCGAATGACGCCACGGTGCCAATCCCGACCCCGGCAACGGGGACGGATGAGAGAATACAGCGCAGCGCCTCTTCTCTCGGAAGGGGTCTTTTTGTTTTATACAGGGGGAACGCAAGGGGGACATGAATTGGGGCACAATTTTCTCTTTACATCGGAATCGGTGACGGAAGGCCACCCGGACAAGATTGCCGATCAAATTTCTGACGCCATTTTAGACAGGATTCTTGCGGAGGACCCGCTGGCCCGGGTAGCTGCCGAAACGGTGGTGACCACGGGGCTGGCTCTGGTTGTCGGTGAAATCTCCACGATGACGTATGTGGACATTCCCCGGGTGGTGCGCGACACAATCCGCTCGATCGGGTACACCCGCGCCAAGATGGGATTCGATGCGGACACCGTATCCATTCTAACATCCATCGACGAGCAGTCTGCGGACATCGCCATGGGGGTCAATGAGGCCTTGGAAGTCCGCCAGGGGTCTGTTGATGAACGGGCCTTGATTGGCGCGGGCGACCAGGGAATGGTGTTCGGCTACGCGTGCAACGAAACCAAAGAACTCATGCCGGCGCCGATATCCTTGGCTCACCAACTCTCCTACCGTCTGGCCCAGGTCCGCAAGACGGAGCAGGTGCCCTTTTTGTGGCCGGACGGCAAAACCCAGGTCACGGTGCGGTATGAAAACTCCCAGCCGGTGGGGATTGACACCGTTTTGGTCTCGACCCAGCACCACGGCTCGGCCACCCTCGCGATGGTTCACGAGGCCGTGCTGGAAGAGGTGATCCGGCCGGTGATCGCTCCTGAATGGGATCTGTCCCACACCCGCATTTTGGTCAATCCTACGGGACGGTTTGTGGTGGGCGGCCCCCATGGAGACTCGGGACTGACAGGCCGCAAGATCATTGTCGATACCTATGGGGGCTATGCGCGGCACGGGGGAGGAGCTTTTTCGGGCAAAGACCCGACCAAGGTGGACCGTTCCGCCTCCTATGCAGCCCGCTGGGTCGCTAAAAATCTTGTTGCGGCGGGTCTGGCAGACCGGGCGGAAATCCAAATCGCCTACGCCATCGGCGTGGCGGAACCCATTTCGGTCATGGTGGATACCTTTGGGTCCGGACGCATGGACGACACGGCGCTGGCCAAGATTGTCCGCGAGGTGTTTGACTTGCGCCCCCTGGGCATTATCGAGGAGCTCGACCTGAGGCGCCCCATTTATCTCCAGACGGCTGCTTACGGGCATTTCGGGCGCACCGATGTGGCGCTGCCGTGGGAGCAGCTCAACCGGGTGGACGCTCTGCTCGAGCGCGCAGCCATAAAGCGCCCCGACTGACGGCTCCCGTCATCTTTTCCGCTCACTGTTCGTATAATGGGACAGAATGTGGAAAGGGGAATCGCCGTGACGTGGTGGGGAGCGCTGGGGCTGGCTCTGTCCCTGTACGGGGCTGTCGTGGTTCTGGAATGGGTCTATGCACGCGTGCTGCAGACACCCGGAGTTCCGCTGGCCTCTTTGAGCATTGTCTTGCATGTGCTTAATCAGGAGGGTTTGATTGAGCAGGCCGTGACAGACCTGACCAGTCTGTGGCGCATGGAGGAGTGGGACCGCAAAGATGTGGAGCTGATCATTGCGGACGGGGGCTCGAGTGACCAGACGGTCGCCATAGCGGACCGCCTGCAGCGCCGATACCCGTTTGTGCTGATTAAAGGCGCCAGCTCTGATAAGGGACAGGTGCTCAGCCTCTGCCGCCACGACGTGGTGATTTGGGTGGAGCTGACGGGGCGCTCCCCCGCAAGTCCGCTGGCCACGGTCAAGAGCCTGCTGGCCCAGAGCGGGCGGCAGCTGTCCGACGCCATAGGGTAGGCATCTCCCCGGGCTCTGAAAATTCTCTGGAGACGGATTTGAGGACCAAAGTGTCCCGCCCTGCGCCTGGGCGGGACTTTTTTTGCGCAAACCGGCATACCGCAGCACGGAGATCCGGGCACACCCTAGCACGTTTGGGGGAGGTTTTGCCCGATAGGGGGGGAGATATCCCCAGGGGAAAGGGTTGATAACTCTTTTATCAACAGACTTATCCCCATAATCCACAGGAAATAATCCCCAAGGCTGGGGAAAATATTTTTCGGAGACCCCGCGATATAGTTTGACTTTTTTGGCAGAGGGTGCTATATTAATTACGGTTACTCTGGACTTTAGGGTAGCTTTTAGAAAGGGGACATATTTTAGTATGACCGGACGTGTCAAATGGTTTAGTGCAGAAAAAGGGTACGGTTTCTTAGAGCGTGAAGACGGCGGTGACGTGTTTGTGCATTACACGGCCATTAATGGCGAAGGTTTCCGTACGCTCAACGAAGGCGAGCGTGTCGAATTTGATGTGGTAGAGGGTGACCGCGGCCCACAGGCTGCGAACGTCGTTCGCCTCTAAGAATCGACTCGACGAGAGAAAAAGCTGGGATAATTCCCAGCTTTTTCTTATTTAGGGGCTTATGTATCCTCCGTGCTATAATAGCGTTACCAGTCAGGACCAAGACTGGCACAAAGCCGTAAAGGGGCGTTGCGCGATGGAAGTCATCGTTCGCGGTAAAAACGTGGAGATTACGGATGCGATGGAAGACTACGTCATCAAGAAACTCGGCAAGATGGACAAGCTCCTCAATTCCCAGACTGTGACCGCCCATGTGGTGCTGAGCGTGGAAAAAGAACGCCGCATCGTGGAGGTCGCGATTCCGATTCAGGGGATGCTGCTGCGGGCCGAGGAATCTGGTGGCGACATGTATGCATCGATTGATCTCGTGATAGACAAATTGGAACGCCAGTACCGTAAGTTTAAAACGCGTGAGAAGAAGAAAATGTTGCATGAGTCTGCAGCCATGCGGACGCCAACGCCTCAGGAATCGCCAGATTTGGTCCGCCGCAAAACTTTTCCTGTGAAACCGATGACTTTGGACGAGGCCTTGCTGCAAATGGACTTGTTAGGACATGACTTTTTCGCGTTCAGCAATGTGGAGACGGACAGCATTAACGTGCTGTATCGGCGCCGCGACGGAGATTACGGACTTTTGGAGCCGGTTTGACATTGGCTCGACGTAAGGGGGGCCCAGCCTTAGGCGGGGCCCCTAAAATTTTTTTTTGAAAATGGAAAAAAGTCTTCTTCCAAAAGAGGAAAAATGCGGTAATGTGTCGTATTCTAAGAACGTAGCCTAAGGAGGAGTTATGGCAGATCAGTTTGCAGCATACGAACAGGTCATACTCCGGATTCCCTATATTACCAGCGTGAGCGTCTACCAAGATGCACTTAGTGAGGTCCGGATTCAGATTTTGAGCGACGGCACCAAATCACCCCGGCATATCATCCGGGAAGTGGTGTCACTGCTCCAGAGTTATGGATTCGGGGACGTGACCGAGGATGCTATAACGGTAGTCCAGATCCAGTCGGACGATGAGCTCGAGCGAGCAGGGTCCCGCTTGACGATAGCCGGATTTTCTGTCGGACACACCCCGCTCGGCATTGCGGCCCAGTGCCGTCTCGGGCGCGGAGAGCAGGTGTTTGAAGGCAACGGTCAAGGCGCTACCATTGCCATGGCGGTGGCCGTGGCCACCGTCGACGCCGTCAACCAGGCTCTGGCGCAACTCGAACAACTGGCGTTCAATGGCATTGAACTGACCCGGGTTGGTGGAATCGATGTGATGGTGGTGACCATTGCGGACCCCGGTGAAGAGATGCTGGCGGGATGCGGAGTGCTGAGGGATACCGTGGAAGATACGGTCATCCGCGCCACTCTGGATGCGGTAAATAGGAGAATTCTTCTCTATTCAGGGCAAAAAATTTGACAACTTTTCGACCAGCATTACAGACCGAGCGAACAGAAGTCATGTTCACCTCAAGCGAAGGTGCATGCGGGCAATTACGATAGGAGTAAATGCCAAAATGAAGGGTCTGGTCCGTAACTTAGTATCCAGTTTAGTGGATGTAATTGTAGTAGGTTCGGGTTACAGTTTTCACTAAATGTTGGTCGATAATCTTACTAGTACATCACTTTTTGTGAGGATGTGAAGCGAATGTATCCGCGGCGATTGCAAATTTATATGGCGGTTGTGGGTATTTTGGGGCTTGTTTTACTTATCGTCACTGGAGACGTTTTCTGGTCACGAGTGAGCGTGACCACCATGGTTATGGCGATGTCTATCCTCGTGGCATCAGTCTTTGGTGTAAAGATGTTGCGGGACAATGGCAGCATTTCGGTTCAATTGCCAGTGCTGGTTGCAGCTGCCATTATCTTGGGACCCGTAGCGGGAGCGTGGCTCGGTTTCTTCTTCACAATGGATGGATGGGAGTTGACCGGAAAAGTCAAATGGCCGTCGGTCGTGTTTAATCGTGCCCAATTTGCCATTTCCGGCTGGGCGGCTGGAGCAATCTTTTATGCGTTAGGAGGCTCCTTAGATCATCTAAACTTTTTCGCAGTTAGTGTTCCTTTAACGATAGCAGCGATTGTTGCGTTTTTATTGAATTGGATATTCGTCATGGTAGCTATTTCTTTGAGAATTAAGCGCCCAGTAATCGAGGTGCTGAGAGCTCATTTTAAATGGTCTACTCCAACATTTCTGTTAATGATCCCCGTGGCCTACGCGATGGCCGCGGTGTATAAGGATTTAGGACCGTACGGTGAATTGATTTTTATAGTTCCGTTAGCGACATTGCGGTGGGTTCTCGCTCTGCTCCGCCATGTCAACACCATGTACCAGCGCAGCGTGGACATTATCTTGGAAGGTCTGAACATGCGTGACTCCTATACCTATGGGCATTCTGTCCGGGTGGGCCACTATGCGGGAATGCTGGCAACTCACATGGGGCTGGCTGAAGACCGGGTGGACGTCATCCATGAGGCTGGGCTTTTGCATGATATCGGCAAGTTGGGGACTCCCGACAGCATTCTGCGCAAGGCGGGCCGGCTGAACCGTGAAGAAGTGCTGACCATGAAAGAACACCCGGTCATCGGCAGCAAGCTTCTGGAACAGGTGCATATGGCGGGGTGTTCGCGGGAGTTTGTCCGCCAGCACCATGAGCGCTGGGATGGGCGGGGTTACCCGGATAATCTCGAAGGCAGTGAAATTGCGGTGGAGGCCCGCATCATCGCGGTGGTGGACGCCTATGACGCTATGACAACGGACAGGCCTTACCGGAGGGCGATGCCTCACGCGATGGCGATGGCTGAGATTCAAAACGCAGCGGGGCTGCAGTTTGACCCGGAGGTCGTGAAAAGTTTTGTTCAGATGTGCGGCGGACGTAACTTGGCCACCGAGGAAACGGCGGCGCAGGGGTGGAAACATACCGGCACAGAACATGCGGGAGGGCATGGGCACGGGCAGTCGGGTTGAAGCGCGGATCCCTTCATGATAAAATTCATTATTAGGTATCGACGTAGGAACCGTCACCGGTTCCTTTTACGTTGAATGGAGGAAATTGCGCGATGTTAAAAATGTTGTCCAACCTCGTTAACCGGTTCAGTGAGCGGGAAATTCGCCGGTATCGGGGCGTGGTCGCGAAGGTCAATGCGCTGGAACCGGAAATTGCCGTGCTGACGGACGAGCAGTTGCGTGCTAAGACCATGGAGTTTAAGGAACGGGCGACGAACGGAGAAAGTCTGGACAAACTGCTGCCCGAAGCTTTTGCGGTAGTGCGGGAAGGGTCTAAACGCCGGCTGAAAATGCGTCACTTTGATGTGCAGCTGGTCGGTGGAATGGTGTTGCATGATGGCCGCATCGCGGAAATGCGTACAGGTGAAGGCAAGACCCTGGTGGCCACTCTCGCTGCTTACCTCAATGCTGTCGCAGGCAAGGGCGTGCATGTTGTTACCGTCAACGACTACCTTGCCCGCCGTGACTCCCAGTGGATGGGCCAGCTTTATGAATTTCTCGGATTGAGTGTGGGGCTGATCCAGCATGACATGGAGCCCGATGAACGGCGCCAGGCTTATGCGGCAGACATCACCTACGGCACCAACAACGAATTTGGGTTTGACTATCTGCGGGACAATATGGTGACGACGGTGGACGAGATGGTGCAGCGTCCTTTGCATTACGCCATCGTCGACGAGGTCGACTCCATACTTATTGATGAGGCGCGGACTCCGTTGATTATTTCGGGTCAGGCAGACAAGTCGCCTGACTTGTATTATCAGTTTGCGCGCATTGCCTCCAACTTGAAGGAGGATATCGACTACAACATCGATGAGAAGCTGAAGGCCGTGTCACCCACGGAGGCTGGGATTGCGAAAGTGGAGCGGATGCTCGGGGTGTCGAACTTATATGACGACGTCAATATCGACCTCTCCCACTATCTGAACCAGTCGCTGCGGGCTAAAGGGCTGATGAAGCTTGACCGGGATTACGTCGTCAAAGACGGCGAAGTGATTATCGTGGATGAGTTCACCGGCCGGCTGATGTTTGGCCGGCGTTATTCAGATGGCCTGCACCAGGCGATTGAGGCGAAGGAAGGCGTGCCCATCCAGGACGAGACACAGACTCTGGCGACCATCACCTTTCAGAACTATTTTCGGATGTACCACAAGCTCTCGGGAATGACGGGCACGGCTGTCACCGAGGAAGAGGAGTTCCGCAAGATTTACGGGTTGGACGTGATTGTGGTGCCAACCAACCAGGCCATGGTCCGCAAGGACTATCCCGATATCGTGTATAAGACGGAACCTGCCAAGTTCCGGGCGGTAGTGCGCGAAATTGAGGAGCTCTACCAAGACAAGCGCCCGATTCTAGTCGGGACCGTGTCGATTGAGAAATCGGAGCGTCTGAGCGACATGCTCAAGGAAAAGGGCATCAGCCACACTGTGCTGAATGCGAAGTACCACGAGCAGGAGGCAGAGATCATCTCCCAAGCTGGCCAGGCCGGGGCCGTGACCATTGCCACCAACATGGCTGGGCGCGGCACGGACATTGTCCTGGGAGAAGGGGTTGCCGACATGGGTGGCCTGCACATCATCGGTACGGAGCGCCATGAAAGCAGGCGCATTGACAACCAGCTGCGCGGCCGTGCCGGACGCCAGGGGGACCCAGGCTCCTCACGCTTCTACCTTTCTCTCGAGGATGACTTTCTGCGCTTATTCGCCGCGCAGACCCTGTCCAACCTCATGGACCGTCTAGGGGTGGAGGAAGACGAGCCGATTGAGAGCCCGATGCTGTCCCGCGCTATTGAGTCGGCCCAAAAGAAAGTGGAGGCCCGCAACTTCGACGCACGCAAGCAGGTGCTGCAATATGACGATGTGATGAACCTGCAGCGCGAAGTCATCTACAAGCAGCGGCGCGATATCTTGTCCAAAGAAAGTTTGCGCGAAGATATCCTGCATATGCTCTCCGACCTGATCGAGGACGGACTGACCGTGCACTGCCCCCCCAACTTGCATCCTGATGAGTGGGAGATGCAGCCGCTGCTGGATAGTCTGGAGGAAATCTTTTTGCCACCGGGGGTTATCAGCCCGGAAGATCTCGAGGGCAAAGAGCGGGATGAGATGCAGGAGACTCTTTTGGAAGCCGGCATTCGCGCCTATGAGGACAAGGAGCAGGAATTTGGGGAAGAGACCGTGCGCGAACTGGAGCGGATGATTCTTCTGCGGGTGGTGGATTCGAAGTGGATGGAGCATCTAGACGCGATGGACAATTTGCGCGAAGGTGTCGGCCTCAGGGCCTACGGTCAGCAGGATCCTCTTGTGGAGTATAAAAAAGAGGCTTATGACATGTACCAGAACATGCTGGGAGCCATTCGCGAAGAGGTCATCCGCATGATGTTCCACCTCCAGATTTCTCCCCAGCAGCCCATGCCGACGATGGAACCGGTGGCTACGATTACGGAGCAGGAGCCGCACCGTCCATTTCAGGTGATCCAAGGCGGGCAGGGAGCTCAGCCGCAAGCGGCGAAGAACGGGCAGCAGCCGCAACTCGGACGCAATGATCCCTGTTGGTGCGGAAGCGGAAAGAAATACAAGAAGTGCCACGGAGCCAACGAAGAATTACAGTAAATAGGGGGCTACACGACGTGTTACAAGATGATCTAGAATTGCTGCGCACTGAGATTCACCAAATTATTGATCGCATAAGGGGGTCTCTTTGACTTCGAAGAACGCGAAGTCGAGAGCGAGCGCTTAGAAATGGTGATGTCGTCGCCAGATTTTTGGAGCGACCCGCAACGAGCTGAGCAAGTGTCGAGAAAGCTGCGGCTGGTCAAAGGGCCTTTGGATCATTACCGCAGTCTTCACGGCAAGGTGGCGGACTGGGATGATCTGGTGGACCTGGCCCTGGAAGAGAATGACCAGGAGGTGCTGAAAGACCAGATCAAAGAGGCGCAGACATTGCTGGTGGAGTTGCGGGCCTTTGAGCTCACACTGATTCTGCGCGGGCCCTACGACCAGGAAAATGCCATTGTCTCCCTTCATGCTGGCGCCGGCGGGACAGAGGCGCAGGACTGGGTGTCCATGCTGCTGCGCATGTATTTGCGCTGGACGGAAAAGCACGGCTTTAAGGCCGACATCATTGACTCGCTGGAGGGAGAAGAGGCGGGATACAAGAGCGTCACTCTGGAAATTCAGGGGGACAATGCCTTTGGCTTTTTACGCCCAGAGCGCGGAGTGCACCGGCTGATCCGGATTTCGCCTTTCGATGCCTCAGGGAGGCGTCACACCTCCTTTGCCTCTGTCGAGGTGTTGCCTGACATTGAAAACGATGAATCGATCGACATCCGGCCGGATGACCTCAAGGTGGACACTTTCCGCGCCTCTGGCGCGGGGGGACAGCATATCAACAAGACCGACTCGGCAGTGCGGATCACTCATTTGCCGACTGGGATTGTGGTGGGCTGCCAGTCCGAGCGCTCGCAGCACTCGAACCGCGAGACTGCGATGAAAATGCTGCGCGGCAAGCTGGCGGAGCTTCAAGAGAGGAAATGGGAGGAGCACATGGCGGAACTGCGGGGAGACCAGGCGGATATTGGCTGGGGATCGCAGATCCGCACCTACGTGTTCCAGCCGTACAGTGTGGTCCGCGACCACAGGACCCGCTATGAGGTGCCCAATGCCCAGACCGTGATGAACGGGGAGTTGGATGGATTCATTGAGGCATTCCTCCAGCAGGAGGCCCGGGGGGCGCTGCAGCCTGAGGATAACGGGTGATGAGTCGCTTTATCCAGGTGCTCGCCGCCGTTGTGATTGTGCTAGGGGGACTGCAATGGGGAGTGCCGCGGTGGATATCGTCGAAGGCAGCGGCCGTCATGGCCAAATCGGATGGCGGGGTCACCCCTGTGGTGGAGATGACCGCGATCCCGTTTTGGATCATTTCTCAGGGCCGGTTTCAGGACGTGTACGTGGATGCTAGAGGGGCGACCGTTGACGGGCTGAAGGTGGAACAGACCATTGTCAACTGGCAAAATGGCCAGGTGTCTGTATCCGCGCTGGAACGCGATGCGCTGGTCGTGCAAAAGCCGGGGCGCATGGCCGTGACGGTGGTGCTGGACGGTCCGGCCCTCAGTGCCTTTTTGGCCAGGGAGGGACCGGTCACGAACCCGGACGTCACCATCTCATCGGGAGTGATGACCATTAAAGGGCAGGTCGTGTTAGGGGGGGTCACTCTGCCCTTGAATACGCAGGGCACTCTGTCTGTGTCAGCGGACAAAACGGCGATTGTCTTTCATCCCACCTCAATCGACGGCATCCAGCTGCCGCTTCTGACAGATCTGCAGATATTTCAAATCACGTCGCTGCATTTGCCCGTGCGTCTTGCAATCCAATCGGTCACACTGGCCAAAGACCAACTGATTGTCAAAGCGGGGACCCCATGAATAACAAGCGAGCAGTCTTCATTGACTACGGCATGATGGTGCTGGGCACCGCCATCACCGCGGTGGGCATTAACAGTTTCTATGTGCCGGCGCGAATTTCCGATGGGGGCATGTCCGGTATCGGCATTATTTTGCTTTATGTGCTGCATATTCCTTTGTGGGTGACGCTGACGGTGCTGAACCTGCCGCTCTTATGGCTCAGCAAGAAGCTGTGGGGAAACAGGGTGGGCACGCGCACGGTCTTTGGGACCCTGATGCTGTCGGTGATGGTAGGGGTGCTGCACTTTGGGGCTATGACGCACAACATCTTGCTGGCCACCGTGTACGGCGGGCTGCTTTCCGGGGTAGGGCTGGGGCTGGTGTTCCGCGCCCGGGGCACGACAGGCGGCAGTGATGTGATTGCGCGGCTCGTGATTCGCTTTTTGCCCCTGACGATGGGGCAGGCCATGATGGCTGTCGACTTCTTCGTCATCGCCGGGTTTGGCGTGATTTTCAATCCGACGCTGGCGATGTACTCACTGATCGCGCTGTTTATTTCTTCCCGCGCCATTGACGTGGTGCAGGAGGGGGTCAGTTATGCCCGCGCCTTCACCATTGTCAGCCGCGACCCAGATGCCATCGCTGCCAAAGTGCTGGCGACCATGGACCGGGGGGTGACCCGGATTGGCGCCTATGGGGAGTACACGCAGGAACCGCGTGAAATTTTGTATGTTGTGGTGACCCGCTCCGAAGTCAGCACCCTCAAAGACCTGATCTACAGTGTCGACCCCCAATCCTTTGTGGTGGTGGCGACCGTGCATGAGGTGCTGGGTGAGGGCTTTCGCAAGCCTCCGCTGGAGTCCTAGGCTGGGGCGCCGCGCCTTCTGTTTCCGAGAATTGTTTGGGGATGGGTCGGCTAAGACGGTATTTAGCTGGGGGCTGTCTGGCGGGAGGTGCGGCGTCCAAAGCGCCAGTATCCGTGGGCAGTCAGTATGGCCACGAGACCTGTCGCCGACAGCCACCAGACGGGTCCCTGGGTGAGCAAAAGCCCTCCAGCGAGTGGTCCGAGCGCTGCGCCAGCGCGGTTGGCCAAGCTGAAGAACCCCATATAGCGGCCGCGCAGATCTTCTGGGGCCCGCTCCGCGACCCAAGCCGAAGCCGCAGGATTGATGACGTTTTCTCCGAGAGTGATGATGAAGACCGCGACCGCAAATACCCAAAGGGCATGGCCTGAGAGCATCATCCAGAAACCCAGCGCGTAGAACAGCACGCCTGCGGCCATGAGGGTGAGTCTGGAGGCATTGCGGGTGATGCGGGTAATGGGAATTTGCAGGAGGACCACGAAGACCGCGTTTTCGGCCGCCAGATACCCGAATACGCTGGGCTGGTATCCGAGGTTGATGTGAAGATACGCTGGAACCACCATGAACAGCTGCGAGTAAACGAGGGCGGTCAGGGCCCACAACACCGAGAACTGAACAAAAGAAGGGTCCCGCAGTATGTCGCTCATGCGCCCAGGCGTCCGGGCCCCTTGCAGGCTCTGGGGGCGCGTTTCGGGGATGGCGAAAAAAATTACCGCAAAGAATACGAGCATAGAGAGTGCGTCCAGTGCAAAGATCCAGAAGAAGGAATGGTCTGCCAACAGTCCTCCCAGCATCGGGCCGATGATGATGCCGGCGTTGGAGGCCATACGCATGAGACTATACGCATAATTCAAGCGGGGGCGCGGCACGATGTCCCCGACCATAGCCATGGAGGCAGGCTGAAACAACGGCACAAAGAACCCCATTAAGCTCAGGAGGCTGATGAGTGCCCAAGAGCTGTGCATGGACCCTACAAAGAACGTGACTGCGGCGCCCAGCAACAACGACGCCAGCATGACCCGTCGGCGCCCAAACCGGTCGCTCCAGACGCCTCCTACCAGGACAGAAAGGACCTGGGCGCCGCCATAAAAGGTCATGACAATTCCCACAGTGCTCAAAGCGGCATGAAGGCGTGCGGCCAGGTAAATGGTCATAAAGGGAAAGACCAGCGAGTTCCCCACCAGATTGAAAAAGCGGCCGATCAGGAGGATGTAGAAAATTCTGGGAATGTCAGGATCCCTCGAAAACAACCATCAACACCACTTTCTCCAAAGGCCATTCGCCGCGGGTGACTGCGGTGTTTTGCCTCGAATTGCCCGGTCTCTCCCGGGGTCCCAGTCTTTACACGTGGAGCCGTTAGACTATCATACATCAAGCTGCGGACTGTGGATAAGATGAAAGAGGGCTGCGGCAAACGCCCATAGGGGAAATTATTTCTGGCCGGCTTATGCTTCTGACTGGGCCGGTTTTGAGTTCGGCAACACGGAGGCGTGAGACGGCAACGGGCGGCGATCTGGCACAGAACTTGGTTGGGTGGTGCGCACTGGAGGAATGATTCAGTGCTCTCGAGCTTCCGGCTGCAGGCCCCACCGAATTCATTGAGGTTGGCTCGAATTCACTCCATGAAGGTGATGCCGCCACGGTCCGATTTTTCCTATATCCGGAACCGCTGCGCCACCACCTGCGTGGATGTGGGCAGGCATGTTGTCCGTCGATTCCACCGCATGGGGCAGCTCCGGGGATGTGTACCAGCGAGAAGTAGGGATTGAAAGTTTGCGGTGGAAGCAAACCGGCAAGGTCTCACCCGCGCCGCGCAGGCCCACAGAGATGATTTCTGAACGTATACGCGTGCAGGCTCAAACCATTGCCCCGCGGCGGCGAAAATCATTCCTATGCGCACGACAAGGAAAATAAGTTTGGTTACAATGGGAGCGCAGAGGTTGGGTGTTATGGAAAGGTTTGGGGTAACGAGCAGACAAGGGGGGACGAGAAATGATCGCACGGGAATTGATGACGGTAGAGGTGATTAAGATTGATGCGTCAGCCACGATTGGCGAGGCCGTCAAGCTTTTGCGCGAGCACACTATCAGCGGACTGCCTGTGGTGGACAAGGAGGGGCATCTAATTGGTGTAATTACCGGAGGGGATGTGCTGCGGGCCATTCAGCAACGCGCTCAGAAAATCTACCACTCGCTGTTCGGCCCCACGCAGGTTGTCATTGATGAATCAGTGTGGCGGGAGGACAGCCACCGGCTGCTCGTCCTCCCTGTCGAAAAGATGATGAGCAAGGGCGCGGTTACGGTTCAGCTCAATACCCCTGTCGGAGAAATCGCGGACCTGATGATGCGCCAAAATGTGCGGCGCGTCTTTGTGATCCATCAGGATAAATTGATGGGCATCATTACCCGCAACGACATTGTCCGCTGGCTCGTCCGCCATGTAGGAGACTAGGCCAAGACTTGGGGCAAACGGGTGCCTATGCGCTGGATATTGGATAGAAGGGCGGCGTGGGGATAATCCTGGCTCAAAATTGCGGCCACATAGTTGATGCGGGGCGAGTAAATTATGCCGACGTCATGGCTGGCTTGAGAAAGAGACCCGGTTTTATGAGCGGCGCTTACGCGGACCTCCCCCACAAAGTCCGAATCATCGGGCGCTTTGCCAATACTAAGCGGCCCCTGGCAGCGCTTGAGCAAGGCCACCATCTGTTCGGATACAGCGAGAGAGATGGCCTTGCCGGTCGCCAGACGCTCCATCAGCAAGGCCATGTCCCGCGCCGTCGTATGGTTGATGCTGCCGGCACGTTCGGCTGGCACACGCTGGAGAGGGCGTACAAGTTCGGTGTCTGTAGCCCCTAGGCGGCGGGCCGTGGCGTTGACCGAGTCCACACCCAAATAGTCTATGAGAAGGTTGGTTGCCGTGTTGTCGGACACCGTGATCATCAGAGCAGCTAAATCGCGCAGGGAATACTCGGTGTTTGCTGAGAGATCCTTTAAAACCCCTGAGCCGCCGACTTGGTCTTCTTTGCGCAACAGCAGCAAGTGGTCCAGAGATAGATGGTCCTCCTCAACCCGCCTGTAAAGCTCAATAAGAATGGGCACCTTAATGACGCTGGCCGACGGGAAGATGTCCGTATCGCGGAACGCGAAAATCCTCCCTGTCTTGAGATTCTTGGCATAGACGCCGTATTGGCCCGGCAGTGTGTTTATCCATTCGCGCAGCTCCAAAATGCTGTCCTCCTTGTGCCATGACTGAATGGCCATTATGCTACCCATCCATGATACCATGGACCTGTAGCCGGGTGCGGGTGCAGGCGCCTATTTATGGAATGCTCGCCGCTGACCTGAAAACTTTTGAGCAAAGGATAGGATGGAATTATGAGTGTGCTGGTTCTAGGAAGCATAAATTTGGATTTGCTGGCTCGAATTGACAAAATTCCCGCTGCGGGAGAGACGCGCATCGCCCACAGCCTTTTAACCTCCCCGGGAGGCAAAGGCGCCAACCAAGCTCTGGCTGCCCGCCGGATGGGAGCCCAGACGAGCCTCATCGGTATGGTGGGGGATGACGCCTTTGCGGTTCAGGCTCTGCGGATCTTGCGCCAGGATGGTGTGGATCTCAGCAACATCGGGGTGAGCCATACCTCCAGCACAGGGCTTGCGCTAATTACCGTCGAGCCGGGGGGGCAAAACGCGATCACGGTGGTGCCTGGGGCCAATTATGAGGTGGGCAAGGAAGCGCTGGCGGCCTTGGAGCGGCTTCTGACTGCGCGCGACATTCTGGTTATGCAGGCAGAAATTCCGGTGGAGGTGCTGGAGCGGGCGGCGATTGTGGCCAAGCGGGCAGGAGCCCAGGTGTTATGGGACCCCGCGCCAGCCTCTGACCATTTCCCCGCATCTTTGTTTCACGTCGATGTGATTGCCCCCAACCAGTCAGAGGCCGCAATTCTGACTGGCATGGAAGTGGAAGATGTCCGGTCTGCAAAAGCTGCCTCTCGCAAGCTCCGCGAGTTAGGGGCTCAGGTGGCCATTGTCAAACTCGGAGAGCAGGGCTTGGTGTGGGCCACCTCCCGCGGGGTTTTCTACGAGGCAGGGATCGCGGTTCACGCGATTGACGCGGTGGGTGCGGGCGACGTGTTTTTGGGAGCGCTGGCTGCGCGCTTGGATGCCCATGAGGTGTTGCCGGACGCTGTGCGTTATGCCAATGCCGCCGCGGCTTTGTCCACCACAAAAGACGGAGCGCAAGTCTCCTTTCCCACATTGGGGAGCGTGGAGGATTTCATGCGTCCGTAGGAGTTTGCGGATTTTCTCCAAAGCCCGGAAACAACAGGGCAAAGGGATCCCAGGGCGGAAGGATTGTCAGGGCTCTTGTGTTTGGAAAAAATATTTGGGAAAACCCGGCTGGACCCGTAACCTCAGCCAACTGGCGGGCGTTGTTAAGAACAAAGACGCCACCAAGGAGGGTCCCTATGAAAACCGCAGCAGACCAGAAACGGGCCGACTATTATCTTTACACGTGGCAAATCAGGGAAGTGCAGAAACTGTCGCGGGAACTGCAGCGCCCCCCCTCCGAAGTCATGCGCCTACTGCTGAGTGAGGCCCTTACAAAGCGAACGTCCAGGGAATCGTAAAAATTTGGAAAAGGGATCCCCGGGATCCCTTTTTTATTTGGCGAATTGGCGGCGGCCGGTGTTGGCGATGTAAAATAACAGGGAAGTCAGCTTGTCGCAGAAGGAGCCGATAACTTATGGATGAGTACCGTTTGTCGCATGATTCGCTTGGGGATGTGCGCGTGCCTAAGGATGCTTACTGGGGGCCCCAGACGCAGAGGGCTGTTGAGAATTTCCCCATCAGCGGCCTGAGGCTGCCCCGGCGCTTTATTCGCGCCCAAGGCATTATAAAATGGGCCGCTGCCCGGGCTAACAGTGAATTGGGAGTTCTCTCCGCTGAGAGGGCGGCGGCCGTGATGAAAGCGGCTGATGAAGTGGTCAGCGGGCTGTGGGACCAGCAGTTTGTTGTCGATGTCTACCAGGCGGGCGCCGGCACGTCGCAGAACATGAACGCCAACGAGGTGATCGCCCACCGCGCGCAGCAAATGATGGGCGGTGAAATTGGGGATGTGAGCTTGGTTCACCCCAATGACCATGTGAATATGGCGCAATCTACGAACGACACCATTCACGTGGCCATACATATTGCTGGGGCGGAGGCTATCGTCCACGATCTGGTTCCTGCCATCCGCCGTGCCGAAGAAACTCTGCGGTCTAAGCAGAACTTATGGATGGGCGTTGTCAAGTCCGGCCGGACCCACCTGCAAGATGCTGTCCCGATGCGCCTCGGACAGGAAATAGGCGGGTATGCGGGGGGCCTGCAATACTGGCGCGAGGCCCTTGAGCAGGGCGTGGCCCAGTTGTATGCAATTGGACTGGGCGGCAATGCTGTCGGCACCGGAATCAATGCGCACCCCGAATACAAAAATCGGGCGACGGCTTATGTCGCGGAGAAAACCGGCCTTCCATTCCACCAGCCTGAGAATATGTTTACTTTCATTCAGAACATGGATGCGGTGCTGCAGGTATCGGGTTTGGTCCGTGGGCTTGCGACCGCCGTCGGCAAGGTGGCTAATGATCTCCGCCTCTTAAGTTCCGGGCCGCGCACCGGGATTGGGGAGCTGAAACTGCCGGCGGTGCAGCCGGGATCATCCATCATGCCCGGAAAGGTCAATCCGGTAATGGCGGAGATGATGAACATGATCTGCTACCAAGTGATAGGCAACGACTTGGCGGTACAGCAGGCCGTCGCGGGAGCCCAGCTTGAATTGAATGTCATGATGCCGGTCGTGGCTTATAATCTGCTCCAGGGCATTCAGATTTTGGCTAATGGGCTGGATGCCTTCAATGAGCGGGCTCTCAAGGGACTAGAAGCGGATATCGACAAGATCACCAGCTATGTGGAAATGAATACGGCGCTGGCTACGGCCCTGAATCCCTACATCGGATACGATAAGGCGGCTGTGGTCGCAAAGACTGCTTTTCTTGAAGGCAAGACCGTGCGCCAGATTGTGCAAGAGCAGCATCTACTGGACGAGGCGACGTTGAATCAGGCGCTGGATTTGGAACGGATCACCCGGCCCCAAGAGGCATAGGGACTGACATCGCCCGGGAATAATGCATTTATTTGTTCCCGGGTCTTGAATTATTGTGTGCAGGGTGTTAAGATAAGTTTCGCCGTTCGACAGGAACGGTGGAAAAAAACAATTGATTGACAAAAGATTTTAGATTTGTTATCATTAATTGTTGTGGCTCGGTCCTTGAAAACTATATCGTCATGGAGAAGAAGCAGGACCAAGTACTACAAGTCAACGCAAATCACGAGTCATGGAGAGTTTGATCCTGGCTCAGGACGAACGCTGGCGGCGTGCGTAATACATGCAAGTCGAGCGGACCTTCGGGTCAGCGGCGGACGGGTGAGGAACACGTGAGTCATCTGTCGGTGGGTGGGGGATATCGGGCCGAAAGGCGCGGCAATCCCGCATACGTTCCTTCGGGAAGAAAGCTGGGCAACTGGCGCCCGCCGGGGAGCTCGCGGCCCATTAGCTAGTTGGTAGGGTAACAGCCTCCCAAGGCGACGATGGGTAGCCGGCCTGAGAGGGTGAACGGCCACACTGGGACTGAGACACGGCCCAGACTCCTACGGGAGGCAGCAGTAGGGAATCTTCCACAATGGGCGCAAGCCTGATGGAGCAACGCCGCGTGAGTGAAGACGGCCTTCGGGTTGTAAAGCTCTGTCTGTCGGGACGAAGACCGGGACGGGAGTCCCGGGGAGCCGGTACCGACGAAGGAAGCCCCTGCAAACTACGTGCCAGCAGCCGCGGTAAGACGTAGGGGGCAAGCGTTGTCCGGAATTACTGGGCGTAAAGGGCGTGTAGGCGGTGCGATACGTAGCGGTTTTAAGCCTCCGGCTCACCCGGAGGAGGGCGGCTAAACGGTCGCACTGGAGGGCAGGAGAGGTGCGTGGAATTCCTGGTGGAGCGGTGAAATGCGTAGAGATCAGGAAGAACACCAGTGGCGAAGGCGGC
>DAIDDL010000020.1 GCA_027309085.1 Sulfobacillus sp.
TGCCCTCGCGAAAGGCCGAGCACGGAAAAGGGGCCAGGGCTGACACCAGATGTCAGGCAACAAGGAGAAAGGTCCCCAAGGCCACGATGGGGACAGCGGACGCCGCCACACAAAATCGTCATGAGAAAAAACGAGCAATGGTATGAGAATCAACGAGATAGATCGCTCGTGTACAAAAATAGGGGGTTAAACCGGTCGCCCAGGCACATAGGCGATTCCCGATCTTCGTCGATGTCCAGTACTTCTGAATCTCGGACCACGTGCTGCATTTACGTAAAGCAAGAGGTCTTATCCTGGTTCGTTCTCGCCGGGCTTCACAGGAATTACACCCTTCAAAGCCCGTTCTTGAATTCGCGTGGCTTCATCAAGAATGATTTGCGCGGTTTTCCCATCAACATGCCGCCTTAGAGCCGTAGAGAATTGAACCAGGACGCCACGCAGTAGCATGTTTGTCTCGCTGACCTGGGCGACTTGATCGAGACGTCCTCGAAGCCGATCACGCTCTTCCGAAACCTTCGCCAAATCGGTCTCTAGTCGACGCACACGCTTGCGAAGGTCTTCAATAAGCCGCGCCGCTTCAGTTTCGCCCTTCCACTGCTCTCGTCGAGCCGACGATGGCGATTTTTTCCCGGACCCTTTCCCATAGCGACGGGCTTGTATTTTGTCAACCCATTCGGGATATCGATAGTACAACGTAGAAGTAGCGGTTCCAACCCGTTGCGCAAGCTCTTTAACCGTCGGGCGGTCGTTGGGATCGGTCACGACCTCCGCCCATACGGCCTCTAATCGCTCCCGTGTGTCGCTCGGTCTGCCTGGCTGCTTAGCCACGATGGGCTTCCATCCTTTCGTTGAACTCAAGGAGTTGTCGGTGATAGTCCGGATACCGGCGCATAAATACCATTCGTGGAATGCCAACGCGTTGGCAAAACTCGACCACCGACACGGATTGTTCAACGCCCTCAACGCGATCGATTTCATCCCGTACCCGATCTTCGTAATCATATTGAGCAGCAATGCGAGCGACCAATTCCGGATAGAAACGTTCTAACGACTTGCGGTTGTAGCCCACCCGTTCGGCTAACGCGACCATCGTGACCTTCCTACCATCTTGCTCGATCCCGGTCCATGCGCGTTCAATACGGGTCGGCAGCGTGGGGTCGGTCGCGCACTGCGCCTCGCTCCATGCCGCACGAATGCGGTCCACCCAGTCCGGAAACCTCTCCTTGAGGGTATCCACGCCAACGTG
The DNA here is from genome assembly GCA_027309085.1 of Sulfobacillus sp. GTDB lineage: Bacteria > Bacillota > Sulfobacillia > Sulfobacillales > Sulfobacillaceae > Sulfobacillus. The sequence goes on from DAIDDL010000020.1 coordinate 1,247, forward strand.
CGCCAGTTTCGTAAACCGCAGAAGAGAAACCGGATGTCCTTGACCAGCGGTTTCAGCCCACACGCTCTCGAGACGCTGCTCGATGCCCTTGCGGCGGCGGTCCTGCCGCGCCGTCTTGGTAACAGCGACTTTTTGTAGATGCGCCTCTTTTTGCTGCGATGCCCGGTGCTCCGCTACCACCTCGCGTCCCTGGCGCCACCGTTCGCGAATTCGCTGGGCCCATTTCGGAAATCTTTTGTAGAGGGTATTACGATCAACCCCACACCGTCGCGAAAATTCAATCACTGTAGGGTATTCGTCGGCGTCTAGCACTTTGTGCCACTCTGCTTCGAATCGGGCTTCCCGTGTCGCGTCGACATGGCGTATATCCTGTAGCTCCTGAAAGAGGTTGGGATAGTTTTGGAGCAAATACCTTCGATGTACTTGAGCCAGTCGAACAATGTTAGGGATAGTGGGGACGTTTCCGGACTGGCGCGCGTCGTCAAGGACCCGCGCAATCCGTTGCGGCGCCGTCATCCCATCGATCTTGGCGTTCGGATCGAATTTCCGGACGGGAAACTGGCCGCCGCGTCGCGTCTTGAAGCGCGTGCGCATGAGACGGGCTTCCGGCAACAGCCCAGGTGGCTCTGACGGGGGACTGCCCGACGAGGTGCCGTCGTCGCCCCCCAGGAGTAGCAATTTCAGCGTCTCATAATGGGCCCGGACTGAGCGAATGTTGTCGAGGAACGGTCCTGCCTTGACATCATCTGTCCATAACATGATCTGGCGATTGAGCAACTCGACATCTTCCTCGATTTGCACCAATCCGCGGGGGAGAAGTACGGCTTCATCACAAGGTTGGTTTTTCACGCCCCGCCAACATGCCTCGGGCTGCGTACAGGGCCCCAGCTCTGCAGGATGCGTGCAGAAACCATAGGGAGTCGGCTGGATATATAAGCCTTGCTGCTTGATCACCTCAAGCCTTTCGTCCGACACCTCGCCGGTCCACACGCGGTCGGGGTCGAGAAGCACCGTGGCCACGCTGCCACCGGCAACCTGTCCGCCATCCAAGGCCTCCCGCAATTCTCGCATGTCCCGTTCTCGCCCATGTGTGTAGATGCCGGTCATCTCACCCCGATGCAACAGTTGCTCGACGACGGTGCCAAAGCCGGCACCCCCTTCGTAGAGACGTGTGGCTAGCGTGTGCCGAGCCTGGTGTGGCGAGATGGTGTAGTAGTAGCCCTGGTACCGGATCTGGTTCCGGTGAATGAACCCTTGTCGAACGACGCCCCCCTCACTATCGTGAGCACCATTCAACCATGACGAAAATGTGCCCGACGCGATGTTGCTAATTTCCTCACCATGAGTTCGCAAACTGCGTGCAGCATTGGTCAAAAAGACGTAATTCAAGTGAGGCGCAGCTGCTGCGAGATCCGCCGTGACCTCAAGCGCCACGTCCAAAGCATTTTTTACCATGGGAGCCAACTCTTCCGGTATGAAACGCTCCTGAAGCCCTTGATGCGTCTTGGTTTCACGAAAGATGATCCAGAGGCCCGAGGCCTCGCCGCTTCGCGATTCCCGGTACGGCTTATCGGCGATCTCCGACGACCGTGGCATCAACAAAATCTGAGAAATCCTCAACGAGGTCGCCAGCAGTATTTGAAGCACCTGCAAATGCACCAGTTCCGAGCGGTGGGTGCGTTTGCCCAAATCAATCCATTCCGACCATAGTTCTTCATGCCGGCGCCGCACCGCCGACAACACCTGCTCGGCCACGATCGTAGGAATGACCTCTTCGGCCCGGACCGCCTCCATGTCGGATTTGGGTCTGGGAGGCCGACGCGCGAACGTGGCCGGGCGGAACGTCTGGGCCAGTCCGTACTGCTGGCGCAGCCATCGACCAATGTCTTCCGCCACACCGGCCCGACCGTAGGCGTTCTGGGGGGAGCAGTTGTCCATCAGATAGTCGCTGAACGCGGCGGCCACCGACCGGTCCAGAGCGGCGATTTGGGTGACGTCGAGTCGGCGTTCCCGCAAGAACCTGGCCAACCAATTAAAGGTGCCCAAGCGGTAATGCAAGGTGCTTAAGCTGAAATCTTGCACGAGCCATGCCCATGCCATGTAAGCTTTAGCTGGGGCCTTCAACCAGTCCGGCAGATCGGAAAAATTCAAGACGCTGTAGCTGGGCTTTGCCGCGATTGTCTTTTCCGACGCGGGAAAAATCCATCGGTCATCACTGAACGTAAACGAAGCGCCAGAGTATGCAGGACGCCCTGCGGCAAAATCGTTGGGATCACCGTACTGCAATCGCTCCACCGACTACGACTCCCTTTCCAGGCGGCGCTCGATGTTCTTGATGTGGGCCTCCATGACGCCCGCGTGATAGAGGCGATTCTCATACATGCGGAGTTGGCCCGCTTCTTGGGCCTTTTTGCTCAAGGCAATGTACAGGTCCCGCTCAGCAATAAAGTTGTTGATTTTATTCGCCATGGGAATGAGTTTGGGACACGTCCCGCAGTGAATTCCCAGGTCACACGTGCCCTCAATATGGGCATCACGGCTACACGCCCCATAGGGTGTGGAATGGTCGGGGTTCCGCTGTAAGATGTCAGAAACCGCAGGTGAAGTTTCTGCGACCGGATCCTCTAACACCGGCGCATTCCATGCCATGGCCAATCGGCCGGCGTAGTAGCGGAGGGCATCAGTCACATTGTGCGATAGCGCCTCCTTGCCTTGGCGGATGTAGTAGATGTTCGTCGTCTGGGGGAACACGTGGCGCATAGCCACCTGAACTAACACCCGTTCTTTCGCACGGGATGCCAAAATCGATCCAAAGGTCTTCCGTCCGTCCGCCAATACCACGTGGGGACGGTGAATGGGGTAGCGGTCGCCATACCGCTTCAGCAGTGATCGTAAGCGACGATTGAACGCACTCGAACCTAGCCGCCGTGGGGTGGGAACGGGTTCAACGAACACGGCGGCCGTGCCTAGAGCGACGCGCGCATCGTGTCCCCACGAGAGGACCGCTTTCAACAGCACCATCGAAGCAGGGCTTTGCAATTCGAGAAGATACTCATTCTTATTCGGCGCATGTAATCGGAGTCTCCCGACGCCGACGTCTACGTCCGCAACGGTGAGGACGTTGATCTCTTCAGGCCGCACGGTTTCTTCCCAGCACAGATACGCTGCGGTAACCGTTAGCAGATCAGGTGTCCGACCATGGTCCGTCCCACTGTCGTGCCACGCGCGCCAGGCCCACCATTCCTCGTTGAGTATGGCAATGAGGTGCTCGCGCTCCTTTGACGTCCATGCCCGTCGGGCAGCCTTTTGTGAGGCGATCAGATTGGAATCTCGGAACCGCCGCGTCATGACGCGAACTAACGCTTCAACGTCGTCTTCGCCGATATCACTCATTTGGGCGGATGTGGCCAATCGAAGCACCGTCCTGAGGGCCGTCATATATAACCGTCGAGTATTGACACTCAGGGGTTCGCCCTGGTCGTTGAGTTGATGGGCGGACCACGCCATGAAGTCTCCCCACTCGGTCTCAGTCCAATGGGCAAAGTCGGCTGCCGGATCTCCACTGTATGTCCACAGATGAACCATTGCGCTAAAAAAGGGGCTGAACCATCCGTGCTTCCGGTGCGACGCGAGAAGATGGCCAAACGCCAACGCCCTATCGAGAAAGCGTCCGTCGAACTGGCTGAAGTCAAATCGGCTAATCTTCCGGGTGGCCGCCTTGCCCTCATAGGTACTCATGGTCCACACCAGACCGTGAAGTTCCATCACGTGGCCGTCCGGGTCCCGAATGATCTCCAATTCTTGCGTTCGGCTCATTCAGACTCGCCCCATTCCAGGGAAGAAAAGGGCTCGGCGCTGGCCCATGCTTCCTGAATGCCCTCACGCCACCGATTGGCGGACATGTGCAAATACACTTGGGTGCTGGAGTAGCTCTTATGACCCAGTTGCGTTTGGATAGCTCGACCTTCCACGCCGCGATCGGACAGAAACGTTGCATGGGTGTGCCGCATGATATGGGGATGGAGATGTTTGTCCAACCCCACCCCGCCTTCCGAAAAGGGCAAGTTCATGCGCTCGAAGAGATATTCAACTGCATAGGCGGTCAGGCGTTGTCCCCGGTTCCTGCCATGGAGGCAGAAAAGACGATTGTGCATATATTTTAGCGACTCCACAGGTCGGTACATGTCCACGTATTGCGACAACAGCGCGGTAGCATCATGACTGAGTACGACTGTTCGCTCACCCGTTTTCACCAACGCGGCTCCGCGAATCGCTCCCGCACGGGCCTGTTCGTACTCCTCTTCATGGAAAGGAACCTTGAGGATACGCTGCTCGGCGTTCCATCCGCGTACTTCCAACGCACACAGTTCACTCTTTCGGATCCCGGTCGAAAAGAGCACCTCGACGATAGCCCGGTTCCGAATCCGCATTTCGGGTTTCTTGGCCCACTGCATGTCGATCCAATCCCGAATCTGTTGCACCTCAGTCGGCGTCAGGTACCCTGGAAGGGTTTTTTTGGGCCGTGTGAGAATGTTGGTGCGCACGTCGTCCACTTCCTTGCGTGTGAGACCCCCTAACAATCCGCGAGTAACCCGATATCGCTTCTTGGCTCCCGATCCGAGAAAAGGCTCATCGTTTTCAAGCCCCATAGCCCATGCCAAGTACTGTAGGACTGTCTCTAGCGTTTGCCGCCGCGTGCTAGATGACAGGGGATCAGGCGACGGACCTCGGGTGCCGAATCCGTTGTTCAACGCCGACCGAAACTCATACAGATGCCGCCGCGCAACGTCTTCAATGCGGAGGTCATTATCCTCCATCCAGCAGTAGAACCGTAACAGCCCATATACATAATTCAAGGCGGTCGCGGGACTACCCCCATCGAACGTGTTCCACAACCACTGATTAGGAAGATGCAAGGGCACGCCGTTACGGCATATTCCTTTAAACTTGTATTGCCTGCGGGATGACGGAACAACAATCCATTCCCATGTGATGGTAGCCAAAGGACACCTCATTTTCATTTAGCTCATCGCGTCTTACAACAAATAATACCAATATTTTCATCGGAGAATTGTATAAACCCCAAAATTATTACGGCAGAGAAATGTGTGTGTACACAAATCCCTGCCGTAGTATTGGAGCGAATTTCAGCTATTTAGCGGCCACACCGTGATTAACCCGATTCAACACTTTGAGTAACCGCACGACTGGCAATGCTGGCAACCCTCTTCATACACTAGTGTCGGCGCGTCGCATAGTGGGCACAAGTCTAAATGCGGCGAGCTATGGCGCGCATCAGATTCCGGCAATGTTTCGCGGACGTCCTCGTGGCGTGTAGCCGCTACCTCGCTGGGCTCGCTGCGCAGATGGGACTCCAGCAATTGGCCAATGGCGTCGACGACGCTGAGAACGCGTCCTGGGCCAAACCCCATCTGATTCGCTCCTCCAATGCCCTTCAACTGCTCCGCTACCAACTCGAGGCGACGGCGCGGACTCAGGTTTCCGTTCGAACGCAGGTACAAGCTGATAACGCGGCCCAAAGACTCCATGAAGGACTGGACCTCAGATCCCGCACGGCCCAGCAGCATGAAGACTTCAAAAGGATTGTCATCGACCTCGTTGATCACAACCCGGGCTGTTCCTGCCGGCGTTTCCTTGCGGTACGTGCGCCCGTGGATCAATGACGGCACCGGATAAACTTCAAGTTGCCCGCCCGCAGCCGGATTTTCAGAATTTGTGGCGGGAACGTTAGTCTTCTGGTCGTCCACCAAGTGGAGAACCTGCTCGCTGCGGCTTTGGTCGCGGTAAATGGTGACCCCTTTGCATCCTAGGTCATAGGCCAGCTCGTAAAGTTTCTCAGTGTCTTCCACGGTATAAGTGCTAGGCGCATTCGCTGTTTTGGAAATGCTCGAGTCTGTCCATTTCTGAATAGCTGCCTGAACATAAACATGCTCTTCTGGCGTCAGGTCCATGGCCCCGACAAAATACGCGGGCAATTCCTCTTCCGGATGAGCTGTCTTCCACTCCGCCGCAACCGGAACATACTGCTCGTCATATCCCAGACGGGACTGCCGGAAATACGTCAGAGCATAGTAAGGCTCAATTCCGGTGCTTGTCCCCACCATCGTGCCAACCGTGCCCGTAGGAGCCTGGGTTAATATCGTGACATTGCGCACGCCATGCTCATGAATGGCATGACGGAGGTTCTCGGGCAATCGCTTGATGAATCCGCTCTGCAAATAGAGATCGGGATCGAAGGCGGGAAACGCCCCTTTCTCTTTGGCCAGCTCTACATCATAATCGTAGGCTTGGATGGCAATGTACTGATAGAGGCGTTCAATGAAGTCCAAAGATTCCGGGCTGCCGTAGCGCAATTCCAAACGGATCAGCAACTCCCCCAGGCCCATCGTGCCCAAGCCAATCCGGCGTTCTTTTTGCTGGTTATCATAATTCTGCTGGAAAAAATATGGCGTCGCGTCGACAATGTCGTCCAGAAAGCGCGTCCCGACCCGCACGGTTTCCCGCAAGGCATCCCAGTTCACGTCATGGGAGGCTGGATCATAAAAAGCCGCCAAGTTGATGTGACCCAAGGTGCATACGCCCCATGCCGGCAGAGGCTGCTCCGCGCACGGATTCGTGCTGATCAGCGGATTGAAGTACCAGCTGTTGGAATCTTTTTCGTGCCGTTCGTCAAAGACAATCCCGGGTTCGGCTGCCTCCCATGCGCCTTCGATAATGGCGTGCCAGATTTTCCGGGCCTTGACGGTTTCGTAAATCACCACCGGCTTGCCAGCTTTCTTCCACGCCTCGAGATTGCCGTCCCAGGTTTCGTCATAATCGGGGTCGGTGGTGTCTGGAAACACCAGGTCCCAGTCTCCATCCGCTTTGACAGCGCTCATGAATCCATCCGAGATACGCACGCTGATATTGGCATTCTCAACCATCCCCGGGGTCTTTTTCACCTCAATAAACCGCCACAAATCGGGATGCCAGTCCTCAATCTGCAGCATTAAGGCACCACGGCGGCTGTTTGAGGTATAGAGGCCGTTCCCGCTCAACATATGCGTGTGCTCTACCTCAAAATCATAGACTGTGTCCACACGGGTGGGCAGGATGCTGACAATGCGGTCAGAGAGGGTCCGGATCAGACCGCCCACCGTCGCCACAGCACTCTCGGCGGTGCGTTCCGTGCTGTCCTCATCCCTTGAAGAGTAGGACACCGCCCGGGCCCCAGTCTGCGTGGCGCCCAGCCTCGCCGAATCCCCCGCCACTTGCCGCGACAAGCAGGCCAGCTGCTGGAACCGCTCAGCACACTCCCCCCCGTCCACGGTCAGCCGGTAAGCAGCGCCGTTGCCTGGATCGCGGCGGTTGATGCAAGACGCAATTCCTGATGCGGCCAGCATGTGCTGGACATCTTGAAGCAGGGCGAGGCTGATGCTGTCAAACTGATAGCGCATTGCAGAGTCCTCAACGGACCCAGCCGCATCAAAATACCCGGAAATGAATGCTCCCATCACTTGCGACCCGGCCTCAAAAATCATCTCAGGCACCCGTACGGACTCTGGTCGTTCCTGCAGCAGCCCATTGTCCCGGAGCCATTCGAGAATAACCGGGGAATTGACGGCGCTGGGCTCCCAATGGAACAGTTCACGGCTGTACTGCAGGCACCGTTCCCGAATCTCTGGCTCCATATCGCGGCCGGACAGGGTCAGGGCGCCAGCCAGATAGGCCAGACGCTCATTCATCACCTCAGGCCATCTCTCATGGTCCTGACGATGAAATGGCTTTAGTGACATAGGCCGGTCCGGAACGCCCTGCCCCAATAACAGCAGCACGTCGTCGCCCTCCCCCAGCGCCTTCAAGGGAATGGTGCCAATTCGTCCGTCCTGCATAACTCCCATCTTGTGGTCTTCGGTCACTTCGACGGTGTAGCCGCGCTGGGTCGTCACTCTCCACAGCTGTTTCTCCCCATTGTTGAAGCGCTGGGTAATCCGCTGGGGTCCTTCATGAGTCAGGGCCTCAAAGGATTCTCCTGACTTCATGCGCGCGAACAGCTCTGCGGCCGGAATCAGCCCCGCCGTCGTGGCGATGCGTGTCTCAGGGGAGAAACATCCGCCCTGCTCCACGAGCCCTGTCGCCCGGGAATAGAGATCCATCCACGAGACCGCTCCCGACGAGCGGCCGTTAACTCCCCGCACAGCAGCCCGCGACGGGCGCAATGAGGAAATATTGATCCCAACCCCGCCGCCGCGGCTCATGATTTCAATCATTTGGCCCAGCGTCTCAACTATTCCCTCGCGGCTGTCACGCGGGCTGGGGATCACATAGCAGTTGAAATAGGTCAGTTGCTGGTCGGTTCCAGCCCCCGCCCATATCCTGCCTCCCGGGATAAACCGCAAGGCCGCGATTTCCGTGGCAAATGACTGCTCCACACTGGCACGGACGGAGTCAGACTCCACTTTGGCCACGCCCTGGGCCACACGCCGCGCCACTTCAAAAATGCTGCGCTCCAACGGGCGGTCGCAATCTGCAATCTTGCGTTCGATTAAATCCCCCTTTTCAGGGCCCGTGACAAGCTCAATGGACAAATAGCCGTCAGGAAGGACTTCGCGCACAATCCCGATATCTTTTTTAGGCCACTTGGGGTGTGGCTCCACCAGAGCGATAGCGACGTCGCCGACCACAAAACTGCGGGTCGGGTCTTTGACCGTGTAGCGGTCTAGAAATATCTTCCAACTCAGTTCAGAAGAAAATCCGTGGGATAATTCCAAGTGTTAACCCTCCTGATGAATTTGGGGATGGATGAGCTGTTCCAGTTCCTGGCGAAACCCCTCAATATCGGTAAACTGACGGTAAACAGAAGCGAAGCGGACGTAGGCCACCTGGTCTACCAAGCGCATCCGGTTCATCACCATTTCCCCAATCTGCAACGAAGAGATCTCTCCTAAATGCTGGTCGCGAATTTCGCGTTCCACGGCATCGGCGACTAATTCCAATTGCTGCAGGCTAATGGGACGCTTTTCACACGCGGTCAGCATTCCCTTCAGAATCTTGGTGCGGTCGAATGATTCCCGCTGTCCGTTTTTCTTGACAACCCAGATGGGCGTTTCCTCCACCCGCTCATAAGACGTAAAGCGCTGGTGGCACTGCAGACACTCCCGGCGGCGGCGGATCTCCCGTCCCTCATTGGCCGGCCGCGAGTCCAGAACCTTGCTGTCATGGTAGTGGCAACTCGGACAGCGCATCCTCACAACCCCTTTATGTAGTAAGTGCTGGCTTATAATAACACAATATCCTGTATCACAGTCATTTTTTAGCAGGATTAACCAGGGGATTTGTTATTCTTCCGGGAGGATCCACGTATAGCCAGAACGGCAACGCCGCAGACAATGGCCGCGGCGCCAATCTCTTGAAAAAGATGCAGCGTGACCCCCAGCCACAGCACGGAACCCGCAGTCGCCACGAGCGGCTCTGCGGTGGCAACGAGGCTGGCCACCGACGGCGACAGCTGGCGGAGACTGGCAAGGTACAGCCAAAACGCGGCCAAAGTGCCTATAAACACCACGAAACCTGCCAGACCCACAACGTCCCACGACCACTGCACAGTGCCGGGTCTCCACAGAGGCGCCACCAGTTGGGACAGCATCGACCCTATCAGCATGCCCCAGCCAACGATGCGCGTCGGGCCCCACTCCCGCAGAAGTCTTCCCGGATACAGAGTATAGAAAGCCAGTGAGGCGCTGGAAAGCAATCCCCAAAACAGCCCGGCGGCAGAGAGCGTTAGAGCGCCGGCCTGCCCGCCGGACACCAGCAGCCACGTTCCAATCAGTGACAGCAGCACCGCCAGGACTTGGCGGTGCGTGGGCAGATGCCGTGCTGCCACGGCCACGTATAGGGTAATCACAGCCGGTGCCGTGTATTGCAATAAAGTGGCGGTCGCCGCGTTTCCGTCGTGGATGGCAACCAGGTAAGAGTACTGCACTGCCCACAGCCCCAGCGCCGAAAAAATTAAGAGCCGACCGCGAGAGTGACGGTCACGGACCGGCGCCAGCACATATGCGGGCCCCTTCTGCCACCACAGAAGCCCCAAAAGACTTAGACCAGTCACCCCCATGCGGGCGCTGACCAGCCATCCTGCAAAGAGGTGGGCTTTGTCAAAGAGAGATTGGGCCGCCAGCGCGGACAGTCCCCAAAAAACAGCAGCCACCAAAGCCATTGCGAACCCTAACCCGTGGCGGGTGCGGGAAGGCAACAGCGCTGGCGGAATGTCTGGTGTCGCCATCAATATCCTCGTCCTTTAAAATGCAGCCTTAACCGTGCGGTTTTGACAGAATGCGGTAGCCATAGTATCCAAAACCGAGAATGAGCAGGATTCCCAGCCACAATGTCCCGCTGTGTACCAGGCCGCCCGCAGTGAAGATCACTCCAGCCAGTTCTCCCCACTTTACCCACTTCAAACGGGGCCGCTGACGTTCCAGTGTTGTCCATCTTCTTGTCAGCATGTTGCCATCTCCTTTTTCCTAATGAACCGGCACCAGGGGAATCATCCCCACATTGCCTGTTAAGCTGGCCAACAGCACCGCGCTGTTCAGCACGACGGGAGCGTCCGGACCAATCGGGCCGAGACCTGTGGCGTCAATCTTCAATATCGTGCCGGATGACGCCTGCACTTCCATGAGACTGCCATTTCCCAGTGCGACCCACAAAACCGGGCCCGTCTGCACAGGATTGGCTGTTAAGCCCGCTGGCAGCGCCAGGGTCCACAGCAGCCTGCCGCTATCCGCACTGTACGCCCGCAAATTCATCGCCGCCGGATTGCCGATAAATACGCGGCCATGTTTGGCGAAGGGAATGCCCACTTCCTCCTGATCGAGACCGAGGTATCCGCCGCCAGTAAATCTTGACCATAGCATGCGCCCCGTGCTGGCGTTCACAGCGAAAATCTCATTGTTCAGCCAGGTTCTGCCTCCGGATACATTCACTATACGAGGCACGCCGGCAATATACAATATCCCCTTGGCCACCACGGGGCTGCAATCAGACAGTCCACTGGACACCGGAACATTCCGGCGCCACACAATGCGTCTGGTCGCCAGGTTCACTGCCCACACTGTCGACCGCGCCGCGGGATAAGCCTGCATGTACACATTAATGGCCACGTAGAGCATGTTTCCCGAAAGCACCGGCGAGGACATGCTGTCAAATCCGCCTAGCGGCAGTGACCACTCTTCGTGCCCGTTGCCAGCATTGAGGGCAATAAGGCGCCCGGTGCCTGTCACCTCATAAATCAGGCCCCCATGCAAAATGGGGGTAGGCATATCTTCCCCCACCGTCGGGGAGTACCATAGTTCTTTGCCGGTGGCCCGGCTGAACGCCATAATCCCGTTGGTGCCCGTGCCCCGTATCCACCCGTGGGTTCGGGAAAACGAGCGGAAAGCATTATTGCCCAGCCCTATAAATACCGTTTGGGATGTGACGAGCGGCGTGGTCATGACCATATTCGGCACGGCATCCGTCCACAGGACCTTCCCGGTGGAGAGACTCCATGCTACCAGGGTATCGCCATTGGTTCCCACATAGGCGTCATTTCCCGCTATGGCCGGCTGGTCAGCCACCGCACCCTTGAGATGCAGCACATAGCCCGCTTTTAAAGGCTGTGAGGCGGGCCATGCAAAGGCCGTGTCGTGACTCCCGCCGCCTTCAAACGCCGACCACCCAGTTGGACGGGGCTGCCTCAAATTCAGCGGCCCCGCGGTGGCCAGAGGGCTGACGTGCGTAATGCGGGGCGCTGTGGGCTTGGGCTTGGCATTCCATGTCGATGACCAAAAGACGCTGTGGTAAAACCCGTTGGGCATGGGCATGCCCACCCAGAGCGGAAAGAGGTAAGCTGTCGAAACCGCAACCGCCGCCATGGCGATGATCCCGGACAACCGCTCCCAAATTTTGCGGCCCTGCACGAGGGTCACCGCACTGTAAGAGAAGGCCATGATCAGCATGGGCATCATTGACAGGAAATAGTAGTTGAATTTAGAACGGGGTGTCAAAAGCCAGGTGCCGTAAAACACCACAAGCCACACGGCAAAGAACAGTGTGGCTGGACGCAGGCGGCGCGCAGTCACATCCGCCGCCGCCATGGACACGAGTCCCAAAAGTCCCAGCCAGATGAGAAGGGGATTGGAAAATGCCAGCATGCGTATGGTCGAGTGGGCGTGAGCAATCCACAGGTATGCGGTGGGGCGGGGCAATCCCAGCCACGTCCAGGCATTGGCTGTCCACGGATGATAGAATGTCAGCGTCCACATGTTCTTGAAAATGAGCCACTGCAGTTTGCCCCAGGCTAAAAAGACATTGCGGGGAAGCCACGACTGGTGAAATCCGCTCGCAAAGGCGTAGGCGTAGGTCAAGAAGTATGTCACCAAGGGGATGACGGTCACGGAACCCGCCAGCAGCCACCGGGACCGGGCGCGCCGGACATGGGGCCATGACCAACCCAATATGAGCCACGCCATGAGGATAGTCTGCGCCCCTATCCACTTCGCTGACAACCCCAAACCGAGGCTTACCCCGAATCCCCACAGCATCTTGCCGGGAATCTTCTGCCCTTCCCGCAACCGGCCCCAAAGGATCCACAGCCACAGTAAATTTCCCACAACAAAGGGAAAAGCAATCGAGTCCAGCAACGCCAGGCGGCTGGTGCTGACCATCAGTCCATCCACTGCGGCCAACAGCGCCGCGAGCAGTGACACCCACCGGTTCGAAAATATCGCCTGGGCAAAAAAATACATGGCGACGGGCACTAAAGACCCAAGCAGGGCGTCGGGCAGGCGCCACGCCCAGGGGTTGTTTCCGAACAGCCAGATTGAGGCCGCGATGACCTCCTTAGCGAATGGCGGCGCTGACAGCAAGTTGGGGTCAATACCAAACACCAGATGCTTGACGAGAACCGGCGGGGTGCGGTGCAGCAGGACATCAGCCGCGGTGACATAGTAATATTCATCGTAGATCAGCCCGTGGTAACTGCCTAGGCCAATAAAACGCGCCAAAAACGCCACGGCCTCAATGGGCAGCAACATCCACCATTGAGGCCGCAACACTGGATAAAAGTCAGTTCTGCGGTGCGACTTGGCATAGAACAGCGATTGCAACACATCCTCCTTACCTAACCGAGGGCGGTTCCGAAGTCCGGCGCCACGACAAAATCCCACAGATCCTGCAGGACCCGTAAACATAGTATACCGCCGCTGGCCCTTCGGTTCGACAGGTAGATTGTGTCAAGGTTACTGCCACCAGCGTAAAAATGGCGGCAGCAGTTTCTGCAGGTTGTCCTCTGTGATATCCCGGCCCTGCACGCCAAAAAACAGAGAAACCCAATACCAGCGCCATTCTGGCAGCTTTTCAAGGTACGTTATCGCTTCCGGCACCGATGCGGATTTCTTGACATCCCCGATCACCCCAATGTCGTAGACGGCCTCGGCCAATTCCAGTTGTCCGTGCTCCTTCACCGTCCAGTGAAACTGGTGGCGGAAGGGTGTGGCAAACGGATTAAACCCCGACCCCGGCACGAGGCCATTGGTCACCTGCAGCCAGATGTGAAGGGGAAGCGTGGGAATCAGGGAGTTGAATGTCTCCAAAAACTCCGCATCGGAGGCCAAAGTCATCAGCGGCCACGGCGTATACATCACGTAACTTGTTGGAATGTTATACGCCCGGGCCTCCGTGCTCATCCCCTTCTCCAGCCGGTATCCGGCGCGTGCGTCTTTCCCCTGCCCGTCAATGCCCACTTTCAGCACGCCTGGCTGACGTGATAGGGGGTGAGGTGACAGCCACCAAGTCTGGCCGCCGGGCCAGTCCACGCTCTTGGTATGAATCGGCGCTGCTTCGGACCGAGTCAGAATATCTTGTGCCAGCGCTAGCGCGGATTGGCTTGTGTCAGTTGCCATCATAGTCAACGGCCTGGTCAGAACCAAGTCAGGGCCCCTTACGGCAGGACAAGAGAATGCAGCGGCCTGCAGAGCCTCGCATGCGATTGTCTCTCTTCCCGACTAAAACCAGGCCTTCCTCCTCTCGGATTTTGCTGCCCGCATGGGACAGCCCACTGAATAGTGTCCCGGCTCTTTACACCAAGAGCCGTTCATGTTCGATTTTCATGCAGCGGTCCTCAATCACGCCAAGTCCGCCGGTTTCAGCAATAGACCGAGCCACCTCACTCGCAATTCCTAATTGCAGCCAGAGCACCTTAGCCCCAATGCGCACGGCGCTCTCAGCAACTGCAGGCGTATCTTCCGCCTTGCGAAACACATCGACGATATCGATGGGGAAAGGGATATCCTCCAGCCGGGGATAAACTGTTTCGCCCAGAATCTTCCCGGCCCGGGGATAAACCGGAATGATCCGGTACCCGTGGTCCTGGAGGTACTGCGCCACCTGGTAGCTAGCGCGTTCCGGCTTGGGAGACAGCCCTACCACGGCAATGGTGTGGTAGCGGCGCAGAATCTCCCGTGTTTGGTCGTCGGTCATATCTGATCCCCCCCTAGTCCACCAGTGTCAGCCAGGGGTGGTATTCCTTAATGAGACCCCTCACTGCCTGGTTATAGCGCGTCTGAATCTTGAGTGTGATGTCCCCCACCTTACCGTCTCCCACCGCTCGGTGGTCAATCCGTGTAATGGGCGAAATTTGCACTCCCGTGCCGACGAGAAACAGCTCATCGGCAATATAGAGCTCGGACCGGTCGATAGTGCGGCTGATGGCTCCAATTCCCAGGTCCTCGGCCACATCGACCACAGTCTGGCGGGTAATGCCCTCCAGAATATTTTCACTGATTTCGGGCGTGACCAATACCCCGTCGCGCACCATAAAGAGGTTGGCCGCACTGCCCTCCGCCACATGCCCAGCCTCGGTGAGAAAAATCGCATCATCGAATCCGGCCAGATGGGCATCTGTGGCTGCCAGCGCCGTATTCACATAAGACCCTGTCACCTTGGCGCGTGAGGGAATCGCATTGTCTTCCAATCTGCGCCAGGCCGACACGCATACGTGTATGCCAGAGGTGGGGAGATAGTTGCCAAGGGGCACGGCGAACACACCAAACGCATCGCGTATCCCATCCAGTGTCACCTTGATGACCGGGTCGGCCTTGAAAGCCAGTGGCCGGATATAGACATCCTCATGAAAGTCTTGCTGCTGTAAGAGCTCAACGGTGCGGGCCATCATCTCTTCGATGCTGTGGCCAGGATCTATGCGCATGATCCGGCATGACTGGGAAAAACGTTCATAGTGCTCCCGCAGTTTAAAAATGTACAATTGGTCTTGCTCTTGATTGTGGTAGGCCCGAATCCCCTCAAAACACCCGGTCCCGTAATTGAGAGCGTGGGTGGCAATGGATACGGTAGCCTGTTCGAGAGGCAGGTACTGGCGGTTAAAATACGCAAGCGGCATGCTGAATCCTCCCCAGAAGCAACGTAGAATAATCTTAATATATCATGGAAAGCTGCCGGCATGGTGAGAACTGAATCAATAATTGAGACCGAAACCCGCAGGTCGGCAGTGAGTGCCGCGCCTCGGAACCGGTCTCCGGTAGGATTTTCGCGCGGACTTTGGTATGATTTACGCAGAAGCGAAACGGGACGGGACGGCAACAGTCTGGAAAGGAGCGCACCGTGTCCAAGAAACCGATTTCCTTTAAGGACCACAGCCGGAAACGGCACATGGAAAAGCTGTATAAAAGCAAACCCCGCCGCCAGGCTCGCGAATGGGATGATTTGGTAGATTATTGGCGCTATTTTCTGCGCAATCCAGCCCAAGTCGCGGGGCAGGGACCGTGGACAGACCGTATGCTCTGGAGCAATGCCATTGTGGCGGGAATTCTGGCAGCGGTCCGCGTGCTGGTTTTTGGCGGCATACATGTGATGTTCATGCTCAGCGCGGTCATCAACACTCTGTTTATGGCGTTTTTGTTTTACTACGCGCTGACGTGGGTGGTGGTCTGGGTGCTGAACCGCACGGAGCCAGGGCGGCGAACGTATGCCGTGGATACGGTCCGGGTGCAGGCGATTGTCTATTCTGGCTGGATTGTCATTCTCACGCTCCTGAGTTGGGTGCCGGTGCCAGGCCTCGTGTATCTGGGCGCCTTGGTGCTGGTCGTGTTTGGCGTACGCGCCGTACGGCAGCTTTACGGCGTAACATGGCCGCGGGCTGTATCCAGCGTGCTTGCCGGTTCACTCACGATGCTGATTGTCATTATGATTTTGAATCATCTGGCAGCAATTTGAGAATACTGGGGGGGAGCCTGCAGCAGCTTCAATGGCCCAATAGTCTGTTGGGGGAATTTCATGAATGTGGCCATTGTCGTCCGCAGGCTTTCGGGGCACGGCGGCATGGAGTCGGTTATCGCGACTGTTAACCAGACAGCGAGAAGCCATGGCACCCCCCTCGAAGTATGGGCCATGGGTCATCCCGAAGATTCCTCATGGCTCCGGGACACGTTGTGCCGTCAAGTCAATATTGACCAGGGGACGGCGCGCCGTCTGCAGTTGCAAGCCAAGTTGCCCTTGTATGTTGGGGCTTTGGCTTTTTTGCTGCGCACAACCTCCGTGGACACGCTCTTGGCTACCGACCCCACGTTTGTCGAAGCGGCTTTCTGGGCCCGGAAACTGGTCAGGCGCCCTCTGCGCATTATTTCCTGGCTGCACTTTCCTCTCGACCGGATGGCGCACATCCGCCATCTCCTGCATGCTGACGGCCATCTGGCCATTTCCACGGGACTGGAGCGCCAACTGCGAGCCATAGGGGTGCGCGCTCCCATTACGGTGACCTATAATCCGTTGCCGGCGGACTTTCATCCCCAAGATCCTCCCACCTCTCCCGAGCCTGGCCATTTCTTGTATGTCGGGCGTCTGGCCGTCGCCCAAAAGAGAATTGACCTGATTCTCTACGGGCTGCAGCATCTCCCTTGGCCATGGCAACTGACACTCGTCGGAGACGGGCCCGACCGCGGCCTTTTGGAATCTTTGGCGGCTGAACTGGGTCTCAGCGGGCGGGTGCATTTTGCCGGCTGGCGGGCGGACCCATGGGAGCGCCAATCCCCTACGGCACTCCTTCTCCCCTCCGACTTTGAAGGGTTTCCCATGGCTTTGGTCGAAGCGTTGGCCCGGGGCATTCCCGTCATTGCCGCCGATTGTCCCACGGGCCCGTCCGATATCATCTATGAGGGCAAAAACGGGTTTCTGATTTCCCCCGGGTCAGCCAGCGACTTGCGCTGTGCCGCCCAGCGGTCCCTGCATCCCCGTGCGTGGCGGTGGGATGCAGGGCACAGGCAAAGAGATGCCCTGCGCCGCTTTAATGCCGGGCGGGTCTTTCAGGCTATGACTGCGGGGATTGAGGCGTGTCGGCCGCTGTAACGGCCTGCCATATATCCTGGATCATACGGTCAATATTTTGTGACGCGCGGGGGTCAAAGCCCAGATATTTCCTCGCCCGGGCAATGTCGGCCACTAGGACTGGCGGGTCCCCTGGGCGCCGCGGCTTGTGAAGGGCCCGCACTGGCCGGCCTGTCACGCGGCTGAAGCCATCCATCACTTCCTGAACCGAATGGCCACGGCCGGACCCTACGTTGAAGGCGCGGGACACATGTCCCTGCATGAGATATTCTGCTGCACTGAGATGGGCGGCCACCAGGTCCTGCATATGAATGTAGTCGCGCACCGCCGTCTTGTCAGCCGTGTCGTAGTCGTGGCCGTAAATTTCCGGCATCCCGCCATCGCGTATTGCCAGCGCCACACGCGGCAGCAGATGGGTCTCGGGCACATGGCGCTCCACCACGCCCCCTACCATCCCGGCGACATTAAAATAGCGCAACGCCACCCATGGCTGCCCGTAAGCCACATCGTAGGCATGAAGAATTTCTTCCAATTGCCACTTGGTGACACCGTAAGGACTAATGGGCGCTTTGGGGGCTTCTTCGGGAATGGGCACGACAGACGGCTCTCCATACACCGCTGCTGAAGAGGAGAACACAATCGGGACGGGCCCAACTTCGCGCAGCGCATTGAGCATGGCCAAAGGCGCGCTCAAGTTCTCCTGAAAGTAGCGCGCAGGCTGTTCGACGGACTCCGACACGACAATTAGCCCGGCACAGTGGTAAATGGTGCGCATGTCAAATTGGTCGGCAAGGGCCTTCCACAATGTTCGATCTCCAATGGACCCCCGGACAACCTGGACTTTGTCCACCTGACTCGGAATATCCCGAATATCTACCACCACCGGGAATCTGCCCTGGTCTTTGAGCACGGCAGCAAGAGATTGTCCCACATATCCCAAGCCGCCGGTGATGACGACGGCCTCGCGTTTGACTGACGGCATAACTGTATCCCCCATTTCTATGACACCTTCCATGGTATCATTCCTGAGTGGGGCGAGCTATGCTCCGAGAAGCCCGAGTGCCCAGCCAATGCCAGCCCCGACCCCTGCTGACAAAGACGCCAGGATTCCAAACTGCACGCTGCTCTTCCAAATAGAATTGCCGGTAAACTTTCCCTTCAAGCCGCCAATGGCCAAGGCTGCAGCAATCGACAGAACCCATGCCAGGTCCCGGGCTGACAGAGTCGGCAAGGGGAGGAGAAACGGCACAATGGGAGGGCTGGACCCGATCACTACCGCTACAGCCATAGTGGCCGCATTGGCAAACGGTGATTCCTCATGGCTGGGGTGCACTCCCAACGCCTCGCGGACCATGAATTTGAGCCAGCGCGGCCGGCTCGCTGTAATCGTTTGACGGATATCAGGTATAGCCGGGCGGGGTATCCCAATTTCACCCAACAGATCGTCGACCTCCCGCGCCTCCTGATGCGGGTGATCCTCAATGTCAGCCCGCTGCAGCGTAATCTGCTGCGTAACCCAGTCATTCTGAGACGTTGTCGCCAGGTATGATCCGACACTCATCGACACCACGGCCGCCCCAACCGAAGACAGTCCGGCAATGATAATGGACCCGTGCGACTGGTGGGACAAAGCTTCTCCCGACACCAGTCCCACGGTCGCTACCAGCCCGTCATTCACGCCGAATATCGCTTCACGCAGGAGAACCCGAACGTTCAGCGGGACGGCCGCCGACTTGCGGTGGCGTCCAGAGGTCAGTCCATTGAGCCCATTCCCGCCGCTTGCCTTTGTTGACATCCAAACACCCCTTCAGGAAAGAGTGTCTGCGAATTCGCCGCCCTTATTCAGCACGGTTGGAGCGGGCAGCCTTGATGATGCCAACTTCGTACGAGTTCATTCGCTCCTCGGGAAGCGAATCCACCGGCCACCACCGGAGATCGAGCAGTTCGTGGCTTTCGGGCGTTAATACCACGCTGCCGGAAGGCGGCTGAACGACATAATAAAAGCGCAGGGAGTGATAGGGATGGCCGAAAAACGAAATAAAATTTTCTTGCATGGTTACATAGCTCCGGACTGTCACAGACACCCCTGTCTCCTCAAAGAATTCGCGCACCAGTCCATCTTCAAGTTTCTCCCATGATTCGACGCCCCCGCCAGGGAGGTCCCATTTCTCACTGAACCGTGACAGCGAGAGCAAAATATTCTGATCTTCATACAGGAGGCCGTAAGCGGCGGGGCGGAATCGCACACTGTCAGCCGGAAAGCTATGGTCGTGTCCAAACAGATCAGGGCAGTGCACAGGCTGATTAGGGATTTTTGGTCTGGCCACTGGCGGGGCCTCCTTCCGCAGTGTGGGTATGGTGGTCCTCAGCACGGCGCGCAGCCTGTTCCAAATAGGTTGCCAAGTGCTCCACGGAGGCGGCAGCAAGGCCCGCTCGCTCGGCACCCCAGCGCATCTGCAAATGGCAGCCGGGATTGTTCACCAAAATTCGGTCGGGTTTAAGACTGGCGACGGCGGACATTTTGCTGTCAAGAATAGCCGCCGACCACGTGGGGTGTTCAATATTGTAAATGCCCGCCGAGCCACAGCAGCGGTCCTGTCCGCTATAGGGCACAAACTGGTCCCCCTCGACACTTCCAGCCAGGTTGGAGGCATCCTGGCCCGCATGCTCAACATTGACCAGGTGACAGGAATTTTGCAGAAGGACCCGCTCGCCCCCGCCTTCGAGCGGCACAAAATCCGCCAGCGGGCGGAAGACGGTGGACCAGTCCCGGACGCGGGAGCTAAAATGCGCGGCCCGTTCAGCCCAGACGGGATCGCCCTTCAGCAGTTCACCATATTCCATGAGCATGGCGCCACAACCCCCTGCCGTATTGACAATCAGGTCATCGCCACCTGCCTCGAACGCCAATATATTCTGTTTGGCCAGGGCCAATGCCATCTCATTCTCACCCGCATGCAGGTGCAGGGCCCCACAGCACTTTTGCCCGCCAGGCGTGTCAACGGCCACTTTTGCCCGCTTCAGTAGATTTTCCGCCGAATGGTTGGCATCCGGAAACACCGCCGACATCACACATCCCCGAAAGAAACCCACATGGGCGCGCGGGTGTTCAGGCTGAGGAAGGACGGGCACTGGCTGGGACTGATATCCCATCAGGGGCACCAAGGGGGCTAGGGCTTCTGGCATCGGCCACTGCTTTGCATGGCTGCCCATGGCAGACAGGGAACCCAGCCACCGCGGGTGCTTCACCAACGTCAGCATGCGGCGTGAGGCCCACCGTAACCGGCGGGGCCTCAGACGCCGCAACTGGGACAGGCCGGCTTCTAGAATTCGGTGATACGGCACCCCCGACGGACAGGCTGTCTCGCAGGCCCGGCACGCCAGGCAGTAGGTCAGGGACTCTTCCAGTCCGGGGCCGACCTCAATCTCCTGGCGGGCTGCGGCTTCTACCATGGCTATTCTTCCCCGCGGGGAATCCAATTCGCTCCCTGTCAGCTGGTAAGTGGGACAGGCAGGGAGGCAAAACCCACACTTATTGCAATGGTCAATGTCCTCGAGCACAACGCTCCACGCTTGCAGCGGTTCTGTCACTAGGCTCCCCCTCGTGCGTCTGACTGCGGTGCGGCAAAGACCCCACCGGGATCAAAGATCCTCTCGATGCGGCCCGATATCTCCTGCCATGGTCCGAGCGGCCTCTCCCAGTACCCAGCCTGGGATTTGAGCCGGGACATTCCGGGCAGGCGGGGCACGTCCCCAAACCACTGAAACACTTCGTACGCCCCTGACCCCGGGTACACCACCGTGCACACATTTTCACCAATGGATTCCCACAAACGGTACAGGTCACGGGGACTCACCCCGCCCTCGCCGTATGACCCGTGCTGCAGCGCGCGGTTCCAGGCATGGGTCCGCTCTTGCTCCCAAAGTGCCCAGGGGGCTCCCGACACCCACGTTAGCTCGACACCGGCGTTGCGGCACAGTTGTTCCACCAGGGCCTTGGCCTGCTCTGGCCCAGCACTTTCATGCGAAAACCACAGCCGCAGATCCCCGGGCCGCATCCTAGTCAACACCAAACCGTCCGGGCGCATGGCACTGGTGCCCAATTGCAGGGCAATATTCAGCAGCGGCTGGATTTGGGGGCCTTGGGCATAGCCGAACACACGGTCAGGCCCAAATGGCCGCAACCGCAAGATGACTTTCGACAAAATGCCCAGACGGCCCCACGACCCCGCTGCTAATTTCGTTACGTCATATCCTGCCACATTCTTCATGGTTTTCCTGCCAAAACGCAGGATCTGCCCGCGGCCGTCGATCCATTCCACCCCCAGCACCACATCTCGCCACCCCATGAGATAGGCGCTGCGCCAGTGTCTGGCGTTGGACGCCACCAGCCCCCCGATGGTGTCATCACCGCTGTATGGCAAGAACGGACTGTCCAGTCCCTCGGCATGCAGCCACTGGGCAAGTTCTGACGCCACAGCGCCTGCTTCCACCTCCACGGTGAGGTTGGCCTTGTCATAGTCCACAATGTTCTTAAGCCTGGTGAGGCTCAAGGGAATGTGCAGAGGCCTTCCGGTCAGAGCCCAGCTGGTGAAATTCCCCCCGACCGACAGGTGGCGCTTCTCCATGCGCGCCTGCATCACAGCTTCCGCGGCGTCGCTGGCAGTCTCGGGAGCCCAGACGGCACCTGGCGCCGCCGGGCTGTAGGTGCTGCCAGGGACTGGGTCGTCTGGCCTCTCTTCTGGCGCCAAAACGACTTTGACCGGATTGAGGAGACCTTCTGGGTCAAAGGCCCTCTTCAGGTCAGCCATCAGCTGCCGTTCGCGCGGGCCATACATGAGCGAGAGATTTTCGAGCTTGTCAATGCCGATGCCGTGCTCTCCGGTAATCGCCCCGCCGCGGTCCACGCATGCCTGCAAAATGTCACGGTCCGCGGCGTGCATGCGCCGGACCTCGTCCGCGTTGGCAGGGTCATAGGTGATGATAGGATGCAGATTGCCATCTCCGGCATGGGCCGAGCAGAAAATCTCAAAGCCGTAACGCTTACCGACGCGGATGACTTCTTGCATCATGTCCGCCAAAAGAGGCCGGGGCACCGTCACGTCCTGAATCCACAAGTGCGGGGCAATGCGGGCGGCAGCCCCGTAATGGGAGCGGCGGCCGCGCCACAGGGCGTCCGCTTCCAGATCACTTTGCGCCACCCGGAATTCTCCTGCATGACCCTCCTCCGCCACGGTCCTGATGGCCTCCACCTGCTCGGCGACCACGGCCTCAGGCCCGTCGACTTCGATCAGCAAGATGGCTCCCGCCCCTACCGGGTATCCTGCCTGCACAAAAGGCTCTACCACTTCCAGTGACTTTTTGTCCATCAGCTCCAGAGTGGACGGCACGATCTGGCGCGAAATGATGGCCGTAACCGTGTTCAAGGCATCCTCCACCGAGGAGAACACCGCCAGCATAGTGGCCGTGTGTTCCGGTTTGGGAGCGATGCTCGCGGTAATTTGGGTCATCACTGCCATCGTGCCCTCCGACCCCGTCAGGAGTCCGGTTATATCAAAGCCCACCCGGTAATCCCGGACCGTGGGGGTCAGCGCGCGCTGACCGTTTGCCAGAACCACCTCCAGTTGGAGGATGTGATTCGTGGTCACGCCATATTTCACACAGTGCGGACCACCGGAGTTTTCCGCGACGTTGCCCCCCAGCGTGGATATGCGGTGGCTAGCTGGGTCTGGGGGGTAAAAAAATCCCCACGGCTCCAGTGCCTGCTGCAGTTCCGCATTAATCAGTCCCGGTTCAAAAACAGCTTCCCGGTTCTGCACGTCGATGCGGTGGATTGTTTTCAACCGCGTCAAAGACAGTACAAGGCCTCCCAGCACGGGTGTGGTGCCGCCGCTCAGGTTGGACGAAGATCCCCGGGGCACCAGGTACACCCGGTTTTCCCGGGCCGCTTGAACCACGGCCTCCACATCCCCTGCCGCATGAGCCATGACAACCGCATCCGGCAGGTGGCGCTCACCCGTTGCGTCATAGCTGAATGCGAGGAGACGCGCCCGGTCATCGATAATCTGGCCGGGCTCCAACAAGGTTTTCAGTCGGGCAATCAGCCGGCCGACGCTTCTGGGATCGGTGGCGGCAAACCGTTCCGTAAGTGCTGACCTATCAAGCTGGCCGGACAATGGAGATGGAGTGGTCGTCTTCTGTGTCATGGTGTCCTCCTGGCATCTTTGCCCTCCTATCGCCCACTGGGCCACGAGCAGGGAGTCGGCGCAAGCCTGGGCCTGGATCTATTGCGGGCCGCTTCACCAAACCAGGGCATGCCCCGGGACAGGCCGTCTCCTGTTATTGATGAACTCTTGCAGGTCCGCGCTCAGTGGCCGCTGTTCATATTCCGGCTCGTCTTGCTTTTTCGTTTCCGGAATTTCCTCCATCACATACAGTTCATCAACCGCATCAATCCGGTCGATGAACAGCACCCCCTCCAGATGGTCGACCTCATGCTGGATAATGCGTGCATCGAATCCCTCGAATCCCCGCCGGAAAGGGTGCCCATCCACATCCCACCCAGACAGCTCGATATACTCCGCCCGCCGGGTCGGCCCGTAAATGCCAGGCACACTGAGGCACCCGTCATAGTCTTTGACTTCACCCCGCGCGCGGATGATTTTGGGGTTGATGATAATCTCGGGCTCTTCAGTTTTGGTGCTCTTCCAGATAAACAGGCGCCGCCGAGACCCTATTTGCGGCCCAGCAATGCCATACGCGGCCACAGTATCCCACGTATCTGTCAGGTCGCGGCATACCGCGGCCACTTCCTGACTAATCGCCTTGACTTTCATCGTACGCTGACGGAGAAAGTCGTTGCGGCTGGTAATCGTCCAAATTCCCTGTTCCACTATTGTCAACCTCATCATTCAAAGTATGGTGACTCGCATTCGATGATTCCCAAACGTTTGAAGCGCTCGCTGATATACTCGACCGGCGTGTGTTCTACTCCATTATAGCCGGGTTTGGTGTAAACATTGATAGCATCGGGAAACACCTCGCGCAGGATGCGGCGAATCCTTCTCCCCGCTGAATCGGCATCCGTGAAAATGATCACAGTGTGGTGCTTCACGGCCTTGCGGATACGCTCGAGCCTGTCCTGATTGGGAATCCCGAACGTCGGGATAATGGGGATATCAGGGGGCAGAACTGCGCGCAGCCGTGAGCGGTCATTTTTCCCCTCCACGATAATCGCAAATGTTTCTTCAAGCATCGTGTCGCAACCTGGCTCTACAATCCTACCCCCCGCACCCCTTATCAGGGCACAGTGTCGGCAGCGTCCCCCCTGACCAGGATTCTAGCTCCTTTGTGGGCAAATTTCTTCCGAGGAAGAACGCGATGAGGAGGACGGTGGAGATGGGGCCTTCCGGCCGCACAACTCCTCAGGAGGCTCCAGCCTCCCTTTCCGCAAGTCGCCTGCCCTGCGCAATCTGTGACGTCATCTGCCGGTGTGCCCAGAAGTTGATCACGATGCCACCTCTGTTATTTCTGTCGTTGTAGAAGTGCCGATTAACAATTCCCTGTTCTTCCCGGCTTAGGGAAGGCGGCCTTCCCGGTGCAAGCGGTAGACGCTCGCAACTCCCTCACCCCGTTGCCGGCGCAGTCGTCTTGCTTCGTATTTTACCATTGCCCGTAAGGGTTGCCACCTCACTCCTGCCCATTTCTTCCAAACCACAGGGCGCTCTGCTATACTTTCGGGGGGAATTACTAAGGAGGGCTCAGAATTGAAACAGGTAACCTTTAGAAGCGATGCGCGCGACTTTGCGGCTCTGGGGCAGGGCACCTGGAAGATGGGAGTGGACCCAGACCAGGCTTCCAAAGAAATTTCTGTGCTGCAAGAAGGCCTGTCCAAAGGACTGCTTGTGATTGACACCGCGGCGATGTACGCCGATGGGGGAGCCGAGCGCATCGTGGCGCGCGCTGTCCGCGGGCGGCGCGAGAAAGTGTTTATCGTCACCAAGGTCTGGCCAACCCGTGCTGATTATAGGGGGGTGCTCCAATCTCTTGAGGAGTCGCTCGGACGTTTGGAGACAGACTATGTGGACCTGTTCCTGCTGCATTGGCCGAGTGCCCGCTTCCCCTTGGCGGACACCATGCGGGCCATGGCCGAGGCTCACCGCAAGGGATTGGTGCGCGGGGTGGGGGTCAGCAATTTTTCTGTGGAATTGATGGCGGAAGCGTCTGACGCCCTGGGTGATGTCCCCCTCGTCGCCAATCAGGTGGAGTACAGCCTGACCGCCCGTGATCCAGAAACCCGGATCATTCCTTATTGCCAAGCCCATCATGTGACCGTGATGGCCTACTCTCCTATCAAAAACATCAACCAGTTGCCTCCGGCTCACAAAGGGTCCGCCCTATTGCGGGAACTGGCTGACCGCCATGCCACCACGCCCCAGAGCATTGCTCTGGCTTGGACGATTCGGCAGGCCCCGGTAATCGCCATTCCCAAGTCCTCTAGCGTGCCTCACCTGCTTTCCAATATTGAGGCGCTGGACGTGACTCTGACGAGCTCCGAACTCACCGCTTTAGACCGCGCATTCCCTCCCAGCGGAAAAGATATGGCCGTGGAGCGCCTGTAAGCCAGATGTCAGAACACCCGGCATTCATTGCGGCACACGGTCAACGCATCGTCTGGACCGCACCGCGGGCGTAGGCAAGAACACCGGGTCCACAGGTATTCTTTCTTGCCCACACCGCCCCTGCGGCGCAGCGCCGGACCGTGGTCAACCTTACGGCTCTTGCGCGTCACTCCACCAGGTCAGGAAGAGATCCATCGAGCTCCGGCGCACACGCAATTCCTGTGACCACTGGTTCAACCGCTCAATTCCCTCCGGTGTTATCTTGTAGAACCGCTTGGGAGCTCCCTGCTCCTCCGTGACCCAGGAAGACGTCACGGCGCCCTGGTTTTCCAGTTCTCGCAACAGACGGTATATGCCCCCGCTGTCAATAACCCAAACCGGGGGCAATTCATCCTGCAACCTCTTTAAGATCGCCCCGCCGTGGCTGGGCTGCTGAAAAATAAACAGCAAGATGAACGCTTCCAAATGCTTGCCTGTCTGATATCTTCGGCCTGGTTCCATGGCGTTAGGCATACAAAATCCCTCTCATTCTTGCATTCTGCCACGCACCCGCGGCCCAGCATCCCCTCATCCAAAGCCGACACCTAATGCGGGATAATCCCACCAATCAAAACGCCGCTTCGCCCAAAAGGTCACGGCCCACAATCAGGGTATGAATTTCATAGGTGCCTTCGTACGTGTCCACCGTCTCTAAGTTGGCCATGTGCCTGATGGCGTGATAATCCGTGCTGATGCCGTTGCCTCCGAGGATCTCGCGCGCCATGCGGGCAATTTCCAGCGCCGCTCGGGCATTGTGGCGTTTGGCCATGGACACTTGCGCGTAACGCATTGTCCCCCCTAGATAGAGCTGTCCCAACTGCCGGGCCATCAGCTGCATGTTGAGCAGCCGGGTCTCCATTCCCACAATGTGAGACTGAACCAGCTGCTTAGCCGCAATGGGGCGGCCGAAGGCTGTCCGGGTCTTCGCATATAGCGAGGCCTCCACCAACGCGTCCATGGCAGCCCCTACCGTGCCCCACACGATGCCATACCTGGCCTGGGTCAGGCAATTAAGGGGAGCGCCCAGTCCATGGGCTTCGGGCAGCTGGAACGATTTGGGCACCCTGACCCGGTCCAAATACAATTCCGAGGTGGCCGACATCCGCATTGACGCCTTGGTGTGGATGGGGGTCGCGTGAAATCCCGGCAACTGGGTCGGCACCAGAAAGCCCCGAACAATTCCGGCATCATCTTTCGCCCACACCACCGCTACCTGGGCCAGGTGTCCATTGGTGATCCAGCGCTTGGCCCCGGAAATGACGTAGGAGTCGCCCTCTTCCGAAGCCCTGGTGATCATCGCCGCAGGATCTGAGCCCGCATCAGGTTCCGTGAGACCGAAGCAGCCGATGATCTCACCCTTCGCCATACGGGGAAGGTATTCCTGTTTCTGCTCCTCTGAGCCATAGCGGTAGATGGCATGCATGGCAAGCCCGCTCTGTACTGACGCAAACGATCGCAGGCCAGAATCGCCGCGTTCCAATTCCTGCATCATCAGCCCATACGCCAGCGGCGAGAGTCCGCTGCCTCCGTATGCTTCAGGAAGGGTGGGGCCAAACACGCCCAGCTCCGCCAGCATCGGGATGAGATGGGCGGGAAATTCCCCCTGCTGCCACCATTCCCCGGCATGAGGAATGACCTCCCGGTCGACAAAACGGCGGACGGCATTTTTCACATCGGTTTCTTCTTCGGTCCACAAATCTTGCAGTTGGTAAAAATCTTCCAGTTTCTCCGTGGTGTTTTGAATGTCCATAGCTCCGGTCCTTTCGCAAAGACTCAATGGGGCGGCAGAAGGGCCGTTGGCGCCGTCCCTCCTGCCGACAAATCCAGGGAAAAGCGCCTCTCCTGGACAATGGCGGAACACATGCAAACCGCAGCGTCAAGACCTGCAACTTGCGCTGCGGCGAGGTCTAGCGGGCCTCCTCGGCAGTCATAGCCTCTTCAAGCACGCCCAGCGCCTCATCGAGCATGTCCAACGGGGTGTTCAAGGGCGCTAGGAACCGGATGTTGTTGCCGTAGATTCCCGCTTTCAGCATGATCACTCCATGTTTCATGGCCGTATGGAGAATACGGTCTGTCAACTCGGAGGCTGGCTCCTTCGTCTTCCGGTCTTTTACCAGCTCAATGGCCACCATGGCGCCCAGTCCGCGCACTTCTCCAATGACAGGGTGCCGGGTCTGGATCTCCCGGAGGCGGGCCTGCAGGTGCTCTCCCTGGCGGACCGCCTGGTCCAAAAGGTGCTCTTCTTCAAACACATCGAGTACGGCATTGGCTGCGGCCGTTGCCAGGGGATTGCCGACATAAGTGCCCCCAATCTGCGAGTCACCCGGACCGTTCATCACCTCCGGCTTTCCCATCACTCCGGAGAGCGGCACGCCATCGGCAATAGATTTAGCCATAGTCAGCAAATCCGGGGTGATTCCTGAGTGTTCGGTTGCAAAGAATTTGCCCGTGCGGCCAAATCCCGTCTGTACCTCGTCGACGATCAGGAGGATTCCGTATTTTTCAGTGAACGCCCGCAGCCACGGGAGAAAGTTTTTTGGCGGCACCACGAATCCGCCTTCTCCTTGCACCGGCTCCACAATGACAGCCGCGACATCTTCAGGAGCCACCTGCAGCATCAAAGCCTCTTCGATGGATTCATAGCACGATTCATCACACTCGTGTCCTTCAGCGCCTTTGCCGTTGGGACAGCGGTACGGGTACGGAAACGGCACCCGGTATACCTCTGGGGCAAAAGGGCCCATGCCCGCTTTGTAAGGGTGGACCTTGCTGGTCAGCGTCATAGCCATCAGGGTCCGGCCGTGAAACGCCCGCTCGAAAGCTATAATGCCCTTGCGCTTGGTATAGGCGCGGGCAATTTTCACGGCATTTTCCACAGCCTCTGCTCCCGAATTGAAAAACACCGCGGTTGCCGGCCCTCCACCCGGGAAGCGGGCGTCCAGACGCTCTGCCAGCCGGACGTAGCTCTCATAGGGCACCACGGTAAAATCCGTGTGTAGAAATCTGTCCACCTGTTCATGGAGCGCCTTCCGGACCTTGTCGTGCGTATGGCCCACATTCAGCACACCCACCCCGCCGGTGAGGTCGATAAAGGTGTTGCCGTCAATGTCCGTGAGCAAACTGCCGTGAGCGCGGTCAATGACCAGGGGCGCATACACGGACGTGGCCCTGGGGGTAGCTTTGGGGATGCGGTCCAGCACGGCCTGGGATTTAGGGCCCGGCACCGCTGTCTTCAACGCAATGTACTTCATTACTGTCGCCATAAGTCCTCCTTAAATGTCAGCATGACCCGGTTCGCCTGTTCAGTCGTCGATCTGGGCGCGCTGCAATTTGCCGCTGTAATCCACATACACCGCTTTCCATTCGCTGAAAAAGTCCAGAGCGGCTGTTCCCGCTTCCCGGTGGCCATTGCCGGTGCCGCGGGTCCCGCCAAACGGCAGGTGGATTTCCGCGCCAATCGTGCCCGCATTGATGTAGACAATGCCTGTCAGCAGATCGCGGATGGCCCGAAATGCTGCATTCACGTTGCTCGTGAAAATGGAAGAACTGAGTCCGTAGGTGACCCGGTTGTTCACCTCGACAGCTTCCTCCAGTGACTTCACCTTAATCATAGACAGAACCGGACCAAAGATCTCCTCTTGGGCGATTCTCATCTCCATGCTCACGTCGGTGAAGAGAGTTGGCAGATAGAAGTTGCCCGAACTGAGACGGGCATCGGTTGCCACCTCGCCCCCAATTTCCAGGTGAGCTCCCTCGTCTTTGCCAATCTGCACGTATTTATGTACCTTTTCCATGGCCTGGCGGTTGATCAGTGGCCCCACATCCGTGCTGGAATCCAAACCGGCTCCGAGCTTCAGTGCCCCGATCCGCGCTTTCAGCCGCTCTTTCAACTCGTCATAGATGCCTGCTTGCACAATCAAGCGTGAGCAGGCGGTGCACCGCTGTCCCGTCGTCCCGAAAGCACTCCAGATAATGCCGTCTACTGCCAGCTCCAAGTCCGCGTCATCCATGACGATGATCGCATTCTTCCCTCCGAGCTCCAAAGATACGCGCTTGAGGCTGCCCCCAGCCACCTCCGCCACATGGCGGCCGGTTTCATTGGACCCCGTGAAGGAAATGAGAGCCACGTCAGGGTGGCTGATCAGGGTTTCACCGACTTCCTGACCCGATCCGAAGACCAGGTTGACGACCCCCTTGGGCACACCGGCCTCTTCCAGTATCTTCACCAGCTGATAGGCCAGGTGGGGTGTCTCTGAAGCCGGCTTGAACACCACAGTATTGCCCGCCACCAGAGCCGGGAATATCTTCCAAGTGGGAATCGCCATGGGGAAATTCCACGGGGTGATGATGCCAGCGACGCCAATGGGGTCACGTGTCGCCATGGCAAATTTGTCAGGCAGTTCGGAAGGCGTGGTATATCCAAAACTTCTCCGCCCTTCGCCCGCCATGTAGAAGGCCATATCAATGCCTTCTTGCACGTCCCCCTGCGCCTCGAGCGTGACCTTGCCCATTTCCCGCGTCATTTCCCGAGCCAATTCGACTTTTCTGTCCATTAAGAGCTGACCAACGCGGAAAAGAATTTCTCCGCGCTTCGGCGCCGGCACCAGCCTCCAGGTTTTGAATGCCTGCTTGGCGGCCGCAATAGCCCGGACGGCGTCCTCACGGCCGGAGCGGGGCACCTCCAACAGCACCTCCCCAGTGGCCGGATCATAGTCCTGCTGAAATTCTTCACCTACCGGCGCTACCCACTGCCCGTCAATAAAGTTCAGTAAACGCATGCAGTTCCCCCTGTCCACAAGCATAATTTTAAAAAATCACTCTACCGCCAGGAATAAGATTTCGTCCCCTTCCAGTATACTGAAATTCGGCGCAAGTTGGGGAAGTTTTCCCCTGTTGCTAGTATCCCCGGCCATATTGCCATGTTAATTGTCCTTTGATATAGTGTTATTTAACTTAAGTAAACTAACGGGGTGGTCGGCTGTGGTTCATCACTTATCTTCGGAACGAGTAGAAAGCCTGGCCCGCAATGGCCAGGCTCTGGTGGTCGATGTTCGCGAAGCCAGCGAATACCGCGCGGGGCACATCCCGCGGTCCCGCCATATTCCTTTAAGCCAGTTGGTGCACCGGCTGAAAGAAGTGAGCAAATCGCACACGGTCGTTGTCGTCTGCCAGAGCGGCAGCCGCTCAGCACGGGCCTGTGAGCTTCTAGGACAAGCGGGCTATGGGAAGGTGTTCAATTTGTCAGGCGGGATGGCCGCGTGGAAGGGACCTCTAGACCACTGAACCGCCTTGCAGACAAAACAGGCAGCCCGGCTGCAGTGATGCCGGCTGCCTGTTTTGTCTGCTTTTTCAGGTCAGGCGAGCGAAAAATAGTTCTCTACATCTTTGCTGGTGGCCGCCGCAGGGGCCAGGCGGATCACGCTGGCGCCCGTCGCAAAAAACTCCGTATTGTAGGCGGGCACCTCCGCTTGTCCCGTCGCTTCGTATGGGAAGAAGGTGCCGTCAATAGTCACCCCGCTGTCGTACATTCCGGAGCGGGAGAAAATGATTTCGGTTTCTTCAACGGAATAGTCCACCTTCACCCCTACCAGGCCATCGACCGCGTGATCCTGCGTCGCATCCTGGCGCATTTTCCGCAGGGCCAGCTCCCGGCTTTCCATGAGCTTCTGGCTGACCTGGGTGAATTCCTGGTTATACCAGCTTTGGCCGATTCCGTATTTGGTCGAAAATCCCACGGGCATGCAGTGCCAGTGATACCCGAGGGCTATCCCCACGGGGAGCCAGCCGCGTTCCAGAAGTTTATAGGTCTCCTCCCCCGACAGGGGGCTGACCAGAGGGTGGTCGGCGGGCCGGATGTGTGGGAAACGCACGGCCGTGCCCAGAATGGTAAAAGACACCACGGTGCCCTCCCGCTTGAACCGGTAGCGCGCATTGAGAACGGCGTGCGCCCCGGCTGCGCTTGCCTCTTGGGACAGCCGACCGATGGCATCGTCCTTCGCGCGGTAATAGGCTCTCACCAAGTTTGAGGCATCCAAGCTGCTGTCGAGAAAAATATGTCCCTGGCTGTCAGTGGCGGCGTGAAAATAGCAGGCGCCGCTGACTTGCGCCACCGGTTCCAGGCGCAGGTGCTCGGTCAAGTAAAAATCCGGAGCAGAATAGGTACTCATCCATGGCAATTTCTTGCTGACCGTGTTAGCCAGCCGGTCTTTGGCCTTGCGGGGCAGATCGCCCCTTTCCAGGGCATCCTGGTCAGCCTGAACATCGGCCATCGTCTGGCTTTCATAAGTAATGGACGACGCAGCGACTCCGGATGTCTCAGGCGGTTTCGGGGGACGGCGAAATAATGGCATAGTCTCTCCTTTCTCTCCCTAGGCTGAAACCCTAAGCGTCACTGTCAGTCATCGGCAACACCAGACTTGGCGATTTGACCGTGGTGTCCTGAAACTTGACCACGGCTGTGCCCACTGCAAAAAATTCGATAATATGCGAGTCCCAACTGTGGTTGTTCTCGTCAAGGTGCACGCCGACTATCCCTTGCGCCTGCAAGTCAGCCGCCTCCAGCTGCATGCGCTCCATGGCCCGTTCACGGGCATCATAAAGGCCTTGGGTGTAAGGCAGCAGCTCACGGTTTTGACCCATCTGACGGATGCTGGCGAGAGCGCCCTGATGAGCCACATGGTACACGCACGACCCCATCACCAGGCTGACCGGCCGGTATCCCGCCTGCATCAGCAGGTAAAAGTCCTGGCCGGACAAGTCCGAGGTGAAAGGTTTGTTCTTGACCGTCCTGTGGCTGGACCCGTCTTTAGAGCGGACCGCCGTGCCCACCGCGACGAACTCAGCCACATGCTGCCCCCACTCCTTGTGGCTGACTTGGAGGCGCACCCCGATGATCCCGTCCGCCTTCAGGGCATCGGCCTCTTCTTCCATGCGGCTCATAGCCAGCTCGCGGGCATTGTACATCGCCTGCGACAGCACGGTCATCTCCTGATTCTTTGTCCAGTTCGCCTGCTGGTAGCCAATATGGTAGATGGACGACCCCATCACCAGTCCCAGCGGGGTGAATCCTGCCTCTTCCACAAGAACAAATTCATTGACACTCAAATCGCTTGTAAAGACAAAGCGCCCGCTATCCTGCTGCAGGCGCTTCAATGCGTCCTGTGGCAGGTCCGAAAATTCGGCCATTTTTTGTGTTTGACCCCCTATACGGGACATTCCCGTATCCGGGTCTTCCCCCTCTCGCCAATCGTATTTGTCTCAGTATACCAAATGCGGCGGCGCGATTCGGGCCAATCCCTGTGGTATACTAACGGCGAAAATAATTAAAAGAGGCGGCGCGACGATGTCTGATCCTATTGAAACCGTGGAAGGCTGGTATGCACTGCATGACTTCCGCCAGATTGACCGGCCCGCGTGGGCAAATCTCACGGCCAATGAGCGGGATGCCGCTATCTCTGAGCTGCAGGCGCTCGCGGAAGACTGGCAGGAGACTGAAGACAATCATGAAGGCAGCACCGGAATTTACCAGATTATCGGCCACAAGGCGGACCTGCTATTTGTCAATATGCGTCCGGCCATGGATGACTTGGCCAGCATTGAGCTGGCGGTGGACCAGTCAACAGCTGGGCAAGTGCTGCGCAGGCCGTACTCGTACTTCTCCGTGGTAGAACTGAGCAAGTACCTTGTGAAGAGCAGCCAGCCCTTCACAGAATTGCCAGGAGTCAAGGAACGCTTATTCCCCATTTTGCCCAAAACCCACTACATCTGCTTTTATCCCATGAACAAGCGGCGCGAAGGGAACGACAACTGGTATTCGCTGAGCCGGGAGCAGCGCCGGGAGATTATGAAGGGGCACGGGATTATCGGACACCGCTATGCCGACCGGGTGACCCAAATCATTACGGGCTCGCAGGGACTCGATGATTGGGAGTGGGGAGTCACGCTGTATTCCGATGACACTCTGGACTTCAAAAAATTGATCTACGAAATGCGGTTTGACGAGGCCAGCGCCCGATTTGCTGAGTTTGGTCCGTTTATGGTTGGGCGCCGCCTAGCGCCAGGCCGGTTGGGGCCGATCTTTGGCTGAACAGGGCGGGCTTTTTTCAGCCCGCCCACCCAAAAATCCCGGGCTCCGCAAAGCCGCCCGTTAAGCTTCACTGCCGGCACCGCATTAACAGCCAATTTTCTCAAAAATGGTTGAGCTTGCTGTGCCGACTATGCTAGCATGTAAACATCTTTCGCAGGAGTGTGCCACGCAATGACCAACGGACTGATTACTCGCTACCATAATTGGCTGGGACTTCCCGCTCTGACCCCGGTAACCTTGGGAGAGGGAGCAACCCCCCTTGTGCACTGGGCAGACTGGGATACGCACCGCATATGGCTCAAACTGGAAGGTTGCAATCCCACCGGATCTTTTAAGGATCGGGGCATGACCGTGGCTGTGAGCCACGCCAAGCACGAGGGCGCAAGCGCTGTGATCTGCGCCTCCACAGGCAATACAGCTGCCTCCGCCGCGGCTTATGCGGGTCGGGGCGGACTGAAGGCATTTGTCGTCATCCCCAACGGGCAGGTCGCCCTGCCGAAAATGATCCAGGCCAGCGCCTACGGCGCGATCATTTTGGCTATCGAGGGAAACTTCGACCAAGCTCTTACGGCCGTGCGGAACGTAGCGGAAACCGAAGACTGGATTGCTCTCGTCAATTCTGTCAATCCGTGGCGCTTGCGGGGCCAGGAGACTGGGGCTTACGAAATTTTGGATGACCTGGGACATGCGCCTGCGGGGTTTGTTCTGCCTGTGGGCAATGCTGGCAATATTTCCGCGTATTTCCATGGCTTCCGGCGGCGCGGGCAAGGCCTCCCCCAAATGTTCGGCATTCAGGCCCAAGGATCAGATCCACTGGTCCAAGGACATGACATGGATGACGTGTCCACCATAGCGTCCGCTATCCGCATCGGAAAGCCCGCGAGCGCCCATCTAGCGCGGGAAGCGGTGGCGGCGACACGAGGGCAGTTCCGGTCTGTTCCTGACGCAGATATATTGCACGCCCAGCGCGAGCTGGCGCACGGCGGCGTCTTCGTAGAGCCCGCTTCCGCTGCGGCGTACGCCGGCCTGAAGATGCTGTACCAAGAGGGCCGCCTGCCTGATGGCGATATTGTGGGAATACTGACCGGCAATGGACTGAAAGATTCCACGACTGCTGGGCTGTGGGCCAAGGTGGAACCGCAAGTGGTGCCGGGTGAGTCTCTGCTTGATGCCATTTCTGATCTGATGACCCATTAGGAGAGTGAGAGCTTGCTTGAAGTGCGGGTTCCTGCAACAAGTGCCAACCTGGGGTCGGGCCTGGACAGTTTAGGCATGGCACTGTCTTTGGAGCTGAAGGTGACATACCGCCCGGCGGCCTCGCTGCGCGTGGAAACGTTTGGAGAAGGCGCGAACGAGCTGCCGCATGACCAAAGCAATTTAATTTGGTCATCGGCCAGCCGGCTGTACTGGGAATCCACGGGCTCGCAAATGCCCGCGGGCATTGTGGAAGTCTTTAGCGAGATTCCGGTCAGCCGGGGGCTCGGTTCGAGTGCGGCCGCAGTGGTGGCGGGTTTGCTGCTGGCTAGTGCGTTGCTGCCAGAACCTTTAAACCGCGAGCGCTTGCTCCAGTGGGCCACGTCCATTGAGGGCCACCCGGATAATGTGGCTGCCGCTCTTTACGGGGGCTTTGTCTTAGCCTACAGGGACCGCCAGGGTCTCATCCGTGTCAGCCAGTACGCTCCCCCGCCGCTGACGAGCCTTTTGGCTATTCCCGCATACCCCGTCCCCACGAAAGACTCCCGGGCTATCCTGCCGCCCCAAGTTTCCCGTGAGGATGCCATTTTTAATGCTCAGCGGGTGGGTCTATGGATTCACGCGCTAGCGAGCCGGGACTGGACCGTGCTGCGCGATGCGGCGGAGGACCGCTTGCATCAACCTTACCGCACGGTTCTCGTGGAAGGGCTGGCTGACCTTATTCAGGTCAGCTATGAGGGCGGCGCATACGCCGCCACACTCTCCGGATCCGGCCCGACGATCATGGCGCTGATGGACCCGGACCGCGCCAGCACTGTCGAAGCCGCATGGCGGGAGATGGCGCTGAGCCATCACTGGCCGCTAAGCATTGTGCGCGCCTGCCCAGTCAGTCAGCCTGCCGCGATTCAGGAGATTACCAATCACCCCAACACTGCAGCCGGCCGGTGACTGGTTCTCCGGCTACAGGCACCGCCGCCCATCCCATGGTTACAGCGCGGCGGTAATGGACTGGGTCTTGCAAATCCCTCAATGCCCGGACCCACGCCGGAATGTCCGCCGCCACCGCCACCCCTGCCCGCACAGGTGCTGGCAGCGCAGCGGCCGCAGCTGGCCCGCTGACCACAGGCCTCCCGTAACCGAGTGCTTCCAATATTTTATTCTGTGTTCCTGTGCCCAATTCTACCGGACTGATGCTGATCCCAGTTTTCCTGTAGAGCGCCAGCAGATCCTGGGCGAATCCGTAGGAAATAATTTGCGGTCCGCGCACACTGTCGCTGCCCTGCCCTGCTATGTGCAGGCGATATTGCTCCTTAGCCAGCGCAGGCCATACCCCGCGCAGAAAACGCTGCAGCCCCTGCCGGTTTGGCAGGTAGGCTAAATTTCCCACAAAGAGGAGTTCGCGGGGATTGCCTGGGGGCAGCAACACTTTCTCGCGCACGGCGTTGGCCACCTCCCAGGCCTTGACTCCCCGATTTCTGAGCCATTGGGCATCCTGCCACCCGCTCACCCACACTTCATCAAATTCCCGGGCCCATTCGGCTTCGCTGTTACCAATCCCGGCCAGCGCAATCTGGCGCACAAATCCTGTCCGGAATTGCTTCAGGCGCTGCCGGAACAATCCCAGGCTATCCGTCAGATCGATAATGCGGCGCCGACTCTGAACCAGTTTCGCTAAAGGCGCCGTGCGCAGCTGGAAAGCGATGACAAGGTCATAGGGGGCAGCGGGAATCCTGGCCGGCGTAAATGCATTGCGCGCCCAGTAGATCGACCGCGTCCTCCACAGAGCGGCGAACCGGCTGGCGGAGTCCGCCGCGGGATCAACTTGCCACAATTCGACGTCACCTGCCGCACCAGCACCGCGCATGAGATTTTCCAAGCGGAGGCGCTCGCCCTGGCTGGGACCGTTGGGGCTGACCGCGGAGATCACCAGGATCCGCATTACCTCTGCCCTGCCCACAGCAGGACCTTCTCCGTCTCTGCCAGCTGCTGCTGCAAAGAGTAATGGCGGGCAATCAGCTGCTGGCACTGGGGTCCAAGGCGCTGGCGGCCGCCCAGCGCCCAGCGCACTGCTTGCAGCAGTGCCTGGCCGTCACCAGGGCGGAACAGCAAAGAGGTGTCCACCCCTCCCACCAGCTCCGGCAAACCGCCCACCGGAGTCGACACCACAGGCACTCCTTGGGCCATGGCATCCAACACCGTATAGGGCAGACCTTCTTTAAAGGACGGCTGCACCAAAACATCGATGGTGTCAAAGAAATCCAGCGTGTTCTCCACCCATCCCTTCCACGTGATATGCGGGTAGCGTGCAGCCGCCTGTGCGACAACAGTCTGCAACGGCCCGTCGCCCGCGATAATCCACTCCCACTGTGCGGCCGAGCGCGCCGCCTCAATGAGCACGTTCAGGCCCTTCTCAGCCGAAAATCTCCCGATGAATCCAACCCGGGGCCGTTTCCAGGACCGGCCGTGCCGAGGCTCCCCCACCTCCACGCCATTCGGGATAAGCACGGCGCGCGTCCTGGGAGCAGCCCCGCGCACAAAATCCAAGTCTGGTGCGGTCATCACAATGACGGCAGCGCTTCGCCTGCTGCCCCACCTTTCGAGAACACGGTAGAGCCGCCGGGTCAGGTCCGGAAGCGTCGGGTCGGTGAACACCAGCCCGTGCGCCGTGTATACGACCGGAATGTTTAGAATTTGCCCCGCCGCTCTGACCAAAATGCCTGCCTTGGAACTGTGCGCGTGCAGCAGTCCAGGCCGAATGGGGGCTATTGCGCGAATGAGGTCCCTCAGGGCTTGGATATCCCGGGGAGACAAACTCCGCCCCATTGACGCGACATACTTCACAGCCGCCACGGTTTGCAGGCGGTCTCCCAGCCATGATCCACCCCCATGGAGCACATAGGTCTCATGGCCCCGACCAGCAAGGTACTCGGTCAGTTCGGCCACGTGGCGCTGCGCCCCGCCGGCTTCTCCCCCCGTTATCACTTCCACAATGCGCATGGTCTTCCCCGCCTTCTTTTTTCACGCCGCCCCACGGGGCGGGTTTGTCAGGGGCAGCATGCGGAGGATGGTCGCCACATTGCGGCCGAGCCGGACGGCTACCTTGTTCATGATGGTTTCGGCGGACCCAGACACGGTAGGCGCATCATAGCACTGCAGCGCCACGGCATTTTGGAAGCTTTCATCCATAGGCGGCGTCCCATCAGAGTTTCCGACGGCAGCCGCCGTCATGGCCAGATTGCTTGCCAGACTCTGGAACCATTGACCGTAGCGCTGCCAGTCCTGCTCCCCCAGTGCGCCGCCCAGAGACTCCTGAATCATTGCCGCTTCGAGAGACACCAGCCCCTCGTGGAGTCGACGCACCGCCATGAGCAATTGGGCCGCTTGCTGCCAGTCCACTGCTGATGACGCGGAACCAGCCCGGGCGCGCTCGATGGATGCAGTGGCCGTGGTTCGGGCCAGACGTATCTGCTGCCGGTAAAACAGCGTGGAGGCGGCAGAGAGCGACCGCGCCGGAGCATTGCTGACCATGAACTCCCAGTACCTTACTTCCGCGTCAATGAGATCCGCCACGGCCCGAGACGGTGATTTTTTCTCGCCTGCTGGCCACACGGCAAAAGCCGTCACAGCCAAGGCACTGCCGATCAGCGTGTCCAGCAGGCGGTCCTGCAGAGCCACTGCCGCAGGAACATGCTCAAAAAATGAAAGCAACACCACGACCTCTGCGGTTATGAACACGCTGAATACGGCATAATTCACATTTAGTATAGTGTATATGGCTGCACCGAAGACGACTACCAGCACAATTCTGAACCATCCCGCGGGGTCAGGGACGGCAATCAGCGCGCTGGCCAGCACCACTCCGATAACAGTGCCGCCCATGCGGGCCGCACCGCGCACCACCGTGGTAAAAAAATCCGGCTTGAGGATCACCAAAGCCGTCAGCGGAACCCAGTAGCCCCGGGGCAGCGCCATGACACGGTAGAGAGCCACCGCAACCGCCAACGTGACCGCCAGGCGCAAAGCGTGCTGGAACGCTGCAGAGCGGAACGTCAGATTAGCCCACGCTGTCTGGCCCATATTCCGGACCAGCGACTCCACTGACGGGCGCTGCCCCGGCATGGGCGCAGCCACCCCAGACCGGGGAGGCTGCGCCAGCTGCTCACCGATATGTCCCAGCTCGTCCATAATCTTGCTCCAGTGTTGCCGGGCACTCTGCCATAGCCCGGGGCGGTCTCCGGCGCGTTGTTGGAGCTGGGCACACAGGCTCCGCCACTCTTTGCCCGCGCCGGCCATGTCCGTCGTAGACAAAATGGCCGAGCCGCGAGCATCGAGGGCGCCGGCAATGACGGAAAAAATTTTTTCCCACAGAGCCCTGTCCTCTGTAGTGCCCGTCGCCACTCCGCCTCGAGCCGAACGGCTCAGCAGCACCAGTGCCGACAGCTCGCCCCGGATACGCTCCACGCTGTCCAGCAAAAGGTATGACTGCTCCCATGATGGCCAGCGGTGAAAGGAATCTCTCAGTCTCGCCTCCGCGAGAGAGAGTGCCTGCCCTGCTTGCAGGTCAGCGGTCCGCGACCGCCGGCGGGCAAACTCCGCCATTGCCGCATAGGCTCTCTGCGCCCCTTGCACCTCGGCATTGCCGCGGACCAGCCTGCCAAATCCGAGCATCAGAGCGGCCTGTAGAAGGCCCCCCAACGCGACCAGCAGCATTCGGTCCGCAGAGGCTGACACTGAGGACGGAAATGCGGTAAAAATCACGAGCACGACCGTTGTCAGCAACCCGAGTTGTGCTGCCTGAGGGCTGACGGCTATCATCAGTCCGGCCAGAAATGCGCTCAGAAAGACCACCGCCGTGGACAGAACCAGCTCGTGCGCCGCGACCCCGCCGATAAATGCCGCTGCCCCCATCCATGCCGCGGCCGACAGCATTGTTCTCAAACGTTGCCGAGTAGTCCCCGTGAGGCCCGCCATCCCCGAAACCAGAGCCCCGACCGCAACAATCACACTGAGCGCCACCTGGTGCATGGCGAGCCCGGCACCCAGTGGCAGAGCAATTCCCAGGGCGCTGCGCAGTCCCGCCCGCACATGGAGTTGGGTCCGGTCATTAGCCATCACATCGTGCATAATGCGGGTGACATTTTTTGTCAGCATGCAATTACCGGCTTCCTTCGCTATCGCCGTCTGTGACGCCCGGCAATTTCCCCTCCTAGAGTCTCCCCCAAAATTCTACCATAAGGGTCATGACCCTTATGGTAGCCGGATTGACAGCCGCACCCTGTCATTTCCCGCGATAATTCCGGAAGATCTCACAAAATTAATTAGCAGATCTCACAAAAATCATTAAAAAGACCCTTGGAAGGCGGGGGCTGTCCATGTTATGCTAAGAATGAAATCATTCTCATGGAAATTTATTCGAATGGTTGCATTGTAATTCCTGTTCGCGTATATTCATTGTAAAGAATGATCCATGGTTCACAAGCTTTTGGTTGAGAATCCCGAAAATATCTTCCAATCAGTTTTTCCGCTGTCCTAGCTGTGATCCTTTTGCTGCTGATTTGAATAATGTTTCATTTTATTGATTATTTATCATCCGGTGCACTTTTCAGGAAAGAAGGCGGATTCACGATGAAAAACTCCCTGGCGGCCGTTCGCTATATAGGCACCGAACACGATGCCTGCGCTATTTATGCGGCAATTTCTAAGAAACCTAATGGCGCGGACTCAGAGCACAGCGCGCTTTGGCGGGTCGGAGTGGAGTCTCTACGCCAAATGGACCACCGGGCGGGGTGGATTGATGGGCGCAGTGACGGCACTGGCCTTCTTGTGGATATTCCCCGCGACCTGTGGGCTCAGCGGCTCCTTGAGCATGGTGTGCACCACTCCGCTTTTGATTCACGGTTTTGGATTTTTCAGGTCGTGACCCCAATGTCCCACCGCCGGGAAAGCATACAGACACTAAATCAGAGCCTGGCCGGAACTCCGTTTCACCGTCTGATGTCCCATCGGGAGCTGACCGATAATGGTCAGGCCCTGGATTCCCATGCCTTGTGGCACGCCGGGGATCCCGGCAGCACGGTGGACATCTACCAGACCTTGGAGGTGCTCGAAACGGCTTTCCCGGGGTCGGTTGCATCCTTCAGCAATACCCATATCGTGCTCAAGGTAACTCAGGGGCCTGATGCCCTGGAACGTATTTTGGGAGAGCAGGCCGCGGCCGATTTTCAGCCCCGGGTGGTGATTGGCCACAACCGCTTCTCGACCAACACGGCTACTGATCTGTCCCGTGTGCAGCCGTTTTTAGGTCTGGCCCACAATGGTGAAATTGACACCGTGGACCGGCTCCAGCGTGAAATGGCGGCATACGGCGTCGTCCCCATTTCCCAAGGCAGCGACTCGCAGAATCTTGACCGCCTGATTTCAGCATTGGTGTGGCGCGACCATCTGGGCCATGCCGAGGCGGTGCGGGTAGCCATCAGCCCGTCTCCTGCAGTCATTGCCTCCCTGTCTGAAGCCGACCAGATTCTGTGGAAAAAAATCCACGCGGTGTGGGGGCCGTATGCTCAGGGTCCCGCCGCTATCGTGCACCGCATGGGCAACTCCATTGTGGGAGCTGTGGATGCTTTGGGACTCCGTCCCCTATGGATTTTGGAGACCTCTGAGGCATACATTCTGTCCTCTGAGCCCGGCATTACATCGCCCGACCAGTGGGTGGCTGAGCCGAAGGTGATCGGGCCGGGACAGATGGTCGCGTTTGAGTGGGAGGCAGACGGCAATGTCCGCCGCATTGAGCAGTCCACCGTAATGGGCCGGCTCGCCAAGCGGGTAAGCTGCGCCGTCCCGGCACCGTGGAAACGCTCCGGCACAGCCCCCAGCACAGGTTACCCACTCTGGCTTTACCGCGCTAACGGCTGGCACAAGGACGACGAGCAGCTCATTCACTCCTTTTCCCAAAATCACCGGGAGCCCATCGGTTCGTTGGGTTTTGACGGGCCGTTGGCGCCGTTTTCCGAAAGCCTCGTCAACATCAGCGACTTTCTCCAGGAAACAGTGGCCGTAGTCACCAATCCTGCTCTCGACCGCGAGCGGGAATCGGAGCACTTTTCTCTGCAGACCTTCCTGGGCGCCCGCCCCTCGTGGGATGGACTCGCCGGCGCGCCCGCGGAACCGGTGCTGCTGGACTCCCCCTGGCTGAGCGATGCGGACGTCACAGACCTCATCAGCCACCTCGGCGCCAGTTCTACGACTCTGCCTCTCTTGATGTCTCCTGAGGCTGACGAGCGCAGCGCCAGTCTGGCCCTCGCCGCACAAGCCGCTGAGGCGGTCCGCAACGGGTGCCAGTTGCTGGTATTGGACGACCAGGATGCCACGGAACCGGGGACCATTGGACTTGATCCATCCCTGGCCACCGCTGCAGTAGACCGTGCGCTGATTGATGCCGGAGTTCGACGGCAAACTGGAATCATCGTGCGCTCTGCCATGATCCGCAATCTGCACGACGGCGCCGTGCTGCTGGGATTGGGCGCCAACGCCATTGACCCTTACCTGATCTGGAGTTTGACCTCCCCCGAATCCTTTACCGGCACCCGAACGGTGATGGATCAGGGCCTGGAGAAAATCATCTCGACGATGGGCATCCATGAACTGGCGGGATACGGCCGCGTATTTTCTGCTATTGGGCTGCCCGACGCTATCGCGGACATTTTGGACATCCGCTCATTTGCGGCCGGTCCCTATGAATCGTGGGCAGCGCACCGCGCGGCTCAGCAGGCGCAGCGGATGGCCCTGCGGGGTGAAAAATCCCGTCTTATGCCCATTCCCCGCGCGACAAATTATGCGTTTAAAGCCGTAAAAAAGCTGACCGCAGGCAGTATAGATATCGTGGAATACGAACAAGAAATGCATCACAACGAAACCAAGCACCCTATCGCCTTGCGGCAAACCCTGTCCTTCAATACCGACCAGGCGTTGCACGCGGAAATCCCGGTCACGCTGCAGGTCGGAGAGCACTCTCTGCCTTTCGTCATCTCATCCATGTCTTTCGGATCGCAGGGCGAAACCGCCTTCCGCGCGTATGCCGAGGCCGGAAAGCAGCTGAACATGCTGTCGATGAACGGTGAGGGCGGGGAAATTCCCGACATGATTGGACAGTACTATCACTGGCGGGGACACCAGGTGGCTTCGGGACGTTTTGGGATCAACACCACCTTGCTGAACGGCGCCCGCTACGCCGAAATCAAAATCGGCCAAGGAGCGAAACCCGGTGAAGGGGGCCACTTGCCGGGCAAAAAAGTTTCCGTAAAGGTCGCCGAGGCGCGCAGCGCGGTGCCGGGCGTGGACCTGATTTCTCCGAGCAACAACCATGACCTGTACTCTATCGAAGACCTCAAAGAGTTGATTGACGAACTCAAAGAGGCTAATCCGGAACTGCTGGTGGTGGTGAAAGTGCCTATTGTTCCCAACATTGGGACGATTGCGGTAGGCATTGTCAAAGCCGGGGCTGACGTCATCAATCTCTCAGGATTTGATGGCGGCACCGGTGCGGCCCGCGTGCACGCCCTGCGCCATGTGGGGCTGCCGGCGGACATTGGTGTGCCCCTGACCCACACCGCCCTGACTTTGGCCGGACTGCGTGACCGGGTGGAGTTGTGGGCCGACGGCGGCATGCGGAGTGCGCAAGACGTCGTGCGTCTGGTGCTCCTCGGAGCAAACCGGGTCGGATTCGGCACACTCAGCATGATGGCATTGGGATGCACAGTGTGCCGCGGATGCCAGTTGGATACTTGCCATGTCGGCATCACCACCCAGATTGAGTCAGTGGAAGAGGCGGAAATGCGGGGACTGAAACGGTTTGTCCCCCAGGA
Organism: Sulfobacillus sp.; assembly: GCA_027309085.1. Taxonomy (GTDB): domain Bacteria; phylum Bacillota; class Sulfobacillia; order Sulfobacillales; family Sulfobacillaceae; genus Sulfobacillus. The sequence goes on from DAIDDL010000020.1 coordinate 45,424, forward strand.
CTTGGATGCGGCCGTGGCTGGTCTCGTCGCCCTGTTCAGCCAGCTCGGCGACGGGGTGCGCATGCACCTGCGCTCGCTCGGATTCACGTCCCTGCAAGAAGCCGTAGGTCAGTCGCAATTTCTCCAGCAGACGTCTTTCCAGTCCCTGCTCGGTTATGAGACCTTTCTCGGCGAACTGAGTGATTTGGTTCAGCAGAACGAGTATGCGGCGCAGGGAAGTCAAGCCGTGGGATTTTCAGCGAAACCCAGCAGCGGCCCGGTGCGGCTGCGCAACAGCCGCTCCATCGGCACTAATGTCTCAGGACAGCGAATCCGGTACAAAGACATTAAGACGCCAGTTCTGAATCCTGTCGAAAGGGTTGCCGGCCAGGGCTTCGGGGCGTTTCTCAGTCACGGCGTTCACCTGATCGCCCACGGCGGCGCCCAGGACGGTGTTGGCAAAGGGGCTTCAGGTGGGCTGATAGCCGTGGTGAAAGCTCCCAACCGCGAAGGGGCGTTCTACGGGGGCCACGTGGGTAAAAGCATGGCCTATGGAGCACAAGGGGGCCTGTTCATTGTTCAGGGCGGCGCCGATGCCCGGGCAGGCATTCGCTTGGCTGGCGCCGATCTGGTTATTCTTGGAGACGGCCTCCCGAGTCCCAAGACTGCCCCTACCCTATGGGACAGCGCCGCCATCAAAGGGTTTGGATTTGAGTACATGACGCGCGGCCGCGGACTTATTCTCGGCGATCCTGGCCCGTGGCTTGCTTCGGGAATGACGGGCGGAGTGATCTACTTGAGGCAGAGCCCTGAAGAAGGGCTGACCACGGATTTGCTGGTCAGCCGGCTGGCTGAATCGGCGAAAGTGGTGATCAGCCCCCTCAATGCGGCGGATGTGTCTGCTGTTCGTGATCTCTTGTCCCCTGCTCTCCAAGTGCTTAAAGCCACCAACCAGGTCGAGTCAGCGGTGAGGGTGCAGGCCGTGTGGGATGACCCTATCGGTGCGCTGGTCAAAATTGTACCGTCTTCAGAGCAAGTGGACCCCAGTCTGTCGACGGAATGAATCATCGCAATCCTCGTAGAAGCCCGAAGGCCGCTGAGGTCTCAGCGGCCTTCGGGATGAATTTTCAAGCAGAGCTCATCAATCACTTCAGGATTTTCCAGGCCCGTGATGTCCCCGGTCACGCCGCCTGACAACAAGATCTCCTTCAGCAGGCGCCTCACTATTTTCCCGCTGCGAGTTTTGGGCATCGCGTCCACCACAAAGACCTGGGCCGGCTTTGCTATCGCCCCGATATTCTCAGACACCTGGTCGGCCACCCGGATTCCCCACTCCCCGTCTATGCCGCTGCCGGGCCGCACTGTAATGAACGCGACGGGCACCTGGCCTTTCAGCGCGTCGTCAATGCCAATGACCGCGGACTCTGCGATCCCCTCGAGATTGAGAATGGCGCTTTCCATTTCCATTGTGGACAGCCTGTGCGCGGCCACATTGATGACATCATCCACGCGGCCCAAAATCCACAGATGGCCATCCTCATCTTGGACAGCGCTGTCAAAAGTCGTGTAGCTTCCGGGAAATTCTGCAAAGTACTGGTGGCGGAAGCGATCTGGATCCTGCCAGATGGTGCGGGCCAGGGCCGGGAAGGGCGCGGTCAGGGTCAGAACCCCCGTCTCATTGGCTGCGACGGGCCTTCCGGATGGGTCGACGATTTGGAATGCGTGCCCCGGGAGCGCAGTGCCGCACGAACCTGGCTTCATCGGCGTGACACCGGCTACAGAGGATACCCAGGCGCTTCCCGTCTCGCTTTGTCCATACGTGTTGTTGATATCGACACGGCCTGTCCCAATATGCTGCTGCACCCAATACCACGTGGCCGGGTCCAAGGGTTCCCCGACCAGCCCGATCAATTTCAGCGCCGACAGATCATAAGCCGCTGGCAATTCAGGGCCGAAACGGGCCAGCATCCTCAGCCATGTCGGCGCCGTGAATATTTTGGTCACGTGATGTTGCGCCATTATCTGGTAAAACGCTGAAGGGTCAGGGTAATCCATCGCGCCCTCATACACCAGTGCCGTCACCCCGTTGGCCAATCCCCCCACCAGTTCGAAAATGGGAAAGGTGAGCCATCCCGTGTCAGCCGTGCACCAGTAAATATCATCTTTACCCAAATCCAGGGAATACCGGACATTGTGATAGGTGCCTACAAGAAATCCCATCGCAGAGTGCACCAGCCCTTTGGGGCGGGACGTCGTGCCGGAGGTATAGATAATGAAACCCGGCTCGTTGGCCTCCACCGGCACAGGATCGGCCACCGGGCCACTCGGGGACAACACTTCATCCCAGTAAATGTCCCGGGGCCGTGTCATGGCCACATCTTCTCTGGTCCTGCGCACGACGACCACATGCTCAATACTGGGGAGCCGGTCAATGACTTTGTCCAGAGCGGTCTTCAAAGCCACCACCCGGCCGCGCCGGTATGTGCCGTCCGCGGTCACGACCACCCGGGGCTGTGTGTCCACAAGCCGGTCAAATAGGGCCTCCGGCGAAAAGCCTGAAAAGACAATATTATATATGGCGCCGATCCGGTAACATGCATGCACTGCCGCAAATGTTTCCAAAAGATTCGGCAGGAAGATGGCGACCACATCGCCCTTGCGGATCCCCATCTCCTGCAGGCTGTATGCAAAGCGCGCGGTTTCCCCCAACAGCTGCTGGTACGTCCACTGCCGCTCTTCCCCCGTCTCACTCCGCCATATCAGCGCGGTTTTACCGCCATCTGCGGCGGCAAATCGGTCAATGCAGTTTACACTGACATTGGCTGTGCCGCCGGTAAAGAAACGGAAGTCCGGAAGGCCTCCCTCCATCTCTGCAGTCCAAGGCGTCATCCACTGAAGATCCTGGGCGACCGATGCCCAGTACTCACCAAGATGCTGAATGGAAGACTGGTACAGTTGTTGGTACTCTCCGGGTGTGCGGACCGGAATCCGCGCAGACGGCTGGTATTGGGGCGGAATCAAAGGCACCTCGCCCAATGCAAACCTCGTACTCATAGCATTCACCCCCACAGATTTTTATTTATGCCAATTTTATCATTATAAGCATTATTCGCGCGCTTCTCTGGACAACTTCTCCTCCGTAGTGGGAATACTCTGCAATTAGTGCGGCCCGTGATCCTGGCACTGAGCCCAAGATATAGAGCTGCCATGTCGGGAGGGCAGGCACAGCAATTGATTAACCTTCGGGATTATGGCATCATTAGAGTACATCTCATATAATCGGGCGGTATAGCCGCATACAGGAGGAAGGCCTTGTGCAGAGGATTGTGATTGTCGGAGGCGGCTATGCAGGCTTGGGGGCCATCGGCGCTCTTAGGGAACTTAAAGACGCGGAACTCATTTTGATCGAGCCGGGCGAAGGGCACCAGCTGATTCCAGAACTGCCGGAGGCCCTGGCCAAACATGGCGACGTGAACCACCACGTCATGCCCTACGATCAGCTGCTGAAGGATTCTCCGTTGACCCGCGTGAACGACTCCGTGACAGGTCTGGATACTGCCGCCAAAACGGTCATTCTCTCGGGCGGTGACCCTGTCAGCTATGACTGGCTGGTTTTATGCCCCGGTTCGGAGCCCTCTTTGCCCCCTATTCCCGGTCTGCGCGAGGTAGCCCACACGCTCCGCGATGGGCACGACGCGCGCGGCATCAAAGACGCCCTGCGCTATGCCAAGGACCAGAGGGTGGCCGTCATCGGCGGCGGTCTGACAGGTGTGGAGGTTGCGGGGATGCTTGCCATCGACCACGACGTGATCCTGGTCGAGGCGTTCGACCGGCTGCTTCCCGCCCTCGGCATAGGCTTGTCGGCGTATGCCTACAAACGTCTCAGGGCTGCCGGCGTGACCGTCGTCATGGGCCAGAAGCTGATGCAGGTCAACAGCTCCCGCATCGAACTGGAACGGGACCATTATGGATATGATATCCTCATCTGGGCTGGCGGCATTACCCCGCCCGAGTGGATACGGCACAGCGGGCTGCCGCTGGATCCCCGGGGATATCCTGTGGCTGACGGATTCGGAGAGGTGCTGCCGCAGGTGTTTGTGGCAGGTGATTTGTGGCATGTTGTGGTAGATGGAGAGGACATCCCTGCCACTGCGCAGCTGGCCGCCCTGGCCGGCGATTTTGTCGGAGAAACCGTGGTGAGCCGCATCACTAAAGGTCATCCCGGGTCTGATTTCCGCCCCCGCCTGCGAGGTATGCTGATTTCTCTTGACGAAGGGCAGGGTGTAGGCTGGGTGCTGCACGGAGGGATTCCGGTCCGCGGTTTCAGCGCCCGGACATTGAAGAATTTCTCGTTTCAGCAATACCGCCTGAAACTCGCGAAAATATTTGACCGTCCATGGCCCTAAACGGGTGTGGGCAAACTGCTTCTCAAGGAGATTAGACAACGATGAAATATTTAGCCTTTATATTGGGCATTCTCGGAGGAATTTCTGGTATTCTGGCGGGGTTGTTTGAGCATATTCCGGGAGTTTACACAGCCCTGTTCAACCACTACAGCCGTTTCGGCGTGTCCGCCTCGCACCTCACTGTGGCTATGGGCGCACTATGCCTCATTGCGGGCGTGCTGTTTCTGTACAAGCCTCTCACCGCCTCTTGGATTGGCTTGTTTGCCACGGTTTTCGGCGCGGCGGGTTCCTTGACACTGTGGCTGATTCCGGGCAGCTTCATCTTCATGGCGACCGTCATCGGTTTTTTTGACATCAGTCCCAAAAGACACGAGCAGGAAGCGCATTAGCGCGCGGCAGGCAACAGGCTAAATGCCCGGGAGAACCACTGCGCCAGAATCTGGTGCACTCCGAGCTGGTCCGCAGCGTTATTGATGGTCTGCTGCTCCTGCTCCATTTCCTTGACCGGCGCCATAGTCTGCGGGTGCTGGAGAGCTGCTGCCACCTGCGCGCCCAGCGCCCCCTCGCGGCGGTACAGCGCCACCCAAGGCTTGATTTCCTGGTACAAAGCCGGGGACAGGGTGTGCTGCATAACGGTACCGTTGCGGGCCCATGCGGTGAACTCTCTGTCCAGAGCCGTGTTTTCGAGGTTTTTACCCTGGCCGTAGCTGCTCCAGAAGCTCTTCACATTAGCGGGGAGTCTGTCCGAAGCATCCGGGCTGAGAAAGCTGACGGAATTGGCTCCAGCGAAGCTGCCAAGAGCGGCCGCGCCTCCTTTCCCCCCTACAGTTTCCAGAGCCTTCTGCCACGCATGGGCGGCGTGATAGGCAGAAGCATTCCGCAGATATGCCGCTCCGGTGGCTAAAGCAATTTCGGATGCGTACGGCTGCAGCATGGGATTGAATAGGTAACCCCGCAGCGTCTGGGGCAGTCGGGAACCCCTTCTCTCGACCGGGCCTAAGAAGAGCTGCGGATGATGGGCGATGACGTATGTGTAATCATTGACCGGGTAATTGTCCCAGACAATCAGGGGGTGGCCCAGGTCGCGGCGCACCGATTCGGCCTCCTGGGCCGTAATGGAGGCGGAGAGCACGAAGGGTCCCGTCCAGATAACCGGGATGCCGGCGTCCAGATTATCCCGCAAGGATCTCCAGTACGGCGTTTGCTGCACTCCCCAATAAGTCGTCGGGGTGAAAAACAGATGGATCTGGTGTCCGTCGGCCGCTTCCGCGGCCTCAACGCTGTTGACCAATGAACATTGAGCCAGTCCGAGGCTGCCGTGGTAGGCGGCCGCGTCTGCCCCATTGAGCGACGTGGGGATATCGTCAAAGCTCAGCATCACGTTATGGATGCCCACAGACCAAAGTTCATTGATCTTGGCGACAAGCAGGGCCCGGTCAGCAGCGCTCGAGTACTGTATTGAAAGTCCAGGACTGACCGAACAGATGAATTCTATCCGGTCCCTGTGTGCGGCAGCCACCAGGTTTCCGAGCTTTCGAAGGTGGCTGGCCGGATAGGGCACATTCCACTCAGCTCGCAGGTACGGGACATTTTTCGGCGCATACACGAAGGTATTCAGTCCCTGCTTCTCCATGAACTGGAAGATCTTCTGGGTGACCGGATATGACCACCGCGGCCCGTAAAAGCCCTCCACAACCCCGGCCAAAAGGCGCGACGGCAAGATGCGGGGATAGGACGCAGCCGCTGTGTCCGGGCGCGCCGGGGCTTGCCCCTGTGGGCGCGGCGCGCCGGACTGGAAACGTCCATGGCCCGAGTCGCGGACCATTGCGGCGACTCCAACCACCAGACACAATACCCCAATTCCCATGCCGAACCACAAACGCTTTCCCATTGCCCGCCTCCCGGCGCCTCATCATTTGCCATTCTTTGGTTCCCTGTACCTATTTTACTGTAACATATTGTTGCAGGGTTATTGCTCATTATCGGCGGTTGCGAGAGAATGGGGTCGAAAGCCAAACACACTCAGGGGATATATTAATGAAAAGATCAGGACGCAACATTCTGTCACGGCTTTGGCTCGCAGTTTTTGACATTTTTATTTTAAATGCCGCCAATCTGTTAGCTTTCGCCATCCGTTTCGATGTGCACTTGCCACCCTACAATTTTCGGGCTTTTTTGCACCTATTCCCATGGGAAACACTAGCCCTGGTTATCATCTTCTATTTTTACGGACTTTATGACCGTTCGGCCCATAAAACCTCCCATGAAATCGTAAGTTCCGTCATTATGGCCATCATTACCAATACCTTTGTGGCGGCGATGATCAGCCTGCTGTTGGTGACGATTGGCTTGCCGCGCAGTGTTTTCGTGATTTCCGCTTTATTCCAGATGGCTTTTTTCGTGGTCTGGCGGCTGGCGTACCGCTCCTGGTCCCTGCGCACCGCCCCTACAGTCACCGTTCTGGCTGTGGGAGAGCGGCCGGAGTGGCCCGCACTCACGGTGCGGGCGGGACAGTATCTGCCCCGCATCGTCATGGTCTACATGGAACCGGGCCAGCCCTGCGGCGCAGCCCCATGGGGAGAGGTAGGGGCAGTGATTCTCGGCACGGTGGACGGCGATGTGAAATCCGCGTACTTTATCGAAAGCATGAAGCGCAACGTTCCCTGTTTGTGGAAGCCCGACACTTACGACCTGCTGGTCGCCGGGTCTGAACTTACGTCTGTGGGAGACACCCCGATGTTTTCTTTGGCGTCGATCCGGACACGCCATGGTTCCGCGGCGTTGAAGCGGGTTGCCGATATTGCCGTGTCGATCATGGGACTCACCTTGGGACTTCCGGTGTTTCTCGCCATTGGCCTCCTGATTCTGCTCGACTCGGGCGGGCCTGTGCTCTACCGCCAAGAACGGGTCACTGCAGGCGGGCGGCGTTTCATGCTCCTGAAGTTCCGGACTATGGTGCCCGATGCGGAAGCCGTTACGGGCCCCGTGCTGGCCGCAGCCCACGACCCGCGGATCACCCGCCTCGGCCATATTTTACGGACCGCGCATCTGGATGAACTGCCACAGCTGTGGAATGTTCTGAAGGGAGATATGTCTTTAGTCGGTCCCCGGCCTGAGCGTCCGGTTTTCGTTGATCAGCACCGCCGCGACATTGCCTTTTATGACCTGCGCCATCTGAGCACCCCTGGCTTGACAGGGCTTGCGCAGGTGGCTGGGAGCTACACCTCGAGCCCCGAAGAGAAAGCCGCCTACGACCTGCACTACGCCACAAATTGGTCGTGGCTCAAAGATATTGTCATTGTCATCCGGACTGTCGTGCAGATTTCGTTTAAAAAGAAGGATGATTAGCGGCCAACCGGCCGCGATCGTGACCGGTGCGCCCGGCGGTTGGCTGGCTGCGTCATTAGGCGGTACCAGGCGAGCCCTACGAACAGGGTAAAGAAAAAGTCCCCAAAAGACACTCCCCCAAGCATCAGCGACTCCACGACCTGCTGCGCCAAACTCGCCAGGAGAATGGAAAAGAGGGCGCTGTCCTGCCAATGGCCCCAGGGCCGCTTCCGCAGCAGTCCCACCATGGCCACACCTACCAGCACCAGCCAGAGGGCCAGCCCGAACAGCCCCAATTCCAGCCCGGTGCGCAAGAGGGAATCGGACGGCGTCAGCCCCGCATAAATAGCCGGCACGAAAGGCCGCAGCGCCATTGGGGAGTTTCCCGGCCCCACTCCGAGGACCCAGTGGTGGTCCATGGCGCGAAATCCCGCTTTCCACAGCACGATGCGCCCATTGAGGCCCTTACTCCACAACAGCTGCCACTTGTGAATGCCGGTTTTGGCCACCAGTCCCCCGCCCATGACAATGATGGCGGCGGCCAGCCATAACGCCCCGCGGCGGCCGTAGTACAGTACGACAAAGGCGACCAGTCCCACCAGGCTGGCAATCCATGAGGAGCGGGAGTAGCTCAGTGCCACCCCGACGAGCAGGACAAGGCTGGCAGCGCCCCACACCGTGCGGGCCCAGACATCCTCCTGAGCCGACATTGTGAGAAAGGCTGCCGCCGGGAAAGCAAAGGTCAGCAACATGCCAAACGTGTTCTTATTGGCAAAAGGCCATTGCCACGCTAGAATCGTGTGGTGGCCGACCGGCACCGGAAATCCGGAATGATACCCGAGGGCGGCAATGGCTGCACTCACCGTGAACACCACCCCCATCCCGGCGATTATTCGGAAAACCGAGGTAAGAGACGAGTAGCCCTTGGACACCGCCCACGGGAAAATGATGACGGCCACGGCCAGGACGGCCGGCACCCCTAGGGCGTACCGTACGGACACCGACAGGTGAATGCCCGCGAGCGCCGACGCTGCAATGCCCGCAAGATACACGAGGAAGACGGCAACCCAGGCTGCCTGACGGCGCAGAAACCGCCACCACTCCTGCCAGATCTCCCGTTTGGCCGAAACAATGCCCCCAAGCCAGACTCCCACCCACGGGAAATACTGGCCAATTCCCGCGTACCAGTGGTGAATGACTTCCACCACGACTGATGCAATGAGCAGCCCCGCAATATAGGCTCTCGGTTTTCCCCACACTATGAATGCGCCAGCGACAGCCAGCAACCCGCACCAAAGCAATGCCACCCCAACACCCCAATTACTCTGTCTTTAGAATTATTGTATCATGCCGCAGTCCGACACAAGGCCGCGAACCGGTGCCGGTTCGCGGCCTTGTGTGTCACCTTGCGCTGCCGGTGCTGCCCTATGTGCCAGCCGCCGGCCACGTCAGTGATTAAGAATGAGCATGTAGATCGCCACCGCGATTACCACGCCGGAGAAAATGAAGTTCAGCGCGCGCTTCTGGTGGCTTAAGCGGCTCGCCAGGCGAGCGCCAACCAATCCGCCCACGGCTCCGCCCGCAATGTACTCAATGACGATGAGCCAGTCCACCAAGCCCGATAAGGCGTAATTGGTGGCGGTGGTCAGCCCAAAGGTGCCCACTGAGAATAACGAGCTGCCAATGGCATAAATCATTGGCATGCCTGTCGAAAACATCAGGCCCGGCACAATCAGAAAACCGCCGCCGATTCCAAAAAATCCGGACACCAAACCGACCGTGAACCCCGCTGGAATGACCCGCGCCAGCATTTTGCGGTTCCATTCGAAATGCTTTTCTTCTCCCTGCTTTTTGGGCCGCAACATCAGACCCGCCACCACCAGCATCAAAATGGCGAATAGAAACAAGAGGTCCTTCCCGTTCACCATTTTTCCGACCGTGGACCCGATAAGGGCGCCGACAGCACCGGGGATGGCAAATCCCACGGCGGCTGCCCATTTGACATTCCCGCTTCGCCAATGCGGAATCAAGTTCAAATATGCATTCACCGCGACGGCCAGGGCTGTGGTTCCGATCACAATGTGAGCATCATGGATCCCCACAACGTAGAGGAGCAGCGGCACCGCTAAAATGGAGCCGCCGCCGCCAATCAGTCCTAAAGAAAATCCCACCAGCACCCCGGAAAACACCGCCAGTACCTGCTGGACGGCCGTAACATGAACCATATGAGCACATCTCCCGCATATCAAATTCTACAGTTATTGTACTCTTCGGTTCATACGTTGACGACCGCTTTTCAATATTAATTAATTCCGGTATCAATAAGCTAAATATTGTCGGCGCACAAGTTCAAAAAAGGCGCCTGGTCTCTACCCGGAGCCCGTTCCGGTGCTGGCTATGGCCTGCGCCAAAATCCATTCATTAGCCGTCATCACGGTCACGGTGTCATTGATTACAAAGGCGGGAAGAGACTGAAGGTTCCAGCGCGCAATCAGATCCGGGGCCTTGTCCAAATCAATGGCATATACGGCGATTTTAGGATTGCGAATGGCCATAGCGCCGACCAGGCGGACGGCCTGTGCGCATTTCGGGCAGTTGGGGGTCGTCAGCACCGCAATCCGCAGAGCGTCCGCAACTCCATCGACCACCGATTCGGTCATGGGTGTCAAAATTCTCTGCTGCCGGCCAATGGCCAGCACCAGATCATGCCAGCTGCGCTCCTCTTGTCCGGCTGGCTCCCCCACAAACCATACCGCCGGTTCGCTGCCCGCCTCTGCTATGCCGTAAATCGGCACGCCGTCTGGCAGCCAGTCCCAAGGAAGGCTGGGCAGGGCCTGTCTTGATTCCCAGGTGATATTCTGCCCCGACATGGCGTGAATAAATTCTCCGTCATCGTGCCCAATGTGGACCAGTGTTATCGGAAGAGCGATATCGTCCGTCCAGTCTGACCCGTAAAGCACTCAAATTCCCCCTAAATATCTGGCAAGGACGCCACCACTCCTGAGTTCAATCATTGTCCGCCAGTTTCGGAAAACGTTTGGCAGGAGGTGGGGCGCGCTAAATTCCAAACCCCTCGCGATCATCTGTTCCCGCAAGCGGGTATTCCCGAGCAATTCCTGGACCGCATCAGCCCAGATACCGGGCTGATGCGGGTCCGCCAGCAAAGCTGGATATCCCGCGATCATCCGGGCCGGGAGCGTATCAGCCACAAGACTGGGCAATCCGTTGGCATACACATCCAGCAAACCGTAAAGACTCTGCGCATCGTGGCCCGAGTATACCAGCAAATCAGCCGATTGATACAGCGCCGCCAGTTCATGGGGTGGCAGCGCGGGCGCAAACACCACACGTTCGGCCAGTCCTAAATGGGCTGCGACGGGTGCTAGGCGCGTCCGCTCGGCGGCCCCGCCTAGCAGCACCGCCTCCCCCTGGCGGGAAATCACTGGCCGGACCGCACTGAAGAAGGTCGTGAGCCCTGCCGGATCCTGGTAAGATCCCATGTACAAGATCCGCGGGCGCTCGGTGAGCCTGAGGCGGAGGACGACGTCAAACACTCCGGAAGATAAGGCGTCGGACATTTGGTGGAGCACAGGCATCCGCAGTTCCTGTCCGCTGAGCTCTCCCGCAGCTGGCAATCCCCAGATTAAAGGTTGTCCATCCCCGTTGCGCCCCCCCGGCGCGACCACAAGGCTGCCGTCCAGTTGCTCATCTGGGCGGATATGAAGTGTATAGGGGCGGCTGCGCGCTAACAGGGGCCCGGGGGCACCCTGCAGGATCCAGCCGCTCAACATGGCAGCGCACCGCGTGGCCAAAGCCTGGCTGCAAGGAGTGCGGTCGGCGCTGCGCAACACTACCGGTCTCCCCCCCGGTGTTACCTGCGGCAACATCATTCCACCCCTCTTGATAGACAGTCAAAATTTTAGGGCGGTTTCCCCCGTAGGCCGTCATAGCGAAAGGCGAGTTCGTCCCACTTTCCCATCCAGCAATGCCTGGCCGGGAGTAAAGGGCGGGTCCGCCTTTCTCGGACAGTATGCGGGACAGGACCTCACACGTCGGGATGGCTGGCAGGGCACGGAGCTCTCGGAATTGCAAACCCCTGCTCCCTCTAATCCCACAGATCCTGGAGGCCCTCCATGCTGCCAGCCGCCAGCACCTGGTCCATCCATGCATATAGCTGCCCAGACTCAGTTTCCGATGCGACACGGAGCCGGACAGCACTGCTCGCCGCGCCGAAGCGGGCCGCGAGCATGCGCAACAGAGCTGCGCGCAGGGCCAGCAGTGTCCCCTCTTGCAGTCCGGCCTCGATCCCCTCTTGCAGCCCATCAGCATGTCCTTCGAAGTATCCGTCTTGCCGTGCTTCATCCAGTGATATTTGGCTAAAGGTGTCGGACATAGGAAAGCGCCTCCCTTCAAATGTGTCCCGCAATACAGTCAGGCCTTTTTATAGGGTAAGCAAGTCTTAGTGTAGCATACCGTCTTTAGTGCGTGTTCAAAAAAAAATCTGGAAGGCCTCTGTCACGAGAGCGATTTCAGGGGTTTCCCCGCGCTCCAAGTCTCCACCAACCCGAGTCCCAGGGGTTATTACCATTCTTTTCTTTTCACATTCGACAAAGATTGCGTTAGTATGAGAGAAAGTGACTAAAGGAGGCAGGTTATGACTACCTACCAATATCTCGTGGGCCCGCACATCTGGGTCAGGCAGGCGCCGCAGTGGAACGCCGTCATAGAAACGCTGTCGCTGCCGATGTTTTCCGAAACCCAGCGCATGCGTTTGATGCAGTGGGTCGACCTTGACAACCGCCTGGTCAACTGGGAAGCTATTCATCAGGAAGCTCTGCGTTATGGTCCCGAACAGAAAGTCCTCCTCCGCATTGCCGAGGCGCTGCACGGCGACGGTGACTGTCAGCTGGCCGAGTTAGGCCAGCTGTCAAGCGCGGGCCGCTCGGCTGCAATTATGCTAATCGGACTGCGCTACCGCTGAGTTGACGGCGGGCGGAGACCCTAACCATCGATCAAGGAGACAGACATGCCGCAAATTTATTCGGTAACAAACATTCCTCCCGAAGTGCTGGCTTATGGGATGGCGAAATACTCGCGCTCCCGCCGGCCCTTGCGCGACAATCTCCGCGAACTGTCTGAGGATAAGGCGGCACAGTTTCTCAATACGTTCTACTTCGATTATGGCCATGCGTCCATTGCTGACTTGGCTCATGTGGCGCTGGCCATTGAGGATATTTCTCTCTTCGCCGCTATGGAAATCGTTGATGAGCCGCTATGGGACGGTCAGGAACGCTCGACCCGGTACCAGAACTTTGACCGGGCGCCCTACTACCGGCCGCCTAATGCTGGAGGTTTTTATGATGAGCGCACTCAGGAATTGCTCGAGCTTTACCACGGGACGCTGGCAAGCTCCCAGGCTTTGCAGAGAGAATGGTATCCCCGCCCTCCCGAAATGGACGAGACCGCTTACGGGCGCGTGATTCGCGCCCGGGCACTGGATATCGCCCGCTATTGCCTGCCCCTCAACATGTTGACGAGCGTCGGGCAGATCACCAGTGCCCGCACTCTTGAGCAGCAGATTGGCCGGTTGCTCGCCTCCCCGCTTGCGGAAGTGCAGGAGATCGCGGGGCACATGAAAGCGGCGGCCACCCAAGACGCACCGTTTGACCCCGAGGGTCCTTCCAGCACCTCCCCGCAGCCTTTGCTGCCGACGCTAGTGAAATACGCCCGCGCTGACCAATACCGCTTGGCGCTGGGGCAGCTGCTGCGGCCATTGGCCGTCCAGGCACCGGGGGTGGTAGGAGAGCCTGTCGACTTAATCACGGAGGCCGACCCGCAAGATGCGCAGATCGCGCACCTGCTGTACCCATTCGGCCACGGCTCCTACCGCCAATATCTGGGCCAGGCGTCCCGGATGTCTTCTGGAGAGAAACGCGATCTGCTTGACAGCGTGTTCGCCCTGCGCGGGGACCATGATGATTGGCCCCGGCTCATGCGCCAGGCACCGCTGGTCTTCGACCTGACCATGGATGTCGGCGCCTTCCGGGATTTCAACCGCCACCGCCGCGTATCTAAAGCGGTGCAGGACTTGTCCCTGGACATGTCCTACGCCCTGCCTGCACCCCTGGCGGGAACCGACCCCGGGCAGAGCCTGGAAGATGGTCTTCGTGCTTACTATGCGCGGCTTCAGGCAGCAAAGCCAGGCGATGTTCTCCCCTATCTTTTCCCGCTGGCGCATAAGCGCCGGGTGCTGATGAGCATGGATATCGCGGAAGCGGCCTACATTATTGAATTGCGAAGCCGCTCCCAGGGCCACTTCAGCTACCGCAGTCTGGCATGGGACATGTACCGGGCGCTAGAGCGCAAAAAACCCGAGTGGGCACGGTATATCCGTGTCACCCCACCCGAAATATTTAATCCGTTCCAGCGCTGACAGGTTCGAAAAAGACGGCGCCTAATGGGGGCAAGGTCACCTCTAGGCGCCACGGCCTCCCCTTCCACTGGGAGTGTTCCGCGGCGATTACGCCTAAATTGCCCTGATTGCTGCCCTCATAGCACTCGGAATCGGTATTGAGAACCTCCTGCCACAACCCTCCTTGGGAGACCCCCAGCCGGTAGTGAGTGCGGGGCACGGGAGTAAAGTTGAATGCGCATAGGACCTGGCCGCCCTGCCCGTCATGGCGGAAGAAGCTGATAATGCTCCCTCCCCGGTCCTCGAAGTCACACCACTGAAACCCTCCGTCGACGTGGTCTCCGGCATGCCAGGCCGGATCCCCGGCGTAGCGCCGGTTCAAATCTCGGACCAGCCGCAGAATTCCCGCATGCTGCGGCTCTTGGAGCAGAAACCAGTCGAGTTCGCGGTCATGCGACCATTCGCGCCACTGTCCGATCTCCCCTCCCATAAACAGCAATTTCTTTCCGGGCACCGCATACTGATATGCCAGCAGCAGACGCAAATTAGCAAACTTCTGCCACCGGTCCCCAGCCATTTTTCCCAGTAGTGAGCCTTTGCCGTGCACAACTTCATCATGGGACAGGGGCAGCACAAACCGCTCGCTCATCGCATACATGGGACGAAATGTCAAAGAATCATGGTGGTAGCGGCGGTAAATGGGATCGAGCGCCATGTAATCCAGGGTGTCGTGCATCCACCCCATGTCCCATTTGAAATCAAACCCGAGCCCGCCATCCGCCGCCGGTCCTGACACTTGCGGCCATGCTGTGGATTCTTCCGCAATCATCAGCACCCCGGGAAATGCCTCATGCACCGTATGGTTGACCTGCCGCAGAAATTGGATGGCCTCCAGATTTTCTCGGCCGCCGTAGCGGTTGGGAATCCACTCGCCTTCCTCGCGCCCGAAATTCAGGTAGAGCATCGAGCTGACCGCATCCACCCGCAGCCCGTCCGCATGAAAAACGTCGACCCAGTACATCGCGCTGGAGGTCAGAAAACTTCTGACCTCGTTGCGCCCGTAATTAAAGAGGTAGCTGTGCCACTGGGGGTGAACTCCCTGGCGCGGGTCGGCGTGCTCATACAAATGCGTGCCGTCAAACTGCCCTAACCCAAACGCATCGGTGGCGAAGTGCGACGGCACCCAATCCAGGATCACGCCGATATTGGCTTGGTGAAGGCAGTCGATGAGATACATCAAGTCCTGAGGCGTGCCGAAGCGCCGGGATGGCGCGAAGTAACTGGTGGTCTGATAGCCCCACGAACCGTAGTAGGGATGCTCCATCACCGGCAGAAACTCCACGTGCGTAAATCCGGCGTCTTGGACGTAGGCCACCAGCTGCTCCGCCAGCTCACGGTAGCTGAGAGACGTCTGGTCCGCGTGCTTGCGCCACGATCCCAGATGCACCTCATAGATGCTGATGGGTCTGGACCGCCAGCCGTCTGTCTGGCGCTGGGACAGCCACTCGCCATCGTGCCAGTCGTACGCCAAATCGGTGACAACCGAGGCCGTCTTGGGAGGAACTTCCATGCCAAAAGACACGGGGTCCGCTTTTTCCCCGGAGAATCCGACCTGTGGCGTCTCAATGTGGTACTTGTACAAAGACCCGGGCGGCAATCCCTCGATAGCCGCCACGTGCACTCCAGAGACCCCCAAAGGCCGCATGGGGTGCCGGTGGGCATCCCACCCGTTGAAGTCTCCCACTACTGAGACAAACTGGGCAGACGGAGCCCATACCGCAAATCTCACCAATTCCCTCGACGGGTCTACCCGCTGAGCCCCAAAATGCCGGTACAGCTGACTTTGCGACCCTTCATTGAACAGGTACAGAGTTTGGTCATCCAATCGGTTTTCCAGCATAGCAGAAGCCTCCAGGTTTTTTTGCCGTATCATTCTGCCGGGATGAGGCTTAAGATCCCTTCCATAGGAATTCGCGCCCATGCCGGCCGGTTGCGCAGTTCATAGCGCAGCTCATAGAGGGCTTTCTCCAGAATAAAGGCGGTCAGCCACTCCGATCCCAGTTCCGGCAGCAGGGCGGTGTTCATCGTCTCCCGGTAGGCCTCTACAAAGCGGGCCGTCGCCGTTTGAAACCATGCGGCCGCCCAAGGCCGCAGAGTTTCGAAGGGCACGCCAAACTCCTGCTGTCGCATCGCCTGGGTAAAGGCCGCATAGTGAAAAGACCGGATCATGCCTGCCACATCTTTAAACGGGGACCTCTTAATGCGCCGCTGTGTGAGGGACATCAGCGGCTCGCCCTCAAAGTCCACGACCATGAAGTCCTCCCCGGTATAGAGCATCTGGCCGAGATGGTAATCTCCGTGGCAGCGGATTTTGGCCCCCTGCACCGTGGGTCTGGCGGCCCGGCGCAAAATCTGCTCAATGCCGGAGCGGCGGTCAAGAATGGCGCCAGCCATGGCCCGCAGTTCCTCGCCGAACGCAGGCAGGCTGTCTTTCAGGTCGGCCAAGGTGCGGTCCGCATTTTGCCGCATTGACTGGTATGTTGCACGCTGGTCAAGGGCCGAAAAAGGCTCCGGGCGAAAGTCCGGCGACAAGGGATCCGAAGACAGAAGCATGTGCATCTGTCCCGTCTTGCGGCCGATAAGCGCCGCCTGGCCGATAAATTCCCCCATCATCTCTTTCACGGCATCATCGCCGCTGTCACTGCGCTCCTCCCACCAGTTTGCGCATAAAGCAGGCTGGAGATGAATATTCTGGGCGGCGGCCAACTCAAAATAGCGGCCGAGGTGGTCTAGGGTATACGTCCATGCATCCCCATGATTGACCACATATTCTTGAAGGATCCCCAACTGGTAATGCTGGGACACATGGCGGTATTCCCACCCCATCCACGTTCTGGGGGCAATCCTCTCCCCATCATGGTCCGTCATAAACCGCCCAATTTCCCAGTCCGGGTTGACCCCCTCTTCGAGGCGGCGGAATATCTTCAGAATCCAGCGGTCTCCAAACATCACGGAGGTGTTGCTCTGCTCCACATGCAACGGCGTCGGTTCCCCGTCGGGTGCTTCAAGCCGCGGGCGGCTGCGCCACGCCTGAGTAGTTTTGCGCTCAATGTCCCGCCCGTTCAGACGTTCCGGATGAACCCAGTAGCGACCGAGTTCGGACCAAAACTGATGGCGGTCGGTGGCATCTTGCAAACTCCACATTTCCCCGTTCAGAGAAAAGATTCCCAAGGAGGAGTCGGCTGCACCAGGCTGGAGCCACAGGGGCAGCATATACCGCTCCTCGCTCCCTCCCAGGTAATGCACCCGCACGATCCACAGCCCGCCGCGCTCCCCGACGGCAATCCATGCCTCATGGCCCGCCCTCATGATCCGCAGGCCTTTCCCGGCAAACCAGCGCTGGCGCTGCAGGTAGTCTGGGATGCGCCCCGCCAGATCTTCAAGCACCCGGGGCAGATGGGAGAGATCAGCAATGGTCACAGATGACTGGCCGGGGGCAATTCCCTCATCCCCGATGGCACTCTGCTGGTCCTGCAGCTTAAACAGGTAAAAGTCATGGGGCCCTAAGGTGTACACGGTGGTCTCGTAATCAATCTGGGGAAATGTGCCATGCGAGAATAGCTCGACCACCCCTTGGCCCAGAAACTCCCCCGTCTCAATGGTGACGGCCTGCACAAATCGGGACAAGTTAGCGACCACCATGATGCGGTCATTTTCAAATTCCCGCACAAAGGCCAAAACCTTGGGGTTGTCCGTATTGAGAAAGCGCAGCGCGCCGCGCCCAAATGCGCCGGATGATTTGCGCAGCGCAATGATCCGGCGCATCCACCACAGGAAGCTCGAGGGGTTGTTCTGCTGCGCTTCCACATTGACCGATTCGTAGTGGTACTCCGGGTCCACAATCACCGGGAGGCAGAGCCGCTGCGGATTGGCCCGGGAAAATCCCGCATTCCGGTCCGGACTCCACTGGAACGGGGTCCGCACCCCGTCACGGTCCCCTAGGTAGACGTTGTCGCCCATGCCAATTTCGTTGCCGTAATACAGCACCGGGGTCCCCGGCAGGGTCATCAGCAGAGCATTCATCAATTCCATCCGCCGGCGGTTGTTGCCCAAGAGAGGGGCCAGCCGCCGCCTGATGCCGACATTGATCCGGAATTGCGGCTCCTTGCCGTAAACCCGGTACATATAGTCCCTTTCCTCATCCGTGACCATTTCCAGAGTCAGCTCGTCGTGGTTGCGCAAGAAAATGGCCCACTGTGCTGACGGCGGGATGGGCGGGGTATGCTGCAAGATATCCATAATAGGATAGCGGTCTTCCATGTACAGCGCCATAAACATGCGGGGCATCAGAGGAAAGTGGAAGGCCATGTGGCATTCGTCCCCCTCCCCGAAATAGAGCGCCGCATCTTCCGGCCACTGATTGGCTTCAGCGAGGAGCAGGCGCGATGGATACTTCTCATCAATGTGCGCCCGCAGTTCACGCAAAAACTGGTGGGTTTCGGGGAGGTTCTCGCAATTGGTGCCTTCTCGCTCAAAAAGATAGGGCACGGCATCCAGTCGCAGTCCGTCCACTCCCATATCCAGCCAAAAGTCCAGGATTTTGAGGACCTCGCGCTTGACCACGGGATTGTCAAAGTTCAGGTCCGGCTGATGGGAGTAGAAGCGGTGCCAGTAATACGCGTCCGCCACGTCATCATAAGTCCAGTTGGAACGCTCGAAGTCCTGGAAAATAATCCGGGCGTCGCCATATTTATCTGGGGTCTCGCTCCACACGTAGTAGTTCCGGTAGCGGCTGTTCGCCGGGGCGCGCCGGGCTCTTTGGAACCACGGGTGCTGGTCAGAAGTGTGGTTCATCACCAGTTCAGTGATGACTTTCAAACCGAGGTCATGCGCCGTGCGAAGAAAGCGCCGGAAGTCGCGCAAGGTGCCGTAGGCCGGATGGATATTCATGTAGTCCGCGATATCATATCCGTCGTCCTTCAGAGGCGAGGGGTAAAACGGCAGCAGCCACAGCGCGGTCACTCCCAATTCCGCCAGGTAGCTGAGTTTTTCGGTGAGCCCGGCAAAGTCGCCAATACCGTCTCCATTGCTGTCGAAAAATGTGCGCACATGCAGTTCATAGATAATCGCGTCTTTATACCAGTCCTGGCGGTCGGTTTGAATGATCTCGGCTTGCATTATATCCCCTCTTCGGTCTCAATGCGAAAAATGTGGGCGTTATATCCCTGTGGGTGAAGCTCTACGTAATTATACGGTCCAGACCAGTGGTAGCGCACATCGGTCAGGAGGTCATGGACCCAGTATGCACCCTCAGGCGGCAAACCCAGGGCCTGTAGGTCCAGGGCGGTCCACCCCGCCTGCGTGAACGTCTGGTCCATATTCACCACCATGAGCAGTGCGCTCGACGGTTCGGGGCCGCGCTTGCTGTAGACCAGCAGCTGCGGGTTATCGATTTGGTGAAACACCAGAGAACTGTTGTTTTGCAGGGCGGTCTCGTGATGGCGGATGCGGTTGACCTTCCGGATGAGGTCTTGAATATTGGGAGTCTGGTGCAAGTCCCAGGTACGCACCTCATATTTCTCTGAGTGATCGTATTCTTCGCTGCCAGGAGCTATGGGAACATGTTCCAATAGCTCAAAGGCCGGTCCGTAAATCCCGTAGCTGGCGGCTAGCGTCGCCGCCAAAACAAACCGGATGGCGAATGCGGCTGGCTTGCCGGTTTGCAGATAGTCGGCTAGGATATCCGGTGTGTTCGGCCAAAAGTTTGGCCGGAAAAACTCTTTGACCTCAGTTCCGGTCAGTTCCATGAGATAAGTCCTCAAATCTCCCGGTGAGTTGCGCCAGGCAAAATAGGTGTAAGACTGGCTAAATCCGGCTTTGGATAGAGCATACATTAATTTCGGCCGGGTGAACGCTTCCGATAAAAATATCGCGTCGGGATACTGGGCCTGAGTGCGGGCAATCAGCCATTCCCAGAAGGGAATCGGCTTGGTGTGCGGATTGTCCACCCGGAAAATGCGCACGCCCCGCTCTGCCCAGAACAAAATCACTTTCCATAGCCCTTCCCACAGCGCTGCCCAATCCTCCGTCTCGAAATTGAGCGGGTACACATCTTCGTACTTTTTAGGGGGATTCTCCGCATACTGGATGCTGCCATCGGGGAAATGGCTGAACCAGGACGGGTGCTCCTGCACCCAAGGATGGTCAGGCGAGCACTGCAAGGTCACATCCATCGCGAGTTCCATGCCCAGATCCCTCACCCTGTGGTGGAAGTGGTCGAAGTCGTCCAGTGTGCCCAAGTGCGGGTCGATCGCAGTATGCCCCCCAGCGCCGCTGCCAATCGCCCAGGGGCTTCCAGGGTCATCCGGCCCCGCGCTTATCCGGTTGTTGGCACCCTTGCGGTGCTGTGTCCCGATTGGGTGGATGGGGGGCAGGTAGACCACGTCAAATCCCAGGTCCGCCACATAGTTCAGAAAGGTCTCGCACTCCTTCAGCGTGCCGTAATCGCCAGAACGGCCGGGACAGGACCGGGGGAAGAACTCATACCAGGCGCCCGTCAGTGCTCGGACCCGGTCTACTTGCACGCGCAGTGCAGCAGATTTTCCCGCAAAACGGGGTCCCGGCACTCTGTCCATCAGCGCCATCAGTTCGTCAGATGCCGCAACCGCAGCCGATTCGCTTACGTCAGCCGGCGAGGCTAGGAGGGCCTGGATCTCGTCCAGGCGGCTCAAGTCGCCCACGAGAGTCCGCGGCAGTCCGCGCCTCTTTTTGTAGAGGCTGCGCCTGTCCCCAACCAACTGCGCGCAGTGCGCCAATTCCCGCGGAAGGTCCTGGTTCAGCTCCCGCTTTTTGTCGAAACGCTGGCGCCAGCTGGCAAACCCATCAATATACCCTTCCACCACATATTCGTAGACGCCTGGCGATCCGACCTCAAACTCCCCGCTGTAGCGGTCATTGGCGAGCGGAACGAGAGGCGCGTCATTCCATGGCCCCCGTGGCATCTTGCGCCAGCGCAGTCTGCCCCTTACCACATCATGCCCGTCCGCAATCAAATCTGCCTCGACCGTGACCCGGTCCCCGGACACCCGTTTGATGGGAAACCGGCCGCAATCAACGGCTGGGCTGACGTTCAGAACCAGCACCCGCTCCTTGCTGTCTACCGCCATCGCATCTCTCTCCTCTCAGTGTGTGTCCTGCTCACCTGAATGAATCATGAGCATCCTCTCAAGTTGGGCTAAACGCTCATTCCACACGGTAGGGCCACCCGGATCCTGGACCGCGCGCCCTTGCCCTATGTGGAACACCGCGAGCTGGGCGATGCGCAGGTCGATTTGAAGAGGGAGGCTGTAGGCAATGCGGACCCCTCTGGCCAAATCCTCCAGCCCTTCAACCCGCTCCGGCTGTGACAGGACGTTGCCCGCAAGGTGCTCGACAAACCGGGCGAAGCCTGCCATGAGGTCCTGGCCGTCGCGCCAGATATCCCACTCCACAGCGTCTTGCACCCACCGTTCAATCTCGTCAAACCGCACGGGGTCACGGGCCAGTTCTTCGCCCAGGCTGGTGCGGATGGCAATCGCCGCAGCGCCGCGGAATACGTCGGGGATATTCTGGCCCATATCTTTGAGAAATCGCATGAGGGGAATAGTGCGCTCGTAATTCTGGCGGTGGGCCTGGATGGCGTCGGCAAAGGCATCA
Organism: Sulfobacillus sp.; assembly: GCA_027309085.1. Taxonomy (GTDB): domain Bacteria; phylum Bacillota; class Sulfobacillia; order Sulfobacillales; family Sulfobacillaceae; genus Sulfobacillus. The sequence continues at coordinate 67,243 of DAIDDL010000020.1, forward strand.
CGGACAAGGTGGCGGATGACCGTTTCCTGTTCATCCCTGAACAACTGGCGCAGGGAATGGGTTTTCCCATGGAAAAACTGGTCCAGCAGGCGAATCACTTCAGGAAAGTCAGACGTGTCGAAAGCCTGGCCGGCCTGGTTTACCACCGCATCGAAACGCTCCACCTCCGCGTCGGCCTGCACTCCCGCTGTCACATTATGGTCGCCGAGGTGCAGCACGGCAAACACATAGCTGCGCTGCGCTAGGGTGATTTGAGACTGGACCCTGACCCTGCCGCTTGCCATTTTGACCGTTCCCGCGCGCCACACCCGGCCTCCCTCGAGCTGGACATCGTAACAATAGATCTGGGTGAGAGGCAGGCTCTCTTCCACCGTGAGGATATGCATGAGGCTGTAGTGCAAGGCGACCCGGGCCAAGTCGACCTGCCTCGGCAAAACTTGCTCCGCAAAGATGCGCCTGCCGCTGTCACCGGTGTCGTTAGACGAAGCCTTAGCCAGAATCGCTGTGAACATTTCAGAGAACGAGACGTCAAAAAGCCCCTCCGCCAATTGGATTGCCCTGGCCGCGTACTTCATCACCTGCACCGACTCCAGCCCCGCGATGTCATCAAAAAACCAGCCGCAACTAGTGTACATGAGCAGAAGCTGCCGGGACAGTTCCATCACTTCCAACGCCCGGACTTTGTCGTCAGCGGCCAGGGGCGCCCTTTGGTGCTCCTTGAGAAAATCGTCCACCTGCTCAGGGGTGCGGTTCAGTATCACGTCGATATAGCCGTCGCGCGCCGCCCAGAAATCTTTGGCCCACAGATCGCCCTGGGCGGAAATGAGGGGGACGGCCGCATCGCGCAGGTAATCCATGGCATCGCGCAGCGGGGCTCGCCACTTCTGGTTCCACCCCGGGTGCAGCCCTGACTGGCAGCCGCAGTCGCTCTGCCAGCGTTCTATGCCGTGCGCACAGCTCCATGAGGTGTTCTCTAGAATTTCAGCCTGCCAGACGGGGGGATTCACAGACAGGTACTCCCCATAATTTGTCAGAGCGACATCCGGAGCCTGGTCAATCACGTCGAGGGCATACGCCAGCGCCATCTCCCCAAACCGGTGGTGGTGGCCGTAAGATTCCCCATCCGTCGCAATATTGATGAGCTGGCTGCCCGCGGCGCTGCCGGAAAACGCCCCGGCCAGCCGGGAGGCGAAATATGCCCCATTGTTGAGCAGTCCCTCAAATGCCACCGCCCGCGACAATTCTGCATGGTAAAAGAACACGGTGATGGAGCGCTTGCCTTGCAGCATAACCTGGTAAGGGCGTGTCGTATCCAAAGCTGGGGGCGCAACGTCATGCCACTGGAGGGTCCTAGGGTCTTGCACGCGGCGTATCTGCTCGGGGCTTAAAATCGTAAAGAGAATCCCGTGCTTTGCCAGGAGGTTCAGTGTCTCATAATCCACTGCCGTTTCGGCCAGCCACATCCCTTCGGGACGGCGGCCAAACCGGGCGGTGAAGTCGCGAATTCCCCAGATGATTTCCGTTTCCTTGTCCCGCGAGGATGCGAGCGGCATAATGATGTGGTTGTACACCTGGGCAATAGCCGAGCCGTGGCCGCTGTATCGGGCCTGGCTCTTGGTGTCGGCAGCGATGATGGCCTGATAGGTGTCCGGGTCGCTGTGCGCGAGCCAAGCCAGCAAGGTTGGCCCAAAGTTGAAGCTGATACGCGAATAATTGTTAGCCACTGCGCGCAGATATCCCTTGTCATCCAATATCCGGGCATGGGCATTAGGGCCGTAGCACTCATCCGTAATACGCTGGTTCCAGTCATGGTAAGGTTTGGCGGACTCTTCCCGCTCCACACTCTCAAGCCAAGGATTTTCCCGCGGCGGCTGATAAAAATGGCCGTGAATAGTTATAAAACGGTTAATGCGCTCTCACCTCGATAACCCGATTTCTTTCTTATGTGCTGTGCGGCGAGCGTCTGGCCGGACCTTAGGCCACGGCCGCGGCGCCATGAATGCACATTGACATGACTATGGTATCACAACCGCGATCGTGCAGTCCGCGCGCCACCCGGCGGAAAAAAATGCGTGATCCCCTTTCCTGTCAATAAACAGGCTGGGCGTTTTTTCTCTTTGATTCTCTGCCCCAGCTTGCACTATAATAGTGACTGTCCGTTTTCGGAATTCTGCACATATTTGGCGACGGGCTGAAGAGTTTCCGCGTCAAATGCCGCATCATCACGACCCCGGTCGTGAGCGGGCAAACCGTGTGCGATTTCCCGGACGGCTTATTTTCAACAACTCGAGTACCCTCCCTTTCGTGTGCCAAACGCCATCATAAGGTGTCAGACGGGTCGGTAATTCCGCTTAATAGTGCGAAGTGTCAATATTTTATTAATTCTGGTCCTGCCTCGCGAATTTTTGGCAGGACTAACCGGAAGATACCGGCAAAGGGGGACGCGGACATTGGATTCATCCAGTCGGACAAATTACAGCACAGCGCCGCGCCAGCGGTGGACCAGAATTATACCTGTCGCTTTCCTGATGTACACCATTGGATTTATGGACCGTATCAACATTGGATTCGGATTCAGCGGCATGGAGAGAAGCCTGAGCACCACCGCTACCATGGCGGGACTGGCTGGAGGCATTTTCTTCTTTGGCTATCTTTTTTTGCAGATCCCGGGAGGCCACTGGGGAGTGAACTGGAGCGCTAAAAAATTCGTCACCCTCTCCCTCCTATTCTGGGCAGTGTTTGCCATACTGACAGGGGCTGTTCAAAATGTTCCGGAACTGCTGACGGTGCGCTTTTTGCTAGGGGTGGCGGAAGGCGGGGTATGGCCGGCCACACTGGCCCTGTTAGCCAAGTGGTTTCCCCTGGACGAACGGGCCCGGGCTAATTCTTACTGGATGTTCTGCCTTCCCGTGGCTGCCATCATCATGTCTCCAGTGGCTGGCCTCATTCTGGCCCACATGTCATGGCGCTGGCTATTTTACCTCGAAGGGCTGCCTGCTCTGATTTGGGCCGGGGTATGGTGGATGTTCATTGATGATTCCCCCGAAACCGCGAAGTGGCTGAGTACCGAAGAACGCGACTATCTTCGGGCCAAATTCGCCGAGGACGCCAAAACCCTGCGCCCAGTGGCGAATAATTGGCGCAAGGCCTTCGTGAATGGACAGGTCTGGCTGTTGGTGGCCGTCTATTTTCTAGGAGTCACCGGCCTCTACGGAGTGACCTTGTGGATGCCGACGATCGTCAAGAACCTCTCGTCCCTCGGCCCTACAGGCGTAGGGCTGCTGGGCACCCTGCCGTATATCGTGGCCGTACTGGCCCTGTGGCTCAACTCGAAGCATTCTGACCGCACGGGAGAGCGCAAGTGGCATATCGCCATACCGCTGATAGTGGCGGGAGTCTCCCTTCTGCTCTCCGCGGCAGTGGGCACATCCAGCCCCGTTCTGGCCATGATCTTCCTTTCCCTGACAGAAGCGGGCGTCATGGCATTTCTGGGCGTTTTCTGGACCCTCCCGCCCCTGATTGTCGGGCCCAATGCCTTGGGATCGTCCATGGGACTGATTAACGGTCTGGGAAACCTGGGGGGCTTCCTGGGCCCGTTCATGGTGGGATACCTGCTGACGGTCAGCCATAACAGCATGTTTGCCGGACTGGCCTTCATGACGGTGCTGCTGGTTCTGGGCGGCGTTCTTATTTTAGGAGCTCAGTACCGCATGGGCGCCGCACCGGACTTGGCCTCCAGCTCACTGAAATAGGGACGGGCAGGTTTTGTTCTCCGCCTTCCCGCCGAGCTCCGCATTCTTGAAATGTGAAGGGGCAGGGACAGCCGAAAAGCTGTCCCTGCCCCTTCACCGTTCCCTTTGGCCTCAGGAACAGGAACTCGCTGCTCTGAGCCAGTCGCTGACGGCCGTGACATTGGACGGCAAGTAAAAATGCGCATATCCCGCCACGAGGCGTTCTGAGCGATATCCGCTGTCCGCTGTGCCCCGTCGCCCCTCGAGCGAATAGGCTGCGGGGCCTTGCTGGCGGGACGTGCGGGAATAGTGAAATTCGTGTCCGCGAAACAGGGAACCATCGCCAAACAGCCCTGGGCCCAATAGACTAATGGTCCGGTAGCCGACCGCTTGCAGCGTGTTGCACATTTCCGTCGCATGAGGTATGGCCCCCACCATGGGATACACCCGGCCATCCGTGCCCCGCAGACTCTCTGCCAAGAACATGTAGCCCCCGCATTCGGCCAGCGTGGCGATACCCTGTAAGATACGGCGGCGGTAGTTCGATAGCAATCCCTGCTGTGCGCTGAGAGCCTGAGCATAGATCTCCGGAAATCCTCCGCCCAAGTACAGGGCCTGGGCCTCCCCGGGAATCTCCTCGCCTGCCAGCGGGCTGAAAGGAACAATGTCTGCCCCCAGGTCTGCGAGCAATTCGAAGTTTTGAGGATAGTAAAAATTAAACGCCTGATCTTGGGCCACCGCTATGGTCACCCGACGGTGCGTCTGCAGTTTGCCCGCAGCGCCCAGCGCCGGCCGGCATTCCAGCGGCGGGGCTCCGTGTGCCAGCGCCACGAGAGCGGGAATGTCCAGGGTGCTTTCTGCCAGTGCCGCGAGCCTGGCCATCATGGCTTTGGCCCCCGGGTTTTCCCCGGCTGGCAAAATTCCCAGAGCTCTCTCCGACACAGACACGGTGGCGTCAAAGGGAAGGTAACCGTAGCATGGCAGTCCCGTCGCCCGTCCGATCGCTTCTTGCAGCAGCCTGTAATGGCGTTCGTTTACGTGGTTGATCACCACGCCTGCAATGTGGCTGGGCTCCACCAAATGCTGAAAGCCCCAGACCACAGCTGCCAGGCTGCCCCCGCTCCTCTGGCCGTCTACCACGAGCACGGTAGGGGATTGCAGCAAATCGGCCACGTGCCACGTGCTCGCCTCTTGATTGTCAGAATTCTTCCCATCATAATATCCCATCACGCCTTCAACTACAGCGATATCAGCACCCTGCATTCCCCGGCAGAAGCTGCGCATCACCTCACTGGCGTCCGCGCCCATCCAGGCGTCAACATTGCGGCCCGCCCTGCCGCTCGCTAAGGCGTAATAAGCGGGGTCGATATAATCGGGACCCACCTTGAACCCTTGCACCCTCTGATGGCGGCGCGTCAGGGCCGCCATCAGCGCCAATGACAGCGTCGTCTTCCCTTCCCCGCTTCTGGGCGCTGCCACCACTAATCTCGGATACTCCATGCCGACACCCTTTCAGTTACCGGACTGTGATTACCTGCCCCGTCTGTCCGGGTGAGTGCAGCAGGTCATACACGACATTTGCCACGGTTCGGGCGGAGATCCACTGCCGGCCTGCACTCCCCTTGACGAGCCGCTCTCGCTGTTCCAAACTCAAACTGTTCCCCCAACGGGTCTGGACCCACCCGGGAGACACCACGCAAACCCGGCGGTGAGGGGCCAAAGACCGCGCAAGACTGGCGCTAAACCCCAGCACGGCAGACTTCGCTGTCCCGTACAACTCCGCGGACTCCCCTTTGGCGCCGGTCACCGCCTCATCCCAGGCCATGTTGACAATGAGGCCGCCCGGGCGCAGGTAGGGTACTACCGCCCGGCTGCACTTGACCGTCCCTTCCACATCGGTTCTCCACAGCATGTCCAGACGCGTCATGTAGGAGAGGCTGCGCACCCCTTTACTTAGGATGTCTGCACCGGCCAAATTGATCCATGCGTCATACTGACCCTCCCCACCTAGAGCCGTGCGCATGGCGAAGTCGATATTCCCACTCTCCCAAGTCACATCCAGACGGTATTGCCCCTCCAGAGGATTCCGGGCGAAACCTGCCACGGTGACCCCATGGTCTTCAAGCACCTGGACAAGCGCGGCGCCGATGCCTCCATTGACTCCTGTCACGCCTACCAGCGTAGTGACCCATCCTTTCCCTAACAAAAAGGGACGCTCTTTGTTGACAACAATTCTGATTAGTGATACATTATTGAATGAGGGACGCACTACTGGGATTGTGGAGTGCCGGAGAATTGGCTGAGGGATCGGATTCTCAAACCGATAGCTTCCTTGTGAAAAAGGGAAGCTGTATTTTTTTACCCAAAAAGGACGGCACCTTACTCCCGTCCCCTTGCAGGTCGTGTCATACCTGTTCCCTTGTCACGGGATGCTGGAAATGCGCCAAAGTTCCGGATATCTCTGCCCAAGACGGCGCGGTAAAACGGCACTTCGGGTACTCGCTACAGACAATGGATATCTCTCCAGACGGCGCTACCCACTCCGTGAGCGTTCCTTTTTGGCACAATGGACACGGCATAGTCTGCACTCTCCTTTCACAGCTCACATCACGATCTCACAACCTGCCTTTATTATATCGGCTTTTCGCTCATTTTGGGCAGTTTTTTCCTATTCCATGTAAATTATAAAATATCAACGAAAATCTCTCTGCCCATTTCCCTGCAGTGCCACCGCTTAGTATTCTTCATTCCACCGGCGGGGTCGGCTGCGAGGGCAGCACGACCTTTTCTCGCCAGACCCTGACCCCAGCGACCCAGGCTGCCACGATGATTCCGGCAATCGGCACGGCAAACAGCGCGCCTAAAATTCCCCGCAGAGTCGCTCCAATCATCAGTGCAATGACCGAGATGACAGGGTGGATGCCAACTTGGCTGCGAATAATGCGGGGCCCGAGGATCTGCGATTCCAGCAGGTGCGCGGCCGCCAGCAGCACCAGCACCTCCGGCACCTGAACCCAGGGGCGTCCAAACAAAGCTAAAATTACTGGAAGAATGGCGCCCAATACAGGACCCAGCATGGGGATCAGCTCCATGATGGCGGCGAACACCCCGATCACCAGCGGGTAGGGCAGACCGATAAGCCACGTGCCAAATCCGAAAATAGTCCCGACAATTACGGACAGCGCGATTTGCCCGCGCACGTACCCGCCAATGACCCGGGTCAGCGTATGTTCTACGGCCAGAAGTCCCTCCCGCTGCTGATGCGGGATGAGCCGCAAGATGCTGGCCTGAATCCGGTTCGCATCGAGCAGCAGGTACACCGTAATGAATAGAGTGATAGCGGCGTCTACTATGGTGTCGACCAGGTGCGTCACAATATTCACCGTTTGCGTCACCAGGAATGAAGACACCTGACCCAGACTGCTGACCAGCCGGTCTTCCACCTCTACCACATTCACCTGAACCCCATTGTGGCGGAACCACTCCATGAGTCCCGGTGTGGTCTGCGTCACTGTCTGGATTTCTTGCGGAAGTTTCGTGACAAGACTGGCCAGCTGGGTCGCCATAACAGTAATCAGCAAAATTCCGCCCGCCGCAAAAATAATGACGGTGGTCAAAACGACTATCAGTACGGCCCACGGCCGGTGCCAGTAAAGAGCGATGCGCTCGACCATGGGACTGAGAGTGATTTCAAACATCACCGCCATCATCAGGACCACCACCACATTGCCGAGGCGGCTCATCACCCACCACAGCGCCATGAGCACCAGGCCAGTGCCTAACGTCACCAGCACAGCATCTCGCGATACAGCCAGCCGAACGGCCCATTTACCCGGTCCTTGTCCGCCCATGTTCCTCCTCATTTCTGTCCCGCCCATTCTCTTCTTCTTTATTTTATCAGATGCGCCGTAAAACTTCGCCGTTCAGGGCGGAGATATAAGGCGCTGACCCCGTAGGGGTCAATCCG